>NZ_JAMYSV010000002.1:0-697134 GCF_040322115.1 Mesorhizobium sp. M0195 | reverse complement strand
AGCATCGTTCCCCGCTTCAGGATAACACCGGCTTTCTCCAACTGCCGGTCCAGTTCGCCAAACAGCTTCTCCAGCAGCCCTTCGCCGACAAGCAGATTGCGAAAACGCGAAAGCACCGTGTGGTCGGGAACGCTCTCCTCCAGCCCGAGCCCTACAAAGCGCCGGAACGACAGCCGGTCGCCAAGCGCCTCCTCAAGTTCGCGATCCGACAGGCCGTAGAGTGACTGCAGCAAAAGCGCCTTGAACAGAACCAGCGGTGGCCAAGCTGCCCGTCCGGGTCCGCCATCGCGCAGCGGGTTGAGCAGCTTCTCGAAGCGATACCACTTCACCAGACCCGACAATCGATCAAGCGGTGAAGAACCGCCAGCCAACTTGCCGCCCAGAAAAGCCTCCGCCAAGCTCAACTGGCCCATCTGCTTCACTGCCATCGCGATTCCCTCCGAGCTTCGTCTCAGAGAATCACAATCAGCGAATTACGCAACAGGCCCACAAGGGGGGAGGAGAAGCGCAAACCCTTGCCGCTCCCGGCTGCATCGGTTAGGACACCGGCGCCGTGGAAATCGGTTATTTAGCCGATCCCCGGAACGCCACGAAACACCGAGTACCCATCCCATGGCCGACAAATCCGAAAAGATGAAAGCGCGGCTGCCGCGCGGCTTTGTCGACCGCGGTGCCGCCGACCTGCGCGCCGTCGAGAAGATGATGGCGACGATCCGCTCGGTCTTCGAGCTTTACGGTTTCGAGCCGGTCGACCAGCCGCTGATCGAATATACCGACGCGCTCGGCAAATTTTTGCCAGACCAGGACCGGCCGAACGAGGGCGTGTTCTCGTTCCAGGACGACGACGACCAGTGGCTGTCGCTGCGCTACGATTTGACCGCGCCGATGGCGCGCTTTGTCGCCGAGAATTTCGAGCGCCTGCCGAAACCCTATCGCAGCTATCGCTCCGGCTGGGTGTTTCGCAACGAAAAGCCCGGCCCCGGCCGCTTCCGCCAGTTCATGCAGTTCGATGCCGATACCGTGGGCACCCCGGGCGTTGCGGCCGATGCCGAGATGGCGATGATGATGGCGGACGTGATGGAGGCGCTCGGCATCAAGCGCGGCGACTACGTCATCCGTGTCAACAACCGAAAAGTGCTCGACGGCGTGCTGGAGGCCATCGGCCTCGGCGGCGACGAGAATGCGGGCCGCCGGCTGACCGTGCTGCGGGCCATCGACAAGCTGGACAAGCTTGGCGTCGCGGGCGTGCGCCTGCTTTTGGGCGCCGGGCGCAAGGACGAGAGCGGTGATTTCACCAAAGGCGCCGGGCTGGACAATGCGCAAATCGACGTTGTCATCAGCTATTTCACAGTCATGGCGCAGCATGATCCCGAAAAAATTATCCAGACACTGGGATCCATCAACCCCGGTGTCAGCAATCTTATCGAGGAAAGGAAACTCGAACATCTGGGCATCACGAACGCCTCTTTTGTTGAGGGTCTTGCAGAGTTGGAGCAGATAAGAACCATGGTCGCACAAAGCGGCTACGGTGAGGATCGCATCCGCATCGACCCCTCCGTCGTGCGTGGCCTCGAATATTACACCGGCCCGGTCTACGAGGCCGAGCTGCTGGCCGAGATCCCCAATGAGGACGGCCAGATCGTGCGCTTCGGTTCGGTTGGCGGCGGCGGCCGTTATGACGGTCTCGTCTCGCGCTTTCGCGGCGAGCCGGTGCCGGCGACAGGTTTTTCCATCGGCGTCTCACGGCTGATGACGGCGCTGAAGAACCTGGGCAAGCTCGATAGTTCCGATGTCATCGCGCCGGTCGTCGTGCTCACCATGGACAAGGATACGGAAAGCCTCGGCCGCTACCAGAAGATGGTGGCCGAGCTGCGCGCCGCCGGCATCCGCTCGGAAATGTATCTCGGCGGCGCCGGCATGAAGGCGCAGCTGAAATACGCCGACCGCCGCGGCAGCCCCGTCGCTGTCATCCAGGGCGGCGACGAGCGCGCCAAGGGCGAGGTGCAGATCAAGGACCTGATCGAGGGCGCACGGATGTCGGCCGAGATCGCCGATAACGCCGAATGGCGCGCGGCACGGCCGGCGCAGGTGACGGTGGCGGAGAGTGAGCTGGTTGCCGAAGTGAAGAAGATACTGGCGGCGCAGGCGGCTGACCGCGCGAAGGGTGGCGCGTGAACACCCCCCTCTGGCCTGCCGGCCATCTCCCCCGCAAGGGGGGAGATTGGATGTCGCGCCTGCTTTCGCCAATCTCCGGCGTTGGAGAAAAGGTGCCGGGGCCCAAGCTGCCGATCTCCCCCCTTGCGGGGGAGATGTCCGGCAGGACAGAGGGGGGTGCCTCGCGCCCAACCGATCAATGACCTCCCGCTACCCCGCCATCGCATCCGACATCGCGACGCTCTTCGCCGCGCGCAACACCCATGCGGTCGAAGTCGCCGTGCTGCAGCCGGCCGACCCGTTCCTCGACATGGCCGGCGAGGATTTGCGCCGCCGCATCTTTCTCACCGAAAGCGAGACCGGGCAGACGCTTTGCCTGCGGCCGGAATTCACCATTCCGGTCTGCCTCGACCACATTGCCAGCCAGGCCGGCACGCCGCGCCGCTATTCCTATCTCGGCGAGGTGTTTCGCCAGCGCCGCGAGGGCGGCAACGAATTCTTCCAGGCCGGTATCGAGGACCTCGGCGACCGCGACACGGCCGCCGCCGACGCCCGCTCGCTGGCCGATGCGCATGCGCTGCTCTCGCTGGTGCTGCCCGGCGGCGAGCTGGTGGTCACGCTCGGCGACCAGACCATTTTCGAGGCGGTGCTGGCAGCGCTTGGCCTGCCGCGCGGCTGGCGCATGCGGCTGGCGCGCGCCTTCGGCTCGGCGGCGATGCTGGAGGCAGCCCTTGCCGACCTCGCCAATCCGCCGCGCAACAGCCAGCTCGCCGGCGCGGTCGCCGCCCTTGTCCTTGATGGCGATCTGGACGCTCTTTCGGCGCGTATCGCCGGCGGCATGGAAGAGGCCGGCCTGTCGGCAACGGCCGGGCGTTCGCCCTCCGAAATCGCGCGGCGCCTGGTCGAGAAGGCCGAATTGCGCAGCGTGCGGCTGTCGAACGAGGCATTTGCGGCGCTGAAGGGGTTTCTGGCGATCGACGTGCCGCTCGACAGCGCCGCCGGGGCGCTCGAAAGCTTTGCCGCCGATGCCGGCCTTTCGCTGGGCGCCGCGCTGGACAATTTTGCCGCCCGCGCGGCGGCCATCGAAAGCCTCGGCCTGCCGATGTCTGAAATCCGCTACGACGCTGCCTTCGGCCGCCCGCTCGATTACTACACCGGCCTGGTCTTCGAGATCGCGGCGCAGGATGGCGACCGGCCGCTCGCCGGCGGTGGCCGCTACGACCGGCTGCTGACGCTGCTCGGCGCAAAAACGCCGATCCCCGGCGTCGGTTTTTCCGTCTGGCTCGACCGCATCGAGGCGCTGCGGGAGAAGGCGCCATGATCACGCTGGCGCTGCCGTCGAAGGGCCGGCTCAAGGAGCAGGCGCTGGAGGTGCTGGCCAAGGCCGGGCTTGCCGTCAGCCTGCCCGGCGACGAGCGCAAATACCGCGCCCGTATCGATGGCATGGACGGCGTCGAAATAGCGTTCCTGTCCGCCTCAGAGATATCAAGCGAAATCGGCCAGGGCTCGGTCGATCTCGGCATCACCGGCGAGGATCTGCTGCGCGAAAACCTTGCCGATTGCGAGGCGCGCGCCGAAATCATCGCCCGCCTCGGTTTCGGCAATGCCGATGTCGTCGTCGCCGTGCCCGACATCTGGCTCGATGTCGACACGATGGCCGATCTCGACGACGTCGCCGCCGACTTCCGCCAGCGCCATGGCCGGCGGCTCAGGATCGCCACCAAATACTGGCGCCTGACCCAGCAGTTCTTTTCGCAAAAGCACGGCATCCAGGTCTATCGCATCGTCGAAAGCCTGGGCGCCACCGAAGGCGCGCCGGCGGCCGGATTGGCCGATATCGTCGTCGACATCACCACGTCAGGCTCGACACTGCGCGCCAACCATCTCAAAGTGCTGGCCGATGGCGTGATCCTGCGCTCGCAGGCCTGTCTCGTGGCGTCGAGGAAGATGCGCGCCGCGGCCGACGAGGCGATCTTGCGCGATATTGCGGCCAGGATGGCGTTGGTGAACTCGGGTTGACGATTGCGGAGCAGGCGCCGTCGGCCAAGATGCCAATCTCCCTCCTTGCGGGGGAGATGGCCGGCAGGCCAGAGGGGGGTGCTGTCCCGCCGACCTGTCAGCCAATCGGAGCCTCATCCGTTCCCGGTTGGGGGTGCTGAAGTCGAACTTGGCGATCCTTCACACCCCCCTCTGCCCTGCCGGGCATCTCCCCCGCAAGGGGGGAGATCGGATATCGCCTCGGCTTTCGCCAAGCCGCTGACGCCAAGCCGAAGCGATTTCCCTAAAGCACAGCAATTTTGTTCTTGCTTTGTGCCGGCAGCTATGCTACTAATCTCGCTATGGTGCCAATTGGCCCAGAAGACCCGCCCGCCGAGGCGGGTTTTTTGTTTTCGGCCCTGACAGGCGAGTTCCAGCGCAAGCCCCACCATCGACGGGATTTCCACCACCCCGCGGGGCTGATAGGCTCGGCTGGTCTGCGGAGGACACGGCGATGCCGATCAATCTCGACGAGTTGAAGAATGCCACCAGCCTGCGCGGCAAGCGCGATGGCGGCTCGTTCATTGCGCCGGTCGACGGCACGGCGCATGTCTCGGGCGAGCGCAGCGTGCCGCTGCTCAACCTGACGATCCCGGCGCTGTTTGCCGATACGGTCAGCAAATACGGCACGCTCGATGCCGCTGTCTTCGTCGAGCAGGACAAGCGCTTTACCTGGGAAGAGCTGTCGGAGACCGTCGATGCGCTCGCCGCCGGCTTCCTGGCGCTCGGCCTCGAGAAAGGCGATCGCGTCGGCATCTGGTCGCCGAACCGCTGGGAATGGCTGGTGACGCAATTCGCCACCGCCCGCATCGGCCTGATCCTGGTCAACATCAACCCGGCCTACCGGCTGGTCGAACTGGAATATGCCTTGAACAAGGTCGCTTGCCGAGCGCTCGTCACCGCCGCCAAGTTCAGGAGCTCCGACTATCTCGGCATGATCGAAACGCTGGCGCCGGAGATCGCCACGGCCACCCCCGGCAAGCTCGACGCCAGCAAGCTGCCGGCGTTGAAGATCGTCATCCGCATGGACGAGGAGAGTTCGCCGGGCATGTTCAATTTCGCCGACGTGCTGGCGATGGCCGGGCGCGACGAACATGACAAGCTCGACCGCATCTCCGACGGGCTGAAACCGGGCGATGCCATCAACATCCAGTTCACCTCAGGCACGACCGGCGCGCCGAAAGGCGCGACGCTGACCCACAACAACATCGTCAACAACGGCAATTTCGTCACCGCGGCGATCCGGCTTACCGTCGACGACCTGCTGTGCATCCCGGTGCCTCTCTACCACTGCTTCGGCATGTCGATGGGCACGATGGGCTGCGTCACCAAGGGCGCGACCATGGTTTTCCCGAGCGAGGGGTTCGATGCCGGCGCCACGCTGAAGGCGGTGGCAACGGAACGCTGCACCGCGCTTTACGGCGTGCCGACAATGTTCGTCGGCCTGCTCGACCACCCGGATTTCGCCTCCTTCGATCTCACCAGCCTGCGCACCGGCATCATGGCCGGCTCGCCATGCCCGATCGAGGTGATGAAGAAGGTGGTATCGCTGATGCACATGGCCGAGGTGACCATTGCCTACGGCATGACCGAGACCAGCCCGGTGTCGTTCCAGAGCAGCGTCGACGACCCCCTGGAAAAGCGCGTCTCGACCGTCGGCCGCGTCCATCCGCATGTCGAGGTCAAGGCCATCGACGCCGAAGGCGCTACCGTCGCGGTCGGCGCGCCGGGCGAGCTCTGCACGCGCGGCTATTCGGTGATGAAGGGCTATTGGGATGACGAGCAGAAGACCCGCGAGGCCATCGACGCAGAGGGCTGGATGCACACCGGCGACCTCGCCACCATCGACGCCGAGGGCTATTGCAACATCGTCGGCCGGGTCAAGGACATGGTCATCCGCGGCGGCGAGAACGTCTATCCGCGCGAGGTCGAGGAGTTCCTCTATCGCCACCCCAAGGTCAAGGAGGTGCAGGTGTTCGGCATACCCGACCCGAAATATGGCGAGGAGCTGTGCGCCTGGATCGTGCTGAAGCCCGGCCAGATCACCACCGAGCAGGAGATCAAGGCCTTCTGCGCCGGCCAGATCGCCCATTTCAAGATCCCGCGCTACATCCGCTTCCGCACCGAATTGCCGATGACGGTGACCGGCAAGCCGCAGAAATTCCTGATGCGCCAGGCGATGATCGACGAACTGGGATTGGTGACGCAGAAGACGGCTTGAGAAGGCTTGCGTCTACGCGTGACGGAGGCGTTGTTTGGACAACATATTGAGGGGGGTGTTCCATGCGGATTGGGTTAGGGGTGCTTTTCTTGGCAACGCAGCTGGCAGCCACCGCGGCGCTGGCGCAGACGGCGGCCGAGCGTGAGGCCTGCCAGGCAGATTACCAGAGATTGTGCAAAGGCGTGCTGCCGGGCGGTGGCCGCGTCGTCAAATGCCTGGCCGGTCACATGAGCGAGCTGACGCCCGAATGCACGAAGGTCGTCAAGGCCAACACGCCCGGCTAGCGTGTGAGCTTGCCTGCGGATGACATGATGTTTCGGACCAGGGGACAGGCGAGGTGTGCGGGGGCAGGAGGATTCTTGCGAAGAGGACCCCCACCCCTGACCCTCCCCACAAGGGGGAGGGGGACTTTCGGTGGCGCCGACCTTTGCAAATTGCCTGCGTTTCGTCGCCAAAAGGAAAGCAAGGGCGCGCGGCAGCGTTCCCTCCCCCTTGTGGGGAGGGTTAGGGTGGGGGTCCATTTTCGCAAGACTCCAAATGCGATTGCCCTTCCCCTTGAAGGGTGGGGTACGCTGCGATTGAGCTCGTCATGACCTGTCATATGCGATTCCTCTGGATGGTCGCGGTGCGCAACAGTGGTTGCAAATCGCCCTTCCACGGGATTCGCGGGAAGGCAAAACGGTGACAATGAGTGGTTTCGCAAGATCGGCGATTTCCTACGGCATGCCGTTGGCCGCGCTGGCGATGGCTGTCGCGGTCAGGGTCAGCGGGGTGTCGGTGGACGAAGGGTCGCTGGGCACCAGGATATTTATCGGCGCGCTGTCGAGCGCGATCATGTTCATCACCATTTTCGTGGTGCTCGACCACGCCGAGGCGGTGGCCCGGCGGGTAGGCGAGCCGTACGGCACGTTGGTGCTGACCATCGCCGTGACGGCAATCGAAGTGTCGATCATCGTTTCCATCATGCTGCACGGCGCGAACAACCCGACGCTTGCACGCGAATCCGTGTTCTCGACGGTGATGATCACCTCCACCGGTGTTGTCGGCATGTGCCTGACGTTTGGCGGCTGGCGCCATCGCAAGCAGGCAATCGTGCGCCAAGGCACAAGCGCCTATCTGGCGGTTCTGGTCGCGCTGAGCGTCATGACGCTCATTCTGCCGACCTACACGCGAACCACCGATCCCGGCACGTTCTCGGCGGCGCAGCTTGGCTTCGTCAGCGTGCTGTCAGTGCTGCTGTATGCCGGTTTTCTGTTCGCGCAGACTGTCCGCCACCGCGACGATTTCATCGACGCACAAGCACACGGCGCCACAGTGCGAACCGACGCTCACGAAAGCCTCGCCGCCGGCGCTATTCTCCTGCTGATCGGGCTGATCGGCATTGTCATGCTGGCCGAGCAAGTCGCGGCAAGCGTCGAAGATGCGCTCATTGCCTATGAGGTGCCGCAGGCCGACGCCATTGTCGGCGCGATGATCGCCGGGCTGGTGTTGATGCCGGAGGCGATTTCGGCGGTCCGTGCCGCACTCAGCAACGAACTGCAGCGCGGCCTGAACGTCGCCATGGGTTCGGCCTGCGCGACGATCGGCCTGACAATACCGGGCATAGCCGCCGCCAGCCTGCTCACCGGAAGAGGGCTGACCCTGGGGCTGCCGGCGACCGACACGGTGCTTTTGGTCCTGGCGCTTTTCATCTGCAATGTGAGCTTTAGCACGGAGAGAACGACGTTCCTGACCGGGCTGGTGCACCTTGTGGTGTTTTTTACCTGGGTGTTTTTGATATTTGTGCCGTGAGGGGTGGGAGGCGCAGATGGGCTAGACTAGTTTAGAAGCTCGAAGGCGAGGTCGCCCGAAATGCCGCCGAGCCGAGATGGGATAGCGGCGATCATGAAGGTCAGCGTGCCCTCACCTCCGGCGCCACCGCCGAAGAACGCCGCCTTGTAGATGGCGAAGCGGATCGTCCCTCTGTCGACGTGCAGCCCCGTCAATCAGGCTTGGTGCTATATTATTGCAGTGACCCTGCCCGACGCATCGAGGCGACAACTGACTTGCGCCTGCCGGACTTCGATGCCGTCTTCTCTTGCGTAGTCTATTCGCACCTCGATCGGCGCCGTGATTGCACCCCGACGTTGATGCAAGGCGCCTGCGCTTACCGCGTGGACACGGACGGCGCCCAGCGGCGTTGCAGCGGCCATGATCGCCGCGCGGCAGGTTCGCACGACCGCAATCGGCGTACCGGGTTTCGGTGTCAGTGGCCCCAGAGATCCAAACGGATACCCCTTGGTGGAGTCACCCTCACCGGCTTTGGAAGGCCTGAGGACGGGTGGCAGGACGATGGATTGCCTGGCCGTCTTGGCAGAGGCAGGGGCCGTCGCTGCAGTCGAACTGTCGGGTGCGGTAGCCGCCTCGTTTTCGGCGGACGGATCGTCGCCCACACTGGCACTTGTGCTTGTGTCACCAACGTTGCCGCCGGCACCAACGCCTGCGTCGACTGACCCGTCATCTGCACCGACCGAAGTTCCAACATTTGCTCCGCCTACGCCGTCGACGCTCGTGCCCGCCCCGACAGATACGCCTTGCGAACCGGCGCTCACTCCAGCACCGACTCCGACACCGCCGGCGCTACCGCCCACGCCTGCTTCAAGTGCCGAGGCAGGCCCAATTGTAGTCCCGATCACCAACGCAGCTGCGACATACTTGTTCATAGTCGTCTCCCCTGCGGCTTTCGCTCACTAGTCTTCACTCGCGCGGCTCGAGCTTTTTGATGGCCGTGTTGGAAGCAATGCTGCGGGAAGAGGTATGGTTGCCAGCAGAGCAGTTTGCGGCGACTTTTGGACCTTCACTCTCTGTTTTTCCGGCAAGCCCGGTTTACGGGCTGGTTTGGCGCCCGAACGCGATAACCTACTTGCAAGTGCACTCGCGGGGGTACGTGTTTTCGGCGCGCGCTCCACAGCCGCAGTCCGACGCTTACCCTTGACAGTATCAATTGCCTCACGCGCCGCACTGAGGCTGCGGGCCAGGCCGATAGCCCTTTCACGCTCTTGGTCGAGCGCCGCACTCAATGCTACCGAATTCTGCTTTAAAGCATCGCGCTCCTGGCGAACAATATCGAGGTCACGTACAGCTGAATCTGCTCGTTCGCGTCCCCGTTCGAGTCTTTCTCGAACCTGCTTTAGAGCGGCCTCGGCCACCTGTCGGTCCCTTATGGCGGTGGCCTGCTCGACGGCTGCCAGATTTGCGCCTGTCTTAAGAGCATCGATAGTTTGGCGAGCCGTGGCAAGTTCTTGTTCCAGGAACTCAACCTTGTGCCGCTCGTCATCAAGCGCTCGCTTCGCAGCAAGCTGGGAGGCTTCCATAGAGGGGTGCGCGCCAAGCGCGGCAGCCTTCTCGCTGTTCCAGAGACTGGCTTCAGCCCTGTAGCTTTCGATAACGCGCTGCGCCGTCTCCAGATCGAGCGCGAGCGCTTCGTCTGTTCGCTGCTGCTCTTTTAGGGCTTGTGCTTGCTGAGCCACCGTGTCTGCCAGCACGTGTGCTTGGGCGCTTAGCTCACGTATGCTGCGCTGCATGACGAGTAGCTCCGCTCGTGCTGCGGCCAATTCGCGGCGTAAAGCCACTTCATGCTCGCCCAGGCGCGTTTGCGCACCCTCCTTGAGTGCCTGTGTTTCGCTGAGCACCAGCTCTCTAGATAGACAGGATCCGAGCGCGCTCGGTTGTGGCTTGCACGGTTCTTTGTCGACCTTGGTATGTTCGGAAACCACGACCGACGAGCTGTCGTTAGCTATGGCAACCGCTGGCGCTTCGGGCGCCAACTGACCATTTGCCGGAGATGCCAACAGTAGAACGAGGCATAACGGAATGAGGGACGGCGCGCCGTTACGCCCCCTGCCGCTTATCTGGTGAGGTAAAATCAAGGGCCGTCGTTTAATAAAGGTGAAGTCAGAGCGGAGACATTTTGACCTGGTACTCTGCACATGATTCATCACTGAACCTCACCGATCGCAGCCCTCACCGCTATTGTATTCTCCACTTACTGCACGCCGCGGCGCCGTGGATGCCGCACCAAAAAGATCAATGCTAGTGAAGCACCCTCGGCAACGCCAAAGCACGGAATTGCGCGCAAAGGCTGTTTCCTAATTTCCTTAGTTGTCATCATTCGAACAAACGGAACTTTCGGCTTTTTGGGATGACCATCTTCTCTACCCAACGGCTGTGATGCGGCGCAAAGCAGCCATTCAGGCTGCGAAGGTCGACTTCGGGTCACACCAGACTTTCCGTTTCACGGTACGGCGCATCTCGCCCTCCAATGCCGCCGCCTCCGACCGACGAATATTTGTTGCCAGTTCCACACCTCGTCGTGCTGGATCTTGTCGCGACGCCAAGCACCGTCCATGACTGCCGCACCGTTCGCAGATCTCTGCCGCCAGCGGAACCGACCGCCATCCAACCGGTTAATCGGCATGAAGCTTCCACCAACCCCAAGGGCCCACCATGAGCATTCTGCAAACCACGAAGAAAGCCGTCGAGCAGGTCACTGGTATCGCCAGACCGGACAGGCGAGAGGTTGCCGACCTCCTGAGGCCGCGCAAACCAAACGCGTTTCGGTTCAGCGATGATGGCCTGGTGCCCAACCATCCGTTCTGGCCGCTTGTCGTCTATCGCGGCGCTGTGAAGCTGCCCGAAGACTTCGATCCGGCGGCCGTCATGGAGGCGCTTTTCGAAGCAAATGGCTGGGGCGATAGCTGGCGCAACGGCATCTACGGTTACGTCCACTACCATTCGCGCATCCACGAGGTGCTGGGCGTTGCGCGCGGCACGGCCAAGGTCCGCTTTGGCGGCAGCAAGGGGCGAACGCTGTCGCTGAAGGCCGGCGACGTCGCGGTGCTTCCGGCCGGCACCGGGCACCAGCGTCTTTCCGCATCCGACGATTTTCTGGTCGTCGGCGCCTATCCTCCATCCGGCACCTATGACCTGTGTACGACCGCTGCCGATCATGACAGGGCGGTCGTCACGATCCCCAGGGTCGGCCGGCCGCGCAAGGACCCTGTCTACGGAAGCAAAGGCCCGTTGCTCGCAGCCTGGGAAAAAGGTTGAAGTCGTCCCTTTCGAAGGGGGCCTGCGGGTCCGCTTCGGGCTAACCGGATCCAACATCCGCCGCTCTACGCCGCCAGCACCGCCGCATCCAGCCCGCGGATGATCTTGGCCAGTTCGACGCATTCGTCGTGGCGCACCTTGTTGCGCCGCCAAGCGAGGCAGATCGTGCGCTGCGGCATCGGCTCCTGGAACGGCACGATCTTCAGGTCGCGCATGGCGCTCGCCGGCCCTGCCGCCATTTCCGGGATGAGCGTGACGCCGAGCCCGTGCGCCACCATCTGTAAGAGCGTCGTCAGGCTGGTCGCGCCGTAGCTTGCCATCGCCACCGGCCGCACGCTGCCGCAGACGGCGAGCGCCTGTTCGCGCAGGCAATGGCCTTCCTCCAGCAGCATCAGCCTTTCCAGCGCGGGGCTTTCCGGCGGCACCGGCGGTGAGGCGAAGGCGGGGTCGCCGGCCGGCACGGCAAGGAAGAACCGGTCCGAGAAAAGTTCTTCGGTGACCAGGCCCGGGTAATCGATGGGCAGTGCCGCGACGAAGGCGTCGAGCTTTCCCGAGCTGGTGTCGTCGACCAGCGACGCGGTAACCGCCTCGCGCAGTTCCAGCTGTAAGGCCGGGAAATGCCGTTTCAGCTCCGGCAGCACATGCGGCAGCAGATAGGGCGCCACCGTCGGGATGATGCCGAGCCGGAAGCGGCCTTCCAGCGCCGGGCGGCCGCGCCGGGCCGTCGCCTCGATGTCGCGGACGTCGGCAAGGATGCGCTCGATGCGCGGCAGCAAGCCCTGCGCCTCGTCCGTCATCCGCACCGCCTTGCCGCCGCGCTCGAACAGACGACAATTGAGCCGCAGCTCCATCTCGGCGATCTGCGAAGACAGCGCCGGCTGGCTGACGCCAGCGAGCTTGGCGGCGCGGCCGAAATGCAGCGTCTGCGCCAGCGCCTCGAAATAATGCATCTGCCGGACGGTCAAACCGATCATAAGAAAAACCTATCAGAATAAACAGCAAAGGCAATTTGTGTTTATCGGCCGGGCAGGCTAGTCTGGAACCATTCCAGGATGGCGCGGCTCGCTGGCCCTGCCCGGAAAATCAACAAAATCCCGGAAAATCAACAAATCGGAGGCAAAGATGGACGCGAAAACCGACGACAACAGCGCCGGCAAATGCCCGGTCCCACATGGATCGGCAAGGAGGAGCAACCGTGACTGGTGGCCAAACCAGCTCGACCTTGGCGTCCTCCACCAGCAGTCCAGCCTCTCGGATCCGATGGACGAGGACTTCGACTACGCCAAGGAATTCAAGAGCCTCGATCTCGATGCGGTGATCGGGGATCTGCACCAGGTGATGACCGATTCGCAGGATTGGTGGCCGGCCGATTTCGGCCATTACGGCCCGCTCTTCATCCGCATGGCCTGGCACAGCGCCGGCACCTATCGCATCGGCGACGGCCGTGGCGGCGCCGGCGCCGGTCAGCAGCGTTTCGCGCCGCTCAACAGCTGGCCGGACAACGCCAATCTCGACAAGGCGCGCCGGCTGCTGTGGCCGGTCAAGCAGAAATACGGCAGGAAGATCTCCTGGGCCGACCTGTTGATCCTCACCGGCAACGTCGCGCTGGAATCGATGGGCTTCAAGACCTTCGGCTTCGCCGGCGGCCGCGCCGATGTCTGGGAGCCCGAGCAGGACGTGGACTGGGGATCGGAAACCAAGTGGCTCGCCGACGAGCGCTATTCCGGCGACCGCGAACTTCACGGCCATCTCGGCGCCGTGCAGATGGGGCTGATCTACGTCAACCCGGAAGGGCCGAACGGCACGCCCGATCCATTGGCCGCGGCGCGCGACATCCGCGAAACCTTCGCTCGCATGGCCATGAACGATGAGGAAACCGTGGCGCTCATCGCCGGCGGTCACACCTTCGGCAAGACCCACGGCGCCGGTGATGCATCGCTGGTCGGCCCGGAGCCGGAAGGCGCCGGCATCGAGGCGCAGGGCCTCGGCTGGTCGAGCAAGCACGCTACCGGCATTGCCGGCGACGCCATCACCTCGGGCCTCGAGGTGACCTGGACCACGACGCCGACCAAATGGAGCAACAACTTCTTCGACAATCTGTTCAACTACGAATGGGAGCTGACCAAGAGCCCGGCCGGCGCCCATCAGTGGACGCCCAAGGGCGGCGCCGGTGCAGGCACCGTGCCGGACGCCCACGATCCGTCGAAGCGTCGCGCCCCGGCGATGCTGACCACCGACCTCGCTTTGCGCGTCGACCCGGCCTATGAGAAGATCTCGCGGCGCTTCCATCAGAATCCTGATCAGTTCGCCGATGCCTTCGCCCGTGCCTGGTTCAAGCTGACCCATCGCGACATGGGTCCGGCCGTCCGCTATCTCGGCCCGCTCGTGCCGAAGGAAGAGCTGATCTGGCAGGATCCGATACCGCCAGTCGACCACGAACTGGTCAGCGAGCAGGATATCGCCTCGCTGAAGGCGAAGATCCTGGCCTCCGGCGTGTCCGTCTCAGAACTGGTCTCGACCGCCTGGGCCTCGGCCTCGACTTTCCGCGGCTCCGACAAGCGTGGCGGCGCCAACGGCGCCCGCATCCGCTTGGCGCCGCAGAAGGATTGGGAGGTCAACCAGCCGGCGCAACTGGCCAAGGTGCTCGAAAAGCTCGAAGGCATCCAGAGCGAGTTCAACGCAGCGCAGTTCGGCGGCAAGAAGATCTCGCTTGCCGACCTTATCGTCCTCGGCGGCGTAGCGGCGATCGAGAAGGCGGCGAAAGACGGCGGCCATGACGTGGGGGTGCCGTTCACGCCAGGCCGCATGGACGCCTCGCAGGAACAGACGGATGTCCAGTCCTTCGCCGCGCTCGAGCCGAAAGTCGATGGCTTCCGCAATTATGTCAGGGGCAAGCCGCCGATGTCGGTCGAAGCGATGCTGGTCGATCGGGCGCAGCTGCTGACCTTGACGGCGCCGGAGATGACGGTGCTCGTTGGCGGGTTGCGGGTGCTCGGCGCCAACACCGGTCAGTCGAAGCACGGGGTGTTCACCGACAGGCCGGGCACGTTGACCAACGATTTCTTCGTCAACCTGCTCTCCATGAACACTGTCTGGGATCCGGCGGCCGGCTCCGATGAAGTCTATGAAGCGCGTGACCGCAAGACCGGGGCGGTCAAGTGGACCGGCACCCGCGCGGATCTGATCTTCGGCTCGCATGCGCAGCTGCGGGCGCTGGCCGAGGTCTACGGGTCGGCGGACGCCGGGCAGAAGTTCGTCAGGGATTTCGTCGCGGCGTGGACCAAGGTGATGAACGCCGACCGTTTTGACCTCGCGGCCTGATCCGGGCATACGAATTTCTCGACGCAACAAAAAAAGGCGCGGGCCTCGACCCGCGCCTTTTTTCGTTGGGCTTCCGAAAAGTCAGTCCTTCTCGAAGATGCCGGCCTTGGCAACCACGCCGGCAATGGCGCCGCCGATCAGCGGCGCGACGATGAACAGCCACAGCTGGCCGATCGCCGCAGTTCCCGAAAACAGCGCCGGTCCGATCGAACGGGCCGGGTTGAGCGATGTGCCGGTCACCGGGATGATGGCGAAGGGCGTCAGGCCGATTACGAGGCCGGCGAAGGCCGTGGTATGCTTGGCGTTGGTGACGCCGAGGATCACCGTGACGAAGGTGAAAGTGCCGATCAGCTCCCACAGCAAGGCCGAGCTGACGCCCCATTTCGTCACATCCCAGCCGGCATCCGCCCGGCGAGGAATACACCGAGCGTCACCGCCGGATTGAGGTGCGCGCCCGAAATCGGGCCGATCGCATAGGCCGCCGCGATCAGGCCGATGCCGAACGCCAGACCGATACCTTCCTGGCCAAGCGGCAGCGCGCCGCCGAAGCCGCCCGTCACCACCGAAGCCGTGCCGATGAACACCAATAGAAACGTGCCTAGAACTTCCGCCAGATAAGTCTTCATTGCCCTCTCCTCGTATCGACCCGCGGCTCCGCCTTTTCTGCGACGCGAATCACCGCGCAAAGAGTATTCGCAACCGGAAAACTTGGAAAGCAGAGCAGTTTCGCAGGCCGCTATGCTTGTGAGCGCCAGACATGCACATTAGAGACTTTTAATATATTGATCGAATTGTTTAGTTACGCATGCCGGCGCCCGCTTGGTGGCGGCGGCTCCCTATGCACCAACCCACACTCGTCACCCCTTGCATGGATTGTCTCGCCGTCGGGGAAACAGAACTGTTTCAATCAGGACACGAAAAGCTCTAAGAGCAGGGCCGGATTTTGTTTTGCTGAGTAATGGAAGACGACAATGAGACTGGGCGGGCGGCTAGCGGCAGCCATTGAAGTGCTTGACGACATTGGCCGGCGCCACCGTCCGGTGGCCGATGCGCTGAAGGACTGGGGCCTGTCGCACCGCTTCGCCGGTGGCGGCGACCGCGCCGCGATCGGCAACATCGTCTATGACGCGCTGCGCCGCAAGCGCTCGGCCGGCTGGCTGCTCGGCGAGGACACGCCGCGCGCCATCGGCTTCGGCGCGCTGCTGCTCGAATGGGGCCAGACGGCGCAGTCGCTGAACGAGGCGCTCGAGGGCGACAAGTTCGCGCCGCCGCTGCTTACCGCCGACGAACTGACAACGCTCGGCGGTCGCCGGCTCGCCGATGCGCCGCCGGCTGTCAGGGCAGATATCCCCGACTGGTGCATGCCGCTTTTCGAGCGCGCGTTCGGCACGGCCTGGGTGGAAGAGGGTGCCGCGCTGGCGACACGCCCGCCGCTCGACCTCAGGGTCAATACGCTCAAGGCCGATCGCGGCAAGGTGCTGGCCGAGTTGGCGGAGACCGGCGCCAAGCCTGCGCGGATCGCGCCGCACGGCATCCGCATCCCGCCGATCGAAGGCGACGGCAGGCACCCGAACGTGCAGGCCGAGCCGGCCTTCCAGAAAGGCTGGTTCGAGGTTCAGGACGAGGGTTCGCAGATTGCGGCCGAACTGGCCGGCGCCGAACCTGGAATGCAGGTGCTCGATTTTTGCGCCGGCGCCGGCGGCAAGACGCTGGCGCTGTCCGCGGCGATGGACAATCGCGGCCAGATCTTCGCCCACGACGCCGAGAAGGCCAGGCTGGCGCCGATCTTCGATCGCATCCGCCGCTCGGAAAACCGCAATGTGCAGATCGTCACCAGGCCGGCCGAACTCGCGCCGCTCGGCAGGCATATGGACATCGTCCTGATCGATGCGCCCTGCACCGGCAGCGGCACGTGGCGGCGCCGGCCGGATGCCAAATGGCGGCTGACACAGAGGCAACTCGACGCGCGCAAGGGCGAGCAGGAGACGATACTCGATGCCGCCAGCGACTTCGTCAAACCCGGCGGCCTGCTGGTCTACATCACCTGTTCGGTGTTCGACGAGGAAAATGGCGACCAGGTTTCGGCGTTCCGGGACCGCCATCCCGGTTTTGTCCCTGTCGATCACCGCCAGCTTTGGGACAGCCGTTTTGCGGGCCACGAAGCGGCCATGCGGATAGGCGCTGCGGGCGGCATTTCGCTGTCACCGTTGCTGAGCGGCACCGACGGTTTCTATTTCTGTGCGCTGCGCCGCGCCGGCTGAGCCATTGCCATGGACACAGAGCCGGGGCCGAATGCTGCAGTGCAGCATTTGCGATTGCCTGTCGCCCACCCCTCTGCGATAAATGACTTTGCAATAAGATTTGCCGAGAAACGAAGGGCGACGGCCATGACAGCAAAGATCGTTCCTGCTCCCGATTATGAGGACCGCGTCAGGACGTCCTTTGCGCGCCAGAACGCGATGATGACGATTGGCGCCGAGCTGACGCTGGTGACGCCCGGCATCATCGAGATCGAAATGCCCTATTCGGCGGCTCTGACGCAGCAGCATGGCTTTCTCCATGCCGGCGTCATTTCGACGGCTCTCGACTCGGCCTGCGGCTATGCGGCATTCTCGCTGATGCCGGAAAATTCCGGCGTGCTGACCATCGAGTTCAAGGTCAACCTGCTGGCGCCCGGCCGGGGCGAGCGCTTCCTGTTCCGCGGCTCGGTGACCAAGCCCGGCCGCACCATCATCGTCGCCGACGGCCAGGCCTATGCGTTCGCCACCGACGGCGAGGCCAAGCTGATTGCCACAATGACCGGAACGATGATGACAGTGCTCGGCCGCGACGGTATCGAAGGCTGAGGAACGGGCAGGGGAGGATCGACGATCATGGCCGGCAAGGCACCTGGTGAGCTCACCCCGATCTCCGGCAAGTCCGTTCTCTTCGTCATGGCGGCCGAGGCCGAATACGGTCCACACCTGCAGCGGCTGTTCACGCCGCTGATGACCGGCGTCGGACCGGTCGAGGCCGGCGTCGGACTTACCGCAGAACTGTCCCGGCTGAAGACCGAAAAGGCGCTGCCCGATCTCGTCGTATCGCTCGGGTCGGCGGGCAGCCGGACGCTGGAGCAGACCGAAATCTACCAGGCCGTTTCAGTCGCCTACCGCGACATGGACGCCTCGCCCCTGGGGTTCGAGAAGGGCGCCACGCCGTTCCTCGATCTGCCTGTCAGCGTGCCGCTGCCGTTCAGAATTCCTGGCATCGGGCAAGCGACGCTGTCGACCGGTGCGGCAATCGTCACCGGCGCCGCCTACGACGCGATCGCCGCCGACATGGTCGATATGGAGACCTTCGCCTGCCTGCGCGTCTGCCAGCTGTTCGACGTGCCGCTTATCGGCCTGCGCGGCATTTCCGACGGGGCAGCCGATCTGAGGCATGTCGGCGACTGGACCGAATATCTGCACGTCATCGACGAGAAGCTGGCCGCGGCGGTGCAACTGCTGGAACAGGCGATCGCTTCCGGGGCGATCGAGTTTGATCTGTCGCGTGAAGATGCGGAATCGGAATGAGAGAGAGGCCTCGCAACCCATTGCGCCGACTCGTTTCTTTCTCTAAACGCTCGCCATGAAAACAGCCAATCATCCCGACACCGTCCTGATTGTCGATTTCGGCAGCCAGTTTACCCAGCTGATCGCCCGCCGCATCCGCGAGGCCGGCGTCTTTTCCGAGATCGTGCCCTTCCAGTCGGCCGAGGCGGCGTTCAAGCGCATCAATCCGAAGGCGGTGATCCTGTCCGGCGGCCCGGCCTCGACCGCCGACATCGGCAGTCCGCGCGCGCCGCAGATCGTCTTCGACGCCGGCGTGCCGGTGCTCGGCATCTGCTATGGCCAGATGGCGATGTGCGTGCAGATGGGCGGCGTCGCCGAAAGCTCCGATCATCGCGAATTCGGCCGCGCCTTCGTCGAGATCGCCAAGGACAGCCCGTTGTTCGAGGGCCTGTGGGCGCCCGGCCAGCGCCACCAGGTGTGGATGAGCCACGGCGACCGCGTCATCTCCCTGCCCAAGGGGTTCGAGGTGCTCGGAAAATCGGAGGGCTCGCCCTTCGCCATCTTCGGCAATGTCGAACGCAAGATGTACGGCCTCATGTTCCACCCCGAAGTGGTGCATACGCCGGACGGCGCCAGGCTGCTCCAAAATTTCGTCCACAACATCGCCGGTATTGAGGGCGACTGGACGATGCGCGCTTACCGCGAGCACGCGGTCGAGACGATCCGCAAGCAGGTCGGCCAGGGCAAGGTGATCTGCGCGCTTTCAGGCGGCGTCGATTCCTCTGTCGCAGCACTCCTGATCCACGAGGCGGTCGGCGACCAGCTTACCTGCATCCTCGTCGACCACGGGCTGATGCGCAAGGACGAGGCATCAGGCGTGGTGGAGATGTTTCGCCAGCATTACAATCTGCCGCTGATCCTGGTCGACGCTGCGGACCGTTTCATCGGCGCGCTCGAGGGCGAGTCGGACCCCGAGAAGAAGCGCAAGACCATCGGGCGGCTGTTCATCGAGGTGTTCGAGGAGGAGGCCGAGAAGCTCGGCGGCGCCGATTTTCTGGCGCAAGGCACCCTCTATCCCGACGTCATCGAAAGCGTCTCCTTCAGCGGCGGACCGTCGGTGACGATCAAGTCGCACCATAATGTCGGCGGCTTGCCCGAACGCATGAACATGCAGCTGGTCGAGCCGCTGCGCGAATTGTTCAAGGACGAGGTGAGGGCGCTCGGCAAGGAGCTCGGCCTGCCCGACAGCTTCATCGGCCGGCATCCGTTCCCCGGTCCCGGTCTTGCCATCCGCTGCCCGGGCGGCATCACCCGCGAAAAGCTGGAGATCCTGCGCGAGGCCGACGCCATCTATCTCGACGAGATCCGCAAGGCCGGCCTCTACGACGCCATCTGGCAGGCTTTCGCCGTGCTGCTGCCGGTGCAGACCGTCGGCGTGATGGGCGACGGCCGCACCTACGAGTTCGTCTGCGCGCTGCGCGCCGTCACCTCGGTCGACGGCATGACAGCGGATTTCTACCACTACGACATGGCCTTCCTCGGTGCCGCCGCTACGCGCATCATCAACGAAGTGCGCGGCATCAACCGCGTCGTCTACGACGTAACGAGCAAGCCCCCAGGTACAATCGAGTGGGAGTGACGAGGAGTACTGCGGAGTAGAAGAGGATAGAGCAGCATGTTTAAGGCGATGTTGGCTCGGCGATAATAGTCAATAGTCCCAGCCCCCGGCCACCCGGCGACGGCATAGACGAAGCATCTGGCCGATCGGCGAAAGTCTGGAACGAACGTCCCACAGAGAAGGGTGGAGCAGCCTAGCCTTGCTGGGTTTGACAACCGGGGTCCGCGGCAACTGCCACCCATCTGCCGGCCACGTATCCTTTCGCTGGGTTCATCCGTCTTAGCTGTTCATGGGCACGGTCATCCTTGACATCGCCCTCCTGGACGAATTGGAGCGTGACAAATGAACAGCAAGCAGAGCCTAGCGAACAAGATACACTACGAAACGCTCGCGGAGGCTTTTCGCAGCGGTCGAGAATCGCCACAGGAAGCATCCGAGTGGTCCGTTTTGACGGCAGAACCGGGCGGCGTCGATTACGTCGAGACGACCCTCGGCGACACGACCGCGCTGTGGGTTCAGCCAAAAGCGGCGGCCAATGATCGGGTCATGCTTTACCTGCACGGCGGTGGCTATCTCGGCGGATCGATCTGGACCCATCGCAAGATGGTCGGACACCTCGCCAAGGCGATTGGCTGTTACGCGCTGCTCGCCACTTACGACTACGTTTTCCAGAGCAAGTTTCCGCGCCAAATCGAGCAGGCCGTGACCGCGTTCGAGTGGCTCGCCGAGCAAGGTATCGCGCCGAAGCACACCATAGCTGCAGGCGATTCCGCTGGTGCTGGCCTGATCGTTGCGGCCGCGATGAAACTCCGTGACGCGGGACGGCCGCTACCGGCCGCGATTCTCAGCATCTCTGGCTGGTACGATCTGTCGGCGAGCGGGCTCTCTTATGAAGCCAATCGCGAGAAGGACGCCTTCTTCCAGAAGGCGGCCGTGGATATGCTGGCATCGCAACTCCTCGCAGGTACCGATCCCAGGAATCCACTCGCCAGCCCGATCTTTGCCGATCTGAAGGGCCTGCCGCCGACCTATCTGCAAGTGGGTGGAGACGAAACCCTGCTCGACGACAGCCGGGCGCTTGCCGACCGCGCAAAAGCCGCCGGCGTCGAGGTGCGCCTGGACGTATTTCCGGGGATGCTGCACTCGTACCAGATGATGGCTGGGCGTGCTCCCGAAGCCGACGACGCGATCGCGCGGTTGGCACAATGGGTTCGCCCGAAGCTTGGTCTGGCCGCAACCGCGGCAATACGCGCTGAAGGTCAGGAGGTCGCATGACTGGCAAATTGAAACCAAGATGTGGCAGCTGAAGGACATGCCCGAGCGACCGACCGGCCTGTTCGATGCGCGATATCGCGCCTTCCTCGAGACGGTGTCAGGCGTCCGCGCCCAACTGCATCGCTACTGCGCCCGCATGACGGGCTCACGCCTCGACGGTGAGGATCTCGTGCAGGAGACGCTGTTCGAGGCCTACACGAAGATTGAGACCCTCGACGATGCCCGCCGGCTGAAGCCCTGGCTGTTTCGCATCGCTCACAATCGCTGCATCGACTTTCTGAGGCGATGCGATGTGCGCGAGCGCGCGGAGCACGCCTATTCGGACGACGTCGGCGTTGTCTCTGCAGAGCCGGCAGCGACCGATGCACGCCGCGCCATCGAACGGCTGGTTGGCCGCTTGCCGCCCAAGGAGCGCGCCTGCATCCTCCTGAAGGACGTGTTCGACTATTCGCTGGAAGAGACCGCAGAACTCGTGGACTCGACGGTTGGGGGCGTCAAATCCGCGCTCTCCCGCGGACGGGCGAAGCTCGCCGACTTGCCCCCTGAACCTGCCGGTGAACCGAACCGTCCGCTTGATCCCGACACCGCGCGGCTCTTGCAGCGCTATGTTGACCTCTTCAACCGCCATGACTGGGATGGCGTGCGGAGCCTCACCAGCGCCGATGCCCGGTTGCGGGTCGCCGATTGCTATGACGGCCTGCTCAGAAGTTCTCCCTATTTCGTCGAATACGAGCGAAACCCGGAGACGTGGACCATGGAGTTGGGGGCGATCGACGGAGAGCCTGTCCTGATCGTGCTCTTCCAGCGAGGCGACCGGTGGCAGGTCGCGTGGCCGGTTCGTGTCCATGTCGCCGGTCGCGTCATCGATCGCATCGAAGATTATTATGCCTGTCCATGGATGTTGGAAAACGCCGCGGAATCCGACCTGAAACTCATGACTGGGCCAGCCATTTTGGGAAGAGCATAAGGCGACGATTTCTCACTTCTGGCCTGGCGGAGTTACGATGGTGCGTCCTCAACGAAAAATCGTGGCGTGCAGCTTTGGCTGCGGTACCGATCGGTGTTCCGGACCTGATCGCATATCGTCGGATGGCACCGTCGCATCACCTATCAAATGTTATCCCGACTGCTGCCGGATCTGCGATGGAGAGAAGCGTCGACCGCATCCAGGCGGGAGCTTGGACCGCGGTAGATGCGAGCGTCTTTTATCGTTGGGAGAAAGATGAGGTGCCGCGATCTGTGCAAGCTCGGCCGCGCGCGCCGGCCCAATATTACGAAGCGCCTGGACGACGGTCCCGGCCAAGCTGCCCGGAGCAATCAAATGCTTATCCGGCCGCGTGGTCGTTGCCACCGTGCGCGGCGATGAACATGGCGACGGCCGACCGGCAATAGGATTCGATTTCGTTGTCGTCCTCTGCTCTCGCCTCATCGAAGCGTGCGATAATCAGGAGATCGGATCCCTTGAAAAGCGCGGCAAACAAGCGGGCGGACCGGAGAGGATCGGGCACGTTCAGAACCGCCTTCGCGTGCAACTGACGCAACAGGGCCTCGATTTGGGCGATGACATAGGCGGGGCCGGCTTCGTAATGGAGCCTGCTTAACGACTTTTGATTCGTCTTGTCGGCCATGATCATGGCTTCGACATTGCGGACGTCCGAGCTCAACAGCGTGCGAAGCAGGGATAATCCCACCGCCATGAGCTGATCTTCTGCCGAACCGTCGAGACCTTCAATAAGAGCCTGTGGTGCAAACTGATGACAGTGGGCCGCGATGGCCGCGCTGAACAGCGCCTCCTTGTTCTCGAAGTGCCGATAGATGCTGAGCTTGGATATGTTCGCCCGCTGGGCGACCTTGTCCAATGTCGTCGCTTGAAAACCCAATTCCACAAAGAGTTCGCACGCGGCGTCGACTATCGTTTGGCCAAGCGCCTCGTTGGCGGGCCGGCCGCGCCGACCCTGGCTGTTTTCGGTCACGACAATTCCAGTACTTGACAGTATCCTAATTCTTGCATTACGATACCATGTAGTATCTGAAATGTGCAAGCCAATGGGTAGGTTTCAACCTGTCCTCCAAATCAAGTTTCCCTGGGCCGCCCGGCGATATCGAATGCGGCATTGTCCGGCCGGTCAACACAGTGATGGGCGACTTTCTCGTCGATGCCGAAGCCCTGCTCGCTGCCCGTCTCGAGCGCGTATCGCTGGACGATATTTTGCGCCAGGCCCAGCCCAACCCCCTCCATCCACAACACGGAGTTTATCACCATGGATGACGTCATCATCATCGGCGGCAGCTTTGCCGGTCTCGCCGCTGCGCTTCAGCTCGGCCGTGCCCGCCGCAAGGTCACCGTTCTCGATACCGGCCTGCCGCGCAATCGCTTCGCCGGCCACTCGCATGGCCTGCTCGGTCACGATCACAAGCCACCGCTGGACATCCTGGCCGAGGCGCGGCAGCAGCTGGCGCGTTATCCCACGATCAGACTGGTCAGTGCCCGGGCCGACAGCGTCTCCGGCGCCATCGACGATTTCTCCGTCCTCACTGGCGATGGCGAAAGCCTTGCGGCGCGCCGCCTGATCCTGAGCTATGGCGTCGCCGACCAGATGCCTGATGTTCGGGGCTTTGCCGAAGGCTGGGGCACGTCCATCGTGCCCTGTCCCTATTGCGACGGCTTTGAAGTCGCCGGCCAGCATTGGGGCCTTGTCTGGTCCGGCCCGCAGTCGCACAATCAGGTAAGGCTGTTCCACGATTGGACCGACAGGTTGACGCTCTTCGCCGATGGTCACGACATTCCACCCGATATCCGGGCCGATCTGGCGCGCCGCAACATACCTGTCGTCGATGGCCGGATCACCGAGATCGCCCATCACGGGGGCCATATTGCCACCGTCAATCTCGATACCGGCCGCAATGTCGCAGTCGACATCCTGTTCGCCCATCCGCGCAACAAGCCGTCTGCAAGCCTGCATGAATCACTGGGCCTCGCCACGGTCGATACGCCCCTCGGCATCGCCCTCAAGGTCGACGAGCGCCGCGAAACCAGCATGCCCGGCATCTACGCCGCCGGCGACCTCGCCAACCCCCTCATGGCCTCGGTCACCACGGCATCATCGCACGGCGCGATGGCGGGTATCTTCGCCCAGCAGTCGATGCTGGTTTGAGGGCACAGATACCCTTCTCCGGTTGCCGCGGGCCATCATATTATGAAGGTTGCGGGCCGGTGCCACGGAAACGCGGGGCCCATCTCCCCTGAGGGGCGTCTTTGGCCGGTCAGCCGTCTCGAAGGGGCAGTTGAGCAAAACGATTCCCAGGCTCAGGCCGGTCCGCAAACCGTCCCAAAAGACCCACAGGTTTTCCACAGGTTATTCAACCTCCCCCGGCCCCCTCCGGGAAGAAGTTCAGCAAGCGAGGGCGCGGCATTGAACCTTGAACCGTGCTGTCGCGCCCTCGGAGCGGGTGGGTCTTGAGGTGTCCAGTTTATGCTGCCGGGAGTGTCCAGTTTGCACTGCCAGCGGTATCCAGTTCACCTACAAAACGGAGAGGGGATGGCGCCTGGATGACGCTGCCGCGGCGGGTCGCGTTGTGGCGCGCTGTGCTATGAAAGTTAGTGACGGGTACTTTCTTCGTTCGCTGTGAAACCACCTGAGTTGCCCAAAGTGGGTCCGGAAAGGCGATCGACTTCGATAGATGCCGAAACCGCACAAAAAATTTTCGTGCTATTTTTCCCTCGGAAATCAAGACTGTAACGTTTTGACGGCCCATAGGTCGGCTTCTCAATTCTATTGGTCCGCGCTTCCCACGTCAGCGCACTTTCACGTCGCCTGTTCGCTTGTTATCGATGTGAACTGGATTTTTGTTGGCAGCGTCCGATCCGCTCTTTACGTGATCGATAAAGGCTCGCAGTTTCGGCATCATTTGATGGCGGCTGGGATAATAGAGAAACACGCCCGGCGCTATCGGCGCGAACCGCTCCAGAACGCGCACGAGTTTTCCGGCTTTCACTGGCCCAGCTGAGATCGGCGCAGGCACTTGCGCGAGCCCCATGCCCTCCACTGCCGCGCCAAGTACGGTGGGAAAGTCGTGGGCGACGAGCGGTCCCGAGATGAGCGCCTCGACCGGCTTGTTGCCGTTGACAAAGGACCAAGGCGCGATCGACCCGTTCGAGCGGCGCATGCGCAGGCAGGCATGCTCACGCAGATCTTCGATACGCTCCGGCCGCCCCTGCCGGCGTAGATACTCGGGGCTGCCCACGACGACGAGCGGAAACGGCGGCGTGAGCCGCACCGCGATCATGTCCGCTGCGATGAACTGACCGAGCCGGATGCCTGCGTCAAATCCTCCGGCCGCGATATCGACCAGTTCCTCACTCGCGGCGATCTCCACCTCGACCTCGGGATTGGCTTGGCAGAAGGATGCGATCAGTGGCTCCAGCAGGATCGGCACCACCGCGCGCGGTACCGAGAGACGCAATAGTCCAGCCGGCCGCTGCCCGAGGTCACGCGCGGCCTCGCTTGCGGCGACGAGCTCCTCGAAGGCGGGCTTTGCGCGCGACAAGAAACGTTCGCCGGCCTCGGTCAGACCGACGCTGCGTGTTGTGCGGATGAAGAGTGCTGCGCCGAGGCGCGCCTCGAGCGCGCGTACCGCCTGGCTGATCGCCGATGGAGTCACCCCGAGTTCCGCGGCTGCTCTGCGAAAGCTGCGGTGCTGAGCAACGCTCAGGAATGCCTCGACGCCGTCGAGCGCGCCTTGCCTCACTGTGAAGTTCTGCTTCATGGCCCATCAATATTATCGCGGATAGTCGCTTACCGGAAGCGATCCTAGATTTGATGGGCAAATCCTGAATGGAGATTTCCCGATGGCCGAGCCGTCACCCACCCAATCCCAGACCTCCACCGCAACGACCACTGGCGTGTTTGCACTGTTGACGGCAAAGCCCGGCGTGAAGCGCGAGCAGGTTATGGCCGCTATACCCGCTGAGATACGCGCGACGGTCCAACTCTATCTTGAAGGCAAAATCCGCGAATGGCACTCGCGGGAAGACGGCAGAGGCGCCGTCTTCCTTCTGAACGTCAAAGACGTGGCTGAGGCGAGTTCGATCATGGAGGCCCTGCCGCTCGCTCAAGAGAATCTGATGGATCACGAGTACATTCCCGTCGGTCCGCTGATGCCATTGCGCCTGCTATTGGGAGCCAGTCAGCCAAGCAATAACTCGGCAGACCGTGAACCCAGCGTTTAGTGCATGAATCTCGGCGCTGGGGCGAAGTCTCATGGAAGGCCAGCTCGGCATTCTGACTCCGGTGTTCGAGGCCGCGTCAATCAACATCTGATTTGAGAAAGCATATGGAAGGACCGCTGATGCCCGTCGCCGCTGTTCCCGCTGGTATCGTGTTCCGAATGTGCTGAACAGCGCAGGCGCCGGCGCTTATCCCGATGTGCTGACCCCGGCTTCATGGTGCCATGCTCGATCCTGCTGCACACGCTGTCACTGCGCCAGTTAATCCGGCGCAGCCGGGCGGAAACGGCGCGGTATTCTGATAGCGGTGCTTGAGGCCGCATGAATCAAGTCGCGATAGGAGATTTCATGTCACCGGCAACGATCTTCGACATTCAACTTGTTCTGGGCTACGTGCCGTGGCTCATCTGCTTCGGTGTGTATTTCTGGCCCAGGCTCAAGTCGATGGACCGCGTTGAGGCGCAGCGCGCCATCGCGATCCTGCACGCTTTCCGCTTTTTTGGGCTGGTCTTTATCCTTCCGGGCGTTGTCGGCCCCGATCTGCCCGCTGGCTTTGCAGAGTTCGCCGCATATGGCGACTTCGCAACAGGACTGCTGGCCATCCTGGCGCTTCTCACGATCAGGGCGCGCTTCTTCTTCTGGCCACTCGTGCTTGCTTACAACATTGTGGGGATAGTCGATCTCTTCGTCGATTATTATCACGGCACCGTGTTCAATCTTGCGGCGCTTTCGGGACAGTTGGCCGCCACTTATGTAATCCCGATTGTCTATGTGCCCTTGCTCATGATCACACACTTCGCCGCGCTCTATCTGCTGGTGCGTCCGCAGTCCAATCCGGCTCGGGCCCACGGCAGCGATTCGGCCGTTGTTGACGGTATTCCGGCAGCTGAGCAAACGATGCTTCGCCAAGGCGCAATTCGAAATTCGATCGATCGATGCCGGTAGTCTCTGAAACCGAGCAAGTTTCGACTTGGCGAATTTTCCCTTTATATTCAAGATCGAAAATGTCTGACGAAGGGGACGAATGCATCGAATTTTTCGCCGCCTGCGCGATGCCAGCTTTGCAATCAGCATGGCGGTCAGGCTTCTGGCGCTACCACCGTTCCGACTGTGCGGCCGAACTATCCTCGACGAGGACATTTGATTGCGGCCCACCGCGCACGTCGGCCTCAGAATGCGTTTCCGAATGCGGTAGTGCTCCAGCGTAGAATGGCGCGCAAAAAGGTGGTTGAGGCGGACGCGCACGACGAGACACCTCGGTTGGTCGTATTGTCAATGAGGTTGATGATGGTCTCGTAGGTCCGCAGAGGGCGGCGACGACCTCGTCGGGGTTCTCTTCCGCGTAGTGAAGAGCCAAGCGGCCGACCGCGAGATCGACGACTTCATGACCGTCCCACGCGCGCGCCCAGGGTGATAAGAAGCTCGTCCAGTTGCTCGAACGTCTCGACCATTGCATCCGCCGCCCCGGTGCCGGCAGCGTCGAGAACTTCCTTCGAGGGATAGAGCTCGTGCAGGACCAGCAGCGTCTTGCCACCTTTTTCCTCGAAGGTCACCGTGGTCACGGGCCCACCCTCACCATCTTCCTCATTGGTCCAGACGAGGCGCGAGTGCGCTGTCACTTCGAGGTACGTGCCGAAGAACACCATAGCATCGGGTTCGAACTCGAGACGGTACTTGCCCCCGACACGAACATCCATTTCGCAGGAACGCAGGAGCATGCCCATCGACTTCGGCACCCACCACTGCTTGAACAGCTCGGGCTTGGTCCACGCCTCGAACACGATGCGCGCCGGGGCGTCAAAGGTACGCGTAACGACTAGCTCACGCTCGGACTTCCGTTCCACCGTCGTGCGGTTCTTCATGGGGGTAGGCTCACTCTCACTTCCTGCGTCCATCGACCTTCTCCTTCTGTTTCAGTTCCTCGATAACCTTATCCAGCTCGTCGAAGCGTGCGTCCCAGAGCTGGTTGTACCTCTCGATCCATGCCGCCTCTTCCTCTAGTCGGCGCAGGCCGAGCTTGCAGGTCCGCACGCGTCCGACCTTCTCCGTGGTGACGAGCCCCGCCTGCTCCAAGACGCCGACATGCTTTTTCATGCCCGTGAGGGTCATGTGGAACTTCTCGGCAAGGTCCGTGATCGAAGCGTCTGCACGTCCGAGCTGCTCCAGAACGCCGCGTCGGGTGGCGTCCGAGAGCGCGGCGAACGAGGCATCGAAGCGGGTCCGAGCATACTGAACCATGTGGTTCAGTATGTAACACATGGATTAGCGGCATTCAAGGGGAGACCGAGCGCGCGCTGCGTTGGTTCTCCATTGAGTGTAGAAAAAATTGCGCCGTTAGATCAATGCGTTGCCATATTCAAGAACAATCGAGTGGGAGTGAGGGGCGTGCTGTGGAGTAAAGTAGGATAGGATATCGCGCTGTAGGCGATACCAGCACAGCAAAAGTAGCCGATAGTTCTCAATTCGCGATGACTGGGATCAGCCGGCATTAGCGTCGGCTCCGATGATACAAACCCTCGACTGCAGAGGTCACGTTCCGAGGGTTTGTATCAAATCCGGCTGTGCCTGGTGTGGGGCGGTCGCGACCAGCATTCCTTGTCGAGCGCCTTCGACTATGGCTAGTTCCGCGATGCCTTCTTTGGTTTCGCGGCCAAGTCCGGGACGCTTCGTGAAAGAGATCGCCGATGTCGTGTCGCCCTAACGCAGCAATAACCGAGCACAACGCACCCGCCGCCGGCCAGAGTTTTTTGGAGCTGCCCTTGTCGCCGTGGGCGGGACTCTCGCCACGATCAATCAGAAGGCATATGCAATGACAACAACATCTCAAGATAGTCGTTATTCGCGCGGTCTTGAAATCTTACGGCAGATTGGCGGAGAGAATTTCGACGCGCCGATTAATAGTCTTGCCGAGACATCCGTCGACCTTTCTCGTTTCACCGTAGAATACCCATACGGAGACATTCTATCGCGGCCAGGTCTCGACCTCCCATTGCGTCAGCTGTGCACTATTTCAATGCTGCTTGCCGACGGAAGCGCCCAGCCGCAGTTGAAGTTTCATATGGCGGGCTTTCTCAACGCCGGCGGCGAGCCAAAGGCGCTCATCGAACTCATGTTTATATCTGTAGCGCTCCTCGGCTTCCCGCCAACGGTAAATGCGATCGGCCTTATTCGTGCGGTGTTCGCTGAGCGCAAGCTCGCTTTTGAACCCATCGAGCCCTCCGCAGGCGATGGATCGACACGCCGACAGGCCGGGTTGGAGGCGCTCGACCGGCTCTCTGGAGGCGATGTGCAGGCATATTTCGATGGCTTTGCTGCCGGTTCGCCTGACCTCGCGCAACTCTCCATCGAGTTCGCCTTTGGTGAAATGCTGGCGCGCGACGGCCTCGAACAAAAAGCCAAACTGTTAACAATCATCTCGATGCTTGCTGCCAGCGGCAATCGTGCGGCGGCGCTCCGTCTTCATCTCGCCGGCGCGCTTGCCCATGGCGTGACGCGAGAGGAAATCATCGAGGTGCTGATCCAGCTCAGCGTCTATCGGGGTTTTCCGGCAGCGCTCAACGCGTTCGCCGTCGCCAAGGATATGTTCGCTGCCGGGTCGCCAACGATTGCGGCAAACGTCCCCCCACCCGCCGTGGTCGCGAGCCGCGCAGACCGGTTGGAACGCGGGCGTGCTACGCTTGCACAAACGTCCGGTTCATCGGGCGATGCCGTGGTCCGCAGTTTCGATGATGTCGCACCTGATCTCGGTCGAATGATCGTCGAGCATTCTTATGGTGAGGTGTTTTCGCGGAGCGGAATCGACATGAAGTCTCGGGAACTCAGCGCCTGCGCTGCTCTGGCAGCCGTTGGTTCTGCCACGACAGAGATTCCGCTTCGCGTGCACATCAACGCCGCGTTGAACGTTGGCGCGACGCGGGAAGAAATCCTGGAAACGCTCGTAAACCTCACTCCTTACAGCGGCTATCCCGCGACACAGCAGGCGGTTCGTATCGCAGCCGAGGAATTCTCTAAGCGCGGTTAGTCCCAAAAGGGCAGATCACCTCAGGGGCTTTCAAAACGGCTGACGACGGCCGATAACGGCGGGGCGGACGTAGGAGAGGCCGTCGCGAAACGGTCTCTCTCGCCCATGCGCTTTACTGCTGACGGTCTTTTATCAGGCGCTATGCCGAATGTGCGTGTGCCTGCGAAGCGGAAAATCGACCAATTGATGTCGATAGTCACTCCTTCTTGAACAAATCCTGGAAGATAAGCTGGCCCCAAGTACGGCCGCGTGCGTGCACCAGCGCGCCACCCTCGTTGAGCTTTCCCAGCTTGACGGGTGCGAACCCGAGTTGTTTGGCCAAGGCCGCCACGGGAGCGGTCGCGTCCTCGTCGTCGCTCGACAGAAAGACGACCCGGTGGCCGCCCTCGACGATCGGATCGGCAGCCAGGGTGGCCGCAATCAGGTGATTGAACCCTTTCACGAACTTGGCGCCGGTGAACGCCTTCGCGACGAAAGCGGAGGACGGGAGACCGTCCAGCTCTTCAGGGACCGGAAAGAGGTTCATCGCGTCGATGACCGTCTTGCCTTCCCAGCTCGGCAGGGCTTTCGCAACCTCGCGGTGCTCCCCGAACGGGACCGCCAGGATGATCGTGTCGGCCTCGAGTGCATCCCGCAGCGACTTGGTGACGATCGTGGGTCCAATCGCCCGAGCCTGCGGCGCCAACGCCTCGGGCGGACGGCGGCTCGCGACGGTCACGTCGATGTTTTTACGGGCAAAGGCGTGGGCGAGGGCCTGGCCTATCTTACCGAATCCTACAATTGCGTAGCTCATAATCTTCTCCGATTTGTGTTGGTATTGATTCCCCGGCCTTCAACGGCGCTGGGTTAGCGCGTCAGAGTTGCGCAAGACCGCCGTCAACGGCGACCTCGCTGGCAGTCATGAAGCTGCTGTCCGACGACGCGAGAAAGGCCGCCGCCGCCCCGATCTCCGCCGGATCGGCCATGCGCTGGAGCGGAGTCATCGAGGCGAAGACCTTCTGGCCCTCCTCGCCCAGCGCTTCCTTCGCTAGCTCGGTCGCAGTGGCCCCGGGCGACAGCACGTTTACCCGGATGCCGGTGCCCTTTAGGTCCTCCGCCCAGGTCCGCGCGAGGTTGCGCACTGCCGCCTTGCTCGCGCTGTAGGCGCTCATCCCCGGGGCGCCAGTGGTGCCAGCGCTCGATCCGGTCAGGATTATCGAACCGCCCTCGCTCATCAGCGGCAGCGCCTTCTGGATCGTGAAGATCGTACCCTTCACATTGGTGTCGAAGGTTTCGTCAATGTGCTCGGCGGTGATCTCGCCGAGCCGAAGCTGGCTTCCCGCCCCGGCATTGGCAAAGACGATGTCGAGGGTTCCACGCTCGGCCTTCACCGCAGCGTAAAGTCGGTCGAGGTCGGTCAGATCGGAGACCGAGCCCTTCACCGCGCGGGCATTGGGCCCGAGGTCGGCCACAGCGGCGTCGAGCGCTTCCTGCCGGCGGCCGAAGATGAAAACGAAGGCGCCCTCCTCGATGAAGCGCTTTGCTGCGGCGCGGCCGATGCCGGTAGCGCCGCCGGTGATGACTGCAACCTTCCCTTCAAGCTTTCCCATGACTTATCCTTCCAGGCCTTCGCCTTTGGTTGTGCGGGGACACCCCCGAGAACCTCGAAATAGGTCCGCCGGCGTCAGGTGTTGAGTGCGGAAGCGCGCACATCGGTGGTGCAAAATCGATCCGGCGGGACGCCAGCCGCGACGATCGATGTCCGCCGTTCGGAATTGGGCCGCGCTCGCCGACATAGGCTATGATGACCGCGCGTATTGCTGTTCGATGTGTTAGATACGGGCTTTGGAAGGCGCACCCCGCGGTGCGGGATTGCACCATGATCGACTGGGACGACGTTCGCTACTTTCTTGCCGTCGCGCGCGGAGGCTCGGTGCGGGCTGCCGCCGAGCGCCTCGGGGTTAACCACACCACGGTGCTGCGGCGCCTTGCCCAACTGGAGGAGCGGCTGGGGGCGCAGATGTTCGAGAAGCTGCCCTCGGGCTACCGCCTGACGGCTGCGGGCGAGGAAGTCCTCGAGTTCGCGGAGCAGATGGAGGCGTCGTCGACCCGGCTTGAGACGCGAATCTTCGGGCGCGACCAGGGCGTACGCGGACTCTTGCGGGTGACGCTGGCACCGCCCCTCGCGACACACCTGCTCATGCCGGACTTCGCCGATTTCGCGCGCCTGCATCCGGACATCGAGATGGAAATCTTGTCGTCCGGCGAGCTGGCAAATCTGACCAACCGAGAGGCCGATGTCGCGATCCGCGTCGTTTACGACCGCAAAACCCTGCCGCTCAATCTTCACGGCCTGAAGGGACCGGAGCTGTTCGGCGGCGTCTACATGTCTCGTGATCGACTAACCGCATGGCGTGCGGGTTCGTCTGATCCCATCCGGTGGATCGTCATAAGCATTCATGGCGTCCCGGACTGGGCCCGCGAGGGTGAGGTTCGCACCACGGGGGTTCCGTTCAGGACCACGGACGGCGAGGCGCAGATCGTTGCAGTACGGCAAGGGCTCGGGATGACGACACTGCCGTGCTTCGTCGGAGATGCCGACCCCCTACTGGTGAGGGTGCCGGGCACCGACCTGCACATGTACGGAACGCTCTGGCTTCTCACACAGGGGGAGACACGCAAGACGAAGCGAGTGCGGCTCTTCACCGAGTTCGTATCCCGCACGCTCGCCGCGTACGCGCCGCTTCTCGCGGGACGGTCCTTATCGCGTGACTGACGCGCGGCAGGTAGCAGATGGCGCTGTCTCGAGCGTACCGCTGTATCAACTTACGCAGCCCGGTGTAAATCTCGGGACGGACTCTGGTTGTAGACTGCCTCGTGACCGTCTTTTTCGTCTTAACGGTTGAAGATAGAAGAGTATCCCTGCCACGGGCGATGCGCGGAAAGCGACGCTGTGACCGGCAGGTGTCACAGCTTTCCTACTCCGGTGTGCTGGCTTTTTTTCTGCGCCGAATAGTGTGCGACTGCGCAACGGCCATTTTCAACTCGGGTGTGATCTCCAACGGCGCATTCTCTGCCCCATGTGGGTTCTGTAGCCCCTGGACCTGGACGGTCGGAAATGGGAGTTCGATGCCCTGCTCTTTGAAGACTTGGCGGAGGCGTACATAGAATTTGCGCTTCATACCGAAGGCGCCTCCCGGTTTGGTTGTGGCCTTGACCCTCAATACGATGCCGTATTCCCCGAACTCCTGCACGCCCTGCATCTTGATCGGGTCGAGCACCCAGTGTTTGAACTCGGGATCTTCCGCCAGTTCGAGGCCGATCCGCTTGATCAGCTTGCGAGCGAAGTCGATATCGGTGTCATAACCAACGGTGATGTTGAATTTGTCGATAACCCAGTCACGGCTCTGGTTCTGGACTGCCCCGAGTTCACCGAAAGGTATCGTGAACAGCGGACCACGATGGTGGCGCAGCTTCACCGAGCGCAGCGAGAAGCTTTCCACAGTACCCTTGTAATTGCCCGATGAAATGTATTCGCCGACACGGAACGCATCATCGAGCAGGAAAAACACGCCTGAAATGACGTCCTTGACGATGGTTTGTGCGCCAAAGCCCACGGCGACGCCGACGACGCCGGCGCCGGCGATCAATGGGCCGATCTGGATTCCCAGCGAGGCGAGCATCATAAGCACCGCCATCACGATGATCGATGCGAGCAGAATGTTCTGGAGGATCGGCAAGAGCGTGTGCAGCCGCGCCTGCTGCGGATCGAGGACCGGAACGTCCTCGTCGCTGATCACAGGGTGCGGTGTTTCGATGCCGAGCTTTCGTTCAATCAAAGCTTTGATGATCGACCAGCCGAAGTCGGCGGCGAGGGCAATCACCACGACATTGATCAAGCCGCGCAATATGAACGTCGTCGTCGTATCGCTGTCCCGCATGGATTGCATGTCCAGACCCCAGACACGTGCGAGAAGGTAAGCCGCCGCCAGGATGAAAATCATTCGGATTCCGCGATCGATGACAGCGATCGTCACCGCCGGGATCGTGGGCCGGCCGACATCTTCCGAACCTGGCCGCAGAACGAAATTAACCCCGCGCTGCGTCACCACGATCGCCAAAGGCAGGAAGAATGCGGCGAAGGTGAACCAGAAGTATGTATTAAGGCCGGCGATACGCTGCAGGAACAGGACGACGAAATAAGCAGTCAATAGCCATGTCGCTTCCGTGTGACCGATGTGGCTCGCACCGTCTCGCTGCGTTCTTGGCCGACGCCAAATGGCAAGCAGCAGGAGCAACAGCAGCACGAAATCGGCGCCCAGTGACAGGACCATCATTCCGTCCTGATCGATGCCGAGACCTGGCAAGAGGATAAACGCGGCGCCGAAGAAGGCGAAGACGCCGACGATCCGGGGTAGCCAATAGGACCAATGGTCAGCCGCGTCGTTGGTGATCGGCAAAGCACGAACCTCGCCGGCGTTCTCGACGTTCATGAAGGAAGGGACGAGCATGGCCATGACGTACATGCGCACACCCCATGTAACGACTGCCGCCATCAGAAATGTCAGTACAATCTCGCGGATAAGCATCGGCCAGTCGAACAACATGAATGCGCCGGCGCTGCCCAGTGCGAAAGAGACTATCAGCAGGCTGGAATAAAGCAGGCGGCCACCAATCTTCTTGGCTCGCCCAACGGGCGTATCCTTCGGTTGCGCGATAATCCAGAGACGAAATGGGCGGGTGAGCTTGTACGTTGCCCAAGTGAGCGCCAGGCCGGCAGCGATGAACATTGCAATCAGCACAAATACGCCGGCAGGCCCCTTGCTGGACATATCCTCCATTGTCTCTGCCCGAACGCGCGCGAACTGGCTTGGCAGCAAGGGCAAAGTTCGCACGATTCTTTCGATATGATGCCTGATCCCATCGAGCGTCGAGGATGCCATCGTATTCATCGGGCCTGGTGCGGCCACGGCGCCGGACGATGCGTCGGTCGGCGAAGCCCCTGGCTCGGCAGGCGCTCCCGTTGACCCGGCGTCCTGATTTCGCTGTTCGGCCACCCAGGCCTTCACTGACGGATCGTCGAGAAGCTCGAACAGCTGTTTGACCCTTTCAGGCGGGACCGTCGCCGGCGCCTGCGCCTGTGCCTGACCAGCCAACAAAAGGGCGATCCCAAAGACGAGCGGCCTGGCAATCAAGGCAAACATCGCGGTCAGGTCTCCGAGACGCCGTGCCGGGCGCGCCAGATTCCTGGCCCCCAATCGTCGAGTGATGCGTGGCATCGTGCTGTAACCTTCCGGTCAAATCGGCAAGCAACGACATCTATGTCCGTTGTTGCCTTACCTTGAAGAAACCGATGTTGCGGTGCAAGACGTCATCGTTCCGAGCCGGACCTTGCGCCGGGTACTTGGCGGTGTTTATTTAGCCGCGGGGGCAGCGCATTCCGACCTCGGCCCAGGTCTCCGGCCGTTCTATAAACTGGGCATCGACGTTAAACCTCAGGAACTGATTTCCTGAACTGACTAGGACAGACCTTTGGCGGTCGCTCGGTGGTCAACTGCTTCGCGCACCGCTGCGGACATTGGAAACCATGATGTTGCTTGAGATGCAATGCGCTTCCGAGTCGGCGCTGCCATGCGGCAAATCAGGCCGGGAGCCGCCACATTCGCACACGACCTGTACCACGCAATTCCGTTTCCTCGAGTGGGTCGCAAGCAAAATTTGGTCCAAGCAGTTGATGAGTTGCATCCGAAATGCGGATTTCATCGGGCTCCGCGGACGTTTGGATACGTGCGGCGAGATTAACGGTGTCGCCCCATAGGTCATAGGCAAACCGCCTTTTGCCTATGACGCCCGCCACGATTGGTCCTGAGTGAATTCCAATTCTGAGTCTTATCGGTTCTCCTGCGAAGCGTTCGCGCTTGACCTCGTTGCGCAGTTCAAGTGCATAGTGCGCAAGGGCTTCCCCATGATCGGATCGCGCGGCGGGCAGGCCAGCGACCACCATTACACAATCGCCGATTGTCTTGATCTTTTCGCAGCCGTATTGCTCCGAGAGCAGATCCGCCGCCTTGAAGAAGTAATTTAAAATAGCGAGCGTCGTTACGGCTCCGACGCTCCGCGCTCTTTCCGTAAAACCGACGATGTCGGCAAAAAGCACACTCACGTCAGCATGGTTGTCTGCAATTTGTTCGTCCGCTTTTAAGCGCTCCGCGATCGACGCCGGAAGAATGTTGAGGAGTAGGGCTTCGGCGCGTTGGTATTCACGCGACAATCCCTCTTGGCTCGCCCTCAACGCCTCGTTCATCGATTGTAATTTCTCGTTGAGTTGACGCTCCCTCTCTTGCAGAAGCGTCATTTCATAAGCCTTCTGTTGAAGCCGCTGCCTATTGTCGCGTTCGGCAGCGGCGTCAAGAAAGAGCAGCCACACGCAGGCATTGTCAGCAAAAAGATGGAGGTCCGCGACACGCCCGCCGGGCAGTTCGACCATGTCCATATCAAATGGAAGCTCCGGGCAGGGCAACAAACCTTCCATGAATTCAAGCTGCTCGGCAACAGGCTTACCTATGCGAACTGACGAGAGTCCGTAATGTTTAACGTTACCGCCCTTCGCAGCTACGCAAAGCTGGGCGTCGATTTTTAGATATGCGACCGAGCGCTCGTTGTAGAAGAAATCGTAAATCCAGCTTCTAACTTCTCTTGGCAAGACATGCATGGTTTATTTGCTGACCATCGAAGCAAGTTGACGAAACGCATCATCAACATGTTCACCCGAAAGCGCACTTGTTAGATAGATTTGCCATCCAAGTTGCCTCAGTTCGTCAATTTCACTATCCGATATTGCCCACCGATCGGCCAGATCGGATTTGTTGAACAGCAATACAAACGGCATAGCGCCGAATTCAGCCTCGGCCCGCTCGCGCAACGTGAGCGCCACGGCAAGAGTAGCAGCGCGTGTTCCATCGACGACAAGCACGAGCCCACTCGCACCTCGCACATAGCTGACGCGGAATGAGCCGATATCGTCTTCGCCGGCCAAGTCCCACAAAATCAGATCCACGGTTTTGTCCGGGAATGCGACACTCTTCTTGTCGATTTTCACTCCCACCGTGGTCAAGTAGGTTTCTGAAAAGATGCTTTGCACAAACCTGCGAACCAGACTTGTCTTTCCGACAGCGAACCCGCCCAACATGCAGATCTTCTTTTGCAATATCCTGGGCTCCGCCTAGTGGAAGTTTACCGTAACCGAAACTCTGCGGTTCGCGGAGCTCCCGGTTCGGCTATTTTCAGTCTCCGCTGGCTCAAAGGTGCCCGCGCCGCGAACCAAGAGCAATTCCGGATCGACGCCGCGTTTCTTGAGAAGCGCACGAACTGTTTCCGCGCGCGCCGCGCTGATCGACAACTTGGCCGTTTCACGGCCCGTCTCGTCCGAATGGCCGGTCAACATGAATTGTGCTGTTACCCCTGCCTTGCGGGCGTCCGTGGCCAATTCCTTCAACTGACTCGCCAATTTGTCGAGAACCGGCAGTTGCTCTGGTCCCGGTACAGCCTTGCCAGAATCGAAGAAAATGCTGACCGTTTGAATAGCCTCCCTCAAATGAGTCAGTTCCGGAGGGGTCAACTCACGCAGCTCGGAGAGTTCTAGAGAGAGTCCGTCCGCGGACAGCTGTTGGGCGGCGACCCGCGCCCGATCTATCCAGGCGGCAGGAGCCTCACCCTGGGCAACGATGCGATCCTTGATGATCGAAAGCCGTACTGAATCCGGCGGAGTCAGCGACGCCATCAGCCGCTTCACCACGAACTTCGGATGAAGGCTTTGATAGAATTGCCATTGCGAATGAACGCGGGCAGGATCGACCCCTGTTCCGGACAGCAGAACCTGCGGGTCGGCGGCCTGCGGGTCTCTCAGGCCGGAAATATAGAAATGTCCGCCCCTCGCCGTTTGCTGGGCGACGATGATTCCCGCTTGGGCCTCCAGTCGTGACACATAGGCCTGCCAGTGCTCCGCCGCGCGTGCTTCGGGGCTCACATCACGAACTTTGGAGATGTCGAATTCCGGTCCGCCTGCCGAAAGCTGTCGGGCCGCTGCGCGCGCCCGATCTATCCAGGTGTCGGGAGCCTCACCCTCGGCAACGATGCGATCCTCGACGATCGAAAGCCGAACCGATTTCGGCGGGTTAAGCGACGCTGTCAGCCGCTTCAGCACGAACTCCGGCTCAAGGCTCTGATAGAATTGCCACTGCGAATGAACGCGGGCGGGATCGACCTGCGTACCGGCCAACAGCGACTGCGGGTCGGCGGCAAGAGGGTCTCTCAGGCCGGAAATATAGAAATGTCCGCCCCTCGCCGTTTGCTGGGCGACGATGATTCCCGCTTGGGCCTCCAGTCGTGACACATAGGCCTGCCAGTGCTCCGCCGCGCGTGCTTCGGGGCTCACATCACGAACTTTGGAGATGTCGAATTCCGGTCCGCCTGCCGAAAGCTGTCGGGCCGCTGCGCGCGCCCGATCTATCCAGGTGTCGGGAGCCTCCCCCTCGGCAACGATGCGATCATTGACGATCGAAAGTCGTACTGAATCCGGCGGAACCAGCGACGCCGTCAGCCGCTTCAACACGAACTCCGGATCAAGGCTCTGATAGAATTGCCAGTGTGAATGAACGCGGGCGGGATCGACCTGCGTTCCGGCCAACAGCGACTGCGGGTCGGCGGCAAGAGGGTCTCTCAGGCCGGTAATATAGAATTGGCCATCGCGCACCTTTTGGTCGGCAACGATGATGCCCGGCTGGATCCCCAGTCGCGACACATACGCCTGCCAGCGCTGCCCGGATTGCCAGGAAAGAAAGAACCAACCGCCTGCGGGAATCAAAACCAGCAGGACTGCAGCCAGGACCAGCCACGGAAATCCCTGGTTTGATTCCTCCTGCTTCAGATCAACGCAGGTCTGCAACTGCGTCTCGACGCCGGCCAACTGCGAACTGTCGCCGTCAAACTGCTCCAGGGCCTGTGAGCATTCATCATGGATGCGAAGCAATACATCGCGAATTATTTCATGTAATTCCTCCGGCGGATTTCCCCGGATCACCGCAACCAAGGTCGCAAACGGCCCAACTTCCGACCAGAGACGAAGCTCCCCGAAACGGATAATGTCCAGGCCACTCTGTTCTTCCTCGTTAAATGAGTCTTTTACAAAATCCTGAATTGCACTAAGCATCGAGGAAATCAGTTGAGGATCTTCGCTGGTTGCGTTTTCGGCAGTTACATGCTTGATCAAAAGCCCGGAATTGCGGTGAATGAGAAAGACATGTTCTACACGATAGACAAGAGAATGCCTAAGAACAACTTCTGAGAAGCTTGCCCCCGTTCTCCAAGCTTCAAGTCTCCACTTGAGCCCATGCCAAGTAAATATGTGTCTTAAGGTTTCATTCAGCGACTGAAAGGTTTGGTCGATCTTTTCGCCGATCGACTTGCGAATAGCCGGCAGAAACACCGGGTATAATATATCCGTCAGCGTGCGCGGGCTTTTCTGGATGGACCGTTGCACAGCCCTCTCGACAACTGGCGCAAGGGCCTCGCCGAGTTGCGCATGAGACGCGCGTGCGGCTGCACCGGGGAGGACGCCCCCCACTGCCGCCGCAAGCTGCTCAGGTTCGTCGAGCAGGTGGGTAACTCGTGAAAGCTCCGAAATTTCGCGGCCGACCAGCAACTGGCGAAGCGTTTCCATGCGAGGATCGGCGGTTGGGATTCCGTCGAGACGCGCACGATAGTCCGGATCAACGTTCCGGGCAATTTCGATCAAAAGGCGAGCCAGAGCCTCGCGATCAATCTCTGTATCGTTCGAAGCTGCTCTTTTAGGGAGGCTGATTGGGTCGACAGTCGACGTCAAGTTCCCATCAACTCACTTTCCAGGTACGCTCCGAGTTGTTCTTGCTGCCGGCGGGATCCTGATTTAGACATTTTGCAACCTCGACAAACAGGCCAGCCAAAAGATTTCGGTCGGTCTTGACATTGCCAAGATCGGAAAACATTTTCTCCATCAGCATCTGAATGCTTTCATTCTTTTGCTTGATTTCCTCACGCAGCAAATGATCGTTTCGATTTATCCGGTCCGCAACTTCCCGCTCAAGCTCGCTCAACTGATCCGACAACGCGCGCACCTGCTTTTCGAGCGCCTGATTTTGCTCGCGAAGATTCCGATCAATCTCCTTGTCGGCGTCGGCTCGCGCGTCTTTTTCGTTCCGCAATTGCGCCGCAAGCGAGTCGACCTGCTTCTTTGCATTTGACTCGTACATTTCAAGATTGCGCTTGGCCTCGGATTCGACATCCTTGAAGCGCTGCAAGACCCGTTCTTCAAGCTTGGAAAAGCGGCGGTCATAGTCCTGCATCTGGTTGCCGAACAGCAGATCACGTATCTTGTCGACACCTACAGCGTCGCCGGGAGGCCCGCTCTCGCGAGCCTGGCCCGCCATGAAGTTCAGCCCGCTTCCGTCTGCATTACTTGTCAGATTTGCGTCCGCTTTATTTGCCGAAGAAGCGGTACTCGAAGATTCCTTGGCCATCCCATGCCCCTTCTTTTGACATTGCCAGCGCTAATTTAGAAACTGATAAACATGTCAGCAAAATAGCCGACCCGCAAGCCGGAATTTTCTCGGCTCAAGTCGGTTCGTGCGTCCCCATTCGGATAGATTTCGACATGCGGCTCGATCCGGATCAGCTTGCGCTCGTGTCTTCGCCCGCGATCATCTTTTTGCAGATGAAATGCGAGAGCGGAGATGCCCTGGCGCATCGACCTCAGCTCCAAGCCGTCGGGCATGCGCGCTGCCATTCAGCCTGTGTTCAAGTCTTTTTTGCCCGCCTCTAATTTGCCCCGATCTTGACAGCGCAGTGCTGCCATCCGATGCCGTCATCCGGTTTTGACATTCGCCGACTCTTGCCGAAGAAAACGAAAGCTCGATGATCCAGGACAATGCTACCGCAAGGCGGTATGGTACCGATTTTCAATGCCGAGCAAACCGTCGGCACAACGCTTGCCGGCAGGCAGACCTACCAGATACTGGATATAGGGTGATGGACGATGGGTCGACGGACTGATCGGCGTGGATTGTGACGACCTACGCCAAGAAAGATCAACGCGTCTTGTTGTGCCTTCGAACCGGGCGCGGGTAAGACGGCGTGGCGCGTGATCCCTTGGTTTCAATCGTGGTTCCTGCGCACAACGCGGAGGTAACGCTCGCGCGCGCACTCGATTGCCTTCTCGATCAGGAAATAGTGGATTGGGAGGCGATCATCGTCGACGACGCCTCCATGGACCGCACCCCCTCGATCATCGCCGGTTATGTAGAGCACGATGCCCGATTTCGGACGTTGAGGTCTTGCGCGTATAGCGCCGCCGGCGCGCGCAATAGCGGGATTTCGACAGCGCGCGGCCGCTGGCTCATGTTTCTGGATGCCGACGATTGGGTGGATGCCAGCTTCCTCGCAAAAATGCTGGCCGCACTGAAATCCGTTCCCGATGCAGTGGCCGCCTATTGCGGTTCCCGGCGCGAGATGCCCGATGGCGAACTCACCCCGTCGAGCATCGCAACGGAGGTTGCGATTCAGCCCTTCGAGACATTCGCCCGCAGACGTGCCATCGCCATTCACGCGCTGCTGGTCGACCGGGAGACAATTGTCGAGTTGGGCGGTTTCGATGTGTCGCTGCGCACCTGCGAGGACTGGGACCTGTGGCAGCGCCTCGCACGTCTGGGCAAAAATTGGGTGATGGTCGATGAGCCGCTCGCTTTCTATCGGACCAGCCCCAACGCGCTCAGCCGCAGTTCGACGCAGATGCTGGCAGATGCTGAAATCGTGATCGCCCGCGGCTTTTCCGCCGATCCCAGGGTCAAACACCCGGCGTCGGCTCACGCCAATGGAGCGATCGAGGCGAACGGCGGTACCGCCTCCGAGGCACTCGCGTGGTTCGCGTTGTGGAACGCCGCGTCGGATTGCGGCAGCGGCTCGCGCTCGATCAACCCGCAGTCCCTGCGCGCCCTCCCGCCAGGACGCAAAGGGGCGCGAGAGATCGCCAAGGTGATCTTCGATGGCCTAGCGGTCGGAAGCCTGTCGGTGCCAGCGCAATTGGCTGCCAGGTGGGACAGGTTCGGCGGCTCCCTCACCGAGTTGATCATCGAACTCGGCAAGGTCTGGAACAATCCCGACGCGGCTCGCCGCGTCCAGTATCATCTTGAGCAAATGCTGCTCGACGTCGACGATCTCGCCGCGCCGCGCAGGCTGGCGCGGACACTTGGAATTCGTGTCGACGCGCGAAATCCGACCACGGTCGAACTTCCGCAAGGAATCGATCAAATTTATGCCTATCTGATGATGGATGGCCAGATCGAGGCTGTCGTGCAATTCGGCGTACTTGGGACAGTGACAAGGGATTATTGGATCGAATTGATCCTGAATGTCGTGTCCCCCGAGCGGCTTGAAGGCCGGTCCGATCCGGACAGTCACTTCGGCAAACTCGCCCAATTGGCCGAGGAAGCGCGGGAGCTGGTTCGGTCGAGCACCGAACCTGCAGAGCCTCCCCCGGCGCTGCGCCGCGCACGGGCCAGGCACGACAAGGATCGCACGTCGTTCTGGAATGGCTATTTCGCGACCGAGGATCCCTGGAATTACGGTTCGTCCTATGAGCAGGAGAAATATGAGCGGCAGCTCGAAATTCTGCCTGCCGGTCCCATTGGACGGGCGCTTGAGCTGGCCTGTGCGGAAGGCCACTTCACGCGGCAACTGGCGCCGCGCGTGAGCCATTTGACCGCAACTGACATCTCCGCCATAGCCATCGAGCGGGCGCGCGCGCGATGCAGCGATCAGCCGAATGTTGAGTTCGGCGAACTGGATTTCACGGCGGATACGCTGCCGGGTGAGATGGATCTGATCTTCTGTTCGGAAGTGCTCTACTACCTGGATGATCTCGCCGAGTTGCAACGCTTCGCCAAGAAAGTCGTTGAGGCATTGGCGCCTGGCGGCAGCTTCATCAGCGCACACGCATTCGTGCTACGTGACAATCCTGAGAGGACGGGCTTCGACTGGAACACATTCGGTGCACAAGCGATCTCGGAGACGCTGGCAGGGACCGAAGGTCTTGTCCTCGAGCAATCGATCCAGACCGAGCTCTATCGCATAGACCGCTTCCGCCGCCTGTCACCAGGCGACGTGGCGACGGAACCAGTCATTGATCATGTGCCAATCCGCGCGCGCATCGATATGGGGGTCGCGCGAAAAATCGTCTGGGGCGGGGCGCGGGCCTTGCGCCGCGACGTCGCACGTAGCGAGCGGCGGCAGCGTATCCCTGTCCTCATGTATCACAGCGTCTCCGATGAAGGTCCGGCCGCGCTCGCCCGTTTTCGGCTCACGCCCGCCGCATTCGCCAGCCAAATGACATGGCTGCGCGCCAATGGCTTTCACGCGATTAGCTCCGAGCAGCTGGAATGGTTCATCGCCAACCGTCAGCCTTTCGTTGGCCGCCCAGTGCTCATCACCTTCGATGACGGCTTCCAGAACTTTGCCGACCATGCCTGGCCGATCCTGCGCGCGAACGACCTCACCGCGGAAGTGTTCCTGGTGACGGACTTGGTGGGTGAAAGTGCACAGTGGGACGCCTACAGCGGCCCGCCGACGCAGCTTATGGACGCCGGGACGGTGCGACGCCTCGCCGGCGAAGGCGCCTTCTTCGGAAGCCATCTGGCGACGCATCGCGCGATCGATGGTCTGTCGAGCTCTGACTTGGCCGCCGAGCTTCTGCGCTCTCGTATGTTCATCGAACGGTGGACCGGTCGGCCAACCGCGGCGTTCGCGGCACCCTTCTCAGTCACCGACCGACGGCTTGGCAGGCTGGCCAAGGAGTGCGGCTATCGAATCGGCTTCGGCGGCAGACACGGGCCGGCGGACCTCGATTGTGATCCCATCGACCTTCCGCGCATCGAGATTCGTGGGGATCGTTCGCTCGATGACTTTGTTGCGGTTGTCGAGGCCGTGCTCGCATGAACCGTGAATTTGTCAGTGTCTAGATTTGTAACAAGTTGGTTCCGCGTTTTGTTGAGCGTCCCGCTCCGCTTACCTCGTTCGCAAGTCTATTGGGCGACTTGGGACACGGCTGACATCAGCTCCTGCGGGCTTGGCGCCCCAAACATGTATCGCCCGCCCTCTGGAACCTCCGTGAAGCTCCAGCGGACGATCCCTTGCCGGTCCAGCAGGAACTGACCGATCAATTGTCCGTGTCCCGTTGCTATCATCTGCTCGTCGGCTTCCGTCAGTTCGTAATGGTCCTTCTTGTTGAGGATTTCGCTGGCCTCAAGAGGATCCATAGGACCGGGCAACTCGCCTGGTATGTCGACCCGCATATCCTTTGCCGCTGCCATCGAGACCTTGTACGGCCAGTTCGTCTCGTTTTGGGTGAATTCGAGATTGGGCAGTCCAAAAGCACGATGTGAAGCGCGTTCAGGGTCGGAGGCCGCAAGCAGATTCGGCATCGGATGGTAGCGGAAATAGAGACGCGCCCGTTCGATCGGCGTGTTGACCACCGTCAGGCTCTCCACGCCCTTTTCGCGCAGCTCCGGATCAAGCCGCGCCTGGGCGGCGATATGGCGCCGGCAAAACGCACAATGCAGACCTCGAAACAGGCCGACCAGCACCGGTTTTTGGCCGCGAAAGTCGTCAAGCGCGATCTTGCCTTCCTGGGTAATGGCGTCGAGTACCACGTTCGGCGCACGGTCGCCCGGTTGAAGCGGCACCAACATTTCCAACCTCCAACCCCGGCTAGTCGAGAAAAGGCAGCACCACGAGCGCTTCCGGGTCGAGCCCGTGCTGGGCGCATATGCCCTGCGCCAGGGAAAAGTAGCGTTCGGCCTCGGCCAGATTGTCGAGGTCGAGATTAAGCGTTGCAAGACCATCATAGCACGGAAACAGCAGTTGGGGTTCGCCCGTTTCGCGGGCTACGTCCAGTGCTTCGTGGAACAAACCAACGGCCAGGTCCGGACGGCCGTTGCACTGGTGGATCTGCCCAAGCACGATCAACGGCACCGGCAGGTGCTCGCGCTGGTCGAGCGCCCGGTCGATCTCGATGGCCTTCTCGGCAGCAGGTATGCCCTCCGTTGGACAGCGATCCGTGAAAGTACAACAAGCGACCGCCAGATTGGCGAGGAGGCGCGCCTGGAAACCCAAATCACCAATACGGCGCGCCACTTCAAGACCGCGCCGACAGACCTCCATCGCCTGTGCCGGATCGATGGTCGTGTATAGCACGCCGAGATTGGTGTAGCCGCGGCAGGCCGCGCCCAGCAGACCGGCGGCTTCGGCCAATTCAATGCTACGCTCAACCTGACGCACGGCCTCACGGTTTCGCCCGAGGCGAGCCAGCGCGACAGCCTTGGTATTGAGTGCCTCGGCGGTCACAAGAGTGGCATCACACCCCACCTCGGAGACATGCTCCGTTGTCAGATTGCGTACGCAATCCAGCGCCGCGTCTGCCCATTTTGCCGCGAGAGCGTGATCTCCGCTACGGAACGCCTGTCGGCCACGTTCTTGCCACAGATGCGCCTGCTCGATCGGGGCATCCGCCCCATCGAGGAGCGCTGCCGCCTCAGCATAGCAGGGTTCTGCCTTGTCCCGCTTGCCGACGTCCCAGAGCAGCCGACCGATCTTACGCAAAACTCGCGCCGAGGCGACGTGATTGGCCGCTTCGCGATATGCCTGCAACACGGTCTCGTAGTGGTGGTGCGCGATCTCGCGGCGGCCTGCCGGGCCGCTCAAATCGGCAATGCGCTCTGCAATTGCCAGTTTGAGCGGTGTTTGCCCGATCGCGTCCAATGCTGTCAGTGCTCGCTCGTAGAAACGAAGGGCGTCGTCGTTGGCGTATATCATGCGAGCGCGATCGCCTGCCGCCTGCAGGTAATGCGCGCCCTTCTCCCGCTCGGCGCTCTGTGCGAAATGATGACCGAGCACGGTCAAATCCTCGAGCCGTTCCGGCTTGTCGCCGCACAGTTGCTCCAAGGCAGCACCGACCCGCCCGTGGATGTCGGTCCGGCGTTGCAGGAGCAGATTCTGGTAGATCACGTCCTGCAGCAATGTTTGCGTAAAGCGGTAGCTTTGCGACGAGACCGAGCCTGATCCGGCAACTTCCTCGATGATTTCCGCATCGCAAAGCAGTTCGCAGCCGGCTTCAAGCCGGCCGGGGTCGGCCGTCACGGATTTCAGAAGTGTGGCATCGAAACGCGGGCCAATTACCGCGGCCTCCTGAGCCAACCGGCGCACCTCTGGGGGCAGCCGGTCGACGCGGGCAAGCAACATCGCCTGGATAGTGGCGGGGATGCCGGTTGCGACTTCGCCGGCCACAGTCCGCCATCGCTGGCCCTCTCGCATCAGTACACCGCGATCGATAAGGCCGCGAACAATCTCCTCTACAAAAAGGGGGTTGCCGCCCGCGCGCTCGAGGATCTGATCGAGAAGCCCTCCTGCGGAGTTTACCCAGCTCTCGCCGAAAAGCGCCGCGAGCAGCCTGCGTCCGTCATCACCATTGAGCGGCGGAAGCCTGAGCGCTGTGTGACTGACCCGACTTGAGTCGAGCTGGTCGTTGTCCGGCGCCGGACGATGCGTGACCAGCAACATCAACCGCGTGCGTTCTAACCTGTCCATCACGAAACGTAGTGCCTCGAGCGACACGGCGTCGGCCCAGTGCAGGTCTTCGACGACGATCAACAGCGGCGACAACGCAAGCCGCCGTTCGATGATTGTGCGGACTGCGTAGAGAATTTGCCGCCGCAACTGCTCAGGCTCGACATGCTGCAAGGTGGCATCGGGGTCGCCAAGGCCGAGCACATGATAGAGCAAAGGCATCAGCCGCTTCGCCTCCTCGCCCTGCAGGCCGAGATCGGCAAGCAAGCCTGCGAGCTTCCCCCGCATTTCGTCCCCATTGTCGTTTTGCATCATCCCGGCAGCGCTGCGCACCACGGCGCCCAAGGCGCCAAAAGATTGTTCGCCCAGCGGTGAGCACGTGGCCTGCCGCACGACGACGTTGCGAAAACGCTCCTCGTCGCCGACGCGGGCGACGAACTCCTTCACCAGCCGCGATTTCCCGATGCCGGCTTCTCCGACGAGGCGGACAAGTTGGGCCGAGCCGCCGCACGCCTGGTCAAGGCTCGCCATCATTCTATTGAGCTCCGCACCACGACCTATTAGTGGCGCACTGAGGCCGAGCGCCTCGAGCCCGCGCGCTGGGCGCGGCACCGCTAGCGGTGCGTCCAGTCGATGGACGAGCACGCTGCCAGCCTTGCCGCGAAACACGACATCACCCAGTGACTCGTAAGAGAAGGCATGCCGGGTCAGCCTGTGAGTGAGCTCGCCTACCAGCACCTCACCCGGTGCGGCCAGCGATTGCAGGCGTTGCGCCGTATTCACTGTGTCGCCGGTCACCGAATAGGATCTGGCGGTGCCGATGCCCAATCCGCCAGTAACGACCGGACCAGTGTTTATGCCGATGTGGAGTAACAGAGGCGAGCCGGAGTGGGGGGTGCTTTCGCCGAGCCGCGCCGTCCGGGCGATCATGTCGAGAGCGGCGCGAAGCGCACGTTCCGGATCGTCCTCATGCGCGACCGGCGCACCGAACAAAGCGAGCAGTGCATCGCCGATGAATTTGTCGACGAAACCACCAAAGTTTCGCACGGCCGCCGTCAATTCCTTGAACAGTTTATTCTGCAGCGCTTGCATGACCTCGGGGTCGAGCTGCTCGCTGAGTGTCGTGAAGCCGCAAAGGTCGGCGAACAGGACCGTTACCGTCCGGCGATCGGCGTCGGAGACGGGATGCAGCCCTTCTTCGCTTTCGATGTTCGGAAGCAGCGACGGAGTTCGAGAAGGCGGCACAATGGTCCGGCTTGGTGCCGGAGCAGGCCGTTCGACGGCTTTTGCGGGCGCACCGACGCTTGCCCCACATTTCGGACAGAACTCGAAATCAGGTGCGCAGGCGTAGCCGCAACTGGCGCATGGCACGGGCTGGCGCCTGCCACACCTCGGACAGAAGGCGTAACCGCCCTCAATCTCGAAACCGCAGCCCGAGCAGTCCATCGAACAAGACCTCACTAGTGGCCGTGACGGCGTGATCTCGCCCGCACTGCACGGCCAGGCTATTCACAAGGATGCACCGATAGCCGTCGACGAGCAAGCGGCAGCGCAAATGGGCATCGAGCCATCCGTGTGGGTCCGGTGGCAGAGCGCTACGCATGACCTCTTGATGCAACGGCTGGCTCGCTGTCAGCTTGCGGTTGTGACTTAGGCTCAGGTCGGCTTGATCTCTGCCTGGCCGATCTTGCGCCATCTGGCGTTTTCGCGAACCAGTTTTAGGTCGTCGGTCGTCTCGGCAAATGTCCGCAATCGGTATTGCCGGAGCAGGTCCGGGAAGAGCGCTCCTTCCGGCAGGCCGGCAAGCTGCTCGCGGACTGAGATCTTTTCATCGATGACCCGCATGCCCCAGGCATTTTCCCGAACCTGCAGCTCCGCAGCCAGATCGCGCTCTTCCGGCGCGTTTTCGTCTAGCGCGGCCAGAAGGATCGAGTGGAAAAGCGCTACATAGCCAATCTGTCTCAGGCCCCCCACGACCCGCGCGCGCGGCAATATGGCAAGGACGAGGAACGTCAGGAACAAGTTCGGCAGCAGCACGCCGTCCAGCAGCGCCTGCCTGAGATACGGCCGCTCGAACGGGATGGAAAGACCTTGCGGCCTGTCGGGCTCGATCAGGTGCCCGTTCTCGAGAACGAGTTTGCGCACGCGCTCCTCGCGAATGCCCCAGAAATAGTCCGTGGCATTGGGCAGGAATCTGCCAAATGGGCTCGATGCGGCCTCTTGCCAGGCACGTTCGAGACGCTGGCGTCTTGCGGGTTCAATGAGCAGTCTGGAAAGAAGGCCGCCGTCATATTCCAGATGCCGCGCCATGGCAGCCGCGGCGGCCCGATCATCGATGAAAACCGGCAGGGCCATGCCGGCACGATCCCAATTGGCGACCAGATCGTGGTTCAGGGCAGTCAGCGCATCGGCGGCGGTTTCAAACACCTTGTCCTGGCTGGCAAGCAGTGTGCCCAGCCAGCGGCTGGCATCCGTTTCATCGCCCACCGCTTCGAGCGCGCGCTTGTTGAGGGAGACGGGACCGGCCACGCAGGCGCTTTTGCGGCACAGTTTGTGGCGCCCCATGCCGAACAGGTTGACCTTGTCGTCGCCGACATCGAGCCATCCCGGCCCCTCCCGGCCAACTGTCTCCATGGTCATCGTCGTTCCCATGAAGCCGACGAAGGCCGACAGCCCGTTTTCGACCGCGCCGAGCCAGGCAAGCAGGAGGGCATCGAAGGTGATCCGGTCCATCAGAAGCAGGCAGTGCAGGCCGGACTGAATCACCGGTCTGTGCTCGAACTCGTCGAGGGCTTTGCCGATCTCCTCAGGCCGCATGATCCTATCGAGGCGCTGATGCAGGACTTCGCGCAGGATCGAGCGGGCAGCGATCGCCGGGCCCGATGCAGGCCTTGCCACCGGCCGCCACAGATGGCGGGCGTAATCGGAAACCGGTGCATTCCAGTTCTGCTCGATGTCGCGCACGACCTCCGGGCAGAGCAGCGACAGCACAGCCAGAATTTCCAGCGGAGGGGTAGGGGTTGGATCAAAGACGGCGGTCATTGGTCCCGTCTAGCCGCTTGCGGTGTAAACGCCAAGCGAGACCAGACTTGCTGGATGCAGCCCTGTTCGCTGACTCGGCACAAATTGTCAGATTGGCTAAACAGCCAAGGCAAACAGCGGATCTTAGAACCGCAGCCGGGCCATGCTCAGGAGGTCGTGGTACTGCCCGTCGGTAAAGCCGGCCTTCACATGCCGGCCTTCGATCTCAAAGCCGTGGCTCTTGTAGAGACGGAGGGCCGGTTCGTTGTCGGCATAGACGGTCAATTCGACTCGCTTCAGGGCGCGCCAGTTGTCGGCCACGTCAAGCAGCGCGCCAAGTATGGCAGAGCCGATACCTTTGCCAACAAAGGCATCGTCAAGGCCGATATTGATCTCGCCGATGTGCGAACGGCGCGGTGAACCCTGCACGACCAGGCTGCCATGGCCGACGACCTTGCCGTCCAGCTCGGCAACGATCCAGGTGGTTTCCGGGCCGGACTTGGCGATGCGCCGCGCCACCTGCTCCACCATCTCGAAAGGCATCCTGAGCGTGCCCTGGCGGAAGCCCGGCATGTTGAAAATAGCGCAAAGCGCCTCCGCATCGCTTGGCCGGACGGACCGGAGCAGCGGCTGGCTTTTCTCGGAGGGTGGCGACGTCGTGCTGGTCATGGCGTTCCCGGCGAAGGCAATCGGACCGGTACGATGCACCGGACGCCACCTGAAAATCCAGCCGTCTCTCAACCTATGATGCCGATTGCGAGCTGAAATACCGGGAGGCGGCGTAGAGTTTGAAGACGCCGCTGATGCCGATCCAGCCGAAAAGCGTGAGCCAGCACAATGTCCCGATCGCCGTCCAGTCGATCCGGTGCACCGCAGCGTCGGTGATGACGACGCCGAGGATGGCAAGCAGGCCAACCAGAAACTGTGCCAACCCGAGCACCAGCAGTTCCTCGCGCGGCGCGCTTCTCCAGACGAGATATATACCGCCCGCACCGGCGAGGAAGATTGCGCTGTAGACCTGAGCGTGGAAGGCATCGATCGGCCATGGCCAGATGCCACTGAATGTCAGGGGAAACAGCAACAGGCCGACGCCATAGAGCCCAAGGATCGCGGATTCCACCGGCATGTAGCCGCGCCATGCGGGATTTAAGGTCACGCCTTTCGCAGAAGGACGGGCTCTGGCCCGCCACAGGAACAGCCCGGATACCGCGACCGAAGCAAGATAGACCAAAAACCACAGCCAGGGCGCTTTGCGCTCGAAGTTGAAATAGCCGAGATTGATGAACGAAGCCACCGACACGATGAAGGTGAAGATGAAGGCCATGACGAGCACGAGCCTGCCGGGCGACCAGCGATTCCAGACCAGCAGCGCCGCCATCACGACCATTTCGGCGGTGTAGAAGCCGCCGAGAAAGCGCGCATTGAACGGCGTGACGGCCCAAGGCCAGCCCGGTTTGACCAGAACAGGCACGAAAAACAGGCCGGCGCCTACGATCAGGACGATGATGACGACCGCAGAGAAAAGGCGCAGGGTCGCGGGAAATGGCGGATTGTCGGATGTCGGCATGGGAGAAAATCCCAAAGATGAAGGCTCCATGGACCATCATAATGCTGCTTGCGGCCGGTTAAAATCGGCCTAAGTGAACGGTCACCAGGCTTATCCATTCGAATGGCCGCACGGTTCGTTTCGAAGTAAGATGGAGCATTCGGACCAAAGACCGGTCCGGTCAAAACGCCACGGGGTGCATTTTCCGGAGCCTGCACGATGAACGAAGCTCAGGATCTGTTCTCACTTCTGCGACAATCGGCCGATGTCGATCCACAGGCGATCGACGCGATCAAGCGAACCATCGCGGAGGGCGAGGACCGCGAACTTTGCCGCATCAATGCGCCAGCCTTCGCCAGCAAGCATGGCCTCGACGAGGAGCGCGCAATAGGCGCCTTTCTCCATGCCGCGCGGGTGGGCATCTTCGACATTTCCTGGAATGTTCTGTGCCCCGGCTGTGGCGGCGTGCTCGACACCAACGCCACGCTGAAAACCCTGCAAAAGGACGAATACACCTGCGCGCTGTGCTCCGAGGGCTATTCACCGACCCTCGACGAGATGGTCGAGGTGACATTCACCGTCAGTCCCCGCGTGCGCAGGATTGCCGCCCACAATCCACACGAACTGCCGGTGGCGGAATATTTCCGCCAGATCTACTGGGCGTCCGGCGTCGATCTGCCGGAAGAGCATTTCGCGGAAAAGATGGAAGCGTTCTCGCTGGAGGATATCGAGCTTGCGCCCGGTGAAAAGGCGGTTCTGCCCATACAGCTTCCGTCCGAATTCATCATCGTCTTCGAGCCGGTCACCCACTCGGCGCAGTTCATCGACGGGAAGGGCGAACCAACAAAGGAGCGCCGAAGCCTCTCTTTGGCCTTCGACCGCGACCATGTTCAGAACCAGACGCTGGAGATGCAACCCGGCCCGTTGCGCATTTCGCTGGAAAACCGGACCGACACCCGCGTGCTGCCGACGGTCTTCATCGCCGGCCAGGCATTGCATGATTTCCTGGGAAAACGCCGGCCCTTCCTGACCGCCAAGCGCCTGCTCACCAACCAGACGTTCCGCGATCTCTATCGCACGGATACACTCGACATCAACCAGCGCCTGAAGATCACCAGCCTGACGTTCCTGTTCACCGACCTGCGCGGATCGACCGAGCTTTACGAGCGGGTGGGCGACCTTTCAGCCTTCGATCTCGTGCGCGAGCATTTCCAGGTTCTGCACGAGATCGTCACGGCGGAGGCAGGCGCGGTGGTGAAGACGATCGGTGATGCGGTGATGGCGACCTTCGCGACGCCCGATCGTGCGATTGCTGCAGCCCTCAGGATGCGCGATGCCATGCGTACGCTCAACGACAAGAGCGGGCGCGAGGATCTGCTGCTCAAGATCGGAGTCCATGCCGGCCCTTGCATCGCCGTGTCTATGAATGAGCGACAGGACTATTTCGGCCAGACGGTCAACATTGCTTCGCGGGTCCAGAACCTTGCCAACGCACAGGCGATCTTCGCCACTCGATCGGTGGTCGACGACAATCTCACCGCCAATCTCTTACACAGGAACGCGCTGACGCCCGTGCCCCACGAGGTCTCGCTGCGCGGCATTGACCGGGAGATAGCAGTATACACGATCCCCTGAAGGCTTGGCCCTGAAGATTTGGCTCGTCCCGGCCCCTCACACTCGCCTACAGATAAAATAACGATCGGCGGGAACCGAAGGTGGCGGCGGGAGGCGTTGCAACTGCGGGTGATCGAGCGGCGTGCCGCTGACCGCGATGCCGCCGACGCGAAGTAGGCGCGCGGTCAGATCGGGAAGCCAGGTAGAGATCACTGCATCGCGATCTTCATAGCCGGTGCCGATGTCGGCATGAACAAGGGCGGCGTCGATGCCAATGAACCTGCTCGCCGTCTCGCGTATTTCGCCGAGCACGAGGTTTTCAGCTTCGGGAATTGAGCTGGCGTGTGCGGCAAGTGCGCGGTCGAACGCTATGATCCGGCGTCCGGGCAGGCGCTCGCGCAGATGGTGGAACGTCCGGCCATTACCGAGGCCGAGCTCGAGCACGGGGCCCTCTATCTTCGCCACCTCGGCGCAGACATGATCGAGTATGTCGCGCTGTGCGGTCATCCTCCGGATGAAACTGTCGAGGCGACTCATGCGCGATTGTATCTCCTGAACAAGTCCACGAAATCAACTGCCCCCGACCAGAGCGTTTCGCGGCTGAAACCAGAGGCGACGTGTTAAACCCCGATCGAGTCTTGCCGCGTGTAGAGGCGAACGATGAACACTGCAACAAGCGAACAGGCTGCCGACAAGGATCATACCGGGTGGAGTCGGCGGCGCGGCGCGCGGTGGAATAGCGATGTCACTTGTAGGGGTCCGCGGCGTCCCGCAACCCGTCGCCGAGGAAGTTGAACGCCAAGATGACGAGAACGACGGGGAGCATCGGCAAAAGCAGCCATGGATAGAACGCGATCACGCTGACGCTGCGCGCCTCGGTGAGCAGGATGCCCCAGCTGGTTATCGGCGCCCTCAGGCCGAGCCCGAGGAAGCTCAGCGCCGTCTCGCCCAGGATCATGCCGGGTATGGAGATCGTTGCCGTCGCGATCAGATGCGACATAAACCCGGGAATGAGGTGTCGGCGGATAATGCGGCTGCTTCTGGCGCCCATCAATTGCGCGGCCAGAACGTAATCCTCCTCGCGCAAGGCTAGAAGCTTCGAACGCACGGCCCGCGCCAGTCCGGTCCAGTCGAGCAGCCCGAGGATGACGGTGATGCCGAAATAGATCAGGATCGGACTCCAGGTTATCGGCATGATCGCCGCCAGAGCCAGCCATAGCGGAATACTGGGGATCGATTGCAGAACTTCGATTATCCGTTGAACGATCAGATCGAAGATACCGCCGTGATAGCCGGCCAGTCCGCCGATGACAATGCCGAGCAGGAAGCTGAAACTGATGCCGACGAGGCCTATTGTCAGTGAAATGCGTGCGCCATAGATGATGCGCGAGAGCACATCGCGCCCCAGCCTGTCAGTGCCGGCCAGAAAGAGCTGGCCGTTTTCGGCGGGGCAGACAAAATGCCTGTCACCTTCGATCAGGCCCCAGAACCGGTACTTGTCGCCCTTGCAGAAGAAACGGATCCGCTGAACATCATCCTGTTGCTCGATGTAGTTTCGCTTGAGCGTGTCCATATCCAGCGTCATCTGGCGGCCATAGACGAACGGCCCGACGAACTGGCCGTTGTGGAACAGGTGCACCCGCTGCGGCGGCGAATAGATGTAGTCCATGTTGCGCGTGTGCAGATCGTAGGGCGCCAGGAACTCGCAGATCAGTATCCCGAAATAAAGCGTTGCCAGGAATATGCCGGATACAAGGGCAAGCCGGTGCCGGCGGAATTTCCACCAGATCAGCCGCAGCTGCGACGCCTGAAAGACCTTCTCCTGCTCCGGCGTCATCGCCTCGACCGACTGCAGGTCAAAGGGCTCGATGGAAACGTAGTGTTGCAGTGGGGCACCCGGAGCGGGCAGCGGCGATTGCGTGTTCATTTGGTGCTGCCGCCTTGCAAACGAATTCGCGGATCAAGTAGCGCCAGCGCTAGGTCGGAAATCAGGACGCCGATGACCGTCAGGAAGGCGAGGAACATCAGGAACGACCCTGCGAGATACATGTCCTGGCTTTGCAGCGCCTTGATCAGCATCGGCCCGGTCGTTTCCAAAGACAGCACGATCGCCGTGATTTCGGCACCGGAGATGATGGCCGGCAGGATAGAGCCGATATCCGAAATGAAGAAATTGAGCGCCATGCGCAGCGGATATTTGACCAGCGCCCTGAAGGGATGAAGGCCTTTGGCGCGCGCGGTCACGACATATTGCTTATGCAATTCATCGAGCAGATTGGCGCGCAGCCGCCGGATCATGCTTGCCGTGCCCCCGGTGCCGATGATCAAGACCGGAATCCAGAGATGGGCGAGGATCGACTTCGCCTTGGCCCAGCTCATCGGCTCGCCGAGATATTGCTGGTCCATGAGATGGCCGATGGACGTGCCGAACCAGATGTTGGCGAAATACATCAGGATCAGCGCCAGCATGAAGTTCGGAATCGCAAGGCCGAGAAGGCCGAAGAAAGTCAGGCCGTAGTCGCCCCAGCTGTATTGATGCGTGGCGGAGTACATGCCGATCGGAAAGGCAATGAGCCAGGTGAAGATGATCGTGACGAAGGAAACCAGCACCGTCAGCCACATTCGGTCCCCCACGACGTCGCGAACCGGCAGCTCATATTCGAAGGAATAGCCGAAATCGCCGTGCAGCATCCCGCCGACCCAGTAGAAGTAGCGAATGACCGGTGGCTTATCGAAACCATATTCCTTGCGCATCATCTCGATGCGATCGGAATCCACCGCTTCGCCCTGAGCCCGAAGCTCGGCAACATAGCTGTCGAAATAGTCGCCTGGGGGAAGTTCGATGATCGTGAACACCAGTGCCGATATGACCAGCAGCGTTGGAACCATCACGGCGATGCGCCAGACCAAATATCGAAGCACGCTCAGGACTCTCCAAGCCAGAATGTATCCGGCATATAGACACCGAAATAGGCGGTCGGGTCGTAGCCGTAAAGCGCCTTGTCGGGCAGATTGCGCAGCCGCGAGGATGCCAGAACCGGCTGATGCGTTCCGTTCACCGTGCCGATCGAAAACACCTGATCGGTATAGATCGACAGCATTGAATTCCAGATCTCGGCGCGCTCCGTGGCTTCAGTCGATGCGTTCCAGCGCTTGAGTAAATCCATCAACTCGACCACGGGCGGAAGATCGGGCGCTTCGCCGACCTTGCCACGGGACAAGTAGTGAGCACCCCAGAGCGGCCATTGCAGCTGGTCGTCGACGGTGGGGGCCAGTTGGTAGGGGTTCATGTCGGCGGTCGGCACGCCATTGTCGATGCCCGACCACATCGACATCATGATCTGGCCACCAAGCGCGCGGCTGCGGAAGATGTCGCGCTGCGAAGTCCGGATGAACAGAGCGATGCCGATCTTGCGCCAGTGATCAGTGATGAGCTCGAGCGCGTCGGTTTCCAGCGTGCTTTCGCCGGCAGTTTCCACTACGAGCTGCGCCGGGCGTCCGTCGGGAAGTATCCGCAGGCCGTCATCGTCACGCGCCTGAAGCCCGACCTCGTCGAGCAGGGCATTAGCCTGGTCGGGATCATGGGCGACCCAGGCTTTCGCGAATTCCGGCCGGTAGAGCGGGCTCTCCGGCAGGACCGTATCGGCACTTTCCTGCGCCAATCCGTAGAACACGGCCAAATTGATCTCGCGCCTGTCCACAGCGAGCGAAAGTGCGCGGCGCACGCGCACGTCACGAAAAAGGCCGCGCCACACCTGGTCGGCACAATTCAGATTGGGCAGCAGCGCCAGCCGCGAACCTTGTGTGCGTTTCCAGAGATGCATCTTCACTGGGTAGCGCTTCTCCGCATCCTTCAGGAAGGCGTAATCGGTGAAGTCAATTCCCATGCCTTGCAGGTCGCTCTCGCCCGCACCGGTCTTGGCGGAAATGATCGCCGACGAGCTGACGTTCATGACTATCCGGTCGACATAGGGCAGTTGCCGGCCATTCTCGTCTATTCGATGAAAGAACGGGTTCCGCTCGAAGACGAACTGCTCAGCCGGCGGCTTGGTCCGGTTCTGCCAGGGATCGAGCGTCGGCAGTTCCGGGTTCTCCGGGCGATATTGCCGCGACATGCGGATATGCAAGAGCGTCCATTTCTTGGCCCGGTTCTCCTTCATTAGGCCGGCGAGCCGGAATGGATCCTGGTATTTCTTGTGGAACTGCTTGAGATAGGCGGCCGGCAGAACAAGCGATAGGGGCGAAGCAGCGGCGAGCTTGGGCAGGAAGTCGGGATTGGGCGCATCCCAACTGTAGCGGACCGTCAACGGATCGACGATCTCGAAGCGTGGCGGCTTGCCATCCGCCAGCAGGGCCGGGGCGAGCCCGCCTTGCGAAAGCTCATCGTTCAGCCAGACATCTTCCCAGCAATAGCGAAAATCCTCCGACGTCAGCAGGCTACCGTCAGACCATTTATGTCCTTCTCGTATCTTGAAAGTGAAGACACGATCATCCGCTACATCGAAACTTTCGAGAATGTCGGCTTGCAGGTTAAGCTTTTCGTCATAGCCGACCAGGCGAGCATACCCGTAGATCGTCATCATCCGGATATCTTTCTGGCTGCCGATGATCGTGCGCAGCGTGCCGCCATATTGGCCGGGCTGCCGGCCCATCGCAGCGAGATTCAACGCGCGCGGACGCTTGGGCAGGCGTTCGGCCAGGGCCGGCAGCGCCCTGGCCTTCATCTGCGGCTGAAGAAATTCCGGCTCCAGGTCGCCGGCGCGCAACGTGCCCGGCAGAAATGCCGAAGCCATGAGTCCAAGGACGGTGCGCCGGCTGATCAATGGCGTAGCTCGCTGACATCGGCCGAACGTCGCGCCAGCACGAGGTGGCCGCCGCCAAGGTCGAGCGGCGACAGCATGTCCTCGTCGCCCTCGTCACGGAATTGCGGTCCCCATGCGCTGGTGTCGGAAGCGCCGCTGAGCTTCAGAGTCTTGAAATCCATCGGCCTGTCGAGATCGGGGAAAGGGACTGCGGCGACCAGTGAGCGCGTGTAGGGGTGGACCGGTTTCCTAAGCAGAATTTCGCGCGGCGCTAGCTCGACGATACGCCCGCCGCACATCACCGCGATGCGGTCGGCCATGTAGTCCACCACCGCCAGGTTGTGGGATATGAACAGGTAGGTCAGGCCCAGTTCCTTCTGCAGGTCCTTCAGAAGATTCAGGATCTGCGCCTGGACAGAGACATCGAGTGCCGAAACTGGCTCGTCGCAGATCAGGAGTTCAGGCCCCAGTGCCAACGCGCGCGCGATGCCGATACGCTGACGCTGTCCGCCGGAGAAACTGTGCGGATAACGCTTTATGAAGCGCGGGTCGAGTCCGATTGCCTGCATCAGGTTCTTGACCGTGGCGAGTCGGGACGCGGCATTGCCACGTTGATGGATTTCCAGCGGCTCGCTCAAAATGTTCTCCACCGTCATGCGAGGTGAAAGCGACGAAACCGGATCCTGGAAGACCATCTGGATTTTCGCGCGCAGCATGCGCAGAGCGTCTCCCTCGGCTTTCAAGACGTCGATCGGACCATCGCGGCCGTTGAAGATCACAGAGCCGCCGCTAGGGGTGACAGCCCGCATGAGGACCTTGCTGACGGTGGTTTTGCCGGAGCCGCTTTCGCCGACAAGACCCAGGCACTCGCCCCGCCTGATATCAAAGCTCACGCCGTCCACGGCGCGAACAGAGGTTTGATGACCTCCGCCGAACCATCCGGACTTGCGGATCGTGAAGGTCTTTGTCATATCCCTGACCGACAGCAGGAGGTCGTCCGGCCCCTTCGATGCTGGCGCCGTCTGCTTGCCGAGCAGGTTCCCGACATTCACCGGCACCTCGCGGAGCGCTTTTAGCCTTTCGCCGGGCTTCAGGTCGAAATGCGGAACGGCTGCCATCAGGCCCTTCAGGTAAGGGTGGCCCGGCCGGCGGAATATCGCCTCCACAGGTCCCGCTTCCATGATCTCGCCATGGTACATGACCACCACCTCGTCGGCGACATTGGCGACTACGCCAAGGTCGTGCGTGATCAGCAGCATCGCCATGTTCAGCTTCGTCTGAAGCTCGCGCAGCAATTGCAGGATTTGCGCCTGGATGGTGACGTCCAACGCCGTTGTCGGCTCGTCGGCGATCAACAGGGCGGGCCGGCAGATAAGCGCCATGGCGATCATGGCGCGTTGACGCAATCCTCCCGAAAGTTCAAAGGGATACATGTCATAGGCGCGCTTGGGGTTGGGAAAGCCGACAAGTCCGAGCATTTCCTCGGTCCGCGCCTTGCGCTCCACCCGAGCCGTGGGCGTATGAATCTGCAGGGATTCGCTGACCTGATTGCCGATCGTATGCAGCGGCGACAGTGATGTCATCGGCTCCTGAAATATTTTGCCGATGCGGCTGCCTCTCAACGCCCGGATTTCGGGTCCGTCACGCGGCATCTGCAGGATATCCTGCGTCGTGCCGGGCTTTTCAGGATCGGAAAACAGGATACGGCCGCGAACATGGGCTGTGTTCGGCAAAATGCCCATCACTGCCTGGCTGAGAACCGATTTTCCGGAACCGGACTCGCCCACAAGCGCGGTAACCTTGCCGGGCAAGACGCGAAGATTCGCACGCCTGACGGCATGCAACGGTCCCCCTATAATGGCAAAAGAGATGCCAACATCCTCGATCCGCAGCAGATCAACGCCCAAATTCATTCTCACACCAGCCCCCACTCTGGCCGCTCCAGAAGGCGAGACTAGCGCATTGCCAGCCTAGAGCAACTTGGATTCGAACAGTCGCCAGTTCCCTGGCGGAACCGGCGATCGGAGTGCGTACCAAACGCGTTCGGATCGGATCGTGGCGGTTACTGGAGCTTCCTCGGGTCGCCCGCGGACGGCCGCGCGGCATTGCGATGAAGCAGCATGACCTGCTCGGCGTCCGATATTCGGTCGTAAATCGGCTCCAGCGCACCGTCTTCGTCGAGCGAGAGAGCACCCGACAAATCGGGTGAAAGCACCGTTAGCTTCTGCCTGATGCCCGCCAGTTCCTCCATGCCGAGCGCCAGCCAGTTGTTGGCGCCGCAATAGCTGGCGAAGTCTTTGCTGGCGAGAACGCTGTGCGGATATTTCTTGGTCAGGGTCTGGAGGCGCTGGACCTCGTTTACAGCCGAGCCGAAGACGGAGAATGTGAGCCGGTCGGTAAGCCCGACATTTCCGAACATCACATTGCCGACATGCAGGCCGATACCATAGTTTATGTCGCTCAATCCCTGCTGCTTTCTGCGCAGATTGAGATCCATCATGCGCGCGGTGGCCTTGTGCGCTGCTGCAAGAGCGGCCTGGCAGGCGATCTCGGACTGTGAACGGTGCCTTGCGCAAGGGTAAACTGCAATGAAGCCATCCCCTATGAAACTCATGATCTGCCCGCCCTTACGATTGAAAGGCGCAGCAGCGGCGTCGAAAAACTGGTTCAGCGTATCGATATAGACTTCGCGGCCGGAGGTTTCGGCAAGTCTTGACGACCCGCGCATGTCGCCCATGACCAGCGCCGCCCGGATTGTATCACCCTCGCCGCGCTTGATCTGGCCGTCGAGCACGCGCCTGCCGGCGTCGCCGCCGAGATAAGTGGTCATCATGTTGTCGGCAAGCTTGGTGAGCACCGCCATCTTGGTTGCGATAGCGAGATGGTTCTGGATGCGCAGCAGCGCCGCAATCATGCTGTCGCTGAAGCCTGCGGCACTGTCGGTGGACCAAGACCCGATCATGCCCTGACTGGTGTTGCCGCTGAAGGGATGGACGAAAGCCATGTAATCGGTGACGCCCATCAGCTTGAGGTCATCGAAAACAGGAAATTCCGACGGCACCGACGGGTCGAGCCGGCGCCGCAGATGGTCGAGCTTGTGGCTGAGCAGATGGTAGTATGGGCTGGTCAGGAATCTGTCGGAGTGAACGCCGTTCTCCTTGCGGAAGCCTTCCACTTCCAGGCCCTGGCCCCGGAGCCAGGTGAAGCCGAGCGCGTCATAAAGCGGATGAAGCATCGAAAAGCTCAAATGCACCCGCTTCAGCGGCAGGCCGGCAGCAGCCAGCCGTTCACAAAAGCCCCTTACCAATGTTTCCAGATCGTCGCCCGCCAACGCCGATTGCGTCAGCCAATCGGCAACCTTATCCATGAGAATGGCAGAAATTTCTGCTTGCGCTGTGCTCATGCTATCTCGAAATCTCCTTGATCCGCCACAAATTCGCCGGCTCGGACGCCGTCAGGCCTTCACCACCGTCTCTCGGGCTAGCCCGAGGCGGCCAAAAATATTGCGTGTGTCGACGATCAGTAGAGCGTGATCCGCGATCGCCTGATAGTCGATCGCGTCGTGGTCGGTTGCAACGACGACAGCGTCGAAATCCTTCAGGGCCACCTCGGTCAATTCGACCGAGCGACGCCCCTTGATCGCCATATGCTCCCGTGTGGTCGGGATTTCGGTAACATGCGGATCGTGGAATTCCGCCTTGCCGCCCCATTCCTCGATGAGTTCAATGAGCCGCAATGAGGGGCTTTCGCGGATGTCGGGCACATTCTTCTTATAGGCGAGCCCGATGATGAGAATGCGCGAGCGGCTGAGCGCCTTGCCGCAGCGCCGGTCCAGCGCCTTCGCCAGTTCATCGACCACATGACGCGGCATGGCCGTGTTGATCTCTGCCGCCAGCTCGATGAAGCGGGTCGGCAGTTCGTATTCGCGCGCCTTCCACGTCAGGTAGAAAGGATCGATCGGAACGCAGTGCCCGCCAAGTCCAGGGCCAGGATAGAAAGGCATATAGCCGAACGGCTTGGTCTTTGCCGCCTCGATCACCTCCCAGATGTCGATTCCCATCGCACCGAGCACGACCTTCAACTCGTTGACGAGGGCTATGTTGACCGAGCGGAAGATGTTTTCCGTCAGCTTGACCGCCTCGGCGGTTGCCGTGGTGGAAACCGGAACGACGGTCTTGACCACGCCATGGTAGAAAGCCTGCACGAGCATCGCCGCTTCAGTGCCGTCACCTGCCACGACCTTGGGGATCGTCGCGACTTCAAAGCTGCGGTTGCCGGGATCCTCGCGTTCGGGCGAGAAGCCGAGGAAGAAATCTATCCTCGACCGCAAGCCGGTTTTTTCCAGGATGGGCTTGATCACGTCGTCGGTGGTGCCGGGATAGGTGGTCGATTCCAGCACGATCAGCTGGCCGAGACGCAGATGCTTCGCGATGGTGCCTGCCGTGTTCCTGACAAAGGAGAGATCCGGCTCGCGGTGTTTCGTCAGTGGTGTCGGAACGCAGATGATGATGACATCGCAGACGGCCAGTTCGGCAAAATCCGCAGTGGCGCGGAACCGTCCGCTCGCCACCTGGCCGGCAAGGGCTGGCGACGTCACCGCCTCGATGTAGGATTGGCCGTTGTTCAGGCTCTCGACCTTTTGGGGTTCGATGTCGAAGCCGGAAACCGGGAAGCCGGCGCGTGCGATCGCAACCGCCAGCGGCAACCCGACATAGCCCAGTCCGATCACGCCGACTTGCGCGGCACGCGTCGAAATCCGGTTCAGAAGACGGTCATATGTCGATCGTGAGGCGTCCAAAATCTGCTTCCCGTCAATTCGGACAGGCCGTCCGCTTCCATGGTGAGGCTCACCGCTCACAAGAGCCCCGAGGCATATTGCGGAAAATCGATGTCCGCAAGCCGTCAGACCGGCACCTTCGCCTTAAGGCTTGCGGCAGCCATCGCATAGCCGCCGGCGGCGCCATCAATGAAATGAACGTGATCGCGCTGCAGCGGCGATGCGACGAGGCATGTCATCAAGGCCGATTTCTGGCGGTGCAGGCCATAGTTGCAGATGCCCGCCTCTTCCGCCTGTTTCAGCCGGTTCTCGATCCGTTGCAACACATCCGCGTCAACGTCGATGGTCATCTTCAAGCCATCGTCGAACTTCCGGAAATCCGAATTGCTGGCCACTTCGCGTTTGTAGATCTTCGGATCGAATCTGCCGATCGTCCAGCCATATCTATCCGTAACAGCCGTAAGCGTCATCAGGAACACTATCCACAGCTTCGACAGCCACCGCCGTCCTGCCGGCGCCATGGCCCGCGCCTCGATATCGAGGCCGGCGGGCAGCACACTGTAGTCCGGCCCGTTCACTGGCACCGGGTGGCCATCGCGTTCCTGCCTGCCGGCAAGGGCGATGATGTCGGAAACCAGAAACTGAAAACCGCGCAAGTCGCGCGACGCCCCCGGTATGGCTATGATCGAGACAATTTCGCCATGCCGGGCTTCGATTGGGTTCCAGCGGCAGGAGAGGCCGGTCAGATCCGGCCGCGCGCCGGCCGGCGCAGGATCGATGCGGTAGCGCCCCGCTTTCATCTCGGCTTCCGCCCAACTGCCGCCACCTCCGGCGAACATGGCATAGAAGACTGCATCGGAGGCCTGGAACCTCGCCACGCGAACGTCGAGGCCTTGCGCTCTTATATCCTTTATCGGCACGATTGCGGCACGCAAGCTCAGATCCAGCTCGTCCGCCACCCATCTCTGGACAGCCGCCAGCGCGTTGCGGGTGATCTCCAGCGCCGAGCCGGGAAACGCCACGAGCGCGCCGTCGCCGCCGAAGACAAAGGGAAGATCTTGCCTACCCAGCGCATTGAGCAGCGCCGAAATGACGCTGGCACCGGCCATATTGACGGTTTTATAGCGCCCCGCCGCGATCGCCTTGGTCGAGCCGACGATGTCTGCGGTAGCAAGCGCCCAGCCATCGGGGAGAGGCCGATAGTTATCGATATCGGCAACGCTTTCGAATTTTGCGAAGACCGGCAGAGAAGCAACAAACGGATCGGCAGCGGCAGCTGTTTCCATGAGCATCAGATAGCGCATTCCAGTGCTTGAGGGTGAAGTCGATCATGCTTCGAAATTGACTTGCGCAGGCTTTCCGATGATAGGGTCCGGCGATGCGAATTGCCTTCTACGCGCCGCTGAAGTCGCCCAATCATCCCGTTGCCTCCGGCGACCGTCAAATGGCACGGATGCTGGTCAAGGCGCTGGAGCATGGAGGGCACAGCGTCGAACTGGCATCCGAATTGCGCTTCTATCTACGCGAACCGGATTCGAAAAGTTTCGATGCGCTCAAGATCGAGGCCCGGGAGGAAGCCGCGCGGCTGGCAGGGCTTTGGGATCGTGACGGCAAGCCCAATCTGTGGTTCACCTATCATCCCTATTACAAGGCGCCCGACCTGATCGGGCCCGAACTGGCGTTGGCCTTTGGTGTTCCCTATGTGACAGCGGAAGCCTCCTATTCGAGGCGGCGCAACACCGGTTTGTGGACCGATACGCAAGCGTTGGTGGCGCGAGCCGTCGAACAGGCGGCACTGAACATCTGCTTCACGCAAAGGGATCGTCAGGGACTGGCAGATGCGATACCCGAAGCCTCTTTCGGCATGCTTTCGCCCTTCATCGACACATCGCTATTCCGGGAAACACCGGCACGGGGTTGTCCAACGCGCCTCGTTACCGTCGCCATGATGCGCCCGGGCGACAAAGTCGAAAGCTATCGCATGCTGGCGCAGGCGCTCGGTTCGATCGGTCATCTGCCCTGGACCATATCGGTCGTCGGGGACGGACCTGCCCGCGAGGAGATCAAAGCGCAATTCGCCGGCTTGCCCGCCGAGCGTATCGAATGGCTTGGCGCGCTTGAGCCAGCCGCCGTGCCGGATGTCCTCTACAGTGGGGGAATTTACGTCTGGCCGGGTTTCGGCGAGGCCTATGGCGTTGCCTATCTTGAAGCACAGGCCGCCGGCCTTCCGGTTGTGGCTCAGGACGTCGCCGGCGTGCCGGAGGTCGTGCGGGATGGCCAGGCCGGGTTTCTCACCCCGCCGGGCGATGTGGCGGCGTTCGCTTCTGCCATTGACAGGCTTCTGGCCCATAACGACGAAAGATCCATCATGGCCGCAGAAGCCAGACGTTTCATCCTCGAAGAACGTTCTCTCGGTGCTGCGGCGGCGCGTCTGGCCGAACTTCTTGCGAAGATCCCGGTCTCATGACATCCGATCAAATCTGGCAACCCTTGATGGAGGAACTGGCGAGCCGGCAACGGGCGGACCGTAAGGCGGAGTTCTGGCTGCGCGACGATGACGCCGTGGATCCGACGCCTGCGCTTGATCGGTTGCTCGACCTCACCGGTGAATTCGCGGTTCCGGTGACTCTGGCCGTCATTCCCGCCCTGACTGACGAGAAGCTTGTCGTTCGGCTTGACGAGGCGCCGCATGCCACGGTCGCCATCCACGGCTGGGCGCACCGAAATCATGCTCCGGAGGGCCAGAAGAAGCAGGAGCTCGGCGCGCATCGGCCACGCGAGGCGGTGCTCGATGATCTGGCTCGCGGGCTGTCGCACATAACCGGCCTGCACGGCGCACGTGCCGTTCCGATGCTGGTGCCACCCTGGAACAGGATCGACGCCGGCTTGGTATCCGACCTTGGATCGATAGGATTTTCGGCATTGTCGGTCTATGGGCCGCCAAGACCGGCTTCACTTGCGGTCATCAACAGCAATGTCGACATCATGGATTGGCATGGCACGCGCGGCTGCCGCGATCATGGCCTATTGGTTCGGGCCATCATCGCGCAGTTGCAGCATGCATTCGATGGAGGCGAACCGGTCGGCCTGCTCACCCACCATCTCGTGCATGATGAATCGGCCTGGCTCTTCCTCGAACGGCTGTTCACAGTCACCGCACAGACTGAAGCCTGCGTATGGCTTCCGGTCAGGACATTGATCGGGCGCAGCGCCGGTAAAGCAATTCCAGGAAAAGTGTGAATGGTTTTCCGTCCGGAATTGCGTCAAAACAAAGAGATAGAGGAAAACAGCTCAGCGCTTTTTGCGCAATGAGACTGGAAATTTGAGCGTCTGGCCATCCCGCGCGGCAAAAGCGCCGGTAAACCTGTCTTTGGCCAGTTTCTCGATCTCGTCCAGTTCCTCGTCGGTCCGTGTCGGATCGTGGTGAAACAGGGCAAGCCTGCGCGCACCGGCCGCCTCACAGAGCTTGACACCCTCTTGCCATGTCGAGTGCCCGTAACCGCGGCGGCGTTCCATTTCCTCCTCGGTGTAGGTGCAATCGTAAATGACGAGGTCGGCATCTTCGATCAGGCCGAGCACCGCCTGATCGAGTTTGTCCGGCTCGTGCTCAGTGTCTGTGATCATCGCCACGACGCGGCCGCCCCATTCGACCCGGTAGCCTATGCAGCCGCCCGGATGGATAAGACTGCCGGTTCGGACCACCACCCCTTCGCGCGGGCGAAGCACGTCTCCGGATACGAAATCGCGATAGTCGAGGCTTGCCTTGCAGGCTTCCAGTTTCACCGGAAACCACGGCGGCTGCATGAACTCATCGACCATCTGCCGGGTCGTCATGTGTCCTGCAAGATGCCCGGACCAAAGCGTAACCTTGGCGCCCCGATCATAGATCGGCGCAAAAGACGGCAACCCGATGATGTGATCGTAATGGCAATGGGTGAAAAGCAGGTCGAAATCGGTCACGCCCAACGCCTGAAGTGCCGCGCCGGCAGGCCGTAGGCCAGAGCCTGCGTCGAACAGAAGCGTATGCTTACCGCATCGCATTTCGACGCAGATTGAGTTGCCGCCATAGCGAGAGAATTCTGGCCCTGATACCGAAATGCTGCCGCGGACACCCCAAAACCCGACCAGGAAAACGTTGTCGTCCATGCTACCCCTTCGCCCATCATATCCAAACAACTGCTGCTAGGCGAGACAGGCTTTCTCCGGGTGATCTTCTCAGCGAGAGGACAGTGCCGTCACGACGGCGAGGATCGGGCGCCCGTCCTTCGTTATTTGGCGCTTCGTGCGTCGATCAGATCCGCGGTCGTATGGCTTAGGCGATCGGCAAGAACCCGCAATATCTCGATGGTCATTTCCGGGAACTCCCTCATAAGCCTCAGGAAATGATCCTTGCGGATTCTCAAGGCTTCCAGCGGACTTGCCGCTCTGACGGTGGCAGTGCGGGAGCTGTTGCACAATATGGCGATCTCGCCAACGATCGAATTTGGCTCCAGTTCGGCAACTTTTATCGGTCCGCTATCGGAATCGACAAGAATATCCGCTCTGCCTGAAAGGATGACATAGGCGGCGTCTCCCTCGTCGCCCTGCCTGAAAAGGATCTGGCCCGCGCTGTAGCTCACACGATCGGATGTGAACGCAAGCAGCTTGAGCTTTGTCGGCTCGATGGCAGAGAACAAGGGAACGCGTTGCAGCATTCCAACTTCATCCTTGAGCAGCATTGTCGCAAACCTTCCAAAATTCGCGTTTGCCAGACTAGAGCAAGGGACGCCCAGATGGAATCAATTCTCTTTCCGGGATGGCGAGGCAAACCCACGGAAAGGTGGCGAGCCCGATGTCGTGCACCGGCAGAATGATCCATCTGAATGTCCGTTGCTCTATGACAACAGTTCCTTGAAGATACCGTTCCCCGCCAAGAGTGTCTCGTGTGTTCCGTCTTCCGCCAATTGACCCGAGTCGAAGACGACAACGCGATCGAACATCATCGCCATTGCCGGATTCGTCACGACCCACACAATTGCCGGCGAATGGCCGTCGCGCCTGGCTTCCTCGAGCACGTTTCGCAGCACCTTATCCTGCATGCGCTGGTCGAGCGCCGACAGCGGCCGGTTGAGAATGAGAAAATCGGGACGCTTGAGCAAGGCCCGGGCAACATCGAGCTTCTGTCGCTGTCCACCGGTCAGCCGCCTCCCGCCGGAGCCGACGTTGAAGTCCAGGCCGACATCCAGAAGTTCGCCATAAAGCCCGAGTTCGTCAAGAATGTCATAGACGATGGAGCGTATGCGGTCGGGCGCGTCGGGATGATTGTTGCCCACACGCCCGAACAGGACATTATCCATGACCGTGGCCGCGGCAATGTATTTGGCAGGATCATACCGTTCGATCGCATTGTGCAACTCGGGCGGCAGGTCTTCATAGAACCGGTTGCGTGCAGCGACGATCTTGCTCATCAGCTCGTCGCTCAGCAGGCCGAAGCGGTGCCGGGGCTCGATGTAGGCAAAGCTCAAGGTGACGATCATGGCGCGATCGTTCTCCGAAACCGCCTCGTAGGGACGGTTCTTGAGCCGTTGCAGCAAGGTTTCGTAGGCGGGTATCTCCTCCGCGCTCATGAAGGCGAGCTGCTGGAAGAACTGGTGATCGGGCGGCAGGTCGGCAAACAACTCTATCGCCTGTTTGGCGATCTCCAAGCCCATTTCGTAGAGCGTGCGGTCGAGGCCGGCTTGCCTCAGCACGGAAGCAAAATAGGGATTGGCCGCCAGCGCCCTGTCGGCCAGTTCGGGGCCGGCGGCAGCGCCGAAGAGCAGGTTTTGGCCGATCGTTGCTTCCTTGTTGTAGGCGCCCGGTTCGAAAGGAACCACCAGCCCGCTCAGCCCCTCTTGTTCCAGCCGGGTCCGCAGCGCCGCACGCAGTTCAACGATCCGCCTGGCAAGCTCCGTGTGACGCTTGAGGTCAGCTGAAGAGCGTAAGCCAAGATCCAGAATGTCACGCGACAGAACAACCGCGTCGAGCACCCGGCGCACGGCTTCAAAGAGGTCGTGCGGGCCGGTAGCGCCAGCGGAAGCATAGTTGATCCAGTCGCCGTGGATATCAAGATCCGGATTGCCCGACCGGCGCGCCTCGTGAATGTTCCAGCGGTGCTGATCTGCCGCAGCACCGTCATAAGGCACCGATGTCAGCGGCGCATGCTTCAACCCGTAGAGCAGGTTGTCGCGGAGGCTTGCCTGGAACAGGAAAACATCCGACGAGGCGTACGATATGCGCCGGCCGGTTACTGCTTCCGGGAGTTCAAGCAGGTCGTCGGTGCCCGAAGCGACCTTTCCGCTGTCCGGCCAGATCAGCCGCGCGAAGGCTTCTGCAAGCGCCTCCGCTCCACCTGTTGCGGTACTGACCAGTGCCACCGTCTCACCCGGCTTGACCTGGAGGGAGATACGGTTGAGGAGCATCGCACCGCCATCGTCTGCTATGGACAGATTGATCGCCGACAGCGGTTTGGTCATCGGATCGGGATCGTCGATCGTCAATGCCATGATACTCGGCGCGATGAGACCTTCGACGGTGAACTGTTCAACGACCTGTTGATATTTGACCTGGACATCCTGCCGATCCTGATCCCAGTCGATCAGTTCCTTCATCGGTCCGGGCAGGTCCTTGTAGGCGCCGATCACGGCCACGAGCTGGCCGACGTCCAGCCGCCCCTGGAGGACCAGATACCCGCCGATCATGTAGAACAGAAAGGGCGTGAGCTGCGCGAGAAAATTGTTGAGGAACTTTACCATGAATTTCCATTGGTAAAGATCGAAGCGGATCTTGAAGATGAGCCCGAGCCGTGCAGCTATGTCGGCGCGCTCGTAGTTTGATGTATCGTGGACGTGAACCGCGCCGATGCCGTCGACGATTTCGCCAACCCGGCCCGAAAGCGCGCGCGCCGTCAACTGCCGTTGGCGCCCGAGCACGATCAGCCGCCGCCGCATTCGCGGGATGAGCACGATCTGGATCGCCACGATCACGACCGCTATCATTCCGAGCCAGACGTTCTGGATCATGATGAACAGCATGGCCGTCAGCGCTTGGCCGCCGAGCAGTACCGGCTGCAGGAAGGCGTCGCCGATGAAGCCGCCCAGCGGCTCCACCTCGTCCTTCACCATGGTCGCCACTTCGGCGGATTTCACCCGCTTGAAGTAAACCGGCGGAAACCGCAGCACACGGTCGACCAGATCGAAGCGGATACGCCGCAGCATGCGTTCGCCGAGGCGGCCCTTGTAGGTGTTGATGTAGAATTTGAACAGGCCGTTGATGACGACTAGCAAGAGGAACACAAGGCTCAGGGCAAACAGGGTCTCCTCGCGGTCGAGCTGAAAACCGGAGAAGAACTGGACCTCTCCAATGAACGGCAGGTTATAGTGTAGCCTCATGAATGGCTGGGTCGCGCCCGGTTGCTCGAAGCCGCGACCTTGGATCGGTCCGTTGACGATCAGCTTCGGCAGGTCGAAAGACATGAAATATGGGATCATCGAAAGCACGACGATCATCAATATCCAGAGCTGCTGCTTCTTGGTGTGCGTCCAGATATAGCGGGCTAGGCTGGCTTCCATATGCGACTGTGGACCCTTCAGTTGGAAGCGTGCAGGATGTAAAAGCACCTGCTGGCGAATGGCGTATCGGCAATTTCTTCATCGCCAACGAGCTGGCCAAACGGTCCGCGGCTTTCGTAGGGCTTTGGCGAACAGCTGAGCAGCACGAGGCCGCAGCTGCGCGGCTGGTGCTGGCGGATGGACGCCGATGATCCGGACAGATGCAATAGGCTCTCTCCGGCACCGGGCAATAGCCAAGCGGCTTGCAGCATGATCACGTCCGCGGAATCAAACAGTCTTGCGGGAGGCAAGATTGCGTTGTGTCGCCCAGAATCCCAACATACAAGACGAATTATGATGGATGTCACGCAACCACGCAATGCCATGGACTGGCATGAGCAAGCCTTGGACCTCACACGGGGAATTGCTGCTTATGTCAACTGCCCTCTCGTGGCAGGGCTGGCGCGCGTCATCGCCAAGCATCCGAAGGCCGATATTGCCAACGCCTTCAACCACAAGCAGGTCGCCTGCAAGATGTGGGCGCTCGACAGGCTGTTCGAAAGCGGCGGCGGCCGCTTCGGGCGCATATGGGTTCTGGGTGGATGGTACGGCGTATTACCGGCAATGCTTTTCAACGATGCCCGCTTCGACATCGCGGCGATCGATAGCATCGACATCGATCCTGAAGTCGCGCCGGTCGCCCGGACCCTCAACCGGGAAGCCGGCGACCGGTTCCGGGCGCTGACGGCAGATATGTACGCACTCGACTATGCGGCCGGGCGGCCCGACCTGATGGTCAATACGAGCTGCGAACACATAGCCGATCTGCGCGCCTGGCTTGCTCTGCTTCCGCCGGGCACGAATGTACTGCTGCAATCGAACGATTATTTCAGCGAGCCGACGCACATCAACTGCGTGGCTTCGCTTGCAGCCTTCGAGGCAATGGCGGCGCTACGGGAGGTGCGGTTCTCCGGCGAACTGCCGACAAAAAATTATACGCGCTTCATGCTGATTGGAACTGTTTAATGCATTTCGCCCAAAAGTGCGTAGCGGTTTTGGGACAACGATACGCATAAAAACAGGACTTGAAGCGCGTCGTACGAATCTCACGGACGCTACGCGCGTTAGGATCTATCGTCTGTTTGATCATGAACTTTTCCGAAACCGGGCCCCACATTTAGGGACCATGTTCGATACCGCTCGCGGAGGATTTGCGCCGAGCGACGCGCGCCTTCCAGATCGAGACGATGCGCGGATGGCGTCCGTCCCACAAGCGCCTGTTCGATAGCTTGCGCCAAACCTTCAGGCGTCAGGTCCTTTTCCGTCAGCACCGTTGCAAGACCGAGTTCTTCGAGCATCAGGGCGCGAACCGTCTGTTCGGTTTCCCCGCCGGCTGCAAATGGGACGAGCAGGGAGCGACAACCCGCGCGCAGTACATCGCAGACCGTGTTGTAACCCGCCTGCGAGACTGACAGGCGGGCGCCGGTCAGCAGGCTGGCGAAATCCTCGCGGAACCGGAAGATGGACAGGCCCGGCGTGGCATCGCCTGCGATCGCGTCAAACTCGTCTTTCGGCAGGTTCGGGCCGGTGATCAAACACCATTTCCAAGCGTTGTTCGCATCCCGCGCCGCTGCGATGGTGGAGCTGACAAGGCTCTTTCCGGCAGCCCCGCCGCCAACCGACACCAGAACGTCGAAGCGCTCGGAGGCCGCGGGCGATGGCGGCGCGGCAACGAGCCCGGTGTAGGTGACCTCGGCCCTGATCGCCCCAGCCAATGGAAATGTCTTGTCGATGGTTGCGAAAGCCGGATCGCCGTGGACCATAACAAGGTCGAAATGCCTGTTGATGAGATCGACCGTTTCCTCGTTTCGGCCCGGCTTGACGCGCTCCTGGAGGATATCGCGGACGGACGTCGCCAGCAGCGGTCTGGGCGACGTCGCGTCGATGGCCTCGATCAGCGGCAAGAGTTCGAAACGCATCTGCCGGCGTCCAAATGGAAACGCCTCGACAATGACGATATCAGGCCTGCAATCCCGGAATGCCTGCAGCAGCATCTCTGAACGCCATTTCTTGAAATCCTCGTCGATCGGGTTGCCTTGCAGGTCGACAAGTCCCGAAAATCCTTCATCACCGGAGGTGACAGGTGGCAGGGTTACAGATTTTACCCCCAGTCCCGGAAACCCGGCGATCGGCGCTCCACCGGTCACGACGGTTACGTCAAACCCGTCATCGACCAGAGCCGCTGCAATGCGGCTGGCGCGCGCGAGATGGCCGATGCCGAGCAGGTGCTGGACATAGAAGAAAGCGCGCAGCCGCTTCATTCGGCGGCCCGCCACTCCCGCTCGAACAGTTCCTTGAGCTGTCCAATGCTTGCCATATGATCGAAATTGCCGCGCACGCGCCGCTCTGCGGCGTCGCCGAGGCGGCCGCGGAGCACGGGATCACGGATCAGGCGTTCCAGCGCCTGTGCCAGGGCAATCGGGTTTTCCGTCGGAACCAGCAAGCCGGTTTCATCCGGCGATAAAAGCTCTGGCACGCCGGAAATATCGGTCGACACGCAGGCAAGCCGCTGGCTAGCCGCCTCCACCAGAACATTCGGCAGACCGTCGCGGTCGCCATTTGCGGTGATCCTGCAGGCCAGGGCGAAGATGTCGGCGCGGCGGTAGTGCTCAAGCACCTCCTCCTGCGCAAGCGCGCCTTTCCAAGAGACGCGATCATCCACACCGAGCTTTTGCGCCAGCGCCTTGAACCGTTCCAGTTCTTCGCCGCCGCCGATATGCTCGAAACGCCACGCCAAATCGCCGGGCAACAGGGCAAGGGCCTCCAGCAACGTATCGTAACCTTTCTTTTCAACGGCGCGCCCGACACTCAGAACGACAACCGGTTCGTCCGGAGCCGAGCCGTCATGCTGCTTTCGCGCCTCATCGAAACTGCCAAAGCGATCAAGGTCGAGCCCATGATAGCTCAGATGCACACACGAGTTGCCGTTAGCGAGTTTTTTCAGACGGTCGAAGCCGGTTTTCGTGCAAGTGACCGTCCAGCGCGCCGAGGAAAGCTTGCCGGCCAGATCCCAGTCCGCCGAAGTCCAGATGTCCTTGGCATGGGCCGAGCAGGTCCAGGGCAGGCCACGAAGCTGGCTGGCATAGCGCGTCACCGATGCAGGCGTGTGCGCGAAATGGGCATGCAGCCAGCCCGCGTTTTCCGGCCATTCGGCCGCCAGCACGAGCGCTTGCCCGAAGCGGCGCGCGCGATTGCGCGTAAAGTCGCGGGGCATATCGGCAGCCAGCGATCCGAGCGCGCGCCAGAAGCCCGGACGCAGCAGATAGGCAAACAGCGAGCGAAACACGCGCAGCGGCTCTTCATGCAGATATTCCGGCAGATAATGGACGGGCGCTTTGATCTCGTCATGCACGGGGTGGCGTTTTTCGTCGGTCGGCCGCCTGAGCGCGACAAGTATCAGGTCGAACCCCGCACGCTCAAGGCCGAGCAGTTCCTGCGCGATGAAGGTTTCGGACAGCCGCGGATAACCCTTCAGAACCACGACGATCTTGCGATGTTGCAACTCAGGTCATTCCTTCAATGACTGAAAGGTGATGGCCGGCCCGCCGGTCGAGCAGTTCCGCGACGATTTCGGAAATATGAGGCAGCCCTTCCAGCGTCAGATGCGGATTGCTCTGCGATGGGCGGGGCCGGTCCGGCAGCGCCTTCAGTGCGTCGGCAAACCGCCGGGAATCCTCGGCTTCTTCCGGCAAAAGCATCTCGATGAGGCCGAGTTCGGCCGCGCGCCGTGCGCGGATCAGTTGTTCCTTTCGGGGCTCGACGCGCGGCACGATCAGCGCCGGCTTGTCGAAAGACAGTATCTCGCAATAGGTGTTGTAGCCGCCCATCGCCACTACCGCCTTGGCGCCGGCAATCAGGTCTTCCATGCGGTTGTCGAACTCGATGATCCTGATATAGGGGATCTTGGACCCCTTCTTGAGCAGCTTGTTGCGCTTGCGCGCCGGCATGTAAGGCCCAAGCACGATCAGGGCCCTATGCTGCAATTGCGGATCCTGCTGATAGGCATCGATGACGTCGTGAATCAGATCGGCGCCGTCACCGCCGCCACCGGTGGTAACGAGGATATAGTCGCCCTCGGGCCGATGGCCGGGCAACTCGTTCCGCTGCAGGCTCCGTTGCAGGAAACCGACGAACCTCATCTTTGCCCTGACAGCCGGCGGCACATCCAAGCCGGTCAACGGATCGTAGAAATCCGGCGGGCCATAGGCCCAGACCTTGTCGTAGAACAGGCCTATCTTGCGCATCACGTCCCGGCGTGCCCACTCTGCTTCGAGCAGATGCGGCGCATCCATCACCTCGCGCAGGCCAAGCACCAGCGTAGTGCCCCGCGTCTTGAGGTAGGACAGCGTGTCCTCAATCTCACCGCGCAGGCCGAGCGGTTCCTTGTCGACGATGAAGATATCCGGCCGGAAGGTCTCGGCCGTGTGGCGGATGATCGACTGGCGCATCCTTAGCGTCTCATGCAGATCGATGTCCTTTTCCAGCGAGGTGTATTCGCCGTTGCGCAGCTTGATGACGCTGGGGATCTTCACGAAGTCAACACGGGCACGGTAGTCGAAGGCGCCAGCGATAGTCGCACCCGAAATGATAAGCACCTGAAGTCCGCGGAAATCCTCGACCAGCGAATGCGCGATAGTTCGGCAGCGCTGCAAGTGGCCGAGCCCGAACGTGTCGTGGCTGTACATGAGAATTCGAGCGTTTTCTGCGTGCTGGGTCATTGTTGAACGTCTCTTAGAATTCTCGCTTTGAGGACCGTGAGCGACCCGCCGGCTTCGAAACCATCCTGGTTTTGAAACATGAGGCCGCGATTTTGAATTTGCATTACTTCTGTGGAATGCCTGTCAGATAGGGCTTTCTGATTGCCTGAGCCCGAAACTAGATGGAGTGGCGAATATCGCCTCGGCGGGAGCGGGCCGAGACTCCCCGTTGTTGTTTTGGGATGAATCGAAGGGGAAAGCGGTGTCCAAAAGATCGGCAGAAGTCATCCCTCTTGATTCCAATAAGCTCCGGTCTCTCCGAACTCGATGGTTTCGGAGCGGTGAAAGCGATTCCGCGATCCTGCCCATATAGTCAATTGCTTGATCGGTATACGAAAGGACAGGGTCGCCGGGCGTCGCACGGCACATGTTGTTGCAGAACTCGTTTCGCGCGCCATCGCTCTCGGTCTTGGGAGACCAAAGGTGCTGCCCATCAATCTCTTGACGGGCGGTCTGATTATGATTCACCGACCAGAACTGAGCCATCTATCGCCCAAGCTAGCCTGAATTTCGCCAGGAATCGAGTGGATGCCAGCGCTCACAACACACCGCCCGCAGCGGGGTGTGTGCAACAGCGGTTGCTTGTCGATCGCTATGGCCTCTGGCTAATGCCTTAGCTGGGGCGGTGACGGTACTTTTTGAGACGACCTGAGCGGGCCATCGAACGTCGCGAGGTGCAAAAACCGCTCGATTGGTCCCGACAGTTGGCGAAACCTCAAAATATTTTTGCGACGACTTTAGCCTTTAGAATCAAGAGCGTAATTTTTTGACGGCGTTGAAGTCGCCGCGATCGGGGAAAAAATGCGGCATTTCTCTCCTCCCAGTCCGCCCATTGCTGCAAGCCGACGGCATCAATCGCATCCTGCTCGGCTTAGGCAGGCTGCGAAAGCGAGCGAGGTCTTCGGGCTCCATGGTGTAGACGGCAAGAAAGCGGGGTATGCGGCGGTTTTTCCTTCGTGCTGTCAGAAGCATGCTGGCTGCTTAGACTCTTGGAGGGCCCAAGTCACTGCGCAGTACCACTCTCTAAATGCCCGCCCGCTATCGGGGACGCCGCGCTCCTCAAGGTCCCGCAGTCCGCTGGTCAGTACCTTCGCCGAAGGTTATTGATTTTCTCGGCCGGGTTCTCCTTTCGTGGTGCCGAGGCGGTTAAGCAGATTGAGCGTGATCCTGCCGACATCGTTCATGGCGCCTGCGGCTGGCAGCGCGCCGCACCAGGCAACGGAGCTTGCCGAAAAGATCAAGCCGCCTGCTGCGAGCTTTCGCAGGGTCATTTCGGCGCAGCGGCGGGCGATGCGTTGCGTATCGCCGCCCTCATACCAGCGCGTCGGATCCTGGAAGAAGCTGTCCGGAAATCCCGTCGCCCGCGCGATCACGACGGTGTCAGCGGAAGTGCCGAGGGCTGGATCTGTCGCATCCACTTCGTAGCCCGCGGCACCACCCAGCACGATGCCGTCCGTGCCGAAGGTCGCATTTTTAACGCCTTCGAACAGCCATGCGAATCCTGCTTCACGGCTTTCCTCAGTGCGCGTGAACGGGCGCGCGCCTTCGAATCCCATCAGTGAGATCGCGCCACCGATCAGCGAGAATTCGCCTCGGCCGCGCGAGCGGAGATAGCCGCCTGGTTCGTTGGTGATCGACAGCGCCTGTTCGGCGACCGGGCCCTCCCAGGTGCGGCCTGCCTCCAGCGGCGAGCGCCGCAGCTCCATCAGGTCGTCCTTGAAAGCCACAGTGGCAGCGAAGCCGTTTCCGCCGAGATAGGCGATGCTGCCGCCTTCGGCCACAAACTGCCGCAGCGCCTGCTCCATCTCGATCGACATATATTCGGGGTGACTGCCGGTGACGACGGCTTGATGTCGACGCAGACCGTCTATGCCGCATTCGTGCAAGTCGTGATCGGTCAGGACGTCAAACATGATTCCATTTCCGTGGCAGAATCGGAGGAAGTGCAGATCGACCGGCAAATTGTGTGGGCAGCCGCAGAGCGGATAGTCGTAATCGTCCCTGAGCGTCACTTTCGGCTTTTTGTAGGAACAGATGGAAACACCGCTAAGGTCGGAATGGTAGTCGTAAAGAGATTTCAGATTGTTGGCGATCGCGAAGCGATGTCCCCGGTCGTCGCCTTTCCATTCATAAAGATGATCCGGGAGATATTCGTCGGCATAAGCGAGATAGGTGGCCGTCGGCACGAGATACAACAGCGGCGACGAGACCTGTGACGAGGTGACGAAGAACACCACGCGTTCGTCGCCACCCTCCCATTCGACCTGGAACGCGTAGACGCCTGGGTGTGCGTTTTCAGGGATCGTCACGCGGTGTGATGCCGGCCACTCAAGCGGGCCGATGTCGTCGTCGTGGCAATGGATAGCGTCGTAGTGCGACGGCACCAAGCGAGGCTCGAAGCTCGATCCGTCCCAGCGTGCCGAAGTCACGCAGAAGGCTGGCTGATTGATCACATCTAGGAGCAGCGGATCTGCTCCGCCCGACGACAGGATCGGTTGCGTTGGTAACAGCGTCGGGAAATCCCAGGCAACAGTCCCCTGTGGGGTGTCGAGCCGGATCGCAGCAAATTTCGCGTTGAGGGTAGGTTCGTGGTTGGTGGCACTTGCGCCGAAATGGATGCCGTGCCCTTGGAGGTTCCACGCCGGGCTGCCAAAACCTTCACGGAGTTCGTAAGGCGCGAGAAGATCATGGGATTTGATGCGCAGACGCGATTGTTCCTGCCGCAGATCCAACTCGACAGTGAGCCACACACCGGTTGGCGCCTTCTTCTCGACAAGGGTTTCGTCACCGATTTCCACGACTAATGCGCCGTCGCGGAGGCGCAGCCCGACGGCGCCTGCCTCCAGGATCGTGCGCGCACCTTCGTTGCGCGTGAGGAACAGCTCAAAACGTATACCGTGGAGGGCTTGTACTTTGGCCAGTTCGCCGGGCCGCACGAACAGGAACGACCCCTGGTCGAAATGCCGACGCCGTGCTTCACCTATTGTTTCGATGGCCCAGGTGAGAAATTCCGGAGCCGGCTTGTCGAGCCGGCAAATTCGTGTGGCCTTTATCGGCCGATCGCATGACAGGCTGAGCTTGATCCGCTGGCCTGCTTTGGCACTCCAGGGGGTGGTATAGCCAACCACGCTCATCGCGTCGTGGTCTACTGCGCGCTTCATATATCCCTCCCGATGAACTCCAGATGGGCTGGGGCGAACCGCGTAGACCGGTCCGATGTCGGCCAATGCGCTGCCGCTCTGACAAGCAGAGTTTCGCATGGCGCACTACAGCCATGATGTACATGCTTGTATAGATAAGCTGCATTCGGATAGTCTCGACGTGATCGGTCCAAGCGCGACATTACCAAGGAGGATGACATGCGCAACGCATCTCTCTTCGATCTGTCAGGCAGGAAGGCGCTTGTAACCGGCGCAAGCCGTGGCATCGGGCGCAGCATCGCCGAGGCGCTCAGCGCGGCCGGCGCCGACGTCGCCGTCACGGCGCGCAGCGTGGCCTCGCTCGAGAAGACGATGGCCGCTATCCGCACCGCCGGCGGGGTCGCGCACGCCGTCGCCCTGGACGTCACTGACGTCGACCGGTGCCGGGCGGCGACAGCCGAGGCCGGCAGCCTGCTCGGAGGTCTCGATATTCTCGTCAACAATGCAGGTACGGAAGAGGTCCGGCCTTCACTCGATGTCGACGAGGCCTTGTGGGACAGGATTGTCGATACGAATCTCAAAGGCGCCTTCTTCTGCGCCCAGGCAGCTGCGCGGCAGATGAGAGACGCCGGACGGCCCGGCGTCATTATCAATCTCTGTTCGTTAACTTCCGAGGTTGGGGTTCCCACGGCGGTGCCGTACGGCTCGTCGAAATCAGGCCTCCTCGGCATGACGCGGGCGCTTGCGGCGGAGTGGGCCGATCTTGGGATCCGGGTCAACGCCATTGCGCCTGGCTATTTCAGGACAGCGATGACAGACGTGTTCTACAGCAACCAGGCATGGCAGCAATCGATGCTCGCCAAGATTCCGCAGCGCCGTTTTGGTGATCTCCCGGACCTGCACGGAATCGCGGTGTTCCTCGCTTCGGATGCGGCAGCCTACATAACCGGCCAGTCCATTCCCGTGGATGGAGGCTTTCTCGCATCGATTTGAAGGCTTCAGGGGCTGGAGATGTGTCCCAGAAGTGATCGACAAGCGCTAACCGTAATTGCGTCCTAAGAAAAGGAGCCGCCATGTCTGACGTCAGCTTCCACCGCCTGTCATCCCTCAGTGTCGATCAGCGGTCCAGTTTACTGAAACGCGCAGAAGGAGATCTGTCTTCCTTCATCGAAAAGGTCCGTCCAATCATCAAGGCCGTCAAGGATGAAGGTGACACGGCCTTGCTCCGGTTTGCGCGCGAACTCGACAAAGCCGATGTTGCCGACGGTGGGCTGAAAGTTTCGGAAGCGGAGTTCGACGCGGCATTCGACAAGGTCGACAAGGATGTCGTGGAGAGTATCCGGTTCGGCATTGAGAACATAAGGCATTTCCACGAGGAGCAGCGCCCGGAAACGATGTGGCTCAAGGAAGTTCGGCCGGGCGCCTATGCGGGTGACCGATACACACCGATTGCTTCCGTTGCGCTTTATGTTCCGCGCGGCAAAGGCGCCTTCCCCTCGGTGACGATGATGACCTCGGTTCCGGCGGTGATTGCCGGGGTTCCCCAGATCGCGATCGTGACGCCTGCGACTTCGGATGGTTCCGTCGACGCCGCGACGCTGGTTGCTGCCCGCATTGCCGGCGTGGAGACCGTGTACAAGTGCGGCGGCGCCCATGCGGTCGCCGCCGTCGCCTATGGAACCGAGACCGTGAAGCCTGCCGTGAAGATCGTCGGGCCGGGGAGCCCGTGGGTGGTGGCGGCAAAGAGCGTGTTGTCCCCGATCATCAACACAGGCCTGCCTGCCGGCCCGTCCGAAGCGATCATCTTTGCCGATGACAGCGTCGACGGCGGCCTGGCCGCTCTTGACCTGTTGATAGAGGCCGAGCACGGCCCGGATTCGTCGGCCTATCTGGTGACGCATAGCCGTAAGGTCGCCGAAGCCGCGTTGATTGCGATACCGGAACACTGGTCCCGAATGAGCGAACAGCGTGTGGAGTTCTCGCGCGCGGTGCTGACTGGAAAGCGCGGCGGCATCGTGCTGACCGAGTCGCTGGAGGACAGCTACCGTTTCATCAACGATTATGCCCCGGAGCACCTCGAGATTCTGTCAACGGAGCCATTTGCGCACCTTGGACGTATCACAGAAGCCGCCGAGATCCTCATGGGACCGCACACGCCGGTGACCCTCGCTAACTTCGTCCTGGGACCCAATGCGGTGCTGCCGACCAGCCGGTGGGCGCGAACCTTTGGACCGCTTTCGGTGACGGATTTCGTCAAGAGATCGTCGGTCGGCTATGTGACCTCGGCGGCCTATCCGGAACTCGCGTTGCATGCCCGCAGGCTCGCCCGCTACGAAGGGTTCAGCTCGCATGAGAACGCGGTTTCGGAGATCCGCGATCGCTATCTCGCCGGCTGAGCGGAAACGATGACGATGAGGGCGGCGCGACTCCATGGACCCGGCGACCTGCGCGTCGAGGATATCGCCGCGCCAGCCGCTCCCGAGCCAGGCTGGGTGAAGCTGAGGGTCGATGCCGCAGGCATTTGCGGTTCCGATCTTCACAACTTTCGCACGGGCCAATGGATAAGCCGGGCGCCCTCGACGGCTGGCCATGAGCTGACAGGCACGGTGATCGCTATCGGCGAGGGCGTGGACATCGTCGCTGTTGGCGACCGCGTGGTCGCCGATTCCCGTTTCTGGTGTGGAGAATGCGCGCAATGCCATGCAGGCAGGCGGCACCTTTGCACGTCGCTGGGCTTTGTCGGCGAGATATGCGACGGCGGATTTGCCGAACAGGCGGTCCTGCCCGCACGCCTGCTGCACGTCGTCGATGCCGCGCTTGACGAACGGGTCGCTGCGATGGCCGAGCCGCTGGCTGTAGCGTTGCACGCAGTGCGGCGTCTGCCGAAAACGGCCGGCTCCGTTCTTGTGGTCGGCTGCGGGACTATTGGCGGGCTTGCCGCACTGCTGCTTTCCCGGACATTCGCAGGTACCGTGCTCGTCGCCGATCGCAACCCTGGCCGATGCGCCCGGGTGGCGCGGGTGACCGGCGCCAGCATCGTCGACTTGAACCGGGACGCCATTGCCGCCGCCACCGCGGATGCCCCCCTGCTTGCTGCCGTCGAAGCGACCGGCAGCATCGCAGCACTCAGCCAGTTGCTCGGCGTTCTCGATGCCGGTGGCACCGTTGCGATGGTCGGCATATTCCATGGGCGCCTCGACATCGATCCCAACATCCTGGTTGAACGCGAAATCGCATTGCTGGGATGCCACGCCTTTGCCGATGAGCTTCCCGACGCCATTCGGATGCTCGGCGAATTGACCGAGCCCATGGTCGAACTGATCGACCGCGAGATCGGCCTGGATGATGTTCCCGCAGCCTATGAGCGGCTGTTGGCGGGGCAGGGCGATGGTTTGAAAACAATCATCCGGATGCGGTCTTCCGGGCGCGTGTGATTTCCGAACGTTGCCGGAAAGGATTTTGAAATGATCACTTTGCCCGATACCGCCAGCCCTCTTTACGAGAAGGTCAAGGACTACATCCTGACGAACATCGGAATGGGCCAATGGAGCAAGGACCGGAAGCTGCCGTCCGAAAATGAATTCGTGGCGACACTCGGCGTGTCTCGTATGACGGTCCATCGTGCCTTGCGGGAGTTGACCTCTGCGGGTTTTCTGATCCGGCTCCAGGGCGTCGGCACATTCATCGCGCCACCTCGACCGCAATCAGCACTGATCGAGATCAACAACATCGCGGCGGAAATTGTCGCGCGGGGAAACAGGCATCGCTCCGAGGTTATCGTGCTCGAAAAGATCACGCCGACAAAGGAGCTCGCGCTTTCCTTCGAGTTCGCAAAACGCGCGCCGGTCTATCATTCCATCGTCGTCAACTTCGAGAACGACCTGCCTGTGCAACTGGAAGAGCGTTTCGTGAACCCGGGCCTGATACCCGACTATGACAAGCAGGACTTTTCCAAGACAGCAACCTACGACTACCTCATGCAGAAAACCCCGGTGACGGAGGTCGAGCACATCATCTCGGCGACCCCTGCCGATGCCGAGACGGCGCGGCATCTGGGCATCGATGTCGGCAGCTGCTGCCTGTTTCTGCATCGCCGGACATGGACGGGCGCCGTCGTTGCCACGATCAGCAAGCTGACTTACGTTGGCAGCCGCTACTCGCTTGGCAGCCGGTATTCTCCGTCTAAAAAAACTTGATCGCAGTGAAGCGAATCAGACTCGGAAGGAGGGGTCTAACTTGTATATGCATGTATGTATTTAGCCTTGACATCCGCTATTGCTAACGTTGAAGTGTCGTCGCACTTTCGTTGAACGGGCAGCTAAGATGCCGAGGCACGGTGCCGCAAGAGCAGACGCCGGCATTCTCACCAGGCCGGAGTTTGGTTCAAAAAAGCGGCGTGATCATCAAGGGGAACAAGATGATGAGTAATCTAGCAGGACAATTTCGGGCGCTCGTTATGGCTGCTGCTGTCGGGTTTGCCCCGGCGGCCTACGCGGCCGACACGACAATTCCGGCGACGCCTGAGGCAGGAACGTTCAAGATCGGCATCGAGCCATGGCTGGGCTACGGCCAGTGGCACGTCGCCGAGGCCAAGGGCCTGTTCAAGGCAAGCGGGCTGTCCGACGTGCAGATCGTGAACTTCGCGGAGGACAAGGATATCAACGCCGCCCTGGCGAGCGGCCAGCTCGATGCCGCCAACATCGCGACGCACACGGCTATGGGAATGGTTGCGGCCGGCCTGCCGGTGAAGATCGTGCTTCTGCTCGACGTCAGCATGACGGCAGACGCCATGATCGCCGGCAAGGACATCGCCACCGTCGCCGACCTCAAGGGCAAACAGGTTGCTTTTGAGGAAGGCACGACGAGCGACATCCTGCTCAAATACGCGCTCGCCAAGAACGGCATGTCGATCGCCGATGTCCAGCCAGTTCCAATGCCGGCGGCGGATGCCGGCAGCGCCTTGATCGCCGGCCAGGTTCCAGTCGCAGTCACCTATGAGCCTTATCTGACCGCGGCAAGAGCGCAGAACAAAGACCTCAAGCTGCTCTTCACCGCGGGCGAAGATCCCGGCCTGATCAGTGACGTATTCGTGGTGCGCGACGAGGTGATCAAGTCGCGTCCCGGCCAGGTGCTTGCCATGATCAAGACCTGGGATGCGGCCCTGAAGGCCTACAACGCCGACACGCCCGACGGCCGGGCGATCATCTCCAAGGCGGTCGGGTCGAGCGTCGAAGACCTCAACACCGCCTTTGATGGCGTGCGTTACTATACTCTCGCCGAAAACAAGGATGCGCTGACCGGGGAGTTCTCCACCAAGACATTTGCGGATGTAGAGGCGGCCGCCAAGAACGCCGGGCTGCTGCAGGCGGACGTGACGCCGGAACAGATGATCGACCCGTCATTCGTCAAGGCCGCGAAATGACGAGGGCCGGCTCGCGGTGGTGACGCAAATGTCCGAGCAGCGTGCGACCGAGCCAAGCCCGTCTACCGCCGCGCCGGGGCCGGCGATAAAACACCCGAGGCGCCGGCGCCGACCCTCCGGGTTCGGCGCGCCCATCGCACGCTCGCGCTTCCTGATGATAGCAGTGGCCGTCTTTGCCGGCCTCGGCCTCGCCTGGTGGGCGGCAACGGGGCTGGGACTGGTAAAGCCAATTTTCCTGCCGTCGCCGGGAAGCGTGGTGACCCAGCTCGGCAAGCTCTCGGGTGACGGCATGCTATGGCTGGATCTCAGGACCTCGATATACCGTATTTCTGTTGGCTTTCTCATCGCCTCCGCATTGGCGATTCCGATCGGCGTGCTGATCGGCAGCTTCAGAACCTGGGAAGCGGCGATCGAGCCACTTGTGGATTTCATCCGCTACATGCCGGTGGTCGCTTTCGTGCCTCTCTCCATCCTGTGGTCGGGGACGGGCGATGCCCAGAAATTCCTGATCATCTTCATAGGCACCTTCTTCCAGCAGGTGCTGATGATCATGGACAATGTGAAGCGGGTTCCCGCTGATTTCATCGGCCTTGGCAGGACGCTCGGCCTGCCGGATCGCAAGATCCTGACGCGCATCGTCGTTCCCAGCGCCTTGCCAGGCATCTGGGATACGTTGCGCATAAGTCTCGGCTGGGCATGGACCTGGCTGGTGTTGGCGGAACTTGTCGCGGCGACATCAGGCCTCGGCTACCGCATCACCGTGTCCCAGCGCTATTTCCAGACAAACACCATCATCGGCTACATCCTGCTGCTGGGCGTGCTTGGCCTCATTACCGACCAGGTCATGAAGGCACTGGGAAAAGTGCTGTTCCGGCAGGAGGGCCACGTGCAATGAGGCCGGGCCGATGAGTTTGCCCAAACTGCGGATCGAAGGCCTCCACAAAAGCTTCGGCACGGGCGCACGGCGCACGGAAGTGCTGCGCGATATCAATCTCGATCTTGCCGACAACGAGTTCGTCTCGCTGGTGGGCACGTCGGGTTGCGGCAAGAGCACGCTGCTGTCGATCGTTGCCGGACTGCAGGATTTCGACGCGGGAGATCTTGCTATCGATGGTGCGCCGATCCTGCGGCCGGGCCTCGACCGCGGCGTCGTCTTTCAGTCCTACACCCTGCTTCCCTGGCTGACGGCGCAGCAGAACATCGAGTTCGCGCTCAAGGCCGCGGGTCATGACCGCGCGACCTGCCGCAGGATAGCGCGCGAGCATCTCGATCTGGTCAAGCTCCCTCATAGCGCCAATCGCTATCCATCTGAGCTTTCTGGCGGCATGAAGCAGCGCGTGGCCATAGCGCGTGCCCTTTCCTATCGACCCAAAATGCTTCTGATGGACGAGCCCTTTGGCGCGCTCGATGCCTTGACCAGGCATCAGATGCAGGAACTCCTGACGCAGATCTGGGAGGAGCACAGGCTCACCGTGCTCTTCGTCACCCATGATGTGGAAGAAGCCGTCTACCTGTCGGACCGCATCGTCGTGATGGGGATCGGGCCGGGACGCATCATGCAGACCTTCAATGTCGATATCGAGCGCCCGCGCCGGGAAGAGGTCATGGAAACTCCGGCCTTCATGGATTTGCAGCGCCGCGTGCACAAGGCGATCCGCGAGGCTTCTAAACGTCCCGAAATGGTTTAGGCAGGCCACTCATGCGTGTCGGGTCCAAGAGCGGAACCAACGCGGCTGGACGCGGAGGACTTTAGCGTAGAATTACTTACAATCCGCGACCAGCGTAGCGCCCAATCTCGATATCGCGCCATCGCGACCCCTGACCAGGGGAGCAGCCATCGGCATCTTTCTCTTCAAGCTCGAAAAAAAATCTGCAGGACAATGTCGATTTCCTAAACTCCGTTCGTCGTTTCGCTGCCGGTCGGTGAGGCCGGCTCAAACAAGGAGACAGACGATGCGTGTGATGGTGCTCGTGAAGGCTACCGAGGACAGCGAAAAGGGCTTTCTCCCGACGCCCGAGGCGAAAGAGGCGATGGAGGCGATGGGCAGATTTAACGACGAGCTGCGCAATGCCGGCATCTTGCTCGACGCCGACGGCCTCAAGCCCTCCTCGCAGGGCAAGCGCGTTGCGTTCGATGGTCCCCGCCGGACGGTCATCGACGGGCCTTTCGCCGAGACCCGCGAACTGGTCGCCGGTTTTTGGCTCTGGGAAGTCAAGGACATGGACGAGGCGGTCGCCTGGGTGAAGCGCTGCCCCAATCCCATGCCGGGACCGAGCGAGATCGAAATCCGGCCGCTGTACGAGATGGCTGATTGGCAATGGGAATCTGACGCCGGAGGTCACGGAAATCCGTGACCGGACGCGCGAGAAGCGCAGCGGCAACTGAACCTGTCGGCCGCAACCTGCTTGCCTCCATTGTGGCTTTGGCCGACAAGGCGGCATGACCGCAGGCGAGACGCACCAGGCGATCGAGGCGATTTTTCGCATTGAACGGGCCCGGCTCATTGCGGGCCTGGCCCGCCTCGTGCGCAATGTCGACCTTGCAGAGGAACTGGTGCAGGACGCCCTGGTCATAGCCCTCTCCGAATGGTCCAGGACCGGCGTTCCGGCCAATCCCGGCGCTTGGCTGATGACGGTCGCCAAACGCCGCGCCATCGACGCGATCCGTCGCGACAAGATGCGCGAGCGCAAGCATGAGGAGATCGCCCGGGAGCTGGACGGCGAGTGCGACCGTACGGCCGAGGGAAACGAAATGGCCATGAACGACGATCTTGGCGACGAGCTGCTGGGCCTCATCTTCACAGCCTGCCACCCGATACTTTCGGCCGACGCTCGCGCAGCGCTCACGCTGCGTGTCATCGGCGGCCTGACGGCGGACGAGATCGCCCGTGCTTTCCTGTCGAGCGAGGTGACGATCGCCCAGCGCATCGTCCGCGCGAAGAGGACGATCGGAAAGGCGGGGCTTAGCTTCGAGGTGCCGCGCGGTGCCGAGCGTGCAGTGCGTCTTTCCTCGGTGCTGGAGGTCATCTACCTCATCTTCAATGAAGGCTATGCTGCCACGGCCGGCGACGACCTTGTCCGGCCGGGCCTGTGCCTGGAGGCACAACGGCTGGGCCGCATGCTGGCGGGTCTGATGGCCGAGGATGCCGAGGTGTTCGGTCTGCTGGCTCTGATGGAAATCCAGGCATCGCGCCTGCCCGCACGCATCGGGCCGGACGGCGCCCTCTCGACCCTGACCGAGCAAAACCGCGCACGCTAGGACCAACTGCTGATCCGCCGGGGCCTTGACGCGCTGGCCCGTGCCGAAGCTCTCGGGGGCGATGGCCCCTATGTGTTGCAGGCCGCGCTTGCAGCCTGTCACGCGCGGGCGCGCAGTCCGGCCGATACCGACTGGCCCCGCATCGCAGCGCTCTACGACCGGCTACGAGCAGTGATGCCCTCGCCGGTGGTCGATCTCAATCGAGCGGTCGCCCACAGCATGGCCTTCGGGCCTGAAGCGGGCCTGCGGCTGGTGGACGAGATTGCCGACGCCGCCGCCTTGCGCAATTATGCGCCATTGCCGGCGGCGAGGGGCGATTTTCTGTTTCGGGCCGGCCGGCTGGCCGAGGCCCGCGCCGAGTTCGAGGCTGCGGCCAAGCTCACCCGCAACGCGCGCGAAGCGGCCTTTCTCCTCGCCCGTGCAGACGCTTGTGGTTGACAGCATCGCTCTGCGTGCCCGACGCGCCGCTAGGGCAACATCGAAAGCCGCCAGTTCGCTCCCGGCCAGCTCCCTTCAATGAGCGTGATCAACTCGCAACGCAGCTTGGGTATATTCATTTTGGAGGAGAGGCCCTGATCATGCCAGCAACTGCGTCGGTACGCCGAGAATCGGTCCTGCCTCGGCGAGCCGCTGGTCGAGGGTCCACACTGTGGCGCCATGCTCCGATGCCGTCGCGAGGTGCAGGGCGTCGCCAGCACGAAGCCCGAGCATATGCTGATCGGCGAATTTCGCGGCGACCTGAAAATGCCCGCCCGTCACCGGCAGCACGGTGAAGCTCTCAGCGACAAGCTTATTGAACATCGCGAGCGCAGCCGCGCGCTGCTCCAAGTCGATCTGTCCGGTCCGAAGCTTGATCGCCATGGCGGAGGACATCTCGGTGATGGTCCAGTCGCTGATCACAAGTTGCGCTGGGTCCTGCTCCGCCAGCCAGCCCTGAACGCGCGCGGTCATGGCTTCGCTGGATAGCGCCGCGACGATCAGCGAAGTATCGAGATAGGACATCAATAGCGATCGCCATCTCGCATCGATCGCACCAGATCGGCGGCAGCCTGAGCCTGCAGAGGCATGGTTGCGGTCAGGGATTGGAGCAGGACGGCGTCGATCCGTTTGCGAGGGCGGGCCACGGCCGTGAGCCTGGCGACCGGCTTGCCACGCCGGGTTATGTCGATCGAGTCTCCAGCCTCGACCCGGTCGATGAGCTCACTCAGATGTGCCTTGGCGTCCGCCAGCTTGACCGCGTCCATGTCAGCTCCTGACCATGTAGATGGTCATATAGCGCATCACGTGTGACAATTCCAGTGCACGGCGAATAAGCAACTGGCTGCGTGAGCGAAGCAAGTGACCGCTCCTGCAACGAGAATTATGCCGCTTCCCGCTTGACTCACACATATCCCGGTGGTTATGCATTGATCAATAGCCGAAGGGTTATCTATCCCAATGCCAAACGCTCACGATGTGCTCTTCAGAACGCTTGCCGATCCGACTCGGCGCGCTATTTTTGAGCGACTGTGTCGCGAGGGAGAGCAGACAGTCGGCGCGCTGACGGCTCAGGCCGGGATCTCGCAACCGGCCGTGTCGAAACATCTCGGGGTTTTGCGGCAGGCGGGGCTGGTGCGCGACCGCCATGCGGGACGGCAGACCCATTATAGCGCGCAGCTCGCCGCGCTTGCCCCCCTGATCGACTGGACAAGCCAGATGACCGGGTTCTGGCAGAGCCGGTTCGACGACCTCGAGGACCTGCTCAAAAGGATGGACCAGTGAACGAAATAGCGACCGAAACGCTCTCCGTCATTGTCGAACGGGAAATCGCTTATCCGCCCGAGAAGATCTGGCGCGCGCTCACGCAACCACACTTGATCGAGGAGTGGCTCATGAAAAACGACTTCAAACCTGTCGCGGACCACCGTTTCAAGCTTCACGCGGCCTGGGGCTCTGTCGAATGTCAAGTCCAGACGGTCGAGCCGAACAGAACGCTGACTTACACGTGGGATACCAAGGATCTCAAGAGTGTCGTCTCCTGGACGATCACCCCCACGAGCACCGGCGCCCGCTTGCGTATGGAACAGTCGGGCTTCCGGCCGGATCAGCAGCCTTACTTCCGGGGTGCCAAAGTCGGCTGGCCGAGGTTCTTTGACGATCTGGAGCAGGTTCTTGCGCGAACGGACTGAGATCCGCCTGCGCTATTCAAGCAAGGGCTCTGTTACAGGGCGGCAGATGGCGGAGGATAATGGAGGCAAGCTAATGAAGATCAAGCTGACCAAAGTATACGTGGATGACCAGGAAAAGGCTCTGGGTTTCTACACCGAAACGCTCGGCTTTACCAAGAAGGCCGATTTCAGCAATGGGCCGTTTCGCTGGCTGACCGTCGCATCACCCGACGAGCCGGACGGTGCCGAGCTGCAACTCGCGCTCAATGACAACCCCGCTGCAAAGACCTACCAGCAAGCCATTTTCCAGCAGGGCCAGCCCGCGGTCATGTTCTTCACCGATAACGTCAAGGGGGACTACGAGCGCATCAAAGCGCGCGGCGCCAAGTTCACCATGCCGCCAACCGAAGTAACCGGCTCGATCATAGCCCAGCTGAACGACAACTGCGGCAATCTCGTTCAAATCACACAGCTGGCGCGCTGGTAAGGGATGCATTCAGTGGCGTGGCTGCCCGGCGGGAGCCGCCAAACGGGCCGCCCGATCCGCTCGGTTCGTCTTCAGAGGAGGTCTCAATGGATTGGAACAAATGGGTTCGGCAGATCCACCGCTGGCTGTCGATCATCTTTGCGGCGGTCGTCGCCGCCATCTTCATCAGCCTGGGAGTAGGCAAGGAACCCTCCTACTGGGTATACCTCTTGCCGCTGTTTCCACTCGGCTTGCTCCTGCTTACCGGACTGTACATGTTCGTGCTGCCTTACGCGCCCAAGCGGCGCAGCGCGGGGGGCACCGGCGCATTGGAGTGAACGAATGGCCAACAAGACGTCCATCAGGTCATCGGCGGTCGCGAAGAAGTCCGCCGCCAAGCCTGCAGCCGCCAAGCCGGTCCTCCTCGCAGGCGGCAACCCGCAGATCCCGAAGGGTGATGGTGACGCTCCTGTGCAGGCCTACATCGCGGCCATGCCGGGCTGGAAACGCGACGTCGGGCGTCGCCTCGACGCGCTCATCGTGCGCAACGTCCCTGACGTGCGCAAGGCCGTCAAATGGAACTCGCCCTTCTATGGCGTCGAAGGCCAAGGCTGGTTCCTCAACTTCCATTGCTTCACAAAGTACATCAAGCTGGCTTTCTTCCGCGGCGCGTCGTTGCGTCCCGTCCCACCCGGTGAGTCCAAGCACAAGGACGTGCGCTACCTCGATATCTACGAGGACGACCTGCTCGACGAAGCTCAACTCGCCGACTGGATAAAGCAAGCCAGCCAGTTGCCTGGCGAGCGAATGTGAGTGGAATGCCAGTCATCTCGGCAAATCCGGTGCCGACTAGCGGCATTCATGTGACGGGCGAGCGGCAACAACCAAGGGAAAGCGACAATGATGATGAAGAGTGACTCGATGGAAGGAAATGCAGGCAACTCTCCCTCTCAGCTGATCGATGCGAGGATCAGCGAACTGGGCGATTGGCGAGGCAAGACGCTTTCCCATGTCCGCGCCCTCATCAAGCAGGCCGACCCGGAAGTGGTCGAGGAGTGGAAGTGGCGAGGCGTTCCGGTGTGGTCGCACGCCGGAATAATCTGCACTGGCGAGACCTACAAGAACGTCGTGAAAGTGACCTTCGCAAAGGGCGCCTCGCTGCAGGACCCTTCCGGCCTGTTCAACTCCAGCCTCGAAGGCAACACCAGGCGCGCCATCGATATCCGTGAGGGCGAAGACATAGATGAGAATGCGTTCAAGGCGCTGATACGCGCTGCTGCCGCCCTGAACACGGCCCGATAGTCAGCTCCGGCCGATATGGTCGGCTAGCGGGCCGAGAGCGGCGAGCACGGCTTCGCCGGTGGCTTGCGTCGCGTTCTCATGCGGCGCGCGCAGATTCAGCCAGCGTCTGTCGCCGGACCGTACCGCCAGCACTGCCTTCATCGCAGTGATGAGGCCGGCGTCCTGGATGATTTTGCGGAACGCCCTGATGGCGGCATCCGCGTCGGTAGTGTCCTCTCCCGCCAGCACTGCGTCGTAGAGGGCCCGGATCGCTGCGGCATTCAGATTGACTGTCGCCGAGATGCAGCCGGCAGCACCGTTGGCGAGGCCTTTCGTCAGCTGTGCTTCCGAACTCGGGAACACCGCGACCCTTGGGGCTGCCGCAATGACCGCCGCGGTGTTGTTCCAGTCGCCGGCGCTGTCCTTGTAAGCCACCACGACATCGGGAAACGCTTCGCTCAAGCGGGCGGTCAGCGCCGGGCTCACCGCTACGCCGGAATTTTGCGGGATGTGGTAGAGGATCATCCTCATCGCCGGGTTCGCCACCCGATCGATCAGCTCGCCATAATAACGGGCCTGACCGTTGTCGCCGGCGGCCGTATAGAAGAACGACGGCAGCACCATCACCCCGGCACAGCCGAGCCCGACGGCATGCGCGGTCAGCTCGACAGTCTCGGCAAGTGCTGTGACACCGGTGCCGGGCATAAGCCGGCTTGGCGAAATGCCGGCCTTGACCAGCCACTCCAGCGCCTGCATGCGCTCGCGCAACGAGACGGACAACGCCTCGCCCGTGGTGCCGAACGGCGACAGGAAATGCGCTCCCTGATCCAGCACCCACTTGGCGTGTGATATCCAGAGGTCGCGGGCAATGCAGCCGTCGTTTTCGAACGGCGTCAGGATCGGTGCGATGGTTCCTTGTGGGCGGATCATGTGCGTCCTTCTACGGGTGAAAATCTGTGCTGTGCTCAAAGCCGGCATCAAAATGTCGAGCAAGCTACAGGAAGCAGTGTTGCTGAGTACCGGCCGTTCGACCTCGAAAGCAAGCGGCTCTCGCATAGGCGCGCGATTGTGATCGGGCGGCGGTTCTGAGGCTCTCGAGGGTGTGTACTTGTCACGGGACAACCGCGTCCGGGCCGAAAGGGGGGTGACAAACGAGTTCTGCTGTTTCATCAATGCCGCCTTTTGAGGAGAAGCCCATGCGGAGGATCGGTGTCGGCATTATCGGCTGCGGCAACATTTCGGATGCCTATCTGAAGGCATCGCCGCAATTCCCGGTGCTCGACATTATCGGCGTCGCCGACATCAACCGGGCGGCAGCCGAGGCCAAGGCAGCGGCCTACGGCCTGGCTGCGATGCCGGTCGACGCGCTGTTGGCCGATCCGTGCGTCGAGATCGTGCTCAATCTGACGACGCCGCAGCATCATGTGCCGGTCGGCCTGCAGGCTGTCGGGCAAGGCAAGCACGTCTATTCCGAGAAGCCGCTGGCAACGACGCTCAGCGACGCCGAGCGGCTGGTCGCGGCCGCGCGCGAACAGGGCGTGCGCGTCGGCTGCGCACCCGACACTTTTCTTGGCGGCTCCCACCAGACGGTGCGGCGCCTGGTCGATGAGGATGCGGTTGGAACCATCGTCGCCGGCTCTGCCTTCATGCAGGTGCCCGGCCACGAGCTCTGGCATCCCAATCCGGATTTCTACTATCAGCCCGGCGGTGGGCCGATGCTCGACATGGGACCGTACTATCTGACCTGCCTAGTCAATCTCCTGGGTCCGGTAAAATCCGTGACCGGACAGGCGAAGTCATCCTATCCCACCCGCATCATCGGTTCCGGACCGCGCCAGGGCGAAACCATCCGGGTCGAGGTGCCGACCCATATTTCCGGCCTGCTCGCATTCGAGAACGGCGCGGCGGTTTCGATCACCACCAGCTTCGACGTCTGGAAGCATGAACACAATCACATCGAACTTTACGGGACCACCGGCTCGATGATCGTCTCCGATCCCAATCAGTTCCAGGGCGACATCAGGACCAGCCAGCGCAAGGGCGACTGGACGGTGGCCGATCAGATCCATTCCTATGGCGACGGCAATTACCGGGGCCTCGGCCTCGCCGACATGGCGCAGGCGATCGTCTCGGGCAGGCAACACCGCGCCAGCCTCGATCTTTCCCTCCATGTCCTGGAAATCATGGAATCGATCATCTCTTCAGCAGAGACAGGGCGGCGTATCGACCTGAGATATGGCTGCGCGCGGCCGGCGCCAATGCACGCCGATCTGCCTTTCGGAATTCTGGAATAGGGGATGACACGATGAGCAAGACGGCACTGATTTTCTGGGGCGGCTGGGAAGGCCACACGCCGGCCCGTAGCGCCCACATCGTCAAGGAGATGCTGGCCGGCAACGGCTTCGACGTGCAGCTGGAGCAGGGGACTTCGGCGCTTGCCGATCCGCAACTGGGCAAGCTCGATCTCATTGTCCCGGTGATCACCATGTCGACGATCGAAAAGCCGGAACTGCAAAACCTGACCAACGCCGACGGGGCCGGCACCGGCCTTGCGGGCTTTCACGGCACCATGTGCGACAGCTTCCGCAACGAGCCGGAATATCAGTTCATGACCGGCGGCCAGTGGGTCGCCCATCCCGGCAACATCATCGACTATCACGTCGATATCACCATGCCAGACGATCCGGTCATGCAGGGCATCGACGGCTTCGCGTACCGTTCAGAGCAGTATTACATGCATGTCGATCCGACCAACGAGGTGCTGGCGACGACTACTTTCACCGGCGAGCATCTCGATTTCATCGCCGGCGTCGTCATGCCGGTTGTCTGGAAGCGCCGCTACGGCAAGGGCCGCGTCTTCTACAGCGCACTCGGCCACACCGCCGACGAGTTCGCAGTGCCGCAAATGCGTACGATGTTCGAGCGCGGCATGCTTTGGGCCAGCCGAAACCCGGATCTTGCGTAGCCGTTCAATCTGAACGCCACGTATCGTTGTAATCTCTATAGGGCGGCCGCCCGAACGCGGACACAGCACTGGGCTGCGGCAAGCAATTGACTGCCATGGTAGCATCCAATAGACAGCAGTCTCGTCGGGGAATTCCGTAGCTGGAGGTCGAATGGAGCAGACGTGGCGATGGTTTGGCCCGAGCGACGCGGCAACGCTTGCCCATGCCAGGCAGGCCGGCGCGACCGGCATCGTGACGGCATTGCACGACATTCCTTACGGCGAAGTCTGGCCGATCCACGCCATCAGGCAGCGCCAGGCGCTTATCGAGGCGGATCAGGCGATGGGCCTCAAATGGAGCGTCGTCGAGAGCGTGCCCGTGCACGAGGACATCAAGCTCGGCCGCGGCGATCTCGACCGGCTCTACGAGAATTTCAGGCAGACCTTACGCAATCTCGGCGCCTGCGGTGTGCGCACGGTCTGCTACAACTTCATGCTGATCCTCGACTGGACCCGGACCGACCTGGCGGCGCCGCTGCCGGGCGGCGGACGGGCGCTCCGCATGAACATGCACGAGCTTGCCGCGTTCGATTGTTACATGCTGCAGCGCAAGGGATCTGAGCGCGACTATGCGTCCGATGTTCTCCAGCGGGCAAGCGAATGGTTCGAGGCGACGCCGGATGCGTCAAAAGAGCGTCTGCTTGCCAACATCATGGCCGGCCTGCCGGGCGCCTTCAAGCGCTATGACATAGCGGAATTGCGCGAAGTGGTGGCCGAGCAGTCTAGCCTGTCGCACGACCGGCTGCGCGAGAATCTCGTCCGTTTTCTCGAACACGTGCTGCCGGCGGCCGAAGAGGCGGGCGTCACGTTGGCGATCCACCCGGACGATCCGCCGCGCGATCTCGTCGGCCTGTGCCGGATCGTCAAGAACGCCGACGACATCGCCTTTATCCTGGATGCGGTGCCATCGGCCCATAGCGGCCTTACCTTGTGCACGGGGTCGCTGGGCGCCAATCCGGCCGATGACGTGCCCGCCATCGCCAGGCGCTTTGCGCACAAGATCAACTTCGTGCACCTGCGCAACGTCAGCAAGGATCCGGACGGGTCGTTCATGGAGTCCGAGCATCTGAACGGGGATGTCGACATGGTTTCGGTGGTCTCGATCTTGCTCGACGAGCAGCAACGCCGCCGCGACGCCGGGCAACCGGCGCTGCTGCCGTTTCGCCCGGATCACGGCCACGAGCTGATCGATGACGCCACGCGGCACACCCATCCCGGCTACCCCGTGATCGGCCGTCTTCGCGGCCTTGCCGAACTGAGAGGCGTAATGACGGCGATTGCCCATCAGCGCGGTTATAGGCTGCAATGAGGGCGCCCCGCCTGCTCTGCGTCGGCGCGCTCACCTACGACACGATCTTGCGCCTCGATGTCCTGCCGTCCGGCGCCGGCAAGTTCCTGCCGAGCGAGGCCGTGCAGATCGCCGCCGGCATGGCGGCAAGTGCCGCCGCGTCGGCAAGCCGCCAGGGCGGGCAGGTCTGGCTATGGGCAAGCGTCGGCAACGATGCCGTCGGCCGCGATGTCATCGCCCAGATGGAGGCGGAGCGGGTCGACTGTTCGTTGGTGCGCAGGGTTGAAGATGGCCGCTCGGCCATTGCCACGATCCTGGTCGATGCCGCCGGCGAGCGCATGATTGTGCCCTTCTACGATTCCGTCACGCAAGCCGATCCGGACCGTCTTCCGCCCGTGGATTTTTCCCGCTTCGACGCCGTCCTGGTCGACGTTCGTTGGCCCGGAGCCGCCGCGATGGCGCTGGCGAAGGCCCGCGAATGCTGCATTCCGGCGATCCTCGACGCCGATATTGCGTCGCGACCGGTGCTCGACCGATTGCTGCCGCTCGCCTCGCATGTCATTGCTTCGCTGCCCGCGGCGCGTATCCTTTGCGGTCCAGAGGTTTCCGCCGGTTCCGCCGTCGCTATTCTGGGCGAACGGACCGGCGCCTTCGTCGCGATCACCGATGGCGCGAACGGCACCGCGTTCCAGCACCCGAGCAGCAATGATGTCCGTCATCTGCCGTCGCCGCGAGTCGAAGCCGTCGACACGCTGGCGGCGGGCGACGTGTTTCACGGCACCTTCGCTCTGGGGCTGGCTGAAGGTTGGGATGAGGAGCAGGCCATAGCAGTGGCAAGCGCCGCCGCTGCGCTGAAGTGCCTGCGTTTTGGCGGACGGCTCGGCGCGCCGACGCGCGCGGAAACACTGGCCTTCATGCAAGGATCGACATGACGCCGAATACGCTCGGGCCGGCTCAGCGAAAAGGGTACGTCATACGTCGCTGATCGACTACCATGGCAGCCGCTGCAACTGTTCGTGGGAGGAGAAATGGCTGAGTTCAAGAAACGCGCACTGGTCACCGGGGCGGCCATGGGCATCGGCCGTGCTGTCGCCGAAAGGCTGGCCCAGCAAGGTGTCGACCTGATCCTCTTCGACCGTGTGGGCGATCAGCTGGACGAGGTCGCGGCGCAGCTTGCGGCGCGCGGCGTGACCGTGCACACCGTGCTCGGCTCGACCGCCGACACCGAAGCCTGCGGCCGCGCCGTCGAGCTTGCCCGGTCCGCGTTCGGCGGGCTCGACATGCTTTCCCACAATGCCGGCATCCAGCGTTACGGAACGGTGGAGACCACGGACGAGGCGCTTTGGGACGAGGTGATGAATGTCAACCTCAAGGCTGCCTATCTGCTCTCCCGCGCGGCGATGCCGCTGCTGCGGCAAAGCCGCGGCGCCATCGTCCATATGAGCTCGGTGCAAGGCCTGGCCAGCCAGGAAGGGGTTCTGGCCTACAGCACGGCCAAGCACGGCTTGATCGGGCTGGTCAAATCCATGGCCGTCGACTATGCGCCGCTCGGTGTGCGCGTCAATGCCGTGGCTCCGGGCGCGGTCGACACGCCGATGCTGCGGGATGCGGTCAAGCTGAACGATAAGCCCGACGAGATCATGCGCATCCTTGACAACATGCATCCGCTCGGCCGCACCGCCCAGCCGCAAGAGATTGCGGCCGTCGTTGCCTTCCTGCTGTCCGACGATGCCTCCTTCGTCACCGGCGAAGTCGTGCGCGTCGATGGCGGCCTGCTGGCGCGCATCGGCGGTTCTCCGCGCAAGGAATAACATCGGCGCTGCTGCTTGCGCAGCCATTTCATGAACGGCTTGAAGCTGCCGAGCCTTCAAGGGAATTGCCGATGGCAAGGCTTTTGGGAATGCGGACCATCACCGAGGGGCGGCTTGGCGAAACCGGCCCCGGCGCTTCAGTCGCGGCGAGGACGTTCGAGGTCCTGCTCGACCAGATCCTGACCTTCCGCCTGAAGCCGCACGAGCTGATTTCCGAAAAGGCGATGTCGGAAGCCCTCGGCGTGAGCCGCACGCCGGTCAGAGAGGCGCTCGCCCGGCTGGCCGGACTTGGCCTGATCGACATCTATCCGCAGCGCGGCAGCATGGTGGCGCCGCTGCGGATCGCCGATCTCGAGAAATCGCAGTTCCTGCGCGAAGCGCTTGAAGTCGGCCTGGTCAAGCGTGCGGTCGACAGCCCGCGCCGCGCCGAACTGCTCGCCATGCTCAAAGGCGAACTGGCGGTCCAGGAGACGTTCGCCTCCATCTCGGACGACAGGCGCTTCTTCAAGTCGGACGAGCTGTTCCACCAGCACATTGCCAGCCATGCCGGCTTCCCCGGAATCTGGGCCGACATCAGCGCGGCGAAGCTGCACATGGACCGTTTCCGCTTCCTGTCTTTCCCGCGCCTCGACAGCATGTCGGTGGTTCTCGGCCAACATCGGCGGATCGTCGATGCGCTCGAGCAGGCCGACGCATTTGCGGCGGAAGAGGCGATGCGAACGCATCTTCGCCGCATCTTCGAGGTGCTCGCAATCGTCCGGGAACGCTATCCTCATTATTTCAAGGCACCGGGCTCGGCTGGAAAGAGGACAGAAGCGGCTGCCGGCGATCTGCCCGAATGACAACCATTCGCGCGACGGAGCGAGGAGGAATGACGACGTGGAAACGTGAAACCAGCCGCTCAGTCCAGGCCTGAGCCTTTCTTCGGCGCTTCCGGAGGCAACTTGGCCTTGCTGCCGGATTTGTCGGAAGTTGGCTTGGCTTCGCGATTCTTCGCCTCGCCGCCTTGCTCCTTGCGGAGCTGCTTTTCTATCGTCGATCGCGATCCTTCCGCAGGGTCCTGTTCGGGATGGCTTTCCCTAGCCGTCATGTCAGCTCCTATCCATTCTGGTCTATTGCATGTGGCGAGGGCTGAGTTTCGCCACCAGTGCTGGTCCTGTCGCGCCCAAGCATCAGCCATGCGGCGAAGAGCACGACCAGTACGACCACGATCCAGGCGACGAGACGAGGCATTGGGGCTCACTTCCCCCGCCGCTTGCTGCCGCGCACCTCGGGATCGGAGCCGGTCTCAACCGTTGGATCGGGCACGACCGGACCGCGTTCGGCTTCGGAGCCCTCAGCTTCGATCTCCTGCACGGCCTGGTCCCAATGCTCGCGCTCGCGTCCTTGCGGACGGCCTTCGCGCTCCCATATCTCATGGGCCCGCTGCCTGATACGCTCTTCCTTGTCCATGACCTTTGCCTCCTGATATCCCTAATCCGGCGATCGAAGGTTTGTTCCGCGTTGCCAGGCAGTTCCCGACGGTTCAGTTGACGTGACCACCAGGCGCCCTAGATGAAATTGTACGCCGAGGTCGCCTGGTGCCGGGGAGAACAATCGTGTGGCAGCAACGCTACAAGCACGTATTGTAGATGCCATTGCAGCTATTGGTCTTCGACCGGACCGGCTGTGCCTGTTGCTGACAACGTTTGTGCTGACGGCATGCTCGCCTTCCGACCAGATCGAGCAGCAGTCGAAAACCGCGGCTTCGGCCGCACAGACCGCATCGCTGGTCCTGGGTGCCTGGGCCGCCGGGGCAGCCCCTTCGACATATACGTCGCGCACGTTGCAATCGGTCGGCAAGGCGCTCGTCGATGCCGGTGCGCAAATCCAGTCCGCCAAGTCGACTGAGCCCACCGAGCAAGCCGGTCTGACGGCGGTAATCGGACAGCTGTCGGCGGCGGTGACACGCGCCGCGACGGCGGTGCAGGACGGCAACCGATCGGAGGCGGAACAGGCGCAGCAGGATATCCAGGCTGCCACCGCCGCCCTGAATGCATCCTACGCCAAACATTTCGCGCCGAAACCATGAAGAAGCTGCTCGAAATATCGCTGGGCATCGTCACCAGCGTCGGTGGCTTTCTAGAGGTCGGATCGATGGCAACCGCCGCACAGGCGGGTGCAGCGTTCAGGTTCCAGCTGATCTGGGCCGTCCTCCTGGGCACGATCTGCATCATCTTCCTGGTCGAGATGGCCGGCCGCTTCGCCGCCGTCAGCCATCACACCATCGCCGACGGGATTCGGGAACGGTTTGGCTTCACCGCCTTTCTGTGGCCGTTGCTTGCGACTTTGCTGGTCAACTTCATGGTCATGGCAGCCGAGATCGGCGGTGTCGCCATTGCGCTTGAGCTCGCCACCGGCATCGGCTTTCAGTGGTGGGCCCTGCCGGTCGCTTTTCTGGCATGGCTGTTCCTCTGGAAAGGCACGTTCGGCTTCATTGAAAAGGGCGTCTCGATCCTCGGCCTGGTCACGTTGTGCTTCGTGGTCGGCGCCGTCATGCTGAAGCCCGATTGGGGGCAGGTCGCGGCCGGTGCCGTCCCCACTCTGCCCGAGCACGACGCGGCCAATTACTGGTTCATGGCGGTCAGTATTCTTGGTGCGTCGGTCTCGCCCTACCTGTTCATGTTCTATTCGTCGGGAGCCATCGAGGACCAGTGGGACAAGAGCTATCTCGGGACCAATCGGGCCATTGCCGGATTGGGAATGAGTTTTGGCGGCACAATCTCGATCGGCGTGCTGATCGTGGCGGCGCTCGTGCTGGCAGCGCACGGCATAGAGCAGGTCGACGACTACCATCAATTGCCGCTGATGCTGATCCAGATCTTCGGTTTCTGGGGGTTCGTCCTGTTCGTTGCTTCACTAGGCATAGCCTGCTTCGGCGCTGCGCTCGAAATCGGGCTGCAGCAAGCGTACTTGGTGGCGCAGGGTTTCGGCTGGACCTGGGGCGAGGACCTGAAACCGCGCGACGATCCCGGCTTCAGCACCGTCTACACGGTCTCGCTGTTTCTCGCCGCCATTCCGATCGCACTGGGTCTCGATCCGCTGAAGCTAACCATCTTTTCCATGGCGCTGACGGCCGCCAGCCTGCCGCTGACCGTGGTGCCGTTCCTTTTCCTGCTGAATGACGAGCGTTATGTCGGCGAGCACCGCAATGGCATGATCGCGAATGCCGCGGTTATCTTCATCATTGCGCTCGGTTTCGTGCTCGCGATCGTGACCATTCCTTTGCAGATATTCGGAGGCACGTGATGGATTTGCTGCGCGACATCCTGGACAAGCAAGTGGTTGACCGTGAGCAGGTCAAGATCGGCAAGGTGGACGGGCTGGTAGCCGAGGTCAGGCCGGGCAAGCCACCCAAAATCGTTGCGGTCGAGCTCGGCTCGATCACGCTGGCGCGTCGGCTTGGCGAGCGATCCGGGCGCTGGATGGCGCGCCTCGCGGCAAGGCTCGGCGGCAAGCGCCATGCCGAACCGCACCGCATCGCCTGGAACAAGGTGCGCGACATCGGCGTCGACATCGAATTCGACATCGACGTGCGTGAAACGGCGATTTTCGACTGGCAGGATTGGCTGCGCGACCATGTCATAAGGCGTATCCCGGGAGCCGGATGATGGCCACCGTCAACCTTGAGCAATTGGCAGGCAGAAATGTGCTTTCGCAGCGCGGCAAAAGCATCGGCCATATCGAGGAGATACGCGCCGAACCGGATGGCGACGACCTCGTGGTTACCGAGTACCACGTCGGCATCCACGCGGCGTTCGAGCGTCTTTCCGCTTCGGCCATCGGCACGGCGGTCCTCGAAGTCTTTCGACTGCGCAGTCACGACAGCATGTACCGCATTCCCTGGGACAAGCTCGACATCTCCGACCCGACGCAGCCGCGACTGTTGTGCGCGATGGAAGAACTTTCCGCTATGAAGGGCAGTATCGAGGGCGATAAACCGGAATGAACGACACTTTCCCGCCGTCGGAGAATGGGGTTCAGTGAAAGTCCTGGTTACCGGCGCCACCGGCCTGATCGGTGCCTCCGTCGTGGCACGCCTTCTTTCCGAAGGGCATGAGGTAATCGGATTGGTCCGCAGCCCCGGTGCAAACCGGGCCGGCAATTACCAATTGCTGGTGCTGGACATGGCGGTGGCGCTGCAGCCCGAAGACTGGCTACCGCATCTCAGGGGTGTCGACGCCGTCGTGAATTGTGCCGGCGTTCTCCAGGACAGCCCCCGTGAAAAGACGCGCGAAGTCCATCGCGATGCGGCGGTCGCACTCTTTCTCGCCTGTGCGCGGGCAGGGGTTGCCCGGGTGATCCACTTCTCGGCGATCGGCGTCGATCGGGCGCAGCCTTCGGCGTTCTCGGCGACGAAACTGGCCGGGGACCAGGCGCTTATGACGCTTGATCTGGATTGGGTTGTCCTGCGCCCGTCCGTGGTGCTCGGCCGGCCGGTGTTTGGGGCCAGCGCATTGTTTCGGGGTCTCGCTTCGCTGCCAGTGCTGCCGTCCATGCCCGGCACCGGCCGGCTCCAGGTGGTACTACTCGACGATGTGGTCTCAACGGTCATTTTCCTTCTCGATCCCGCCAGTCCGTCTCGCGTCGTGCTGGAACTTGTCGGTCCCGAACAACTGAGCATGGACGAGGTCGTCGGCAGTTATCGCCGGTGGCTCGGTTGGGGTCTGGCAGCCAGGTTTGTCTTGCCGACGGCTGTTGCAAGGCTTCTCTACCGCCTAGGCGACCTTGCCGCGATGTTCGGCTGGCGTCCACCGATGCGCACCAACGCGGCCAGGGAGATCGCCCGAGGAGCGGTTGGAGATCCCTCGGACTGGACCGCCGCGACTGGCATACGCCCGCAAACCCTGGCGGGCTTCCTCGCGCTCAATCCGGCAACGGTGCAGGAGAAATGGTTTGCCCGGCTGTATTTCATCAAGCCGGCGATCTTCGTCGTCCTGCCCGTCTTCTGGATCATGACCGGAATCGTGTCGCTGACAACCGGCTACGGCAGCGGCGTCGATCTGATGCAAGGCACGGGCGCCGGCATCTTGTCGGCACCGATCGTGATCGCCGGCGCTCTTGCCGACATCGCCATCGGCGTGCTCATAGCCTGGCGGCCGGCGGCGCGAAAAGGCCTCTATGGCGGCATCGCGCTCTCGCTTTTCTATCTGGTCGTCGGAAGCTTCCTGAGCCCCGATCTGTGGAACGACCCGCTTGGGCCGTTCCTTAAAGTGCTGCCGATCCTGGTGCTGCACTTTGTGGCCTTGGCAGTGCTGGAGGAGCGTTGATGCTCTATTTCCTGCTGAAATTTCTGCATGTTATCAGCGCATCTGTGCTGCTCGGCACCGGCGCCGGCATCGCTTTCTTCATGCTGTTCGCCCACAGGACCGGCAATGCCGCGACGGTTGCGGCGGTGGCGCGTATCGTCGTCGTCGCCGACTTCCTTTTCACAGCGACGGCCGTGGTCGCGCAACCTTTGACCGGAGCCGCGCTCGCCTGGCAGGCAGGCTACTCGCTGTCGGAGGGCTGGATCGTACTTTCGATCGCGCTCTATATCTTCACCGGAATGTTCTGGCTCCCGGTCGTCTGGATGCAAATGGAGATGCGCAAGCTGGCATCGCAAGCCGCCGCTGCAGGCGCGCCGTTGCCGCCACGCTACCATCGGCTGTTCTGGTTGTGGTTCGCCTTCGGCTTCCCTGCCTTCGCTGCCGTGCTCGGGATTTTCTGGCTGATGATCGCGCGGCCTGCGATCGAGTGGTAGGTCGCAGGCAGGTCCCACTGCGATAATGCCCAGTCAAAGCGCTGCGGAAAATTCCGGCCCCTGCACCGCGAATATCTGCCGGAGCGGACGTGCGTCTCGACCTGTAAGTCGCACCGGAGTCCGGTCTCGTATCATTTCCAACCGCGCGCTCACCCCCATCGGCACAGGACAAGATCCCGTCTTGAGGCTGGTTAGGCTTCGCTTACAAAAAGATGACGCCTGAGGGGAACACGGGAAGCACATGCAAGTTCGGTGCGCAGTGGAGGAGATTGCGCCATGAACAGTGTTATTTATCTCATCGGCCTTGTCGTCGTCGTGCTTGCGATCCTCTCCTTCCTCGGATTCCACTAGGAGACACCATGCAGGACAAAGACGATCAAGGCCGTCAGACGGCCGATTTCGAGACAGCCAGAAGCGAGCTTTCGGAAAGACTACAACGGGAAAAGCAGACCGCGACGGAAGCGCTCCACGATGCGCGTGACGAGATCACCAGGAAAGCCGGAGATTACGCATCGGAAGCAAAGCAAGCATTGTTCAACAAGGCGGAGGGAACGCAGCGCGACATGAGCGCCAGTCTCAAGGCCTTCAGCGGCGCATTGCGCGCGGCAAGCGAGCATCTTGCCAACAATGATCAACGGACCGCTTCGAAATTCGCCCTTGACGCCGCAGGCGGGCTCGAGCGGCTTTCCTCGTCCCTGAAGGATAAACCGTTCGACGAGGTGCTTGGCGAAATTCAGTCGTTCGGCCGCGAAAACTCGGGGGCGCTGATCGCCGGCTCGGTATTGGCAGGCCTGGCTTTGGGGCGGTTCATCAAGAGCTCGCCACCCTCTGCTCAAACCGGAGCACCGGGCCAGTCGGGAACAGGCCGGGTGCCCGAGACGGGTCCTAGCTCGAATGAGTCGGGATGGCGATCGGCAGAGCCAGTTGAACCAGCCCCGTTAGGATCCGATCAGTCCGGCGATGACTGGGCCAATGCAAGCCTGGAGCGAAACCCATGACTGACAACCAGGACACTCGCAGCCTGACAACCCTTGTCAGCGATCTGGCACAGCAGGTCACAACACTGCTTCAAACCGAAAGCAGGCTGTTGCGGGCTGAAATGTCAGAAAAGTTAAGCAAGGCCGGCGCCGGCGCCGTGGAGGTAATGGGAGGCGTCATTTGCCTGCTTGCCGCCCTGATGGTGCTTTTGCAGGCGCTGGTGATTGCCTTGGCGAGCGCCGGCCTGGGAGCCGGATGGTCCTCGCTGCTCGTCGGCGTCGTGGTGGCAGTACTGGGCGTCATACTCCTGCGCTCCGGCAAGGCAAGCATGGCTCCCTCAGAGTTGACCCCCGACCGGACACAAGACCAACTTAAACGCGACGCACGCGTGATCAAGGACCAGATAAGATGACCGACAAATCCGCAGCCGAACTCGAACGCGATGCCGACATTGCCCGTGCCAAGATAACGGACACGGCAGACTCGATCCGGAGCAAGATGACACCAGGTCAGCTGATCGACGAATTCACCGGGATGTTCAGCGGCGAGGGATCCGCCATGCTCAGCAATCTTAAGACTCAGGTCAGGGACAATCCGTTGCCGCTTACATTGGTCGGCGCGGGCCTGGCCTGGCTGATGCTAGGCAAGGGCACGTCGGTAGACAGTTCAGCACTTGGTGCCTATTCGACCGGCAGGGAACCTGACGGCACCCGAAACTTCTCTGACCAGAGGGGCTTGGGCGGGGCCTGGCAGGACTCACGCGGCGATGAGTACGGTGCCGAGGGCGAAGGTTCCGCCGGCTCCATGCTCTCCGATACCGCCCGTTCGGTTGCGTCCGTGGCAGGCGGTGCGGTTGAGGCTGTGGCAGACGTTGCGAGCGGCGCCAAAGAAAGATTGAGAAGCACAGCCGGGCAGGTCGGCTCGGCCGCCACCGATAGGACGGGGCGGGTGCGGCAGTCGGCTCAGGACCTGTTCCAGCGCGAACCTCTGGCAATGGCCGCGGTAGGCCTTGCCGTGGGCACCGCCATTGGCGTGATGCTGCCTCACACCGCCGCTGAGGACGCGCAACTCGGCCCCTACCGCGACAAGCTTCGTGACAGTGCCGAGGAAGTCTTTGAAGAAGGCGTCGAGCAAGCCAAGCAGGTCGCCGCCGAAGCATATGAGACTGTAAAGGAAGAGGCTGACCGACAGGGTTCCAGCGGCGACGCCGAGACGTTGGTCGACCGCGTCGAGAAAGTCGTGAAAAAGACGGCAAGCAAAACCGAGGAAGCCATTCGCGATCGTTTGCCGGAGACCGACGAGGCTCCCAAATCGAACGAGTCTCCCGAAACGACGTGATTTCGCTGCGGTCGTTCGTGGCGACTCCGACCGCGGTCGCCTCGCGGTTGGAACATCGAAGTCGGCTAGGAGCCCGCAACCTTCGGCTGACAAATGTGATCGCGGCGCTCAAGTCATTAGCCGAGGCGCTCCGGTCCGTTCCGATTCTTCGCTCTAAATCCGTTCGGTTCTTCGGCTCCATGAGGCGTGTCTGCCCACGGCGTGGCACGCAATTCTCAGCAGCACTGTCCAATTCTGAAAAAAACAACCACCCCGTCAATTCGACTGGGACGACGACGTCGAGATTGCACTCGGCCCACTCGCCAAAGAAGCTCATATCCGAGATGCCCGCGAAACAATCCGCACAGCAGATTACCGGGCATAGCGGCGCTCGGCGATGTCCGACTGATCGCGGGCAGCCTCGCCGATGCGGGCCGGTTCCGAAAGGTTCGTCGGCAACTAAGGCATCGAGCCGAAGGCGGTGACGATTGCCGGTCCCGGCAAACCGGCATCGGTAGACTGCCGGCAGGGTTTGATCTCGACTAGGCGAGCAACGATGTCATTTCAGCGAATAGAGGTAGGCAGCGACGTCCCGCGCCTCCTGCTCGGAAATCCTTGTCGAAGGCATTGCCGCGTGCGGATTGATCTCCCTTGCGGCCCGTATCCAACGGACCATGTTTCGCGGGTTGTTGGACAATACGCCGCCGATATAGACCCGGGTGGCCAAGCTGGCGTCGAGGCGTGGACCGACCATTCCCTGCGCGCCGGGAACGCCGGTGATCGTGTGGCATCCAGCACAGCCATTGGCCATCATGATGGGTATAGCGCGGGCGCCAACACCGCCGGTTGCATTGTCGGCCTTCTGCTCCACTCGACGGCTTTGCTCGAAGTACAACGCGATCCCGGCCAGGACTGCAACGAGCAAGACAATTGCTGCGGCGCCGAGTATGGGTCCGGACGGAGTAAAGCGCGATGTGGCGCGCACACCGATGCTGCTGGTGGCATTGTCCGTTTTATGCGCGACCCTGATGAGGCGCTCCGGCCACAACGTCAGCGCCGTCCAAGCTGCGGCCAGCACGACAATTGCCGTCCCGGCACCAATGACCAGCTTAGACAGCTTGGAGCGCATGCGACGTCTCCCATCTTCTCTGTCCACTGGAGCGGATCCACAGGCCGGCCAGCAGCAAAGCCGCGCCGCCATAGATCAGGCCGGCCGGAACCCACATAACCAGCCCGGCGAGCTGCTGGTCCTCGAGCGGACTAAGGTTCCACAATTTCGCACCGGCTGCGTTTACCGGATACCACAGCCTTGGCGAGACCAGCAGCAGCACCCCGAGCAGGCCGGTATGCAGCGAGGTGAAGAAGAGGTGCATGACCGCGCTGCCATAGGCTTGTTCGCGGCCTGAACGCGGCAGCAGCACCCACCAGAACAGCAGCCCTGTACCGAAGAAGCAGGCATGTTGCGCATAATGCAGGACACCCCGTGCAAGCGCCGCCTCGAACAGCGCCGGAACGTGCCACGCCCATATCGCGACGCCGTGCAGGAAGGTCGCGGCAACGGGGCGGCTGATGGCGGCCCAAACGGTTCGAAGCACCTTCGCCTGCCCGGCTGCGCCAAATGCCAGCCGCAGCTTGATCGGCAATGCCCACATCATCGCCGCCGCCGGGCGGGAGGCGACCAGCAGGGGTGCCGCCACCGCCATCAACAGCTCGTGCTCGATCATGTGGGCGGTGAAAACGCGCTCGCCCAATGCGTGGAGCGGACTGACCAGTGCTGCCGCCAAAATGGCCCAGCCGGTCGCAAACAGCAGGGCTTGCCGCATCCGCAACGGGCGGCTGCGGGCGCTCCGCCGCCACAGCCGAAAGGCGCCTGCCGCGTAAAGCAGTGCGACCATGGTTAGCGGCAGCGTGATCGGCAACGCCAGCGTCCAGCCGGCCTGCGGGGCACCGGCACCGTAGCAGATCGAGGTCGAGAAAAGCGCGTCGAAGCTCATCGCAGACAGCCGTCGAGAATGAGCGAGGCGGCGCCTTGCATGACGATTACCAGCGCAAACAGCAACGCGCTGAGAATGCCGATATTGGCGACGAAATCTTCAGTGCCGCGCGCACGGTCCGGTTTAAAGGCGGCGCCACCTTGCTGTCGCGCCCGCCACGACAGCGCCCCGCCGAGCAAGGCCAGCACTGTCAGCATCAGCGCAACGACCGGTATGACAGAAATACCGTGGGCGCACTGCCACTCCACGACCGCGTAATTCAGCTGCGTCGACACCGCCCAGGCCAAAGGCCCGGACAACAGCCCGCCCCATGATGTGCCCAAGCGAAGCGCACGCATCTCAGTCAAGCCTCGGCATCCAATAGATCAAAAGATAGATCGGGATCCAGGTCGCGACCACGAAATCCCAGTAGAAGACGTTGTCGCCAACATCCCCGAAACGCCGGCCGCTATAGCCATGGCGCGTGAACATCAGGACCGTCAGCACCAGCGTGTCGCCGACGTCGGTGATTAGGTGTGTGGTGTGGAGGCCGAGCAGGACCCACAGCATTGAGCCGTACGCATTGGTATCCCAATAGATGTTGAGGGCCGGAAATTCGAACCACCGCACGACAAGCGGTGCGATACCGAGCAGCGTCATGACGATCAGGCCGATGCGCACGGGTACCATGGCACAGGCTTCGGCGTAGCGATTCAGTATGTGATTGGGCACCACGCTGGCGAGCAGCAACAGCGTGACGATGGTGCCCGGCCAATGGTTGGGCGGCGGCACGCCCAATGGCCATTCGGGCGACAGATAGGCGAGGTAAAGATAGGCGCCTGCGGCGAGCGCGAAGCCGGTGCCCTCCAGCGCCATGAAGGCGAGAGTGCCCCACCAGGTCGGGCTGCGCGGTCCGATCCCGAAGGTCGGGAGTTTGGAAAGATCGGCGGCAGGACGCTGTTTCATTCCTCATCCTCCGGATCGCCTTTCGGCCAGAACCAACCGATCAAGGTGATGGCGATTGGCCCGGCTCCCCAGACCACCGCCCACGGGCTGAAGATCGAATAAAGAAAGGTGGCGCCGACGGCGAGCGCGGCGAACAATGGCCAGATCGACGGCGTCGCCGACTTCTCGCGCACATCTGGATGCGCCTCTGCCACCGTCGAAATGACAAGTTCGCGTGCGTCGACGCGAAGCCCGGTCGCGACAGGCAGCGTGTCACGTTCGGCCCAGAGCGGCTCGGAGTGGGTAACCACCGGAATCCGAGCGAAATTATAGCTCGGCGGCGGAGAGCTTGTCGCCCATTCAAGCGTGCCCGCATTCCAGGGATTGTCCCCGGCCGGGGCGCCCCTCGAGGCGCTGTACACCAGGTTTATGGTGAACAGAACGAAGCTTAGGAACAGGACAACCGCGCCGGCTGTGATGAACAGGTTGATGTTGCCCCAGCCGAGCTCCACCGGATAGGTGTAGACCCGGCGCGGCATGCCCCACAGGCCGACAATGTGCATCGGAAAGAACGCCGCATTGAAGCCTATGAAGGCAAGCCAGAAGTGCCAGCGTCCAAGACGCTCGCTCATCATCCGGCCGGTGATCTTGGGGAACCAGAAATAGGTCGCGCCGAGCAGCGGGAACACCGACCCGCCGATCAGCACGTAGTGGAAATGCGCGGTAACGAAATAGGTGTCGTGTACTTGCAGGTCCAATGGCACCGACGCCAGCATCACGCCGGTCAGGCCGCCCGCGACGAACGTGAAGAAGAAGCCGAACACGAACAGCAGCGGCGTCCTGATTATCGGGCGTTCGTCCCACAATGTCGCCAGCCAGCAGAAGATCTGCAGCCCGTTCGGGATGGCGATCAGCATGCTTGAGGCGGTGAAGAAGCTCGCGCCGAGCTTGGGCAGGCCGGTTGCGAACATGTGGTGAACCCACAGGCCGAACGACAGGAAGCCGACCGAAATCAGCGACAGAACCATGCCCAGATAGCCGAATACCGGACGCCGGGCGAAAGCGGCGATGATCGAGGACACCATGCCGGTGGCCGGCAGGAAAATGATGTAGACTTCGGGGTGGCCGAAGAACCAGAACAGGTGCTGGAACAGCAGTACGTCGCCACCCTCGGCGGGATTGAAGATATGGGTGCCGACCAGTCGGTCGAGGATCAGGAAGGTCGACGTGATCATGACTGCCGGCATGGCGAACACGATGACGAAGGAGGTGACCAGCATCGCCCAGACATAGAGCGGAATCTTGTCCAGCGACATGCCCGGCGCGCGTTGCTTCAGCACGGTGACGATGGTGGCAACCGCAACCGCCAATGACGATACTTCGGTATAGGTGATCATCTGCGCCCACACATCGGAACGTTTGCCTGGCCCGAATTCAGGACCGGACAGCGGCACGTAGGAAAACCAGCCGACGTCGGGCGCCATGTCGAGTGCAAACGACACCCAGGCGAAGAGGCCACCGGAGAGATAAATCCAGAAGCTGAATGCATTGAGGCGCGGAAAGGCGATGTTGCGGGTGCCGACCATCAGCGGCACGAGATAGATGCCGGTCGCCTGAACGATTGGCACTGCAAACAGGAACATCATGGTCACGCCATGCATGGTGAATAGCTGGTTGTAGCGGTCCGGCCCGATCAGCCCGCGCTCCGGCCCCGACAGTTGGATGCGCATGGCAACGGCGCTGAGGCCACCGAGGCACAGGAAGACGAAAGCGGTGATCAGGTACCGCCGCGCGACAATTTTGTGGTCGACGCTCGAGAGCGCACCGATGATGCCCGGCACGGTCTGCCATGTCCGCGCCAGCCTGCGCTCGAGGCTGGCGTCGTCGAGGCCGGTATCGCGAGGGCCGTCGCGCTCGGGAACCAGGTCACCCTTTTGTGCTGCGGCGCGTTGCTGGGCGAGGTCTCGCCCATGGGCTAGGTCGGCGCTACTCATTTCAAGCCCTCGAGATAGGCTACTATCGCATTCAGCTCGTCCCCGTTCAGTCCCACCACGGGCATGCGGGCACCTGGCTTGATCCCTTGCGGATCGGCTATCCAGGCTGCGAGATTGCCGCGGCTCATCGCCAGCGTTCCGGCAGCGAGCGTCCGCCGGCTTGCGATATGTGTAAGGTCGGGAGCGACCGTGCCGCCGGCAATGGTGCCGCCGATCTTGTGGCACATCACGCATGGCCGTTTGAGGAACAGGTCGTGGCCGGTTTTGGCCTCGGTCGACACGGGGGCAGCTGCCGGCCGCAGCTGATCGTTCAGCCATGCGTCGAAGACGGGCCGAGGTTCGGCGATGATGAAGGTGCTCATATTGGCGTGCTGCGCGCCGCAGAACTCGGCGCACTGGCCGCGATAGACGCCGGGCTTGTCAGCCTTCAGATCGAGAACGTTCTCGTGGCCTGGAATGAGGTCCAGCTTGCCCGAGAGGTTCGGCACCCAGAAGGAATGGATGACGTCGGTCGAGGTCACTACAAGCCGCACCGGCTCGCCCGCCGGGATGTGGATTTCATTGGCGGTCGTCAGGATGCGGTTCGGCTGATCGTTTTCGTAGCGCACCTCCCACCACCATTGATGCCCGGTCACCCGGATCGTCAGCGCCGCATCCGAGCCGATGGCGGCAAGCGTCCGGTTAGCGAAGTAGCTCAGCAGCGTCAGGCCGACCAGGATCAGGGCGGTAGCGGCGAGTGCGGCGACGACAATTCGCATCTTGCCGCGCTCGGCGGCAGCGTCGAGGACAAGCGGATCGCCGACCGGCGCGGGGCGTCGGGCCAATGGCAGGATCAGCACGGCCATCACCAAAAGCCAGACCACCGTGCACAGCGCTGTGAAGAACCAGATCAGCCATGCAAGCTCGCCCGCGGCCGGGCCTTTTGGGTCAAGCGCGGATTGCCAGCCGCTGCATCCTGCAAGGAGCAGCATGCAGGCTGCGCCGCAGCACACGCTGCAAACAAGGCGGTTCACGGCGACTTCCCCAGAGTCGCGGCATCCGGCAGGCGATTTTCGGACGGATGGGGCATCATGTCGTCGTCGCGGCTCGGCGCAGCCGATTTTGGCGCGTTGCCGCTCAACGCGCGGACGAAGGCGGCAAGCTCCCAGATCTGGTCGTCCGGGATCTTGTCCCGAAAGCTCGGCATGCCGTTTGGCCGACCGTCCCTGATCGTGGCGTGGATGCTTTCGATCGAGCTGCCATAGAGCCACTTCTGATCCATGAGCGCCGGGCCCATGCCGCCACCGCCATTGGCATGGCAGCCGGAACAGTTGAACCAGTTGAACAGACGCTTGCCCTCGCTGAGGTGGAACGCGTTGGCCTCGAACACTCCGGCCTTGTTGTTGGACGAGGCTGGCCGCTGGCCGCCCGGCTCGAGGGCCGTGACGGCTGCCGGTTGGTCGCCCGAGCCGAGCGCCGACTGTGGACGCGTGTCGCGTTCCTCACGCTGGCAAGCGGCAAGAACGAGCATCGCCGACAGCACGCATGGAAGGCCGCGGTTCATCGCGCTGCCGCCCCGGCGACGTCGAGGCGAGGCACGTCATATGCCGCCAGGATTGCATCGATCTCGGCGCGGTGTTTGGCGAGCGCTGCGTCTACCTCGCTGCGCAGCGCATCGTCGTCGTGGCGCACGCCCATCGAAATGTCGTAGATCATCGGCAGCAGCGGACCGTCGATTCGCGGTGTAACCGGCGTAATCCGCAACGGTACTTTTTGCCTGGCACCGAAGTAGCCGGCCAACGGCCCCCAGACGACGGCCATATCGATGTCGCCATTCGCGACCGCCTCAATGATGCGCGCTGGCGGGTTTGGCGCCGAATAGTCGCCATAGACGGGGAAACCGACGAGATGGCCGACGATGCCGCGACTGCCGAGCGCCTGGACGGGTGGCGAGTTGGCGCCGTCGTCGCCGATCAGCTGGACGCCGATGTGCAGATCGCGCAGGCGAGGATCGTTGAAGGACGCGATTTCCGGCGCATCCCTGCGTGTCACGAAGACGTAGGAAGACCGGTAGTAGGGCGCGGTGGTGCGCAGCATCTCGAGATTGGTGGGCGTGCCGGGCACCAGATCGCACAGGCCGGCTTTCAGCGTGTTGCGGACGAAGCCGCGCCGCTGTGCCCACCACGTGTAGGAAATAGTCGCGCCAAGCTCCCGGGCGACGAGTTCGGCAATCTTGTTTTCAAAGCCCTGCCTGGCGGCATTGGAGAACGGCATGTTGTTGGGATCTGCGCAGATCCTCAACTCGCGCGCATCGGCAACGGCGGCGACAAACGAGAGCGCCAGTGCGCCAACCGCGGCGGCAAGCCGCCGCGAACGCGTTTTCCGTGAGCACATAACGCGGCCGATCGTCTCAAGGCAGCCGGAACACATACAGCGTACCTCCCGGCGTGGTTACATCCTTCAGATCCTTCATGACGTTGACGAAGCCGAGCGCGGCGGTGGCGTCGCGCGGGTCGAGATCGCCGGATACGATCGCACCGGCCCAGCCGCCGACGCCCGAAAGAACCGCAACATATTGGTGCCCGTCCGGGCCGCGATAGGTGATCGGCTGGCCGATGATGCCGGACGACGTCTTGAACTGCCAAAGCAGTTCGCCGGTCCTAGCGCTGACCGCCTTGAACCAGCCTTCCATTGTGCCATAGAACACGACGTTGCCGGCAGTGGCGACGGCGCCGCTCCACACCGGAAAGTTCTCCTTCAGGCTCCACGCCGGCTTGGCGGCGGCGACATCCCAGGCAGTAAATGCACCGCGATTGCCGCCCGGCCCGGGAATCATGCGCACGTTCATGCCGACATAGGGCGTGCCGGCGATGTAATTCACCTCGACGCCTTCTTCGTCCATGCACATGTTATTATGCGGGATGTAGAGCAGGCCGGTCTTGGGCGAGAACGCCGAAGGTTGCCAGTCCTTGAGGCCCGATGCGGTGGGACAGATGTCGCGGACGACCTTGCCGGTGCCGGTCTTCTTGTCCGGATTTACAATCAGCCGGCCGGTCTTCAGGTCGACGCCCTTGCTGGAATTGACAGGCCCGAACGGCACTGCCGACAGTACTTCGCCCGTAGTGCGGTCCAACAGATAGACGTAGCCGTTGCGTTCCGGTCGGACCAGCACCTTGCGGGGCTTGCCCTGCCAGGTCATGTCGAGCAGCACCTGTTCGTTGATGCCGTCGTAGTCGTGCAAATCGTGCGGGGTCCATTGATAAAACCATTTGGCTGCGCCGGTGTCGGGATCGCGGGCAAAGATGCCGGCGGTCCATTTGTTGTCGCCGGGCCGCAGATCCGGATTCCACGGACCGGGATTTCCGGTGCCGTGGAAGATCAGGTTGAGGTCCGGGTCATAGGAGATCCAGCCCCACACATTGCCGCCGCCGATCTTCCAGGCGTCGGGCGGCCACGATGTCACCCCGAGATCCTTGCCCTTGTCCATGTCGTAATGCGGCTTGAAATCGGGGCCGATCAGCACCTCGGCGTCCGGGCCGGTATTGTAGGCCGTCCAGACGACGTGCCCGTCGCCGGCGTCGAGCGCCTTGATCCAGCCGCGTACGCCCATTTCGCCGCCGGAATTGCCGACCAGTACCTTCCCCTTCACCACCAGCGGCGCCATCGTGATGGTCTCGCCGATATTGATGTTGCCGATATGGGTGTTCCAGACCGGTTTGCCGGTTGCCGCATCGACGGCGATGGCATGACCATCGAGCGTGTTGAAATAGATGCGCCCGTCGAAGAAGGCCGCACCGCGGTTGACCACGTCGCAACAGGCAACTCCCTGCGCGGCGGGCTCGGGGTTGGGCTCGAATTTCCACTTCATCGGCGCGCCGGGCTTGGTAAGGTCAAGCGCATAGAGGATGTTGGGAAACGGCGTCACGATGTACATCGCGTTGCCGACGACCAGGGGCGCAGCCTCTTGACCTTTGTTGACGCCGGTCGAGAAGGTGAAGGCCACCTGCAGGTTTTTGACGTTGTCTTCGGTGATCTCCGCAAGTTCGCTGTAGCGGGTCGAGGCGTAGTTCTTTGCCGGCATCGCCCACTGGCCGTCGTCGGGCGGAGCAGCTGCGGCCGGCGGATTTATCGCAGGGCTTGATATTGACTGCGCAACCGCCGCCGTCATCAGTGCAAACCCCGCCAGCAGCGTCCATCCCAACCTCGCAGCCATTGGCCTGTTTCCCCCTCTGGCTGACACACGAGTTTTCGCCGCCACCTGTCGCCCTTTCCTCATTTGCGCATCGAGCCGCCGACCCCGGCGCCAAGCTCCGCCGCCACGTCCGCCTCGTTTCCGGCACACAATGGATGGCCCCAGCCGGAGGCGCTCTTGCCGCCGGGATCGAGGTCGTAAATGATAGCGTCCTTGCGGTTTGGGTTGACGCCTGCCGGTACCTTGTCCAGCCCGAGCGCGGCGCGCACACGCCAGGCGACATTGTGGTCGGCACAGGAGGAATCGCCGCTTATCCCCAGGGCCCCGACGATCCCCTTGCCGTCGTAGAGAGCCAGGCCGCCGCCAAACACGACGACACCGCCGATAGGCTTTCCCAGCAATGGATCGCTGGAGCTTCCAAACGTCGAAGGATCGCCGGCATAGGCCACCGCTGGATTGACCGGATTGGTGGCCTGCAGACCGAATAGAGGACCGCCGGGCTGCACCGGCGCATAGAGGTTCGCGGTGGACAACGCCATGTGGGCGAGGCTGAGCCCGTTGGCGGTATTGGCTTTTTCAGCGGCGATCAGCCGGCTGCCAGGCCACTGGGCGTCGGCGGTCGGCCCACTGAAGGCGACGGCGCAGACAGTTCCGTCGCGAGCCACGACTGCCGCCCATTCATTAGTGTCGAAGCCGCCATTGCCGGGACCGCCGCTGGACTTGACGTTGGCCTTGAGGGCGGCCAGCAACTTGTCATGGTCGGCCGGGCAAGGTGCTTGAGCCCAAGCCTTTTGCTGGACGGCGCCGATCGTAAGCAGGAACAGACATAATGCTACCGAGACAATCCGATGGCGATCCATTAGCTGCGCCGTCTTTGTTGAACACTCTCCAACGCGTAGGAGGCGCAGAAGTGCCAAAGGGAACGAAATAAATATCGGATTCGGTCGGACAAACTCGGGGACCGGAACTCGGGACAGCCGATCTGGGTGTTGGCACTCAACCGGAAATCGGAGTTATTCTTGCGATGGTCCAGGCGCCGTCGGAACAGAGCAGCACTTCTGGCAGTTGTGTCGAATGGTGTCCGCAGTCGAGCAACTGGCTCAATCGGTGAAAGAGCGACGAGGTATCTTGTTCGTTGGAGCCGGGGTGTCGATGAGCGTCGGCTTGCCGTCTTGGCAAAAGCTCATCGAGCACATGCAAAACGAGCTCGGCCTTGACGAGGACATGATCGGCGCACCGGAGGCCAGCTATCAGGCGCTTGCCGAATATTACCGGCTGAAGCAGGGGAGCCTCGGCCCTTTGCGCAGTTGGATGGATCGTGAATGGAGCGTCTCGCGGGAAGAAGTGCAGCGGTCGGCAATCCACAAGCTCATCGTATCGCTCGATTTTCCGATCATCTACACCACCAATTATGATCGCAACCTCGAGGTTGCCTTCGAGATTCATGGCCGGCCCTTTGTGAAGGTGGCCAACGCAAAGGACTTGCCCAAGACGACCGGCGAGGTGACGCAGATCATCAAATTCCACGGCGATTTCGACGACGACAAATCGCTGGTCCTGGCGGAGACCGACTATTTCGACCGGCTTTCGTTCGATTCGCCGCTCGACGTGAAGTTTCGCGCCGACGCACTGGGGCGCACCATCCTGTTCATCGGCTACAGCATGTCTGATATGAACATCCGTCTGCTGTTGCACAGGCTTTGGCAGACCTGGCGGCGGTCGGGCTACGAGAAGAGCCGCCCGAAATCCTTCATCTTCATGTCGCAGCCGAGCATCGTCCAGGAGGCTGTTCTTGGCCACTGGGGCATCGATATGCTGACCGAAGAGGCCGACGATCCTGAGGACGCGCTGCTCGCGTTCCTGAACGAACTCAAGGATAGGGTGGGCCGGCCAGACAGCGCGTGAGAAAACCTGCGGAAAGCGGATTGGTCCGGCAGTGGAACCGACTGATCCGATGTGAGTTCGGGAGGACTAGCGTATCCGGGACCGAGCCTGAATGGGCGCACGCAAACACAAGCGAAGAATGCATGCCAAACACGACCTGTCGGCCGAGTTGGCCTATGAGATCGATTTTTTTGCCCGCAGGTGCGGCCTGACGAGGGACGAAGCACTCAAGACGATGCGAGATGCCGGCCGGTTGAAGGACAGCGCGAAGGCATCTTGCGAAACCGGGGCGAAGTAGCGGCGTGGATTCCGCTTCGTGGACGGCTTTTGTCGGAACGGTCATCCTGATGCAGATGCCGCCGGGGCCCGACAGTCTGCTGGTGATTGCGCGCGGCATCGGGCAGGGCCGTGATATTGCCCTGTTCACCGTCCTCGGAATGACCCTCGGCGCCGGTATGGTCCAGCTGCCGCTCCTTGCCCTCGGCATATCGTCGCTGCTTCAGGCATCGCCGTTTGCCTTTGCCATGCTTCGCTGGGCGGGTGCAGCCTATCTCGTTTGGCTTGGATCGCGTCTGGTGCTGTTGCCGTCAGCCAGCGCCGCCGTCGAGGAGCCGCGCAATGTCGGACCGCTTGTGGCCGCACGCGAAGGAATGATCGCCAATCTGATAAATCCTTGGCCGATAACCTTTATGGTGGCATTCCTTCCGCAGTTCGTCGATCCTGCTCGCGGATCGGTCACGCTGCAATTGCTGCTGCTCGGTGGCACCCAGAAAATGACCGGTGTGCTGGTGCTGGGCACATATGCACTCGCATCCGGCACGCTCGGGGCCTGGATTATGAAACGACCGAAGGTAAGGCTCTGGCAGCAGCGGGTGGCAGGCTGTTTCGTCGTCGGTCTCGGTATCCGCATGGCGGTCGGTGGTGGCGCGCACCGCTGAGGATCGAGCGATGCAGCGGCCGCCGATGGAACATCCGCCGACAATTTTCGTTGACTTGCTCCACAAGGCGAAGAGGTCGAGCATGTCGAAGTTCCAAGCCGCTACCCCGGAGCGTTTGCAGCAGCTCAGGCTTGAGGCAACGGCGCACTTTGCGCCACTCATACTGCGCGAGGCGCTGGTGCGTCTCTGCCGGGCTTGCGGAAGCGATAGCCTCGAACGTTTCGAGAAGACCATGGTCGACCAAATCGAGGCATTGCGTGACGAAAAGGCCGATTTCGACACGATGAAGGAATTTGCCATCGAACAGCTCTATGGCTGGATTCGAGAAGTCAGGTCTTCACCGGACATGACACAGCCCCTGGAGAGCGTAGATACCCGAAGGACCCCCGGCCGCTCTGAAGAGCCGCAAACGCTGGAAGACCAGTTGCAGGCAGGCCTGGAAGATTCCTTCCCGGCAAGCGACCCGCCGGCGGTCGTCTCCACCGCGATCCCGGGCGGATCGAAGAAGCTCGTCGGAACCGACGAAATCCTCAGGCAGCAGCGCGAGAAAAAGGCCGAGAACGCCAATCACTCGAGATAAAGCCGGGCTTTGGACGGAACTGCGGGAGACACCTACAGGTTTACCCGCTGTGCTGTCGGGGCATGCCCGTCATGCGACTCGCCTTCGACAAGAATGTTTGCCTCCCACGCGGCGTCGACAAACGCTTGCCGCGCTTTGCCGGCCGTAATTTCACCGGTTCGGGCGCGATTCAATACATCAGCGGCCGCCAGCGCCAGTGGGGCATTGCGCGCCGGCCATTTCTCGCTTTTCAGGCAATGTACTGCTTCGAAAACGGAACTGACCAATCGCGATCGCCCAGGCTTGCCGAAATAGATGCAAACAGGTGTATCGAACTCTATTCTCTGCACCGGATTCCTCCCGGTTCAAGCAAGGTGTCGCTTCAAGCAAGCTGCGTGTCTTCAGGGTCTACACGACTGTCCGATGGGCGTTTCAGCCAAACGTCGTAGGCCTTCGCAGCTGTTTTGGCGCGTGCTGGTGTTTCGGCTGCGATATCGTAGGCCAGAATGCCCGCCTTGCGGGCGAATTTATCGAACGCCGCGCGCACCGTCTCGACGTCGACCTCGTCAGCCAGCCCGGCGCGACAGGCGTCGAACGCCGCCTTGTGCGCCGGACCGCGGCTCGGCCATTCATTTAAGACGTCATAGGCCTGCCAGATATTTTCGACATAGCGAGGGAAACCAAGGCCGACGAGAATTGGAACGGGGCGGCCAAACAATTTTTTTGTCATCTGTGTCTCCGCGAAAGAGCCTGTCGCATCAACGCCCGGGCGGACCTGAGGCTCATGCTCTTTAACGCGGGATTGCTGCACGGGTTGCAGCAGGTTTGTTCGATCGTGCGCGGCCGGTCACTTGTTGGTCCGCATCTTTTGCCGAGGATTGATACCGCCTTGCGGCGTGGTGTCGTTCTCGACATCGCCTTCGAACGTATTGGTGCCCTGATCGAGCCGGTCGCCCTCCTTGATCGTGCCCCTGGAACTGCCGATGCCGGGATCGTTGGCAAGATCGCTATCGGCCGGCGTTTTGCCTTTGGCGTGCTTGTTTCCTGTCATGGACTCCTCCTGTTTCTTGAGGTGGCAGGCCGCCCTTGAGGTCGCGGCCAAGGCTCGCTGCGAAATCGCATTTCGACGCGCCAAATGGCGGCGCCCGAATTGTCGGACGACCTTGATTTTGAACTCCGCGATCCCGATGGTTGTTCCGTCAAAAATATCGCCGTCGGCCGGGATTGCTCAGCCAAGCCCTCTCCGGTTTTCTGGAGCCGGGTGATTTTCGCAACCGGAACGATCTTTCGCCCAATGCATTTAACTGGTCTGCGCTCGCGAACTCATTCTGGACGGGAGCTGGACCATTGCCACCCACAGCCTACGCCTTGGCGACCCGCGAAGCCGAAGAAGTTTCCATCGTCGACCTCATACCCGCTTTGAGGGCTTTCGCCCGCACCTTCTGCCGCACTCCCGATGATGCCGACGACCTGGTCCAGGAGACGCTGACCAAGGGCCTGGCCAACATTGACAAGTTCGAAGCTGGAACGCGTATGAAGTCATGGCTCTTCACGATCATGCGCAACACCTACTACACGCGTGTCAGGGCCGCCGTGAGGGAAGCGCCTGGCCTGCTCGACTGTGCTTCGCTGCGGCCGATCTCGGAAGCGACGCAGGAATGGTCCGTACAGGGCAAGGAAGTCCACCAGGCCATCCAGAGCCTTCCCGAGCATCAGCGCGAGGTTCTGATGCTGATAGGCGTGCTGGGCGTCAGCTATGAGGAAACCGCCGAAATATGCGGTTGCGCGGTGGGAACCGTGAAGAGCCGGCTCAACAGGGCCCGCGCCGGCGTGCTTGAATACCTAGGCGAAAGTTCCTCGCAAACCCTGATGGAAAGGCGCAGCTATCTGTCCGAAGGACAACTGGACTTCGAAGCCGAGAGGCGCCGCTAATATATGTCACGTTAGTTACTGGTTCCGCGCAAGCGTCTTTCGACAAGCGCATGCTGCAATTCGATCGCAAGTTTGGTCAGCCGGTCAGGAACCCTTTCCTGCTCGATTGCCGCAAGCAAGGAAGCGATTTCCCGGTCTATCGTCAGATCGGCGCGCGTGCCGACGGAATCTTCCCTTGCGCGAGACATCGCGTTCTCTTGGCAAATGTTGGTCCCTTCATCTCACTCTGGTGGCAACAGTGCGAGTTTGCAAGAATTTGCAGGCCATCCATGCGACCGGCTTCGGTCCTTGCAAAGCTTCGTCAGCGGTTGGGCTCTCGCTGCGTTTCAATTGCTCACCGGCTGCAAGCCATATGCTGCCGCAACGATCAGTCTTCAGGCCGCCGATCCGCTGAATGATCCTGGTACTGCTCGGATTTGACCCGATTGCCGTCGAGCCCACGCTCCTTGGTGTGCTGCTTCTTGTCTCTGTTGGACAGAACGGCGTTCTCTCCGATCTTGTCCTTGGGAAGATCGGTCATCGCGCCAGCGCCGGCGCCTTTGCCGTGACTGCCGCGACCGATGTGCTTCTTGCTGCCGGACGCCATCTCGTCCTCCTTCCTGCTGTCGAATAGCGGCTTTTCCCGTTCGGCATCCGAACCTGCGTTGGGCCGCAATGTTCCGCCGGAAATCGTAAGCATGAAGGCATCGCCATCCCAGTGCCGGAACGGCTTTTCGCCGTCGACGACAACTTGCATGCCATTTGCGTTGGCGAACTTATGGACATCGGCGCGATCCAGCGCCGGCGATCCGCGATATGAATAATTCAAAAGCACGGCCATGCCTGGCCTCTTCAGCACGCGTGCGATTTCCACGAAATGTCGTTCCGCGAGGCCGGCCAGCACCAGATAGGGAAAGCTGTCGACGGCCAGCACGCGGTCGAAGCTGGCATCGCGAAAATCGGCAAGATCGAAACCGCGGGTAGGGCGGAATTCTACATTGCCGAGCCCCGCGCATCGCCGGCGGGCGATCGAGATCATCGCCGGGGATATATCGCTGCCGACGATCCGGTGCGACAGAGCGGAGAGCACCTGTTCGAACCGACCGATGCCACAGCCGATATCCAGTATGTCGCGGTCGGTACCGGTAAAGCCTCGCCTCTCCAGCCATGTAACGATCTCAGCCGTAGCGGCCGCGAGCTTTCCCTCATTGCCCAGCGATGACAGCTGGACGCTCGCCGCCGGGGAGATAGCCGCCGCTGCGTCAAACCCGGCCGCCAGCCGCTTGACGACCGCATCGTCGGTCTCGCCACCGCCACGCTCGTGCCGAACGGCAGCACCTATTTTGCGCAGCGTGGCGAAGATCTCGGGCCTGCGCTGAAGCAGGTCCGCGATCCGTTGTAATTTTGCCGTCTTTCGCGGATCGGCCGAATGCGTGTTTTGTGCAATCTTCGCCAGTTCTGCGGGTTCGATTCCTGTCTCGAAACGGAGAGCCAGCCTGGCGATGACGGCTTCGACGCTGGCACCGTCTGCCATGCAGTCCTCCAGCACCCGCCTTGCTGACGTCGACCGCCGAGGTCCTGGCTGGGTCGCGCTCATTGACCTTTGCTCCGCGTCCAGATCTTGCGCATCGTCCACCGGTCGACGGCGCCCCAGCTGTATTTGTAGGCCTCTTGTCCGCGCAGAAAATCGAACTCTTCCGCGCCTTCGCAGATCGCCTGCCTTATCGCCTGGCCGATGAGCAGCGCGCCGGGACTTTCATCGGCATAGTCCGGATCGAAGCCACCGAGATAAGCGTAAGCGCGGCCCCGATCATGGAACCCGTAGTAGGCGCCCACGATCACGTCACCGATGGTGATGAGCCAGCATCGGGCAAGCACTTGTGCGACCAGCTGCGGCAGCGCCTGACGGTGGAATGCCTCCACGCGGGAATCGGACAGAACGCCGTCGCCGTGTCCGGCCCAGCGTGCTCGGTGAAGGCGGATCAGGTGATCGAGGAATGTCTGCGGATCGGACAAAGCGGGTTCGATGGAGACCCTGCCGCGTCTCGACGCGGCCCTGTGGGCGCGGCGCAATTGGCGCCTCCGCCGCGCCGGAACACAGCCTTGAAGCGTCTGGTCGCCGGCGAGAGCGAGCACCGGGCAAGCAGCATGACTGACGGCTTGGCACGATTCGAGCGCGGCATGCCTGATGGCAAGGCCGGCGCCGCCGGGAGGCAGGTCCTGCAAGATCCACTGCGACCAGCCGAGGGAAAGAACCGTGTCGGCGATGGCGACGGCGACCGGTTCGGCGGTTTCGGGAATATAGAGGACATCCAGATAGTCGCTCAACGAAATGCCGAGCGGAAGCAGCCGCGCGCCGGCGCCCTGGCGTTCCAGATAGAGTGGCGCCAGGCCGACCAGATCGTCGCCACGCCAGACGGCGACCGTCGCTAGCTCGCCGGGAGCGAATGTCCGCCACCATGGCAGCAACCATGCGGGAGACTGGAACGGCGTCGCCGAGGGGCTGAGCGACCAGAGTTCCCACCAGTGCGGCTCAAGGGCTTCGAGGCCGGCCGGATCGTCGATGATCTCACCGCGGAGCATGTTCCGCTCACTTCGCCGTCGCGAGCTGCCCGCTGTCTGTGCCGAGCCGTGCCAGCGCCCGATAGGCGTCCATGTAGGAGGAAACCATGCGGTCGAGTGAAAAGCGCCGCTGCGCCTCGGCCCGGCAGGTCTCGGGATCCAGGCCGGACGCGGCAAGGATGGCCTGCGCCATCTCGTCGACGTCCCCGACCAGATACCCGGTCTTGCCGTGCTCGATCACATCCGGCAGTGCGCCATTCGGGAAGGCCACCACGGGTGTGCCGCAGGCGAGCGCCTCCATGGCGACCAGCGAACTGGTTTCCGCGGCAAGGCTCGGGATGACCAGGCATCGGGCTGTGTTCAGCAGGTGCCGCTTGGCGACAAAGCCGACCGGACCAAGGAAGCGGCGCCGGTCGTCCAGCCGAGGTTCGACCTCGTCGCGAAAATACGCGGTGTGGGTTTCGTAAGGGTAGACTTTGCCGCCGATGACCAACGGCACACCGGCCTTCTTGGCTGCGTCCAGCGCCAGATGGATGCCCTTTTCCGGGCAGACGCGGCTGAGCACGAGGGCAAAGTCGCGCTTGGCCTGCCGCTCGCTGAGCGCGTCGATGTCCACTCCGTTCGGGATCGGTTCGATGAGCCTGGCTCCCGGCGGCGCGGTTCTTTGCTGAGCCGCTGATACCGCATGCAGCCACAGATCCTCCCGTGTCGGATTGAGAGCGTCGGCCGGATACCAGTCGAGCGGCAAATGCAGGGTCACCAATGTCGGCCCGTCGCCCGGCAGATAGGCGTCGAAATCGATGCCGTGCAAATGAACCACGTCGATTGGCCAGCGAGCGCGTGCGGTAGCGATTGCAGCGCGATGAGCACGCTGCGCCCGGCGCTTCGCCGCTTCATCGAGCACGCCCGGTTCGGCCGGCGTCTCGATGAGAGTGCCCGCAGCGCTCGAGCCCTGGCAGCCGATCACGATCGAGCGGTATCCGGCCTGTACGAGCGCCTGGTCGAGCATCGACAGCACCTGCTCGGCGCCACCGACCGCATCCGGCCCGACCGGGGCGAGGGGATAGGCGACGTTGAGGACGGTGAGCGTCATGGCTGGAGAGCCGAAGCTCCTCACGCCGCGGAGGCGCGTAGCCTGCCGACGGAAGGGGCAGCGATGCTGCCGGCATAGCGGCGCGTCATTGCCGCGCAGAACTCGGCGAATTCCTCCGGCACCAGCGGCGGACTGCTGTGGTGCGGCATCATTCCGCGATGCTCCGGCGTGAAGCAGAAAGTAACGGTCACGTCGAAGTCGGCCAGCGCCTCCATCTGCCGGTCGAACCAGTCAAGCGCGTTCGGCCTGAAGCTGTCGGCCCAGGAAAGCCCGGTACGCAGATTGGTGACACCGAGGCGTTTCATCCAGGCAACGGCGTCATCAAGCCGGTGATCTTCGAAATGGAACCACTGCACCAGTCCTAATGCCGGCGTGTGGTGCAGGAACTCCTCGAGCGCGGGCTTTGGCGTGCCGTCCTGGCGAAGCAGGCCCATGTAGAAATGGCGATAGTAAGACGAGCCTTCCGCCTCGCGATGGCGCGTCGTCGCTTCCCACTCGCGCGGCAGGTCGTAGAGGCTGTACCATTGGATGCGCGGTGCGTTGCCGATCAGCAATTCCGCGGTCCGGCGCAGGCCCCAGACCTGTACCTCCTCGGCGCCGAAGGTCGACACGCCGACCTCGCTGACCCATACCGGAAGATCGGTGACAGCCGAGATCTCGCCGACCTTCTGCGGCCATTCGTGGATCTGCCAGAGGTTCCAGTCGAGCGGAAAGCCGTGTACGGCGACCGCGTCGACGTGATCGAGCACGCCGAATTCCTTCATCCGTGTCATGAAGCCGGCATCGATCGGCGAGATGCCGCCCAGCACCTTGGTCAAGGCGGGATTCTCCGCCGCGATCGCGTCGGCGGCCAGGATTGCCGTAGCGGCGAAGCGGCTCCAGTCGGGGTCGAGCTCGGGATCCCAGTGGGATTTGTTGTTGGGCTCGTTCCAGATCATCGCGGCTTCAATCATTTATCTGTCCTTTCGACGGGTAGACGGCGCCGCCGCCGGCCGGCACGTCGGCGGTGCGGCAGAAATAGACCTCCTGTTCCGGTTGCAGCACGATCTTGAAGCCGGCGCTGCGAAGCATGGCTTCGGTGCAGGCGCGGTTGGGAATCCACCAGTTGGTCGGGTCGTCGGCATAGCGATGCTCAATGAAATGCAGCTTTGGGAATTCCGGCCGGTCGAACAGGTCGTGGGTCCAGAAATGATAGTTCTGCTCGAGCGCCGGCACGTTGGTGCTGCCGCGTTGCATCGACTGGAAGATCATCAGGTCGTCGGCGACGTGCTCCCGGATCAGATCGAGTGCGAGCAGAGGATGGCGCAAATGGTAGAGCACGCCCATGAACAGCACGATGTCGAACCGCTCCTGCAGGGCGCCAACGTCGTAGACCGAGAGCTGCCGGAATTCGATGTCGCAGTCTGCGACCTCGGCGGCAAAGCGCGCCTGCGCCAGGTAAGCTTCATCGAAGTCGATGCCTAGCACGCGGCCGGCGCCGCGACGTTTCATCTCGATCGAGTAGAAACCCGCATTGCAGCCTATGTCGAGCACCGCCTTACCGGAAAGATCGGCGGGAATCGCGTCGGCGAATTTGCGCCATTTGATCAGCGGATAGTTGCCAAGGAAATGGTCGGGAGCGGTTTCGATGCCGGCCAGCTCCATATTGTGGAACCATGGGCCGAGCGCATCGATACGGCGGCGGATCTCGGCATCGGAATGCAGCATGGCTAGCCTCCTTCGCCTGCGAGGATAGGGACGTGCTGGTGGCCGGGCAGCGTAATGGCGGCTTGGTCGTCCTTGGTACCGGCGGCGCTTTCAAGCAGCCGCAATGCGGTGCGGTAACCGTTGAAGGTGCCGACGTCGACATAGGCGGTGCCAGCCTTGATGCCATAGGCTTCGCCACCGGCGGCGAGATAGGCGTTGACCAGCGTGCCGATATATTCGTCGCACCGGTCCCGTTCCCGCCACAGCGCGGCGAGCTGATGAAGGGTGCGGCCGGGCATCTTGAACGCACCCCAGATCCAGTTCGACGCGGCATTCTGTTGCTTGACCTGGATTTGCTTCACCCGGCCGACCGGGTCGACAACGACGGCATCGAAGAACTCCGGCTGGTCCACCGGAAACAGCAGAAAGGACAGGCCGTCGTCCGGGAGGGCCAGGAACCCGTCTTCGGGAAACCAGATCGTGTCGGGCAACCCGACCAGAACGGTCTCGTCGGCCGCGACGAGCGGTGCGGCGCGGAAGATGGCGTCGCAAAGGCCGACCGGAGAGGGCTGCACCACAAACAGAGCGGCCGCGTCGGCATAGCCGGCAGAATAATATTCCAGGATATCCGACTTACCCGAGCCGATGACGAAGCAGATCTTGTCGGCCCCAGCGCGGACCATGCGACGCACCAGGTATTCACTGACCGCGCAAGGCCGCTCGGTGTTGCCGTCGATGCGGCTGCCGACCGGCAGAAGCTCCTTCGAAAAGCCGAGCGGCTGGATGCGGCTTCCCCGTCCGGCTGCGGGCACGATGCCCAACATCAAACTGCCTCCTTCAACGGCTCGCCATGCGTGGAGCCGTGCAGTGCATCGGACAGGATGCGGTCGAATTCCTTCGCGCGCCGCGCCGAGGTGTGTTCGTCCAGCACCCGCTCGCGCGCACGGCGGCGAATCGCGTCAAGTTCGGCGTCGGACAGGTCGAGCGCCGCGACCACGTCGTCGGTGCTGTTGGCCACGACGATCTCTTCACCGGGCCGGAAAAAGGCCTCCAGTCCGGGCCATGTGTCGCTCACCATCGCAGCCCCGCAAGCGGCGGCTTCGAACAGCCGGCCGGAAGGACACCAGCCCCGTTCGGCCATCGCCTCGCGGGTCACGTTCAGGGTCATTCGTGATGATGAAAAGAAGGCGGGGTGGTCGGCCGGCGGCAGATGCCGGACGAAGAAGATATTGTCGCTCCACGGGAATTCCTGCGGATATTGTGCGCCGCCAATAATGAAACGGTGATCCGGCAGGCGCGCAGCCGGGCTGACCAGCAACCTCTCGACCCCGGCCTGGCGGTCTGCCGCATAGGTTCCAAGATAGGACAGGTCGCCGGCAAACTCCGGCCTGGGCGGGGCGGGCCGGTGTCGCTCTGGATCGACATGGCCGTAGAGCGGCATGACGCGGCGTGCACCCAGCGTCGACCTCAATGCGTCGATCGCGGTTCCTCCCGTGTAGCTCAGCACGAGATCGAAATCGCGAAGCCCTTCCGGCCCGAAATAGGCCGGAGGCTCGCCTTGTTCGATCCGCGCCAGCGTCACCGGCGTGTCCAGATCGTAGAAGACCTTCAGCCCGCGACAGGCCTGGTGAGCAAGGCGCGACGCGCTCACGGCATCGGGGCAATAGGAGGTGACGATGACGACATCGGCCTCTTTCATCGCCTGCTCGGCAACGCGCTGGATGTCCTCCCAATCCGGGTAAAGGACAAGGTTGCCGCCATCCAACTGGTCGAGATCGCGTGTACCGGCATAATAGGGAGTGTTGCGTTCGAAGAAGGTGATGGACCAGCCCAGCCCGGCCATCGCCCGGATCAATCCGCGCCACAGCGTGGCGTGGCCGTTGCCCCACGACGATGTCACGGTAAGACCGAAAATGACCATGCGCATCCGGCAAATTCCTCGTCAGGCAGCTTCGTTGAGTCTGATCAGCTTCGACCCCCAGTCCCCCCAAACAACTGTGGTGATCGACGCTGGGTCGATATCGAAGCGAAAGCAGTTCCCCAGCGACAGGCCGAGCACTTTGCACACCGCGGCCTTGATGACGTCGGCATGGCTGACCAGTGCAACGGACTGGTTCTGGTAGGTGCCGCGGACCTGTTCGATCAGCAAGACGACGCGTTGCTGCACGTCCAGCATGGTCTCGCCGCTCGGCGTTCTCGCCTGCTGACGCTGGTCATTCCACGCTCGCCAGTCGGCATCCTTGTTCAGCTCCTCGAAGGTCTTTCCCGACCAGGTGCCGAAGTCGATCTCATCGAGTTCCTCGCGGATCACGATTTCACCGGCATTGCAGGCAAGCGCCATCGGATTGGCAGTCTCCTGCGTGCGTTCGCGCGGGCTGCAGAAGATTGCCGCTACCGGCTCGCGTGCCATACGGTCAGCCAGATGCGAGGCCTGTGCCCTGCCGGCTTGGCCGAGGCAAACGCCGGCCATCCGCCCGGCAAGATAACAGCCGACATTGTCATGCGCGGCGTGGCGCACCAGAAAAAACGTCGTCGTCATTCCGCCGCATCGAGCATCGGCTCGTCCTTGCCGGCGATGAAAGAGAGCGTGCGCTGGCGGGCTTCCGCGTCGGTGAACTGCTCGGGCGGCGATTTCATGAAATAGCTGCAGGGGCCGGTCAGCGCGCCCGCGATGCCGCGGTCGAGCGCCAGCTTGGCGCAACGCACCGCATCGATGACGACGCCGGCCGAATTGGGCGAATCCCACACTTCCAGCTTGAGCTCGGCATTCAGCGGCACGCCGCCGAAGGTCGTGCCTTCGACCCGGATATAGGCCCACTTGCGGTCGGTCAGCCATGGGACATGGTCGCTCGGCCCGACGTGAATGTTGCCCGGCTCCAGGGGAACGTCGATCTGGCTGGTGACGGATTGCGTCTTTGAGATCTTCTTTGATTCCAGCCGCTCGCGTTCCAGCATGTTGAGGAAGTCGGTGTTGCCGCCGAAATTGAGCTGGTAGGTGCGATCGATGCGCACGCCGCGCTCACGGAACAGGTTGGCGAGCAGCCGGTGGACGATCGTCGCACCGACCTGGCTCTTGATGTCGTCGCCGATCAGCGGCAGCCCGTGCTGCTCGAAGCGCCGGCGCCACTCCGGCCGCGAGGCGATGAAGACTGGTATGCAGTTGACGAAGGCGCAGCCCCCCTCGAGCGCGCACTCGGCATAAAAGCGTGTTGCCTCCTCCGAACCGACAGGCAGATAGGACACCAGGATCTCGGCGCTGCTTTGGGCGAGGATCTTGCCGACGTTGGCGACCGGCTCGTCGGCCTCCTCGATCTCGTCGCGCAGATATTTGCCGATGCCGTCCAGGGTCGGTCCGCGTTCGACGCGAACGCCGGTAGGTGCAACATTGGCAAAGCGGAAAGTATTGTTGGGCGCGCTGTAGATCGCGTCTGCCACATCACGTCCGACCTTGCCCTTGGCGACGTCGAAAGCGCAGACCACCTCGATGTCCTTGACATGGTAGCCGCCAAGATCGGCATGCATCAGCCCGGGTATGGGCTCATTGCTCCTTGCGTCGCGGTAATAGGTGATGCCCTGAACAAGGGAGGAGGCGCAGTTGCCCACGCCGACTATTCCGATCCGAACTTTCTTCGATCCCACGAAACCGCTGCCTATGCTGTTGAAGGTAAGTTCTTCGTGCCAAACCGCCTTCCTCCCGGATTGTTCCTTGCCGGCTGTAAAAATCGTGCAACCGACGGTGGATCAAAGTAGCGTCGGCCGAGTTGTGCAGCGGGGGATGAGGCCAACCGGGACGGACAATGATCGTCTATGGCGACCACAAGCAAACTGAGAGCGCGCGATATGTTCGCGCCTCGGCTCGCGACGCGGCCGGGCACATCGCGGACATGCCAAGCGGGATCGGACGGCACGCAGCCCTGGTCGGCCTGTTCATCAAGGTCTCGGAATTGGTCCAGGGCCTTGCCGACGCGGAATTCGAGGCCAAGGGCACGGACAGGAATTCTCCACAACGGATCGCGGGCGCAAATCTCCTGGTCGGCTTGGCCCGGGACGTGGGCAGATCGTGGAGGGCCGGATTCGCCGTCGACGGCCCGGTCGATGCCGAAGTGCCGCGAATGTTGGCCGAACTCGAATGCGATGGCGACATTCTGACCGGCGCGGCTGAGGGCTACGCTCATTACGGGCTTTATCCGGAGAGCTATTTCGTCGCCGCGCGGCAGTCGGGTCTCGATGCGAACACATGCGTAATCGGCATCCGCAGCATCGGCCTGGGGCTTGCAGCGATGGTGGCTGCAGCCATCGGCGCGCCAGCACCCGTCAGCGTCCGTCCGACCGGCCATCCGTTTCGCAGGCGGCTTGCCGCCGATCCGGAGCTGATCGGCGGCTGGATGACGAAGCCATCGGCCCGCTTTGCCATCGTCGATGAGGGCCCGGGTCTGTCCGGCAGCTCGTTCCATGCCGTCGTCGCATGGCTACAAGCGCTGGGCATCGATACCAGGCGCATCCATCTGTTCCCAAGTCATTTGCGTGGCCCGGGCCCCGAGACATCGGCGGACATCCGTGAGGCATGGACGGTGTGCCAAAAACACACCGCGGATTTCGAACGGACTTTCCCCGCTGGATCCGCTCTGCCGGCGCTGCGGGATTGGGTGGCTAGAATGATCGGCCGCACAGCGGTCAGCCTGATGGAAATATCCGCCGGAGAGTGGCGTCGCTTGCATTATGGCTCGCAGGATCATTGGCCGCCCGTTCATCGCGGCTTCGAGCGGCGGAAGTTCCTCGCTTCCGCGGGCCGGGAAAAATGGTCGGTCAAATTCGTCGGCCTCGGTGAAATCGGAATGCACAAGGCCGAGACCGCCAGGAGGCTGCACGACGCAGGCTTTGGCCCGGAAGTCGCCGGGCTGTGCCATGGCTTTCTGGTCGAACGCTGGATCGACGGCACAACGCTGGACCGGGCAACGCTTTCGAAAGAAAAATTGGTCGCTCACCTGGCGGGCTATCTCGCCTGGCGCGCAGCCAATCTGCCCGCCTCGGAGCCAGGTGCCTGGCTGGAGGCGCTTGCGGACATGGCCGTGCGGAATACAAGTGAGGCGCTGGGCGAAGGCCGCGCGGCGGAGCTGCAGACCTGGTTCTCGAAACAGGCTCCACCCAAGACCATGCAGCGGGTCGAGATCGACGGGCGGCTTCACCCGTGGGAGTTCATCCTTTCGCGCAGTGGAACGCTGGTCAAGACGGACGCCCTCGATCATTGCCGATCGCACGATCTGATCGGCTGCCAGAACATCGCCTGGGACATTGCCGGCGCCCGTGTCGAGTACAGCCTCTCCGACCCGGCGACTGGGGCGCTTTGCAAGGCCGTGGAAGCGAGAGCCTCCCGTCCCGTCGATGCCAATCTGGTCCACTACTATGAGCCCTGCTATCTTGCGTTCCAGCTTGGCTTGTGGAGCATGGCTGCACGATCTGGCGATGATCGGGAACAGATCCGGCTGGCGGCCGCGGCAAGACGTTATACCTCGATGTTGCTTCGTTTCCTGGAGAACCAAGGGGAGCTGCGGCCCTTCGACCAGGATCAGTCCAGCCGGCGAAGCATATCCGCTTCCTTTTCGAGGATGGCGACTACCTCCTCGCGCTGAAGATGCGTCATCATCAGGCTCACGCAACATTCCAGATAGGTGATGGAGGCGCGCCGCAGGAAGGCAGCCGTCTCCTTTGCGGCCATTTGCTCGATGTCTTTGGCGGATCGCTTCGGATGCACAATCGTCTCCATGCCGGTACCTTGGCAGAACCAGAAGCTGGACGGGTTGTTCCCGCGACGAGAAAAAGTGACCAAATCCGAAACGACCGCGCGATCATGCAGCGGCCAGACGCTCCCCGCCTCAGGCCGGCAGGTTTTGCAGCCGGCCTGAGGCAGAACGTACGGTGGCGGCAATTTGACGTCTTCTGTCGATCATCTGCGCCGTCTCAAGCTCGGCAAAATAGCCGATCGTGTGCATCAAACCTTGCCTGAGCGGCACTTTTGGCGACCAGCCGAGAAGCTTCCTTGCGCGGGAAATATCGGGTTGCCGACGACGAGGATCGTCTTGCGGCAGCGGCAGGAATTTCACGTCCGATTTGGTTGCGGTCATGCCTCTCACCAGGCTCGCCAGTTGCAGGATGGTGAACTCCCCCGGATTGCCCAGATTGACCGGCTTGCGTGGATTGGGATCGACCTCCATCAACCGGATCAAGCCGTCGACCAGATCGGAAACGTAGCAGAACGACCTCGTCTGCAGCCCGTCGCCGAATATCGTCAGCGGCCGTCTCTCGAGTGCCTGCATGATCAGATTGGAAACGATCCGTCCGTCCGCAGGGTCCATCCTGGGACCATAGGTGTTGAAGATGCGCGCGACACGGATATCGGCTTTTCCCATTCTCAGATAATCGAAGCATAGGGTCTCGGCGGTGCGCTTGCCTTCGTCATAGCAGGCGCGGGGGCCGATGCAGTTCACGTGGCCGACATAGTCTTCCTTCTGCGGATGCTGTTCGGGATCGCCATAGATCTCGCTGGTGGACGCCTGCAGGAAGCGGGCGCCACTACGGGCGGCAAGCTCCAGCAGATTGAGCGTCCCGATGACACAAGTCCGCGTCGTGTGGACCGGGTCGGCCTGGTAACGCGGCGGCGAGGCCGCGCATGCCATGTTGAAGATGCGATCCACCGGTTCGCCAGGCTCCAACGGCCGGCAAATGTCTTGCTTGATCAGCCGAAAATCCGGACGATCGGCGATCGATGCTATGTTCTCCATGCGGCCGGTAAGGAAATTGTCGACGCAGATCACGCGCCAGCCGGCCTGGAGCATTGTCTCGCAAAGATGCGAACCGAGGAAGCCGGCGCCGCCGGCGACAAGCACGGTCTTGGTCCGTTGCGCCTTTCTTGATAGCTGCATCTCTATCTTCTCCCGTCTGCGGGTCATGCTGCGCTCTCGACGTCCAGATCGAGAACAGAACGTGGCGATTTGGCTTGCGCCAGCAGCGCAACGAATTCGCGGGCTCTTGCGATGCTTGTGTGAGCTGCCAGGATGAGCACGCGCGCCTGCGTGGCCATGGCAAGCCGGGCGCCGTCGGATTCTCCAGACAGGATACCGATTACGTCCTCGGTCCTGCGCGCCGTGTGAATCGTCCGCCCTGGAAACAGGCTGTCCAGTCCGGCCCAGCTATCGCTGATGATCGCCGTGCCGCAGGCCGCTGCCTCGAAGAGGCGCACGCTGGGCGACCATCCGGCCGCGATCATGGAACTGCGCGTGACGTTCAACGTGTAGCGTTGGCGGCTGTAAAAGGCGGCATGGTCTGCCGGCGGCAGGTGTTCGATGCGATCGACATTGTCCGGCCAGGCGATTTCGCGCGGATATTGCGAGCCGGCAACGACGAAGCGACGCTCAGGCATGCGACGCGCCGGTTCGAACAGCAGGGCCTCCAGCGTCGCCTGGCGGTCGGGGCTGTACGTGCCGAGATAGCCGAGATCCCAGCGGATTGGGTCACCGGTTCCGTGATGCCGTTCCGGGTCGACGGAACAGTAGAGCGGCTCGGCCCGCCTCGCGCCGAATTCCGCAGTCAGACGGGCAAGCGTCGGCCCGCCGGTAAAGGAGAAGTAGACATCGAAATACGGGACCTGCCGCCTGGCAATATACTCGCAATCATCGGTTGAAAGCTTTGCCAGCGTGACCGGCGTGTCGATGTCGTAGAAGCAGAACTGACCTGTGCACAGCGATGCCACGACGTCGATGATTTCAGGACCTTCGGGAACGAAGGAGCCGACGACCACGATATCGGCATCGCGCAGGCAGCGCGCAAAATTGCGGCGAAGATCATCGGTCGTTTCATAGTAGCGCAACGCGCAGAAATCGGGGTCGCGCAGATCCCGGTGACTTGCGTACCACGGCACGTCGCGTTCGAGAAAGGTGACGCGGTGACCGAGTTCGTGGAGACCTTTAAGCAGCCCCCGAAAGGTGGTGGCGTGGCCGTTTCCCCAGGACGAGGAGAGCGACAGGCCAAGAAAGACGATGTCGAGCGGCTTCGTCATTCGGCCGCCTCCACGGTCGGACGCTCGAAATGGCGCCTGAAAATGGCGTCGGCCAAAACGGCCCGTGTCGTATAGGTATGTTCGCCAAGTACCCGCCGAAGCGCGGATGCCCCGATCGCCTTGGCCTGTTCGGCGCTAAGGCTTTGCATGATCTCGGCGACGTCCTCGCCATCGCGCGCGACCAGGATTTCCTCGCCGGGTTTCAGGAACAGGTCCACACCGAGCCAGGCGTCGGTGATGAGGCACGCGCCGGCGCCGGCTGCCTCGAACACGCGCGTCGCAGGTGAAAAGCCATTGGCCGCCATGCTGTCGCGGCTGATGTTCAGCACCGCCTTGGCCGTGACGTTCAGAGCATTGTGGTCACGCGTGCCGACATGGCCGAGCCATCGGACATTGGCGGGCATCTGCTTGTCGCCCCAGCCAGATCCGCCGAGCAGGAAGCGCTGATCGGCCGAGCGGCCGGCCGGGTCGAGGAAGAAGGCCTCGACGCGCGCCTCGCGGTCCGGCAGCCGGTTGCCGAGGAAGGCGAGATCGCAGGCAAAACGCATATCTTTGCCGACCGGATGATGCGTTTCCGGATCGAGCGCATTGTAGATCGGCACGCATTCGGCCGCTCCCATGGCCCGATAGGCCCAGACCACCGGGTCGCCGCCGCCATAGGTCAGCACGAGGTCGATTTCCTGCAGCGCGCGATGCAGCGGATGGTCGGGCTCGTCGCGCAACTGGCCGAGCGTCGCCGGCGCATCGACATCCCAGAATACGGTCAGCGCATCGGCACGGGCGTGATCGAGCACCGCCCGCAACAGCGCGTCGTCGGCGAAACCGACGCCGCTTGCCTTGACGACGATATCTGCCTCCGCCGCCCGCGCGGCCACCTGCATCATGGCATGCGGGGTGGCCTCGTAGACGACCACGGCACACCAGTCCGGCGCCTCGATGTCGCGGTTTTTCTGGCGATCGTAGACGTCCGGCTCGTAGAAGGTGATGTCATAGCCGAGCCTTGCCAAGGCCTTGAGCAGCCCGCGGTAATAGGTTGCCGCGCCGTTCCAATAGGACGACAGCAGACTCGATCCATAGAATGCGATCTTCATTCGGCGGCCTCCTTTGCAAGGATCGTGTCGGCGGCTTGGCGGTGCCCGCATTCGGCGAGCACGCCGAACAATTCATCCGCCCGGTGCCGGCATGTGTGCCGCAAGCGGATGGTCTCGAGGCCCGAGGTCGCCAGAGAAGCGGCGAGATCCGCATCGTGCAGCACGGCGCGAAGATGACGCCGCATCTCGAAGCCATTATTTGCAAACAAGAAATCGGTGCCGGGCCTGAACAAGCGTTCGACATCGGACCAAGGCGCCGAAACAAGCGGAATGCCGCAGGCGAGCGCCTCGAACATGCGGATGGTCGGGATGCCGGGCAGGCTTTCGCGATATGGACGCCGCGGGATGTGAACCGTGATGCGGTTCGCCGCGAATGCCTTCGGCACGTCGGCATTGGCGATCCAGCCTTCGTAGCGCAGGCCGGCGGCCGCAAGGTCGGCGAGCGCCTCCGGCGGATAGCGAACGCCGTGGACGGTTCCGCTCAGGCCGAGCTCACGCACCGGGCCGACCAGGAACTCCCTGATTTCGGCGCTGCGCTCGTCGTCGCCCCAATTGCCGATCCAGATAAGGTCGGAACTACGCTCGATTTCAGGATGCGGCTGGAACAGGTGGTCATCGGCTGCCTCGTGCCAGGTGAAGACCCGCTTGCCCCATCCGGCACGGAGATAGCTTTCCCGCAGCGCCTCGCCGAAGGCGAGCACGCCGTCATAATGTTCAAGCCGCAAGGAGGAGATCGCTTGCGTGGCCGATATGGCGCGATGGTGCGTGTCGTGGAACAGCAGCGTGAAACGCCCGCCATTCGCTTTCACCCTGCCCAGCCGCGCGACAAGATCCGGCTCGGTCCACTCATGCACGATCACCACATCGGCATCGGAGATCCAGGCTTCGTGGTCGAAGGCGGCGTCATAGGTGACCGGCATCAGCTCGGGAAAGTCCTTCCGGAATCGTTCGATGGCGAAGGATCCTTTCTCGGCCAGCAGGTTCGACCGGCTCCAGCCGTCGGCGGGCTCCAGCGCGATAGCCTGGTGCCCGCGCGCGACCAGCTCACGCATGATGCCCCGCAGGAAATGTGCGTTGCCGTGGTTCCAGTCGGAAACGATCGAATGGGTGTAGAACAAAAACCGCATAATCAACTACCCGCCATGGTGGCCAGGGCCGCCTTGTCGTAGACGCCGCGCATGGCGGTCGCCTGTCTTGCCAATGAAAATCTACGGCTTCGGCGGGCCGCTGCCTCACCGAGTTCTCGCCGGCGCTGCGCGTCACTGCACAGGCTGCTGATGCATCTGGCGAGATCGCTCGGATCGCGCGCGTCGTAGAACATGGCCGCGCCGTCCCACAGTTCGCGATAGGTCGAAATATCGGCGAGCACCAAAGGCGTCTTCGACATCGCGGCTTCCAGCGTGGCCAGACCGAACGGTTCGTAGCGCGACGGCGATACGAAAATGCCGGCCCGCGCCATCAGCAGGCGCACTTCCTCATGCGGTACCGGCCCGACGGGAACGGCGTGGCTGAAGCCAACATGCTGGCCGTCCGGGCCTTGCAGCGAGCCGGCGACGAAGACCGGCCATTGCGTGCGGGAAGCGGCCCGGTCCAGCACCGCCGCATTCTTTCCCTCGTCCCACCAGCGCGCAGCGGCGAAAACGACCGATTCCCGCCTTTCGCTCTTCGGCCCGGGCCGTGCACCGTTGCCGACGACGCTCAGGCGGGCGATCGGCCCGTAGCAGGTTTCCAGCATGTCGGCATGGCTGCGGCTGGGTGCAACGACCATGCCTGCGTCATCGAAACCGCGCCGGTTGCGGTCCTTTTGCCAGGCCCAATCGCCGTCCGCCGCCTGTCCTTTGACGGCGTGGAACCATGTCACCACGCAGGAATGCGACACCGCCACGACCGGGCAGGGCACGTCGAGCCCCGCAGCCTGCGTCGGCGCGTTGAGATGGACGATTTCGATGGCGTAGTCACGGATGAGCGGGAGCAGCTCCTGCTGCAACGCGTCGAGGTCTTGCTCGTCGCGGGTCATCCAGTCGGGCGGCGTGTTGAGCCAGGTCAGCGCCGCGAATGACTGGGCCTCCTCGGCCTGCTGCCTGGACGGTTCCGGACCAAGCCCGGCAAGCACGACACTGTCGCCTCCGGCGACGAGTTGCCTGGCCAGATCGAGCGCATAGCGCCAGACGCCGCCGACGGCATCGACAGTCATCAGGATGCGACGCGGCGGGCTCAGTGTCCGCAACATGTGGCCTCCAATTCAGCCAGCGGACGCGGACGCTTCTCCTGGATGTCGCTGAACGTCCGGAAGGATGCGAGGTAATGTTCATGCGCGCGCTCCCAGGCGAGATCGTCCGGCTCGCCCCAAAGTTCGCGGTAGCTGGGCGAACTCGGATAAGGATAAAGCGGCACCGGTTCGTTGGCCCAAACGCCGTTGTCGATCAGGTGCTTTCGCCAATAGTCGACCAGCGCGGGATCGTCTTCGACCACGCCGATGAGATTGGCCTGAACGAACGGCACATGGCGCCTGGCGTCGACCAGCAACGCAGCCAGTTCCTCGGTGCCCAGCCGGCAGCGTTTTGCCAGCATGGCGCGGCCTTCCACCGTCAGGCTTTCGAGCCCCGCCTCGATCGAGACGCAGCCGGCGGCGCCAAGCAGTTTCAGCAGTTCCGGTTTCCAGAGGTCGATCCGCGTCTGCACGCCGAACTTCACATCGCGATCGACCAGCGCTTCCAGCAATGCCTTTTGTGGCAGGAATATCTCGTCGATGAAGTAGATGTAGCCGACGCCCTGTGCGATCAGCCGGTCGATCTCGGCGATCACCGCTTCGTGGTTCCGACGGCGATAGGCGTCGCGGAAATCGATCTTGGCGCAGAAGCTGCAATTATACGGGCAGCCGCGCGAAGCCTCGACCTCGGCGCCAAAGCCGACCTGGTTGTCGTCGAAGCGGTGATGGTGGTGCGAATGGGCGGCAATCCAGTCCGATGGCCATTCGAGCGCTGGGTGATCGATGAACGAGCTCGCATGCGCGCTGCCGTTCGAAACCAGTTCTCCATCCTCAAAATGGGCGGTGGACGGCACAGCATTCCAGTCGTCGCGCCGGGCGAGTTCCGCGACCACTTCCTCGCATTCGCCGCGCACGACAATGTCGACGCCAAGCTTGCGCAAAGTCGGCGCCGGCGTCGCCGAGCCATGCGGCCCGACGGCGACGGTGCGGCCGCCGCGCCCGGCAAGATGGTTGAGAAACTCAGCCGGCACGCGCAACTCGGGCGGTGCGCAGCGCCAGAACAGGTAGGTCGGCGCGGTGCTGACGACGGTCATATCAGCCTCGAAAGCGGCGACGCGATCGGCAAGCGCGGCGTTGTCGAGCTTCTGGATCTGCCCGTCCAGCATCAGCACCTCGTGACCGGCGGCTTCGAGCAAGGCTTTCGAATAGCCGAGTTCGAGCGGCAGATGCGGCTGGCGGCAGCCGAAATAGATGCTGTCCTGGTAGGTCCAGGACGGATTGACCAGAGCGACCTTCATGCTACGTACCTCGCCGGTTCGGGATGCGGGTCGGCGCGATGACGCTGCAGCCAATCGGCGAGGTCGCGGATGCCGTTTCGCCACGAGACATGCGCTTTCCATCCCAGCGCCGCCTCGATCGCGCGTGTGTCGGCGACGAAGAACGGTTGGTCGCCGGTGCGTTCGCGGTCGTAACGGATCGAAACGTCCCGTTTCGTTATGTCGCAAATCTCCTTCAGTAGCATGCGCAGGCTGACGGCGTTTTCCGGTCCGCCGCCGAGATTGAATGCCTGGCCCTTGATTTCCTCGATCCGGTCGAGCACCGCGCGGTAGGCCGCGACCGCGTCGGCAACATGCAGGATGTCGCGCACCTGCTTGCCGTCGCCATAGATGGTGATCGGCCGGTCGGAAAACGCGCTAAGCAGGAAATGGGCGACCCAGCCCTGATCCTCCGTCCCGAACTGGCGCGGTCCATAGATGCAGCTCATGCGCAGCACCGCCGTCGGCAGATCGTATGACTTGGCGTAGTCGAGGACATACTGGTCCGCCGCGCCCTTGGAGCAGCCATAGGGCGTGCAGAAATCAAGGCCGCGCGTCTCGTCAATGCCGTGCGCCTGGATGCTGGCGTCGCAAGGCGCATATTTGCCGTCGTCTTCGCGCATCGCAATGTCAGCGAGCCGCCCATAGACCTTGTTGGTGCTGGCGAAAACGACGGGGATGCGTTTGCCGCTGCGGCGAGCGGCTTCCAGGACGTTGAACGTTCCGCGCAGGTTGATGTCGAAATCCTCGTCCGGCCGAGCCAGGCTCGTGGTGACGGCGGTCTGCGCGGCAAAGTGGAAAACCGCCTTCGAACCAGCCACCAGCGGCATCAGCGCCTCGGCCTCGCGGATATCGACGATTTCAATGGTGAGACGGCTGCCGTGCTTTTGCGTCAGCCATTCGAGGTTCTGCTCAACGCCGGGACGGCTCAGATTATCGATGACCAGCACCGGTTCGCCATCCGACAACAGGCTGTCGGCGAGGTTGGAGCCGATGAAGCCGCTGCCGCCGATAACGGCGACGGGCGCTTCGCGAAAATCGGGTGAATCCGGTCTCATGATACCAGCCCTCGCGCTTCGAGTTCCCGCTTCATCTCGGCGCTGCGATCGATGGCGACGGTGTTGCGCACCCATGCGACGAAATCGCCGAGCGAATGCTCCAGCCGGTATTGCGGCTGGAAGCCGAGCAGTTCGCGCGCCTTCGATATGTCGGCAAAGCAATTGCGGATATCGCCGGAGCGTGCCTTGCCGAGGATTTCCGGCTGGCGGCCAGGCACGCCCATTGCTTCGGCGAGCAGCCGGGCGACGTCGCTGACTGCGTAGGCCCGCCCGCTGCCGATGTTGATGACGTGGCTGCGTGCCTGGGGCTGCTCCAGCGCCAGCCGGAAGGCGCGGGCAACGTCGCGCACGTGCACGAAATCGCGCTGCTGTTCGCCGTCCTCGAAAATCAGCGGCCGCTGGCCATTGGCGATGCGCGAGGCGAAGTTCGCCAACACGCCGGTATACGGGTTGGAGAGTGCCTGTCCGGCACCGAAGACATTGAACAGGCGCAGCGCCACCGCATCGACGCCATAGGCTTCGCCGAAGATCAGCACGGCTCGTTCCTGGGCATATTTCGTCAGCGCGTAGATCGAGGCGAGGTCGACCGGTTTCTGCTCGTCGGTCGGCAGCGGCAACAGGACTTCGCCTTCCGGCGAGAGGGGATTCCATTGGCCGCTGCGGATGTCGTCCGGCTGCCGTCTTGCATTGTCGATGCGCCGGCCGTCCGGCGTGGCATAGAGACCCTCGCCATAGACGCTCATCGACGACGCAACGACGATCCGTTCGATCGGGCGTTTGATCAGTGCCTCCAGCAACGTGGCGGTGCCGAGGTCGTTGGCGCCGACATAGCGGGCGATCTCGTACATCGACTGGCCGACGCCCACTTCAGCCGCCAGGTGAATGATCGCGTCGACATCGTCGACCGCCTCTGCGATGGCGTCGCGATCACGAACGTCGCCTTTGATCAGCTTGGCGCCTGGCGGCAGGCTGATTGCCTCGCCGCCATGCACCTGGTCCAGCAGCGCATCGAGAATTGAAACCCCATAGCCATGTTCAACGAGTTCCTGGGCGACGTGGCGGCCGATAAAACCGCAGCCTCCCGTGACCAGTATACGTTTCACGACAACTCCTCATACGAATGGCTTTGCCGCCCCAAACTTCCGGGCGAAAGGTTTGTTCCCTTGCTTCAACAAAGTTCCCGAGCGCTGCGCTCCGGAAGCGACCGCCTTGGGCTGGGCACGGGAACATCGAAGCGCGCTTGGTGTTAGGAGCCATAATCGACCAACCGCGCGCATATGCTCGGCAGAAATGCATCTGCTGGTTGTACGAGGCAGACCGGGATCTCGCGGTGTGCGGTGGAATCGAAGGGAGATTGGAATGTCTGAATCGAAGACGACCACCGATCATGATGAAATCCGCCGTTGGGCCGAGAATCGCGATGGCCGGCCGGCGGTGGTGCGCACCAAGGGCGAGGGCGGCATACTGCGCATCGACTTCGGCGAGCCTGAAGAGACGTTCGAGCCTGTCGAATGGGACGAGTTCTTCAGGATATTCGATGAGAAGGAACTGGCCTTCCTCTACCAGGAAGAGACCAGCGGCGGCAAAACCAGCCGCTTCAACAAATTCGTCGAACGCAACCGGAAAGGCTGACCTCGTCTGATTGCCGGCAGCTGCCGCGGTCAGTGCAGCAGGTTCGCTCCACGTGCCCTGACGATGTTTCGCATGATGCCGTTGAGCCAGTCCTCGGTGGAGGAGCCGGATCGCCTGCTGTCGATCTCGCCGATCGCCTGCTCGAGCGTCCGCTCGACCAGCCGGTCGGAGGCCTCGACATCTCCCAGCAGCAGGCGCGCCGCGAGCCTGAGCTTAGGCAGCAGCGAAAATACGTCGTCCGAGGGCTCCGACGCTCGACCTCCTGTCGATGCCGACGTCTCGGCTGGAAAGAGAGCGTCGAAAACAGCCTGGGCGTCCGAGGATTTTCGGAGGCTGCTGGCATACCGAAGCCGCTCGGGAATAACGATGTCTTCATCGCCGCTGAAAAACACGAACGGCACGCCACGGCGCATCAGTTCGTCGGCGATCGGAAATACCCGTCGTCCGTTGAGATTGATGTCCAGGATCGCGGCTTCGGCCTCGTCCGTATGTTTCGATGCCTGTTCCACCGTCGCTACCGGGCCAAGCACCACGGCGCCCATCTTGCTGAAATAACGTGCAAGATCCCCCGCCAGCATCCATTCGTCCTCGACGATCAGGATATGCAGGCCTTGCAGGTCGCGCACCTCATTGTTCCTTCTTTCTGCGGGATCTACGCTTGTCGGCGCGGACTTCTGCAAAGTGGCGCTCCAATACCTCTTGCAACCGTTCCGCGAGCGCGAGCAGGCGAGGCGGAATGTTTTCAGATACCGGGAACTTGGTCAGATCCGGCGAGGGCAACAGAATTCGCTTGGCCGGCTTTATTTCAGGTGATCGTTTTGCCATTGGAACCGCCTCCAAAGTCAAATGTTAATGCCCACCGGCGGTACTTTGTTCCGTTGGTGGACTATTTACTGGCCTCAGGCTCGGCCCGGTCTTAATCTGAGGCGCGATTTGGGTCTAAGGCCCGATTTGACGGCTTTGTGTTTGCGGCTGTTACCAGGGGCTTGGCGTGGCATCCCAGAATGGAAGATTTCCCATAGTCGGGGTCGGCGCATCGGCCGGCGGCATTCCCGCGATGGAGGGCCTGTTCAAAGGGCTGACCGGCGACACCGGCATGGCGTTCGTCGTCGTCACGCATCTCAGCCCGGAGCGGGAAAGCCTGCTGCACGAGGTCATCCGACGTTATACCGAAATGCCGGTCTTGGTGGCCGAGGAGGGGGCAGCGGTCCAACCCGACCAGGTCTATGTGATGCCGCAAAACGTTGTCCTCACCATCCGTAAGGGCGCGCTTTCGCTGCGCCGGCCGAACACGCTCAACCGCGAGCGCAAGCCGATCGATATCTTCTTCAGCGCATTGGCCGAGGACCAGGGCGAGTATGCCGTCGGCATTATTTTGTCGGGTGGCGATTCGGACGGCACGCTTGGCGCCAGGGCCATCAAGGAGCATGGCGGGCTGACCATTGCCCAGGCCTCCAACGGTTCCGGCCCCCGCAATCCAGATATGCCGCAGAGCGCGATTTCGAGCGGCCTGATCGACATAGCGGCGCCCGCCGAGCAGATCGGTGCAAAGCTTCAGGCGTTTGTCCGCGGTTTCGACGTGCTGAACGGCCTGACCGAAGCGGACGACGAACGCAAGGCCGAGATAGATCGAGCCCGCGATGAAATCTACGCCATTCTGCGCAGCCATTCCGGTCACGACTTTTCCGGCTACAAGGCCAAGACGTTCCTGCGTCGCGTAAAGCGGCGCATGCAGATAACGCAGCTACAGTCGATCAGCACCTACATAGAACGGCTGAAGAGGGATCCCGACGAGGTGGCGAAGCTGTTTCGCGACCTGCTCATCAATGTCACCAGCTTTTTTCGGGACGCCGAAGCGTTCAAATTGCTGGAGGACAAGATCATACCGCAGATTTTCGAGGGCAGGAACGCGTCCGATGCGGTGCGTGTCTGGGTGCCCGGCTGCGCCACCGGCGAGGAGGTGTTCTCGATCGGCATGCTGATGCGCGAGCGCATGGAGAAACTTCCCGCGCCGCCGCGCGTCCAGATATTCGCGACCGACATCGACGAGCCGGCGCTCGCGGTGGCGCGTGCGGCGCGTTATCCCGAAGCGCTGCTGCACGGGCTATCGCCACAGCGCAGGCAACGCTTTTTCCACAGCGACGGCGAGAGCTATGTGCTGGCCAAAGAGGTGCGCGAACTCTGCATTTTTTCCCCGCACAGCGTCATCCGCGATCCTCCGTTCTCGCGTATGGATATGATTTCGTGCCGCAACCTGTTGATCTATTTCGGCCCGCAGATCCAGAACCGGGTCGTCCCGATCTTCCACTATGCGCTGAGGCCGGGCGGTTATCTGTTCCTCGGCACCTCGGAAAGCGTCGGTCAGCACGGCGACCTGTTCGCCACGGTCGATAAAAAGCAGCGGATATTCCAGGCGCGGGAACATGCCACGCCGCGACCGCCGGTCCTGATCGGCAATGGCTTCACAGCTGCCCTGCCGGCGGGACGCCGTGGCTCAAAAAACGATGGCGCGAGCCATTCGCTGCGCCAGGCAATCGAGGCTCAGGTGCTGGAGCGGTTCGCCCCGCCTCACGTGCTGGTCAATGGCGATGGCGACGTCGTCTACTATTCGGGGCGGACGGGTAAATATCTGGAAGCGCCGCAAGGTGCCCCGAGCCGGCAGTTGCTGACCTTGGCCCGCCGCGGGCTGAGACTTGAGATGCGCGCCGCGTTGCGGGAAGCAGCAACGACGCGCCGCACGGTCGTGCGGGAGAACATAGCGGTCGAAGAAGACGACGGACAGCTTCAGTTCATTACACTGACAGTCGAGCCGTACACGGAACGCAGCAATGGCGAGCCCCTCTACCTCGTCCTGTTCAATCCGGTGGGGCAGGCCCAGATACGCTCCGATCCGGCCCGCGAAAGCCGCGGCACAGACGACGCGGCCGATCTCGAACGGGAGTTGCGCGACACGCGCGAGCGGCTGCAGTCGACCATCGAGGAGTACGAAACCGCGCTGGAGGAAGTAAAATCTTCGAACGAGGAACTCGTCTCCGTCAATGAAGAGGCACAGTCGACGAATGAGGAGCTTGAGGCCTCGAAGGAGGAAATGCAGTCGCTCAACGAAGAGCTCAACACCATCAATGCGGAACTGACCGGCAAGATAGAGGAACTCGATCGCGCCAACAGCGATCTCAGAAACTTGTTCGAAAGCACGGAAATCGCCACCATCTTCCTCGACCGCAACCTTGTGGTGCGAACCTTTACTCCTGCCGCGTCGTCGTTCTTCAACTTGCGTCCGTCAGATGTCGGCCGACCGCTGACCGATCTTTCGAGCCAACTCGACTACCCCGAGTTGAAGCGGCACATCCAGGCGGTGTTCGAGACGGGAGAGACCCTGAACCATCACCTTGCGCGCGACGACAAGGGCCGGTTCTACCTGGTCCGCATCAACCCTTACCGGGACAAAGGCGGCAGCATCCAAGGCGTGGTCGTGACACTGATCGACGTGACGACACTGGCGCAGGCGGAAGAGCGTCAGCAGGTGCTCATCTCGGAGCTGAACCATCGCGTCAAGAACATGCTGGCGGTTGTCGCCAGCATCACCAACCGGACGCGGGAATACTCGGCGTCAAAAGACGAGTTCGCTGAAGCTTTGATCGGCCGTCTGCATGCAATGTCACGAGCCTACAGTCTGCTCTCGCGCGAAAGCTGGACGGAAGCCTCCGTCGAGGAACTGCTGCGCCAGGAGCTTGGTCCCTTCGGGGCCGAACGGTTCGAGCTCGATGGCAAGCGGGTAAGCCTCAAGCCTGTACAGGGGCTTTCGTTCGGCATGGCAATCCATGAACTGGCGACCAATGCCGCTAAATATGGCGCACTGTCCAAGCCTGCCGGGCGGATAATTGTGAAATGGTCGGTGGTGGATGGAACCTTCAAGCTCGTCTGGCGCGAGAAGGGCGGCCCCCGCATCAAGGAGCCAACCGACAGCGGCTTCGGCCTTACCCTTCTGCGCGGAGAAATCGGCTACAGGCTGGGCGGAAAAATTGAAACAACTTTCCGCTCAAATGGTTTGGAGGCGGAAATTGCATTCCCTCTGACCCGCGAGGGCTCGTCGTGACCGGAAAGGTGCGTGTGCTGATCGTCGAGGATGAATGGCTGATCGCCGACGACGCGGCGGCTTACCTGCGCAAAGCCGGCCATCAGGTGGTTGGACCGGTTTCGTCGGTAACGGCAGCACTTCGGCTCGTTGGCGAAGGCGGCATCGACGCGGCGTTGTTGGATATCCAGTTGAACGACGAAACCAGCTATCCGATCGCGGAAGCGTTGCAAACGCGCGGTGTTCCGTTCGCCTTCCTCTCCGGGTACGGCGAACGCGAAATTCCAGCCGGGTTCCGCGCTTGCAGGATCGTGCAGAAGCCGGCGAGCCAAAGTGCGATTTTGAATGCCGTAGATGAACTCGCGCGCGCCGGCTGAATTCCTGTCGTTCCAGCGGGCCCGCCTTTTCAATCCAGCGGCTTGTCGGTGGGGCAGCGAGGTGCCAGCCTGCCGCCGCCGATTCCGGGTCGAGGCCTTCCGGAACCATTTCCGCCATCGTTTGTTCGGCTCGAAGAAAGGAGCCGCGCGAAATGGAGCGACGTAACGCGTTAATTGCGATGGTGATTTCGGCCATCATCATCGTCGGCTTTCTCATAGGCTTTTTGTACGGCGATATGGGCTGGCAAATCTCGCCGCTCAAAAGAGCCCCTGAACAGAACCAGGGTGGCAATGCTCCGGCCGATACCTCGCCTGCCGCCGGCATCAAGAAGAACCCCAAGGAAAATACCGAAATGCCAGGCCAGCAATGAAGGCCGGTCCAGCAATGAAGTTAACCAATGCCACGAACTGAAACGGGCTCCTGTTTTTGCGGCGCCATAACGGCGGAGATGCGCGGCGAGCCTTTCTGGATTTGCTCCGATCACGATGACGACTGTCGCAAGGCGATAGGAAGCCCTCTGACGGTGTGGGTCGGTTATCGGCCTTCCGAATTCACGTTGCTCACCGGCACGCCGAGGACCTTTTCGAAAACCTCCGGCGTGCTCCGGTCCTTCTGCGCGGATTGCGGGACATCGATCGGCTATGTCGACCAAGGGTTGCCCGACGAACTCTATCTGGCAATCGGCTTTCTCGATCATCCCGAACGGTTTCCGCCACAGGCCCATGCATACTGGGACATGAGGTTGCCCTGGGTCGACTTTCCAGACGAGCTGCCGCGGGTGGGGACGTATTCGAGGCGGCGAGATCCGACCTTCGGAAATCCGGCGGAACGCTAGCCTGGGGTCCTTGCAAGTTGGAAGACGTGCCATCGGGGCTGCGTACGAAAACGACAGTTGGCGCGGGGCCGAAAACGCGCAATTATCGGCCGATGAGCCGCCGTTTGGATGACAAGCTCGATTGCAAGGCGTGCGGGACGATCCTGATGGATATTCCCGACGACCCGAAGGATTCGACGCCGATCTATTGCAGCAATTGCGGCGCCTATCTCGGCGAATGGGGCGAACTGCAGGAGGATTTCTATAAACAGGCTTTCGGTGCCCAGGCCTTCGATCTGAACCACGGAACCATCATCAAGAAATAACCCCGGATTGTGCAGGCGTCCCCTGGCCTCAAGCCGTGGTCCGGGACCCGGCTCGTAGCGACAAGCGCCGTTCGTATCGGACCCTCGGGAACCTTTCTCCCGACCCGCTTGTTTGGGTGGCGGAAGGAGAAACGCCATGAGCACAAAACCTCCCCCTGTTCCACCGGAGAATCTGAGCCCAAAAGGAGCCGGTGACAAAAAAACGGTAGCCGCCGACCAAGCACCGCACGGCCAATCGACCGTGCCGGATCCCGACAAGCAGGGCCAGCAAGGCAATACGAAGGTCAACACCACCCACCAAGGCAACGTCCAGGATCGCTAGGTCATGTCCACGTCGAAGAAGACTCCTGCCAGCATCCGCCAGGGTGGTCCTGGCGCGGCGCACGAAAACGCCAAGAAGCCGCTGAGCGTCGAAAAGCCGCCCGCCGATCCCGACCGGCGCAGCCACAGCAAGGTCTCCGGTGGCGGCGGCGAACGCGACAGCCACCATACCCACGACCCCGAAAAGAAGGGCGACACCCGGCCTGCGCATCAGGGCAAGTGAAATCTGGTGGCGACGCGAAGATCGGTGGCTCGAGCGAAATTTCAGCGGGGACGGCGCGCCGAGGCGAACGGCACGACATTGTCGACATTTGCCGTCGGCAAATCAAACAGCATCGGAAGCCCCCGCGTCGCGGCCATCTCCACGATCAGCTCTTCGATGGAGTGATTGGTCAGACGTGTCTCGACGCCCAGCCGGATCATCGCCGCCAGCTTGTGCACCGGCACCGGCACGGACTTCGCCCGGTCGTCGAGCAGCTTGCTGATTTCGATGACGACGTCTGCGTCGATATCCCTAGGCAAGTCTCGCATAAGCGCCTCCCCGCCAAACGAAACGAAAAGCCCGCCGCACCTTTCGATACGGCGGGCGATCCAGTAATGCGCACCGGCGAGGGGATCGGATGGGCGTGCCGGCGCGCGCAGATCGCAAGTATTTTTAGTTAAATCCGCCAGCCTCGATGTGTCACGCGAAAACGTCTGTACGTTTTTACCGAACCGCGCGGATCGCTGGCTCTCCTCGCGTCGCGCGGCGCAACCCACGGATGGCGTGACCCTCTGCCCTCCGGACAACGAACCTAAACAGTATACATTATAAACTTAAAACATCTTGCCAGGCGATCCAGCCTGTGCTCCACTTCGCATTGGAACGTGGCCTGCAGGTCGAATTCTCTCGATATGTAGCTGCATTTCAACGATCACTGCGAGAACACCAGCCTCAAACGATATACGAAATCTTCGCAGGGGAAGGCGTGGATGACGGAAACGATAGAGCTCAAACGGGTTGGCGACGGCAATCTGCGTGCCCAGGTCTATCAACAAATCCGTCTGACCATACAGCATGGCGAATTGGCGCCTGGCCAGAAGCTCGTAGATGTCGACATTGCCGCCCAGCTCGGTATTTCCAGAATGCCTGTCCGCGACGCCTTGATGCAGTTGGTGCATGAGGGCTATCTCGTCGGCACCACACGCGGCTTCACCCTGCCCACGCTTACCGCAACGGATGTCGCCGACATCTTCGAGGTCCGCCGCTTGCTCGAGCCCCGGGCCGCCGCACACGCTGCGCGGACACTCGACGCCGCTGGCCTCAAGACGCTTGCGGCCGCGCTTCGGGAGGCGGAGGCTGCGGCCGCCGCCGGCGATGCCGACCGCTTCTTCCAGGCCAATTCGGCATTCAGGAATTGCTGGCTCGGCGCTGTCGAGAACCAGCGCCTTTCACAAACCATTGCAAGGTTCGCCGACCATGTCCTCGTCGTCCGTTTAAGGACGCTGTCGCACCAGCCGACGCAGGCCGTCGTCGTGGCCGTTGCATGCGCGCAATCTATGAGGCATTCGTCAAGCGCGACGCCGTCGCCGCTTACGACCGTATGACCCACTTCATTCAGAACGCCGAGGAGCGTTTCATGAAGCTGAGCCCTCCGTCTCAAAATTCCACAGGTGAAGGTGAGAGCATGTCGCAGCGGGGGAAACCATGACCAGGAAGCAGCACCCGCTGAAAGGGCCGAACAGGTTCAAGCTCGGCGTCTTCTCCATGAACGCCGATGGCGGCCTGGCAATGACCACCGTTCCCGAGCGCTGGCGTGCCCGCTGGGAAGACAACCTCAATTCCGCCTGCATCGCCGACCGCGCCGGCCTCGAGTTTCTGCTGCCGATCGCCCGCTGGCGCGGCTTCGGCGGTTTGACGCATGTGCGGGAATGGTCGTTTGAGACGTTCACCTGGGCGGCGGGTCTTGCTGTCGCCACGGAAAACATCGGCCTGTTCATGACGGTGCATGTGCCGCTGGTTCATCCGCTGCAGGCTGCCAAAGCGCTGGCGACGGTCGACCACATCTCCAACGGGCGTGCCGGCTTGAACATCGTCTGCGGCTGGAACCCGGACGAGTTCGTTATGTTCGGGCAGACGGTCGGCGAGCGGACCTACGATCAGGCCGAGGAATGGATCAACATCATCGTGCGTGCCTATCAATCGAGGGAGCCGTTCGACTTCAGCGGCGAGTTCTATGATCTCAAGGGTGTCGTTAGCCGCCCGCCAAGCTTGCAAGTGCCACGACCGGTGACCATGAACGCCGCGTTCGGCGCGCCGGGGCGCAACTATGCGGCGCGCCACTGTGACTATCTGTTTTCGACGTTTTCCGAAATTGCCGACGGACGTGCGCATGTGGTCGACATTACCAACCGCGCGGCCGAAGTCGGGCGCGAAGTCGGCGTCTATACGGTCTGTCACGTCGTCTGCCGGGAGACCCAGCAGGAAGCCGAGGATTACTACCGGCACTACGCGCTCGAATGCGCGGACGAGGGTGCCGTCGACGAGCATATGCGCAAGAAGAAGGAATTCGCGAACTCGCATGACGCGAAGGCCTTCACCGAATATCGGCAGAGGTTCGCCGGCGGTGCCGGGACGTTCCCGCTCATCGGCACGCCGGAAAAGATCGTCGACGACCTCACCGAGATCATGGAACAGGGTTATTCCGGCGCCGCCCTCACATTCGTCAACTACACCTACGAACTGCCCTTCTTCTGCGACCGCGTGCTGCCGCTGATGCGCCAGGCCGGGCTTCGAGTAAACTGATGCCGGCCGCCGCCATTCCGACGCTATGGGTGGATGGGCACAACGCCATCGATCCGCGCGCGTTCAAGCAGGCTATGCGGGCCGTGGCGGGCTCCGTCGCCATCCTTGCGTCGGAGCATGACGAGATCGGCTTTTGCGGCATCACGGCGACGGCTCTCTGCTCGTTCAGTGCCGAGCCGCCTTCGCTGCTTGCCTGTGTCAACCGCGGCAGCACCTTTGCCTCGGCCATTCGCGAAGGTTTGCCTTTTTCGGTCAATCTTCCCGCCGGCGACCAGGAGAACGTTGTGCGTGCGTTTGGCGGCATGACCAAAGCCAAGGGCGCCGCGCGGTTCTCGTCCGGATCATGGGTGCGCGGCGAAACCGGCGCGCCCTTGCTTGTCGGCGCGAGGGCAATGTTCGAATGCCGGGTGGCCGAAATCATTGTGCGGGCGTCGCACATGATCGTCATCGGCATCGTCTCGGGCGTTGCGCTGGATCGCGCTCACCGATCGCCGGTCTTCTACGCGCATGGGCGGTTCCTGACAGTAGGAGATGATGTCAACTAACCGCCGTTCGTGTGGCGGCGAAGCGTGCAATTTCAGATCGGCCCGATGATGGGCTCCGGCGAAGTGAATCTATCAGAGGGAATACGGCAATGCGCATTTGGAAATCCCTTGTTCTGGCTGCACTCATGTCGGGTGTGGCGGGTATCGCCATGGCCGACGAGGTCGTCCTCAACGCCGTGCATTTTACGCCGACGCAGAACGGCTACGCCCAGAGCTTCCTGAAGTTCGTTCAGAAGGTGAACGAAAAGGGTAAGGGCGTGGTCCAGATCAACGTGCGTGGCGGGCCGGAGGTCATTCCACCGATCCAGCAGGGCGCGGCGCTCAGGAGCGGCCTGATCGATGTGATCGACACACCGGCAGGGCAGTTCCTCGAACTCGTGCCCGAAGGCGAGGTTTTCTCCGCATCGACGAAGACGCCGTGGGAGATTCGCGAAAATGGCGGCTGGGACTTCATCAGCGCAATTTTCGAGAAGAAGGCCAATGCCCATCTGCTGGCGCATGTCGACGCGGGCTCGGGCTTCAACGTCTTCACCGTCGACGAACCCAAGCTCAACAGCGAAGGCAGCATCGACTGGAGCAGCCTGAAGATACGTTCGTCGCCGCTCTATCGCGATTTCCTCGAATCCCTGGGCGCGACGGTCATCGTGCAAGCGCCGGGGGATGTCTATACCTCGCTCGAGCGCGGCGTCGTCAATGCCAACGCCTATACGGTGTTTGGCTATGCGTCATTCGGCTGGGACAAATTCACCAAATACCGTGTCGATCCGCAATTCTTCAAAACCGACGTGCTGATCTCGATCAACAAGGCCAGATGGGACACGCTGTCGCCCGAGGCGCAGAAGCTGCTTGCCGATACGGCCGTCGAATACGAGCGCGCGAGCTACGACGCCAACCTTGCCGAATCCGAAAAACAGGCACAGGCGATGATCGACGGCGGGCAGAAGGTTGTCAGCTTGAGCGGCGCCGGCCGCGACAAATTCCTGGCGGCTGCCACGCAGGCGAGCTGGGCGAGAATGGCCAAACGCGATCCCACCAACATCGATCAGTTGAAGAAATTCTTTCAGTAGCCCGAGCCGAGGGTGCCTTGTGCGCCCTCCGTCAAAGTTGGGCCAAGGGGCAAAGGTGGACATGAGGGTCGTCGGGCATGGACAGATTGTTTGCAGCGATTGGGAAGCTGAGCCTTGCGTTGGCGGCGGCGGCAAAAGTGGTGCTTGGCCTCATCATTGTCGCGGTGGTTGCTGATGCGTGCGTCCGCAATCTGGGCCTGAGGCCGCTTGCCTGGGCAGTATCCGCGACGGAATACGGCTTGCTTTACGCGGCATTTCTGCCGATGCCCTGGCTGGTCCACAGCAAGGGCCATGTCTTCGTCGAGTTCCTGCGCAAGGCGCTGCCGGTGCGGGCACGGGCGGTGCTTGAAAAGCTGGTCTATCTCGCCTGCATTGCCGTCAGCCTCTACCTCGGCAGCATCGCTCTGTCGTCCCTGACAAGTGCCGTGGCGGGCGGCGAATATGAAACGCGCAGCTTCGACATGCCGAAATGGCTGGTCTTTCTGCCCATCATGCTCGCCTTCTACCTCTCGGCGCTGGAATGGCTCAGATACCTGCTCGGCCGTGACACGCTGTACACGCTCGATCCTCTGGAAATGGAAGGGCTCTGACCGGTGGCCTGGCTGTTTCCATTCGCCGTGCTCGTTGGCACCATCCTGGTGTTGATGGGGCTGGGGCTGCCGGTCGCCTTCGCGTTCTTCGTTACCAATGTGATCGGGCTGTACCTGTTCTTCGGCGGTTCGATCGGCGTGACGCAGATGGTCGCCAACTTCTCCGACGCTGTCTCGACCTACGCGCTTGCCCCGCTGCCGATGTTTCTTGTCATGGGCAGCCTGTTCTTCCGCTCCGGCCTCGGCGAGAAGGTCATCTACGCGCTCGACCTGTGCATCGGCAATCTGCGCGGACGCCTCGCCTATGTCGTCCTCGCCGCCGGCACGATCTTTTCCGCGCTGTCGGGCTCGAGCCTCGCCAATACCGGCATGATGGGCTCGCTGATGGTGCCCGAGATGCTGAAGCGGGGCTACAAGCCGCATATGGCCTACGGCCCAGTGCTTGGCGCCGGAAGCCTTGCCGTCATCATCCCGCCATCCTCGCTGGCTGTCTTGCTCGGCTCGCTTGCCCAGATCGACGTCGGCGCGCTGCTCATAGCGGGGGCTCTGCCCGGGCTGCTGCTCGTTGTCATGTACGCAGCGCTGATCTTCGCCCAGACGAAGATCGACCCGGACGCCGCTCCGCACTATCCGGTGCCCGCCGTTCCCGCGGCCGAGAAGGTGAGGGCGGTCGCCGTCAACATCATTCCGATGAGCGTCATCGTGTTCATGGTGGTCGGCACGATCATCCTTGGGATAGCGACGCCGACGGAATCGGCGGGACTCGGCTGTGCCGCGGTTTTCGCCTTGTTGTTTGTCTACCGACGGTTCAGCTGGTCGGTTGTCTGGAAGTCGCTGGACGATGCGATGAAGGTCACCGGCATGACCTTCCTGATCATCTCGGCTTCGACGACGTTCTCGCAGATATTCGCCTTCTCCGGCGCCTCCAACGGCTTTATCCAGTTCATCGTCGGCTACGATCTTGGACCGTATCCCATGCTGCTCATGATGGTGCTCGTCATCCTGCTGCTCGGCATGTTCATGGATCAGGTCTCGATGATGCTGATCACGCTGCCGATCTTCCTGCCGATCGCCCAGCAATTCGGCTACGAGCCCGTATGGTTCGGGCTGATCCTGCTGCTCGCCTACGAGGTCGGCTTCACCACGCCGCCGTTTGGCCTGCTGCTGTTCATCATGATCGGTGTCGCGCCGAAAGGCACATCGCTCAAAACGGTTGCCATGTCAGCGGCGCCTTACATCGCGCTGACGCTTCTGCTGATCCTGCTGATTGTCCTCTTTCCGCAGATCGCTCTCTTTCTTCCGAATTTGATCTAGCCGAACTCGATCCAGAGGGTCTCCGCATGCGCTTTGCCTATCTTGCCTTCTTCCATGCCGACCGCGAGGCAAATTTGGCCATCGCCGGTGAAGACGTTGACGCTGTGCGGCGTGTGCTTGCGTCGACGCCGGGCCTTGCGCTTGCCAACATCTATCTGCCCGAAGTGGCGACGGACATGTTCAACAACGATGGTCCACCGCCGGTCTTTGGCTTCCAGCTCTATTTCGACGAATTGGCGGACATGGAGGCGGCGCTGGCGCCGTCCGGCCATCTGCAGGCACTTGCCGCACCTGGCGTGCTGTCCAGCATCGCCGGTTCGAGGCCGACGCAACAGGCAACGTGCGTGCGTCCGTTTCCCGTCGATGACGCTGGCGTCAAGACGTTCGGGCTGCCCTGCAGCTATCTTGTCCACTATCCCGGGCCGGCCGAAGACATGAATGTCTGGCTCCACCACTATGTGACGCATCATCCGCAACTGATGCGGGGCTTCCCAGGCATTCGCCACATCGAGGTTCTGTCGCGACTGGATTGGTGCGGTTCGCTGCCCTGGCCGCGGATCGACTATATGCAGCGCAATCGCGTCATGTTCGACAGTCCCGCTGCATTGACGCACGCGCTGCAATCGCCGGCGCGGCTGGAGATGCGCGCCGACTACAAGACTTTTCCGCCGTTTTCAGGCGGCAGCCGGCATTTTCCGATGTCGACGGAAGCCGTGCATCCTTCGTCAAGGGCCTCGTAGGCAAACAGGGTTTGCCGACGCCGAAAATTTCTGGAGATTTCATGTACGACTTTCGCAAGAAATGTATCTCTCTCGATCGCCTCATCGGCACCTTCTGCGCCATCCCGCACCCTGTGGCGGTCGAAGTGGCGGCCGCGAGCGGGGTCGATTTCCTGTGCATCGACTGGGAGCATTCGCAGATCGGCCGCGAACGGCTCGAAGATCTGATCCGCGCCGCCGATGTCCACAAGGTTCCCGCGATGGTGCGCGTTCCCGGCCACACGCCGGAGTGGATCGCGGCCGCGCTCGACGCCGGCGCGTCGGGCGTCCTGGTGCCGCGCGTCTCCACGGCCGAGCAAGCCCGCATGGCGGTCATGGCCTGCCGTTACCCGCCGGTCGGCGCCCGCGGTGTCGGCCCAGGCCGCGCCGCCGGTTATGGCTACAGCATTCCGGACTACCTCAAATCGGCCAACGAGGTCCTGACGGTCGCCATCCAGGTCGAGACGGCCGAAGGCCTCGCCAATATCGACGACATCGTCCAGGTCGACGGCGTCGACGTGGTCTTCGTTGGCCCCGGCGACCTGTCGGTCTCGATCGACGCCATGGGGCCGGCCGGCCAGGACAAGCTCAATGCCGCGATTATGAGGATCGCGGCCGCGGCGCGCACGGCCCGCAAGGCCGTCGGCATCTTTCGCCCCTCGGCGGATGATGTCGGCAAATGGTCGCGGCACGGCATCAGCTTCCACGTGCTGGCCAGCGACACGATGTTTCTCGGCGCCGGCCTTGCCGCCGGTGTCGCGTCGGCGCGCAGCGCCTCATAGCAAGAGTTTGGCATGAAGATCATCAAGACCGACGGCGTGTTGTCAGTCGAGGAAGAGCAGTTGCGCTACCTCGACGGCTTGGGCGCCGAGTTTGTCGAAAAGACGCTGCTCACGGAAGATGCCCTGATCGAACACTGCCGCGACGCCGACGCATTGATGGTATTGCGCGAGCCGATAACGGCTCGCGTTTTGGCGGAACTGAAGAGGCTCAAGATCATCGGACGGTTCGGCGTCGGGCTCGATTCGATCGACGTCGAGGCCGCCAGCCGTGCCGGTGTTCAGGTAACCTACGTGCCGGACGCCAATCTGGTTGAAGTCAGCACCCACGCCATGGCCCTGATCCTGGCCTTGACGCGCAGGCTGAAGCAGTTCGACAGCGCCGTGCGCGCCGGCCGCTGGGCTGCAATGACCGATGGCGCCGGCATCACGCGGCCCGACAGGCAAATCCTCGGCCTGATCGGCTTCGGCCAGATCGGGCGCCTGACTGCCGAGCGGGCGCGGGTCTTCGGCTACCACATCATCGCCTACGACCCTCACATGCCGGCCGAGCGCATCACGGCCGGTGGTGCTGAACCGGTCGGCTTCGACGAGTTGCTTGCCAGCGCCGACATCGTCTCGCTGCACGTTCCCGCGACACCGGAGACCAGAAACATCATGTCGGCGCAAGCCCTGTCGCGGATGAAGGAAGGGGCGATACTCATCAACGTGTCCCGCGGCGGCCTCGTCGACGAGGTCGCCTTGGCGGATCTGATCCGGCGTCGCCATCTGGCTGGCGCCGGCATCGACACTTTCGAGCGGGAGCCGCCTTCGCCCGACAATCCGCTGCTGGCGCTGGACACCGTCCTGGTCAGTCCACACGCGGCGCACTACTCGACCCAGTCTTACGCAGAGGTTCGCAACAAGGTGTTTGCCGATGTCGCATCGGTCCTGCGCGGCGGCAAGCCGGTATATCCGGTCAACCGGATATGACCATTCCCGATGTCGGCACCCATCCGCTGCCTGTCGACAGTTACAGCTTAACGGTCCGGGGCAGGCGCCCCCTGAGCGCGACCTCGGCAAGTGGATAAAGACGGGAAGGGGTGAAGAGCGAATTCGCATTTTTTGCCGACAGCGCCACATTTTGTTCTTGCTTTGTGCCGGCAGCTATGCTACTAATTTGTGTATAGTGCTGATTCGCACTGAGGACCCGCCACAAGGCGGGTTTTTTGCCTTTAGGTTTCAGCGCCATCCGTCGAGGCTCTGCTCGGCTTGTCGCGACGCTCGACGATGTAGATGTGGTCGGCGACCAACACCACGTCGCCATGCTGGTTGATCACCTCGCAGCGCTCGATGACCCGGCCTGAATCGGGTCGCTTCGGGTCGTCTTCCCTGGCCGAGGTGGTGGTGCGGGTGCGGATCGTATCGCCGATGAACACCGGCTTGATGAAGCGCAGCCTGTCGTAGCCATAGGAGAAGGCAACCGGGTTGACGACGCTTGCCGTCAGTCCGACGCCGACCGAAAAGACCAGCGTGCCGTGGGCGATGCGCTGGCCAAACGGCGTCGTCTTCATGAACTCGGCGTCCATGTGGTGGGGAAAGAAATCGCCGGTATGGCCGGCATGAACGACGAAATCGGTCTCGGTGATGGTGCGCCCGCTGGTCATGCGCGACGAGCCGATCTGGTAGTCCTCGAAGTAGATCGTCTGCTCCATGTCAGGGCCTCGCCGCTATCGGTGTTGCCGGCGCCGCGCTCGATTGATAGGCGGCTTCGACCAGCGCCATGGTGCTCCAGCCGTCCTCGACGGAACTGACAAGCTCGGCGTCCTCGCCCGACGCGTAGCGCTGGACATTGGCCATGCGGCCGGCAAAGGCGTCCGGAAACCATGAGCCGACGAGTGGAACCGCAATCCAGTCCTTGCCGCCTTTGGGGTAGATTTCGAGAATGTCCGGCTCGCCGCGCGGATAGTCGAGGTTGACGCCTAATTTGAGGTAAGCGGCGCCCTCGGTGCCGCAGATGCGGAATTCGCAAGCCTGGTGTTTTCGACCGAATTTGTGATCGTGGTTGATCGACAGCGCACAGCGCACGGTGTCGCCATAGTCGAGGATCGCGCTGGTTCGCGTTTGCGCAACCTTATGGCCGGGGTGGCCGAGTGTCTTGGCGTGAACCCCCTTGGGATCGCCGAGCAATTGCCGGATCAGGTCGAGATAATGGATCGAATGCATGGCGATCTCGACACGCGGCGCCTGCAACAGGAATTCCCAGAGCTGCCAGGGTGTCGCCAGCGCCAGCCATGCGTCGAAATCGACCACTTCGCCCAGCCAGCCCTTGGCGATCGCATCCTTCAGCGCCAGCATCATCGGCGCAAAACGGAGCTGGAAATTCACAGCGGCCCTGAGGTTTTTGGAGCGGCAGATTTCGAGGATCTCGGTCGCCTCGGTGAGGTCGCTGCCCATCGGCTTCTGGATCAGCGTCACCGCACCATCGGGCAGCGCCCTGAGCACGCCGGCGTGATGGGCCGGCGGTGTCGCCAGGTCGAATACGGCGTCCTTGATTGACGCAGCTTCCTCGAGCGACCGGTAAGCGGTGACGCCCCATTTCTGCGCCAGTTTTTCCGCCTTGGCCAGGTCGGGGTCGAAAAGCCCGGCAACCGGGAAACCGGCTTTCCCGTAGGCCGGGAAATGCGCATCGCCGACGATCGAGCCGGCGCCGAAAATCACGATCGGCCTGGGCTTTGACGGTTGTGCCCAGGCCTGGGAAAGCGAGGCAGGATCGAAAATGTCATCAGTCATAGTGGAAGACTTCGTCCATCGACGCCCACCACTCGCCCTCCTTGCGGGTCGGCAGCGGCTCCTGGCACGGCATGCACAGCGCCCACCATTCCTGCGTCGTGGGATCGGCAGCCATCTTCGCCATGTCGGCGGCATAGTCGGTGCCGTGGTACTCGAAGGTGCTGAACAAAAGGTGCTCCGGCTCCCTCAGATAGATCGAATAATTCTTGATGTTGCAGGCGGAAATCATCTTGAGGACGTCCGGCCAGACGGCAGCGTGAAGCCGCACATACTCGGCGACTTTCTCCGGCTTGAGACCGAGCACCATTCCCATTCGCTGCATGTCCGCCTCCTATTTCACTATCGCCATGGTGAATTCCGCTATGCTCTTCGACTTGATCGCATCCCAGTCCCAGTCGATGCCGATGCCGGGCTCGTCCGGCGCCAGCGCGTGCCCGTCCTCGATACGCATTTTCGTGCCGGTCAGCTCGTCGAGCTGGGGAATATACTCGACATATCTGCCGTTCTGAACGGCGCATGTCAGGCTGACATGCAGTTCCATCAGGAAATGCGGGCAGACCGGTATGTCGAACGCCTCGGCTGCATGCGCCACCTTCAGCCACGGCGTGATGCCGCCGATGCGACCGACATCGACCTGCACGATCGAACACGCGCCCTTTTGCATATATTCGCGGAAATGCCGGATCGAATAGAGCGACTCGCCGATGGCGATCGGCGTCGATGTGGCACTCGACAGCCGCACATGGCCGTCAATGTCGTCGGCCGGCAGCGGTTCCTCGATCCAGGCGAGGTCGAGTTCACGCAAGCGCTCGGCCCGGCGGATCGCCTCGTCGACAGAAAAGCCCTGGTTGCAGTCGGTCATGATCTCGTAGGAGTCTCCAACCGCCCGGCGCACCGCCGTCAGCCGGGCAAGATCCTCGGAACCGTGCGGCTTGCCGATCTTGACCTTCGAGCCGCGAAACCCCTTGGCCTTGGCGGCCAGCGCATCCTCGACCAGTGCCTCGGTTTCGATATGCAGCCAGCCGCCTTCGGTGGTGTAGAGCGGGCAGCGGTCCTTGGCGCCGCCAGCAAGCTTCCACAGCGGCAGGTTTTGCTTCCTCGCCCACAGATCCCAAAGGGCAGTGTCGATGGCCGCCAGCGCGATTGCCGTGATCGCGCCGATCGTCGTGGCGTGGGTGGCGAACTCCAGCTCGTGCCAGACCGCCTCGATCATGTCGGCGTCGCGGCCGATCAGCCGCGGTGCAAGGTGGTCGGCCAGGAGCCGCATCACCGACGAGCCGCCGGTGCCGATCGTGTAGCTGTAGCCGGTGCCGACCGCGCCGTCGGCGTCGGTGATGGTGACGATCGGTGTTTCCTGGCTGACAAAACTCTGGATGGCATCGGTGCGCTTGACCTTCGGCACCAAGTCGACCATGCGCAGTTCGACTTTCTCGATCTTTGCCATGATTTTAACCTCGCAATGTCTTGCCCGTTTCGGCAGAAAACAGATGGGCCTGCGACAGGTCCAGGCTCATCTTGACCCTGTCGCCGGCCCTGAGCGGCTTTGGATTGAGCATGCGGGATACCCAGTCGCTGCCGTTGAATTCGGCAAACACCAGCGTCTCGTTGCCAAGCGGTTCGGTGACGGTCACCGGCAGTTCCACCTGGTGGACGTCGACCTCTTCGCCGGAGCTGATGCCGTGTCCCGTCGGATAAATGTCGTCGGGCCTGAGGCCGAATACGACCTTGTCGCCGGTTCCGACATTTGCCTTGAACTGGCTGGGCAGAGGCAGTCTCTCGCCGCTGGCGAACAGCAGCTGTCCGTCGTCGACAACCGCCTCGTGCAAATTCATCGGCGGCGAGCCGATGAAGCCGGCCACGAAGCGCGTCTGCGGCCGGCGGAAGACCTCGTCGGGTGTGCCGACCTGCTCGATGAACCCGTCACGCATGATGACGATGCGGTCGGCCAATGTCATCGCTTCGACCTGGTCATGGGTGACGTAGATCACCGTCGACCGGACCTTGGCATGCAGTTTCTTGATCTCGGTGCGCATCTGCGTCCGAAGCTTGGCGTCGAGATTGGAAAGCGGCTCGTCGAACAGGAAGACGTCGGGATCGCGCACGATGGCGCGACCCATGGCGACGCGCTGGCGCTGTCCGCCCGACAACTGCGACGGCCGGCGGTCGAGCAACTGGTCGAGGCCGAGAATGCCGGACGCTTCGGCTACGCGACGGTCCATTTCTTCTTTCGCGGCGCCGGCTATCTTCAGCGAGAAGCCGAGGTTTTCGCGCACCGTCATATGCGGATAGAGCGCGTAGGACTGGAACACCATCGAGATGTTGCGCGAGCGCGGCGGCAGGTCGTTGACCATGCGGCCGCCGATCTCGATGATCCCGTCGCTGATCGCCTCGAGGCCGGCGATCATGCGCAGGGTTGTCGACTTGCCGCAGCCGGACGGCCCGACCAGCGCGATGAACTCGCGGTCGGCGACCTCGAGGTCGATGCCGTGCACGACCGCCACCGGACCATAGCTCTTGGTGAGTTTCTTGAGCGATACAGTTGCCATGTCAGCCTTTCACCGCGCCGGAAGTGAGGCCGCCGACGAGATGTTTCTGGACGATGAAGGTAAGCGTGAGCGCCGGTATGATCATAACCACGGCCAGCGCGCACATGCCGCGCCAGTCGATGGTGAATTCGGCCGTATAGTCGAGCAGGCCGACCGGCAGGGTCTTGGAGTTGATCGAGCGTGTCAGCTGCGAGGCGAGCGCGAACTCGTTCCAGGAGGTGAGGAAGGCAAAGATGCCGGCCGAGGCGATGCCAGGCCCGGCCAACGGAAACTCGACCTGCCAGAAGGCCTGCCAGCGCGTGCAGCCGTCGATCTGCGCCGCCTCGGCAAGGTCTTTCGGCACCTGGCGGAAAAAGCCGTCGATCAGCCAGACGGTGAAGGGCACGTTGAGCGCGACATAGACCAGGATCAGCCCGAAATGCGTATCGATGATGCCGAGCCGCGCAAAGACGAAGAACAGCGGCAGCGACAGCGCAATGCCAGGCACCGTGCGCGTCAGCATCAGGCCAAGGAACATCGCCGATTTGGCGCGAAAGCGGTAGCGCGCAAAGGCATAGCCGCCGGCCATGCCGATAACGATGGCGATCACCGTCGAGGTCACCGAGATGATCAGCGAATTGCGGAAGTAGTCGAGCACCGGAATGCCGCCCTGGCCGACGCCGCTGAACATGGCTATGTAGGCATCGAGCGAGAGTTGCTGCGGGATCCACACCGGCGGCTTGGCCATGATCTCGACGGTCGGCCGCAGCGACGACAGCACGATCCAGATGCCGGGCAGGCAGATGACCAGCATGGCCAGGAACAGTCCGATGCCGTGAACGATGCCGAGCGCTTTGTTGCCGACGCGATGCAGGCTGTTCTGGTCCATCCTCACCACTCCGCCGCGATCTGTGTGCGCGCCGCGGCGAGCTTGCGGTAGAAATAGACGGTGAACAGGATGGACAGCAGGATGGAGAAATAGGCCATGGCATTGGCCATTCCCATCCGGGCATCGCCATAGGCAGTGCGGGCGACGAGCGTCCAGACCAGTTCGGTGCGGCCGGCAGGACCGCCGTCGGTCATGATCTTGACGATGTCATAGGCGCGCGCGACGTCGAGCGAGCGGATGGTCATGGCGATGAAGGCAAACGGCATGATGAACGGCCAGGTGACATAGCGGAATGTCTGCCACGGCGTGCAGCCGTCGACGCGCGCCGCCTCGACCGGTTCGCGCGGCATCGCCAGCAGCCCGGCAAGGATCAGGATCGCGAACACCGAGGTCGACGACCAGATCTCGGCGGTCAGGATGGCGATGAAGGCGAAATTGCCGTCGATCAGCCACGGGATGGCGCGGTCGGTCAGGCCGAGCCCCTGCAGGGCGTTGTTCACCAGGCCGATATTGTCGTTGAACATGAATTTGAACTGGAATCCGACCAGGATCGGCGAAAACATCATCGGAAACATCATGATGGTGCGCAGAACCCGCTGGCCGCGCGATGCCTTTTCCACCAGCAGCGCCAGCCCGAGCCCGATCACCATTTCCAGGTTGAGCGCCACCGTCAGCAGGACCACGGTGCGGGCAAAGGCAACCCAGAAAGCGCGGCTGGTCAGGATGGCGACGTAGTTGCGCGCGCCGATGAAGACCCAGAACGTCTCCGGCCTGGTCAGCCGGAACGGCGTGAAGCTGGAATAGAGCGACAGCAGCAGCGGCACCACCACCACCGCCGCAAGCACGATCACCGCCGGCAGCAGGAGCAACAATGGCGGCGAAGGTCTCCAGCCTTTCATGGCGATCCGGTTCTGGTTGGTGCCCGGACACCGAAGGCCGCCATTGGCGAGCTGGGATCAAGACACAGCGTGTTGCGCATGGTTCGAAAAAAGTTCGGGGCGCCGCCCTTCAATGAGCGCGGCGCCCCCCTTGGTTGAATGATCAAAGCTTGCCTGCGTCCTCGAGGATCTGGGTGGCCTTGGCGGCAGCGTCGTCCAGCGCCTGCTTGGAGGTCTTGTCGCCAAGGATGGCGGCCTGCAATTCGGGATAGACGGCGTTGGAGATTTCGATCCATTCAGCTGTCTGCGGCACGGCAAAAGCGTGCTTTGCCTCTTCCTGGAAAGCCGCCAGCACTTCCTTCTTGTAGGGATCGCTTGCCGCCTGCTGGATGTCCCAGTCCCACACCGCCGTGCGGGTCGGCAGTGGGCCGCTTGCCGCCTCGAGCTTCTGGCTGTCCTCATTGGTCAGGAACCAGACCAGCGACGCCGCAGCCTCCTTGCTGGCGCAGTTTTCGGTGACCGAAAATCCGTGGTGCCCCGACCAGCCGGTGCGAATGCCGGCCGATCCCTTCGGCGCCACCTTCACCCCGACATTGCCGGCGACCTTCGACGACTTCGGATCGTTGAAGAAGCCTGCCCAGCCTGGCCAGTCGAGGTTGATGGCGACGGTGCCTGAGGCAAAGCCCTGGCCGAGATCGTCCCACAGATAGTTGGTGGTGCCGGCCGGCACCGCCTTGGCCTTGTAGAGATTGACGAACCAGTCGAGTGCGTGCACGCCGGCTTCCGAGTTGAAGGCCGGCTTGCCATCCTTGTCGAGGTATTCGCCGCCGTCGGCGATGAGCATCTCGTAAAACCGGCCGTTGATCGCCTCTTCCTTGCCGGCGAACTGGGTGCCGTAGAAATCGGGCGGGCTGGCGAAGAATTCCGCCTGCTGGGCGACCTCGTCCCAGGTGTCGGGCGGTGTCAGCTCCTTGCCGTACTTGGCCTTGTAGGCGGCCTTCTTGGCTTCGTCCTGGTAGAGGCTCTTCTGGTAATAGAGCGCCGACACGTCGAACTGCGCGCGCGGCAGCATCACCAGCTTGCCGTCGAGCGTCGAGGCCTTGATCGTCGACGGCACGAAGGCGTCGATCTCCTCCTTCGGCAGCAGCTTGTTGAGGTCGGTGTAGATATCAGGATACTGCGGCGCGAAGGACGAGTGGTTCGACCCAACGCACCAGTTGATGCTGCCGGAGGCGATGTCCGACTTGATTTCCTTGTCGAGCTCGAAGTGGTTTTTCTTCGAGATCACGTTGACCTTGGCGCCGGTCAGTTTTTCCCATTCGCCGATGCGCGCGTAGAGCCCTTCATATTGCTGGCCGCCGATCAGCTTGGCGTCGATAGTGACGCCGTCGAATTTGCCGGGCAGGTCGGCAGCAAGGGCAGCACTCGCACCAAGTGCGAGCAGCGTTACGCCGGCTGACAGGCCGCAGAACAGTTTCGTCATTGGTATCCTCCCAAGAGCCTGCATCGATCGCGTAGTGAGGTCGATCGGCAGCTTCATTCATATACAAACAAAACATTCATAGGATCGTCAAGCCGAAAGTTCTTTCGGAAGCAATACCGTTATGCGTATATGAAAAATGCAATTCACTGGAGAGGCGGAATGGCAGAGGACGAGGAAGACGACCGCTATCGAGCCCCGGCGCTGGACAAGGGGCTCGACATCCTCGAGCTGCTGGCCGGGGTCGATGGCGGCCTGACGCAGGCGGAAATCGCCAAGAAGCTCGACCGCAGCCCGAACGAATTCTATCGCATGCTGGACCGGCTGGTGCGGCGCGGCTATGTCACGCGGCCGGATGGTGACCGTTACTCGCTGACGCTCAAGCTGTTTGGTCTGGCGCAGCTGCACGCGCCGGTGCGCCGGCTGGTTTCCTATGCGACGCCGCTGATGCGCGAGCTGGCCGAGACCACACAGCAGGCAAATCAGCTGGTCGTCTTCGATCGCGGTTCTGCGGTGGTGATCGCACAGCAGGAGGCGCCGGATTACTGGGGCATCTCGATCCGCGTCGGCTCGCATATCAGCCTGTTCGACACCGGCTCCGGCCATGTGCTGCTGGCGTTCCGCCCGCCGGAAGAGCGGCAGATGATGATCTCAGAACATCTGCGCAGCACCGACAAGCCGCCGCAATCGCCGGAGTTCTTTGCCCGCCTCGACCAGATCCGGGAACGCGGCTACGAGATGATGGCATCGATGCAGACCGCCGGTGTCTTCAACCTGTCGACACCGGTTCTTGGCTCGGACGGCAGGGCGATCGCCGCGCTGTCGATCCCCTACATAACCCTGGTCAACGCACCCAAGGCGCCCGACATTACGAGGACGATTGAGCTGCTGCTGGCAGCGACCGAAAAGCTGTCGCAGCTGGCGGGATCGACCGTCAAGCAATCGCGATGAATTCTTATTTGAATGAAGAATTTCTCCGTGAGATGATCGCGAAGTCGCCAAGGAGGAGCGCGCCACCATGATCTTCGACACTCATCTGCACCTGATCGACCAGTCCGCGCTGCGCTATCCCTGGCTGGCCGGTGTGCCGGCGCTCAACCGCGATTTCTCCTACGACGAATATGCAGTCCAGGCCCGCCGCGCCGGCATCGAGGGCGCATTGCACATGGAGGTCGATGTCGATCCTGCCGACATCGAGGCCGAGACCAGCCATGTGAAAACGCTGTCGCAGCAGAAGGGCAGCCTGCTACGCGGTGCAATCGCCTCCTGCCGTCCGGAAGAGCCGGGCTTTGCCGGCTATCTCGAGCGCCAGCGTGAAGATTCTTTCGTCAAGGGCTTTCGGCGTGTGCTGCACGTCATGCCGGATGAACTGTCGGAAGGCGCGCTGTTTCGTGAAAACATCAAGCGGCTTGCCGGCAGCGGCCTGACCTTCGACCTCGTCGTCCTGCCGCACCAGATCCCCAAGGCGATCGTACTCGCCGACCTCGCGCCGGATGTGCAGTTCGTGCTCGACCATTGCGGCGTGCCCGACATCAAGGGCGGTGCCGAGCACCCCTGGCGCGAGCACATGGCGGAGATCGCGCGGCGCCCGAACGTCGCCGGCAAAATTTCCGGTGTGGTCGCCTATGCGGATGCTGGATCCTGGACTGTCGAAACGCTGCGTTCCTATGTCGAGCACACCATCCAATGCTTCGGCTGGGATCGCGTCGTCTGGGGAAGCGACTGGCCGGTCTGCACGCTCGGCGGCGGGCTTGCGACCTGGATTGCGGCGACGCACGCGCTGCTTGCCGGCACCAGCGACGATGAACGGCAAAAGCTGCTGTCCGGCAACGCCAAGCGGCTGTGGAGTTTGTAGAGCATTTTGCAGCCAAGTGGAATCACTTGGCGTCGCACAAATGCGGCTAAAACGAATAGACGGCCTCAGATGGTCGCCGACATGTGCCGCTCGCGACCGTAGAGCGAAACCAGGAGCACGACGACCAGGCCAAGTGCCGCCCAGGCCGACGGCAGCACCTTCTGCGGCGCGCCGTCATATTGCGCCTTCAGTTCGGTCGGCAATCCAGCGATCACGCCCGAAACAGGCGATTGAGATCGGCAACGACGCGAGCCGCATTGTGCCTTTCGCTCAGGCCAAGATTGATGCGATCTGACGCCGCCTGCTGGAAGGCCATGTAGCCGTCGTGCCGCGGCCTGACCCAGGCACCTTCGAGCGTGGCTCGGGTGTCCTTGTAGAAATTGCCGCTGGCGGCATTGACGGCGGCGTCCGCCCAGGCTGCCGCATGGCCGGGCTGGCCGCCGGCCGAGGCGTAAGGGCCGCGCTGCACGTCACCGCTGGCGATCCAGTAAGCGAAGTCGATGGCCGCCCGCCTGGCCTTCGAAAAGGCCGACACGGCGATGCCGGTCCCGCCAAGCGCCGAGCCTTTGGGACCGACATTGCCCGCAGCAGGGATATCGGCGAAAACAACGCGGCTGGGCCGGAATCCGGCGATGGCGTAGGAGACATAGCCATAGATCAGCGGCGCACAGGCGATCCGCGATCCCGATCCGGCCATTTGCTCAAGAACCGCGATCGGGTCCATGCCAAGACAGGCCGGGTCGACGAGCGCCGCGATCTCGCGCATCATCTCGAAAACCTGCTTGCCGATTGCAGGATCCACATGGTCGCCCGGGCCTTCACCGGCGGGCCGGCCGAGATTGCCGGCGAGCGTGTAGAACACCATCAGCGAATGCGGCGGCCTGAGCGGCAACAACACGCGGCCCTGCCGCGCCAGATCGAGCGCATCGGCCCAGCTCGCCGGCGCAGCCGAGAGCATGTCGGGGCGCCATGCCTGCACCTGGCTGGCCGCGTCGATCGGAAACGCCCACTGCCGGCCCTGCCAGTTGTAGCTGGCATAGGACCGGCCGACGCTGCCCGCCGCAAGTGCTGCACGTTCGGCTTCCCGGCCGGCAACATCGAGCGGCGTCAGGCAGTTCTCGGCGGTGATCCGGCCGACATGCGGATGGTCGATGACGATCAGATCATAGGCGTGGGCCAGTTCCTCGACCGGAAAGGTCTCGAAATCCTGCAGCGAGCGCTTGTCCCATTCGATAGCGACGCCGGTCCGTTCCTTCCACAGCGCCGAACAGGCGACCATCGGGTCATAGCCGCGCGGATGGCTCCAGGTCATGCCTTTGAGCGTGACGTCGCTCAAAGCCCGAATTCCGCGCGGATTTTTGCGCTGTGCTCGCCGATGCGTGGCGCGGCCCGCTCGACCTTGGCGCGGATGCCGTCGACCCTGAGCGGCGAGCGCGTGGTAAGGATCGAAACGTCATCCTCGCGCGTCACCGTCTGCAACATGTCGAGAACCTGGAAGCCTTCGCTGGCCATCATTTCCGGCCAGGTCAAAACCTTGGCGCACCAGATGTCGGCAGGTTCGAGGATGGCAAGCCACTCGTCGACCGTTTTCGTCGCGATTTTTTGTGCGATGATCGCCTTGATCTCGTCGCGGGCAGTGAACCAGGTCGACGGCTGATCGCGGTAGGGCGCAAGTTCCTCGAGGCCGAGGAGATCGGCGAGTTTCGAGATCGGCGTCATGGCGATCGCCAGATAGCCGTCCTTGGCCGGATAGACGCCGTAGGGCGCCGACAGATAGGCGTGTGCGCTGCGGAAGCTCGACCGCCGCGGCAGCCGGCGCCCATCATTGAGATGCGTGGTCAGCACCTCGAACTGGAAGTCGACCAGCGCTTCGAGCAGGCTGGTCTCGACATGGCTGCCCTTGCCGGTCACACCGCGCCGCACCAGTGCGGCGAGGATGCCTTGCGCGGCGGCCGAACCCGCCAGCATGTCGGCGATCGCCAGGCCGAAGGGCACCGGCCCCTGGTCCTCGTCGCCGTTCAGCCACATGACGCCGGAGCGGGCTTGCGCCAGCAGATCCTGCCCGGGCCGCTTGACCCATGGGCCTTCCTCGCCATAGCCGCTGATCGAGGCATAGACCAGCCGCGGATTGATCTTGCGCACCGCCTCATAATCGAAGCCCAGTCGTTCGATGACGCCGGGCCGAAAATTCTGGATCAGCACGTCGGCCCTGGCCAGCAGGCCGCGCAGTGCCGCAAGATCGGCCTCGTCCTTGAGGTCGATGGCAAAGCTTTCCTTGGCACGGTTGATCGCGTGGAAAATAGTGGAATCGCCGCCGATCTCGGTGTCGCTGAGATAGAGTCGGCGCGACAGGTCGCCGCCATCCGGCCGTTCGATCTTGATGACGCGAGCGCCGAGGTCGAGCAGTCGCAGCGAGCAGTAGGGGCCGGACAAGAACTGGCTCATATCGACAACGATGAGCCCGGTCAGCGGCAGTTCGGCAATGGCAGCCATTGCCTATTTCTCCGTCTTGCCGGCGAAATCGGCCGGATTGCGGTACTTCACCGTCTGCAGGTGCTCGCAATAAAGCACAAGCTCGCCTTCACCTTTGAAGACTTCATAGCTGGCGCGGATCAGCCCCATTTCCTTGTATTTTGGCTTCTTGTCGAGGTTGGAGCGGATCGAATAGATCGTGTCGCCGATGAACACCGGCTTGATGAAGCGCAATTTGTCGTAGCCATAGGAAAAAGCGTTGATGCAATTGGTGGCAACGAGGCCGAGCCCGGCCGAGAACACGAAGGCGCCGGCGACCAGGCGCTTGCCGAAGATGCCTTCTGTTTCGGCGAACATCTGGTCCTGCACGTAAGGATTGATATCGAGCACCAGCGCGTTGAAAAGATGGCTGTCGCCCTCGGCAATGGTCCTGCGCAGCGAGCGGATCTTCTGGCCGACCGGCCAGTCTTCGTAGAACCAGTTCTCCGCGTTCCAGACGGGAAGGTCGGCGTGATCCCTAGGCATGTTGGCGGGGTGTGTCGATGCCACGCCCACGGTTGGCGCGAAACCGCTCATGACGACTTCCTCTGGGAGCGGGAATCGTCCATCAGGGCGCGCCGCAGACCAGCGAAATGCATGATCGATCCTCCCGTCAATCTTCTTTTGTGAATAGTATTTTCACATATGGGGTTGTGATGCAAGCGAGTCTCGGTGAAATTTTGGCGGCTCCGTCGCGGCCAATGCCGGCGGAACATGGGAGGAAGTGATGCAGAATGCCTGTCTGGTTTTCGTCGGCAGCCTCAATCGCGACGCCCCATATTTTCAGGGCGCGCGCGGCGTCGGGCTGGGCGTCTACAGTTTCGACGAGGGGACGCTGGAGACAAAGAAACTGGCCGAGACGGCAGACATCGACAATCCGACCTTCCTGTCGGTGACGCCGGACGGCTCCCACGTCTACGCCAATTCCGAAGTGTTCACCTGGCGCGAAGGGGTTGTCTCGGCCTACCGTTTCGACAGGCAGACCGCCACGCTGTCCTACATCAACAAGCAGCCGACGCTGGGCAGCATCACGGCGCATAACACCATCACGCGCGACGGGACCAAGCTGCTGGTCGCCAATTACGGCATGGGCGAGGGCGGCCCCGATCGCTCGGTCGTGGTCTTGGGGCTGCGCGAGGATGGCGGCCTGACCGCACCGTTGTCGAGCGTCGCCCATAGCGGGACCGGACCAGACCCCGCACGCCAGGAGCGGCCGCACGCCCATAGCGTAACCGAGACGGTTGCCGGCGGCATTGCGATCGTCGCCGACCTCGGCATCGACCAGCTGGTGTCCTATCGCATCGGCTCAGACGGCAGTCTGACGAAGCTCGCCGAATCGGCGCTTGCGCCGGGGGCTGGTCCGCGCCATCTCGCGCTGCATCCGGGCGGCCGCTTCGTGTTCGTCATGAACGAGCTGGATTCGACGGTCGTCTCGCTGGCGCTGGAAGACGGATCAGGCAAGCTTGCGGTGATCGACAGTAAGCCGGCGGTGCCGCCCGAGGCGCGCGACGGCAATCACTGCGCCGACATCCAGATCTCGCCCGACGGCCGCTTCCTCTATGGCTCCAACCGCGGCCATAATAGCATCGCCGTGTTTTCGGTCGACCAGCAAGCCGGCAGACTTGCCCTTGTGGGCTATACGCCTTGCGGGGGCGCCACGCCGCGCAACCTGGCCCTGACGCCTTCGGGCGGCCATCTGTTCTCGGCCAACCAGAATGCCGACCGCATCTCGATTTTCGCCCGTGATGCCGCAACCGGCCGGCTGACCGATACCGGCCGATCCATCGACATCGGCACGCCGATGTGCGTGAGGATCGTGCGTTGAAGTGACCTCAGAACTCGAGCGCCTGCCTGAGTGCCGGGCCGCTCCTGACGCGCAAATCGAGGTCGGCCTCGATATGGTCGATGTGGTGCAGCATCAGGGCGCTGCCGCGTTCGGCATTGCCATTTTCCAGCGCTTCGAGGATCTGCGTGTGTTCGTTGTGGCCGCAGCTCGAGATACCCGAGCGGCCATAGAGTGCGATCACCAGCGATGAACGAGCGACCAATTCCTCCATGAAGCGCTGCAGGATGACGTTTCCCGCGACCGACGCCAGAAGCAGGTGAAAATCCCCCGACGCCTTGATCTCCGATCGCCTTGCATTCGGTCCGCGTTCGGCGATGAAACGGCCTTCTTCGTCGAGCTGGGCCTTGAACGCGGCGACATGCGCCGGCGTCATCCGCCCGACGGCGGCAATCGCGATGCCGGGTTCGATGAGCCGGCGCGAAGCAAAAACTTGCCGCGCTTCCTCCGGCGACGGATTGGCGACGAAGGCGCCGCGATTGCGCTCGGTGCGCACCAATCCCTCGAAGGAGAGCATCTGCAGTGCGGCGCGCGCCACGGTGCGGCTGACATCGAACAGCGTGCCGACTTCGCCCTCGGAAAGCTTGGTTCCCGGCGCCAGCCGGCGATCGACGATCGCGTCGCGCAACTGGTCGCGGATCGCCTGCGCGCGATCCTCGTTGGCGGCCTCGATAGCAGGGATAGTCTGGTTGGCAATGTTCATGGCAGTGGTCCTGCCTTCTTCTATCCTGAATCGCGTCGCTTGGACGAGAGACAAAGTGAATACAGGAACGAAAAAGATTGCATACGATTTTCGCGAGGATCGGTGGCAACCGCCTATAATTTGTGCATTGCACAAGGATGCCGTATCGGCAGCCATATAGAGGCGGCCCTGATTTCTTCGAGGATTCAGCCGGTTGGTGCGGCGGTGCGCAACTGGCACGCATGATGCTTTGGCTAATCCGACCAAAGGGGAAGCTGGATGTCCAAAGCCGCCGAAATCGACATTGTGTCCGTTTCGAAAGTCTATGGCGCGACGACTGCCGTCGAAGGCATCAGCCTGAAAATCCCTGCGGGAACCTATTGCTGCCTGCTCGGTCCGTCCGGCTGTGGCAAGACCTCGACGCTGCGCATGATCGCCGGGCACGAGAGCATATCGAGCGGCGACGTGCGTCTCGGCAACACAGTGGTTACCGACCTGCCGCCGGCCAGGCGCGGCACCGCCATGATGTTCCAGTCCTACGCGCTGTTTCCGCATCTCGACCTGATCGACAATGTCGCCTTCAGCCTGAAGATGAAGGGCGTCGGCAAGGAAGAGCGCCGCGCCAAGGCACTCGACATGCTGAAGCTGATGCAGATGGAGGCCTATGCCAGCCGTCGTCCGGCGCAGCTTTCCGGCGGCCAGCAGCAGCGCGTTGCTCTTGCCCGCGCATTGATCACCGATCCCGAGGCGCTGTTGCTCGACGAACCGCTTTCGGCGCTCGATCCGTTCCTGAAGATCCGCATGCGGGCCGAACTGAAGAAGCTGCAGACATCGCTCGGCATCACTTTCGTCCACGTCACCCACAGCCAGGAAGAGGCGATGGCGCTGGCCGACCTGATCGTGGTGATGAACGACGGCCGAATCGAGCAGGCGGCGCACCCGCGCACGGTGTTCGAGCGGCCGGCCACCGCCTTCGTCGCTCGTTTCATGGGCGACCACAACGTCATCTCCGGCCGCGTCGCCGGTAGTCGCGACGGCATGGTCGTTTTCGACGTGCCCGGCGGCGTCGCGTTCGCCGCGAGCGGGCAGGGCAGGGAGACCGGGGAGCCCATCGACATCGCCATTCGCACCGACCACGTGCGCATCGGCGTGCCGGCGGCAGCCGGGCTCGGCTTCACCGGCATCATTGCAAACGTCGAGTACCGCGGCTCGTCCGTGAAGCTCTCGGTCAATGGCGCCGGCATCGAGGATTTCACGGTGATCGTCGACGACACCAGCTTCTTCGCCAGGCCGGTCGCCGTCGGCGACGCAGTGCCGATCGCCTGGGACGCCGAGGACGCGATCGTCCTTGGCCGTCTCGATTCCTGAAACCCAGCATAACCAACCAAAACAGGGGAACTGAACATGACCAACACCACCGACAAGAAGACTGGAATATCGCGACGTTCGCTGCTGAAGACAGGTGCCGCCGCCGTCGGTTTCGCCGCCGGTTCCGGCGCCATATCAGGCTTTCCGACCATCTGGGCGCAATCGAACATCACGCTGCGCCAGTTCGGCACCGGCGTCTCCAATCTCAATGCCATCGCCGAAAAGTGCAAAGCCGATCTCGGCATCACGCTGGAGATGACAGCAACCGATTCCGACGCCGCCGCGCAGCGCGCCGTGACGCAGCCCGACAGCTACGACATCGCCGACATCGAATACTGGATCTGCAAGAAGGTGTTCCCGACAGGCGTCCTGCAGCCGATGGATGTCAGCAAGCTGAAATATTACGACGAGCTGGTGCCGCTGTTCAAAACCGGCAAGCTGACGCCCGACAGCGTCATTGCCCAGGGCACCGCGCCGCATACCGTCGGTTACGTCGAGGCGCAGGACAGCAAGGTTTTCGCCAAGGCGCCGACCAATTGGTTCACCATGGTGCCGACGATCTACAATGCCGATACGCTCGGCATCCGCCCCGACCTCGTCGGCCGCGATATCACCACCTGGGCCGACATCATGGATCCGGCCTTCAAGGGCAAGACCGCCATCCTCAACATCCCGTCGATCGGCATCATGGATGCGGCGATGATCATGGAGGCAACGGGCAACATCAAATACGCCGACAAGGGCAACATGACCAAGGAGGAGATCGACAAGACGATCGACTTCCTGATCAAAGCCAAGCAAGCCGGCCAGTTCCGCGCCTTCTGGAAATCCTTCGACGAAAGCGTCAACCTGATGGCTTCAGGCGAAGTGGTAATCCAGTCGATGTGGTCGCCGGCCGTGGCCGCAGTCCGCTCCAAGGGCATCGCGTGCCGCTTCCAGCCGCTCAAGGAAGGCTACCGCTCCTGGGGTGGCGGGCTTGGCCTGGCAGCCCATCTCTCCGGCGCCGAACTCGACGCCGCCTATGAATACATCAACTGGTACACGTCAGGATGGGTGGGCGGCTATCTCAATCGCCAGGGCTACTACTCGGCCAACATGGTGTCGGCCAAGAAGTTCATGTCCGAGGACGAGTGGGGCTACTGGATCGAAGGCAAGCCGGCAAAGGGCGATATCCTGTCGCCGGACGGCAAGGTCATGGAAAAGGCCGGCGCCGTGCGTGACGGCGGCTCGTTCGAAGAGCGTATGGGCAAGGTCGCCTGCTGGAACTCGGTCATGGACGAAGACCGCTACATGGTGAAGCGCTGGAACGAGTTCATCGCTGCTTGATGCAGCCGGGCAACAACTGAGATGCCTCATTCCTTCCCACCCCCCTCTGTCCTGCCGGACATCTCCCCCGCAAGGGGGGAGATTGCGCCGTCATCTCTGATTTCGCCAATCTCCAATGCTTCAAGAGGAGAGCTAGCAGCCAAATTGCAAATCTCCCCCCTTGCGGGGGAGATGTCCGGCAGGACAGAGGGGGGCGGGAAGGATCACGGCGTGCCGGACTATCGGCCCTTTGCGACACCCCAGGGCTGTTCCAGATGACAGTGGCACTCGATCAGCCAGCAACCATTGCCACAAAGCCTGCCAGACGTAGGCGCTCCTTTGCCGGCGTCGCACCCTATCTCCAGGCGGCACCGCTGGCGCTGATCCTCGGCGCGTTCCTCCTGCTGCCGATCCTGATGATCGCCGTGGTCTCATTCTGGGACTACGATTTCGCGGCGATGTACCCGGATTTCCTGACCACCAACTACGCCGACACGCTCGGCTCGTGGGTTACCTGGAAGACCTATCTAAATACGCTGAAATACGCCGCCATCGTCTGGGCACTGACGCTGCTTATCGGCTTCTGGGTCGCCTATTTCCTCGCCTTCCATATCAGAACCACAGCCATGCAGATGGTGCTGTTCCTTGTCTGCACCGTGCCGTTCCTGACCTCCAACATCATCCGCATGATCTCGTGGATTCCGGTGCTTGGCCGCAATGGCCTGGTCAACTCGACGCTGGTGCAGATGGGACTGATCCCGAAGCCGATCGAGTGGCTGCTCTATTCCGAATTCGCCGTGGTGCTGGCCATGGTGCATCTCTACACGCTGTTCATGGTGACGCCGATCTTCAACACGCTGATGCGCATCGACAAGTCGCTGATCGAGGCCGCGCGCGACGCCGGGGCTTCCGGCTGGCAGGTGTTGTGGAACGTCATCATGCCGCTTGCCAAGCCCGGCATGGCGATCGGCACCATCTTCGTCGTCACGCTGGTGATGGCCGACTTTTCGACGGTGCAGGTGATGTCCGGCGGCCAGAGCGCCTCCGTCGCGCTGATGATGAAGAACCAGATGTCGCTGCTGCAGTATCCGGCGGCGGCTGCCAATGCGGTCGTGCTGCTGGTACTGGTCCTGCTGATGGTCGCGGGCATCCTGCGCATCGTCGACATTCGCAAGGAGCTGTGAGACTTTGAGACACGACAAGCGCAGCTTCGAATTCTACGTGCTGGCGGCGTTCTTCGCGGTTTTCGTGCAGTTCCTCTACGGCCCGCTTTCGGCGATCCTGATCCTCTCTTTCCAGGGCGAGAATGGCGGTCTGACATTTCCGCTGAACGGCGTCTCGCTGCACTGGTTTGCCAACCTGTTCGAGCGCCAGGCCGTCGGCGACTTCGGCGGCAGCTTCAAACGCTCGCTCGTCCTTGGCCTGATGGTGATGGTCGTCACTGTCGCCGTGTCGCTGCTTGCCGGCCTTGCCTTCCGGCAGAAATTTCGCGGCGCAACCGCACTGTTCTATCTGGCCGTCGCCAGCCTGGTCGTGCCCTCGATCATCATCAGTCTCGGCATTGGCGTCGTCTTCCAGCAGATCGGCTTCCGCCCCGCCTGGTACACATCCGCTTTCGGCGCCCATCTGACCTGGACCTTGCCTTTCGGCGTGCTGATTATGTTTGCTGTCTTCAACCGGTTCTCGCCCGCCTACGAGGAAGCCGCGCGCGATCTCGGAGCATCGTCGTGGCAAACCTTCGCGCATGTCGTCCTGCCGATGATCGCACCCAGCCTGATCGGCGTCGGCCTGTTTGGTTTTACCCTCTCCTATGACGAGTTTGCTCGCACGCTGATGACGTCAGGCACCTTCAACACGCTGCCGCTCGAAATCTACGGCATGACGACGAATGTCACGACGCCGGTGCTCTATGCGCTGGGCACCGTGACGACCGTGTTTTCCTTCCTGGTGATCTTGCTGACGCTCGGCACAATTGTCTATGTCGGCCGCCGCCGCGAGCGTGCCTAACCGTGCAGATCCTCGTCGTCAATCCGAACACCACCGCCAGCATGACCGAGACTATCGCGGTCGCCGCCCGATCGGTCGCTGCTCAATCGACGAAGATTGTTGCCGTTACCTCTACGATGGGCCCGGTGTCGATCGAAGGCTATTACGATGAAGCGCTTGCCGTTCCCGGCCTGCTGGTCGAGATCGCCGCCGGCGAACGCTCGGGCGCGGGGGCCGCGATCATCGCCTGCTTCGACGACACGGGCCTCGATGCCGCGCGCGCCATGGCCAACATTCCGGTCATCGGCATCTGCGAGGCATCGCTCAGCACGGCCTTCGTTCATCGCCCAGCGCTTCACCGTCGTTACCACCACCGGGCGTTCGCGCGTGCCGGTCGAAGGCCTGGTGCAGCGCTATGGCATGGCGCGGCGGGCACGCGTGCGCGCTGCCGACATTCCAGTTCTTGCCCTCGAAGATCCGGCGTCCGGCGCACTGCTCAAACTGCGCAACGAGATTGCGCGCGCCATCGACGAGGATCGCGCAGAGGCGATCGTGCTCGGCTGTGCCGGCATGGCCGATCTGGCGGCGGCGCTGCAGCGGGAATTCGGCCTTCCGGTCATCGACGGCGTCGGTGCCGCGGTCAAGCAGGCCGAGGCCTTGATCACGCTTGGCCTGACGACATCCAAGCGCGGCGCCTATGCAAGCCCATTGGCAAAGCCCTATCATGGCGCGTTGAAGTCCTTCGCGCCTGGTGCCGCCGAGTGATCGCAAATGCTCAGAACGATCCGAACGCTCGCACTTGAAGAGGTGGAAACCCTTGTCGACTGGGCGGCGCAGGAAGGCTGGAATCCCGGCCTCGGCGACGCCGCTCTGTTCCAGGCAGCGGACCCGCAGGGCTTCATCGGCGCCTTTGTCGAAGGCGAGATGGTGGCCGGCATTTCGGCCGTTGCCTATGGCGAGGATTTCGGCTTCATCGGCCTCTACATCTGCCGGCCGGACAGGCGTGGCCAAGGTCATGGCAAAGCCGTTTGGGATGCCGGCATGGCGCGGCTCGGCAACCGCACGATCGGCCTCGACGGCGTTGTCGAACAGCAGGCCAACTACCGCAGCATGGGTTTTGCACCGGCCTACCGGACGATCGGGTTCGTCGGATTGCCGAATGTCCCGGCAGCGGTCGGCAGTGACATTTGCACAATAGGGCCGGACTTCGTGCCGGACATATTGGACTATGACCGCCGCTTCTTTCCCGGCCCGAGGCGATCGTTCCTGGAACACTGGCTGCGCCCGCCGCATATGGCGCTTGCGATCCTCAAGCACGGCGCCATTGCGGGATACGGCGTCGCGCGCCAATGCCGGGACGGCTGCAAGATCGGCCCGCTCTTTGCCGACAGCCTGGACGCGGCAAGCCGTCTCTTCGCCACGCTTGCGCAGATGTGCGGTCCCGGAAACGTCCATCTCGACGTTCCCGAAACCAGCGGGCAATTGGCAGATTTGCTGTCATCCGCAGGTCTTCAACCGGGTTTCGAGACTGCCCGAATGTACAAGGGAAGCGCGCCGCAGCTCACGCAGTCGGGTGTCTATGCGATAACGACCTTGGAGCTTGGTTGAGACGGTGCAAGTCGGCTTCTAGCGCGCAAGTCGGGGAGCAGAAATGTCTACTTTTCCTGAACTGAAATGCCGGAATCGTCGATACGAAGTTCCACGCCTTTCGGCTTGGTCTCCTCGCGATAGACGTAAATGCCCAAGGCAATGACTGCGACGACCAAAGCGCCGATGATGAGATAAAGATAGTTCTGCTTCATCCGCTGTCGTTAACAACATGATTTGAGCGAGTCTAGCGGTTCGGTATCAGGACGGCGGACGGACACGCACGTCGATCAGCCATCCAGCCGATCGCGCAGCATGCTTAGGGGAAGCAGCATGTTTGGCGCGTGCCGCGTCAGGCCGTGGAGCGGGATCGGCGCCGGCGGCGCAAACGGCAGCGGCAAATCCTGAGGCTTTGTTCCATCAGCCCAATCCGCAAGCACCTTGCCCATGCTCGTCGTCATGGCGATGCCGCGTCCGTTGCAGGCAAAGCCCGCGATCAGGCCGGGGCCGAGATCGACAAGGCGCGGCAGGAAGTCGGGCTCGACGGCAGCCATCCCCGACCAGCTATATTCAAGCGGCGGGATCTCCGGGAGGTGGAGGTGTTTTGCCAGGCGCCGCCAGATCGCCCGCGGCACCCGCGTGTCGGCACCGGGGCCAAAAACATGCATGCCGCCGGTGATCAGCCTGTTTTCGCCGTCGAAGCGGAAGGTGAAGAGATTGCGTCTTGTGTCGCCGACGCCTTGCCCGCCAGGAAGCAGGCGAGTGCGTATCTCGCGCGGCAGCGGCGCTGTCGCGATCTGGAAGATTTTCAGCGGGAAATAGGTTCGCCGCAGCGCGCGATCCAGCGGCCCGCCATAGGCGTTGGTGGCGACCAGCACCTTTCCTGCGCGTACCGAGCCGGAGGCCGTCTTCAAAGCCCAACCATCGCCTAGGTGATCGATCGACGCGACACGCGTATGTTCGAAAATGCGCGCGCCGGCTTTTTCCGCCGCATCGGCGAGGCCGCGCGCATATTCGACCGGATTGAGGACGCCACCCGACCGATCCATCCAGCCGCCAAGATAGCCGCGAACGCCGGTCAGCTCCTCGACCGCCGGTCTATCCAGCGCAACAGTCGGTCTTCCGCGCCGTGCCCATTGTTCGACACGCGATCTAGTCTTTTGCAAAGCGGTCGGTGAATGGGCTGGTTGTATCCAGCCGCTCTGGACGGCGTCGCATTCGATGGCATGCCGCTTGATCAGGTCGAAGACGAGGTCGGCGCTGCCGGCGGCGAACCCGACAAGGTGTTCGCCGCGGTCGGGTCCGAGCTGGGCAATGATATCGTCGGGGTCTCTTTTTGCGAAATTCGGCACGACAAAACCGGCGTTCCTGCCGGTCGCCCCCCAGGCGATGATTTCGGCTTCGAGGACGGCGACCGAGATGCCTTTCTCGGCGGCGTGCAGCGCGGCGGAAAGGCCAGAAAATCCGCCGCCGACAATTGCCAGATCGACCTCGAGTGCACCTTCGAGCGAAGGCCGGTCGCGGCGGTTACGGCCGACGGCGTGCCATAGCGAAAGGCCGCGTGGCACGGCAACGTTGCTCATGACCTTGCAGCGCTCTCGTCCGGAGCCGCTTTCGCGCCCTTGCCGAACCTTGCGCGCCGCGGCCTGTCGCCGAACAGGCCGTTCGGCCTGACCAGAAGGATGACGCACAGCATCACGCCGATGGCGACGATCTGCAGGGAGGCGGCACGAGCCTGCTGCTCCGGCGAGAACAACACACTGGTCAAGGCTCCAGATCCGGCCCATATCGCCCAGACCAGGATGCTGCCGATGACGGCGCCGATGTTGCTGCCCGAGCCGCCGACGATCAGCATCACCCAGACCTGGAAGGTCAGCGCCGGCAAATAATTGTCCGGAGCGATGAAGCCGGTGAAATGCGCTTGCAGCGCACCGGCCAGTGCCATGATGGCACCGCCCACGGCAAAGGCCTGGACGCGGTAGAAACGTGCGCTTTTACCTAGGGATATCGCGGCCCGCTCGTCCTCGCGAAGCGCCTTCAACACGCGCCCCCACGGGCTGCGCGACAGATGCTCCAGCGCGAGATAGACGATCAGCGTCACCACCGAGACGATCGCAAGGTTCGAAAGGTTGAACAGCAACGGCGTTTCGGCAAGACCGCCGAGCGGACGCGGAATGAAGCCGATGCCGAATGGGCCGCCGGTCAGCTTCTGGGCATTGAGCGCTACCAGTTGCACGACGACGGCGACGCCGAAAGTAGTGATCGCCAGATAGTCCGATCTCAGGCGCAGCGTGGCGATACCGGTGATGGCGGCCGCGACGCCGCCCACCAGCATGGCGCCGAGCCAGCCGACAAGGATCGGCAGATCGAAGCCGCCGAGCCGCGCGGCATCGTCGGGCGTGGTCAGCAGTGCCGAGGTGTAGGCGCCGATGGCAACGAAGCCGGCGACCCCGACATTGAAAAGCCCGGTCAGCCCCCATTGCAGGTTGAGCCCGAGCGTGACGAGCGAAAAAATCAGCGCGGTGGTCAGGAAGAAAGCGCCGTAGCCGAGCAGATCCATCAGCGTTCCCTCACTCCGAAAAGGCCGATGGGGCGCACGAACAGCACCGCCATCAGGATGATGAAGGAGACGGCCGCCCGCCATTCGGCGCCGATCAATTGCACGGCACCCGCTTCGGCCATGCCGATGATCAAACCGCTGAGAACGGCGCCGGGCACGCTGCCGATGCCGCCGAGGATGGCGGCCGCGAACATCGGCAGCAGCATCTCGAAGCCCATGAATGGCCGGATCTGAATGAGAATGCCGATCATGACGCCGGCGACGCAGGCCAGCGCGCCGCCGATGAGCCAGGTGACGCGCACCACCCTGGCGACGTCAATGCCGACAATGCGGGCAAGTGCCGCGTTCTGGCTCAATGCCTGCATTGAACGGCCGGTCTGGGTGCGGGTCATCAGGAGGTGCACGCCGAGCACGAGCACGGCCGTCAGCAGCAGCAGCGCCATCTGGTCGGGGGTGATGCGAATGCCGAAGCCGACGGGCATGGCGATCTGGATGGCCCGGCTGAAATAGGTCGGACGCGAGGTGAAGATGAATTCGAGCAGGCTTCTCAGCGCCATCGAGGCGCCGAAGCTGGCCATCACCACGATGATCGCCTGGCCCTTGGCCCGCAGCCGCGCGAACAGCACCAGATCGAGCGCCAGTGCCAGCAGGCCGGTGACCGCCATTCCGATGATGAGCGCGGCGATCAGCGGCCAACCGAAGGAGAGGGGCGCGATCGGTGCGATCTTGCCGAACATCGCGCCGATGGCGCCAACCACGGCCAGCGTCGCATAGGCGCCCCAGGCCATGAAGTCGCCATGGGCGAAGTTCGAGAAGCGGAGGATCGAATAGGTGAGCGTCACGCCGATGGCGCCGAGGCCGATCATCGAGCCTGCCAGCAGTCCGTCGACGACAAATTGCAGGTTCATGCCGCGCCTCCTTTCCCAAAGTCGGGGCGGCGCTGGCCAAGGTAGAGTTCGGCGACGACCGGATCGTTCCAGAGCTCGGAGGCGATGCCCTGGTGCCGCTCCTTGCCCTCGACCAGCACGTAGGCGCGGTCTCCAATGGCAAGCGCTGCCTTCGCGTTCTGCTCGACCAGCAGGATGGTGACGCCGGATTTGCGGATGCCGGCCAGCATCTCGAACACCATCGACACGAATTTCGGCGACAGGCCGGCCGACGGCTCATCGAGCACCAGCGCCTTGGGATGGACGATCAATGCCCGCGCGACGGCCAGCATCTGCCGCTGTCCGCCTGAGAGATTGCCCGCGGCTGTTCTGCGCTGAAGGGCGAGATCGGGAAAGACCGCATACATTTCCTCAATGCGGGCGGGGACCTCGCGCGGCCTCAGAATGCCGCAGGCGACCTTGAGATTGTCCTCGACCGACATCAGCGGGAAGATGTTCTCCGTCTGTGGCACGAAGGCAAGGCCAAGGCGGACCATGGTGTGGGCGGGCGACGCCGTGATATCCTTGCCGTCCAGCAGCACCGTGCCGCCGGTGATCGGGACAAGGCCGGCGATGGCCTTGATAAGGCTCGACTTGCCGGCGCCGTTGGGACCGAGGACGACGACGATCTCGCCCTTGTCGACGGTGATCGAGGCGCCGCGCACGATCGGAACGCCGGGCTCATAGCCGGCTTCGAGATCGCGGACATCGAGTACCCTTTGGCTCATGCCGTGCCTCCGAGGTAGGCCTGGATGACGCGTGGGTCACGCGCCACCTCGTCCGGAGTGCCTTCGCGCAGAAGCTGGCCGCTCGCCATGACCAGCACGCGGTGGCAGAGTCGCGTCACCATGTCGATATTGTGCTCGATCAGCAGGAAGGTGATGCCGCGCGCATTGATGTCGCGGATGCGGTCGATGATGATCTCGAGCAGGGTTGCGTTGACCCCGGCCGCCGGCTCGTCGAGCAGGATGATCGCCGGGTCGGCCATCATCACGCGGGCCAGCTCGAGCAGCTTGCGCTGGCCGCCTGAAAGCACGCGCGCCGGCTCGTGCGCAAGGTGAGCGATCGTGACGAGCTCGAGTAGTTCGACGGCTCTTATCTCGGCAGCCCTTTCTTCGGCAGCGACCCGCCGGGGCGTCAGGAAATTGGCGAGCAGTTTTTCTCCGGCCTGCCCTTGAGCAGCCAGCATGACGTTTTCGATCAGCGTCAGGTTAGGCAAGGGCCGGGGGATCTGGAACGTGCGGCCGAGGCCGCGGCGGATGCGGCGATGGGCAGCTTCCCCCGACACCGATACGCCGTTGAGGAGGATTTCGCCGCTGGTCGGCAGAATGCTGCCGGCGAGCAGGTCGAACATCGTGGTCTTGCCGGCGCCGTTCGGGCCGATAAGGCCAAGTATTTCGCCCGGCCGGACGTCGAACGAGACATTGTTGACCGCGACCAGGCCGCCGAAGCGTCTGAGGACGTTCCTGGCCGTGAGGACCGGCGTACGGATCTCCTCCTGCCGTTCCGTCGTGTCGCTCATCAATTCCTCTGGCCGAAAAGCGATCTTCGTCGCCTATGATCTGATTTGTGATCACCCTTGCTTTGATCACGCTATTCGGCTTTAATTTCTTCCGCAAGCCGAAAACGGCCAAGACCGGGATTGCCTATGCAGAAGGCCGCCATCGAAAAGAACAATGAGATGATCGCAGCCCAGCTTACGCCGGTCGGCCGCGAGACCGTGCAGGATCGCGTCTATTCGGAGCTGCGCCGCGCCTTGATCGGCGGCCTTTTCGAGCCGAGCCAGGTGCTGACCATCCGCGGCCTCGCCGACGCGCTGGTCACCAGCACCATGCCGGTGCGCGAGGCGCTCGGACGGCTGATCACCGAGAAGGCACTGGAGGCGCTTCCCAACCGTTCAGTGCGCGTGCCGCCGATCACGCTGGAGCGCATCGACGACCTCTTGCGCGCCCGCTCTCTGATCGAGGGCGAAGCGATCGCGCTGGCCGCGACGCGCATGAACCCGCGCCAGATCGCTTCGGTCGAGGCCATGCTCGGCGAGTGGGACGAGATGCGGGCGCTGAAGCACAAGAAGGACATCGACCGGGAGGCGACGCTCAATCAGAGCTTCCACTTCGAGATCTACCGATGCTGCGGTTCCGCCGTGCTGATCCCGATGATCGAGAGCCTCTGGCTGCAATCCGGACCGTGCATCCGCGTAGCCATCTACGCCTTTTCCGACGCCGGCGAGGTCGATACGGCCCACTACCACCGCAGCATCGTCGCAGCGCTTTCAAGGCAGGATGCGCAAGCGGCGCGCGAGGCCCTGGTGGCCGACATCAGCCGGCCCTTCGCCTTTCTGCGCGACAAGCTCCAATCTACAAGCAAGGAAGGATTGAGGGCATGACGGCGCTTGGCATCAGCATCACCGAGCCGCGCTCACAGCTTTCCGTGACCGCACTGCTGTTGCCTGAAAAGGCGCCCGACAATGCCGCCTTCCTGCTGGCCTATCTCGAGCAGCCGCGCGTCGTTGCCGGCATCCATGCGATGTGGACGGGGCCTGAGATTTCCTGCCCGGTTCCATCAGTCGATCTTGAGGGCCAAACCTATGCCAGGCCCTTGCCGGCGGAGAATGCAACGCTGACGCCGCAGCCGGGCGACATCGTGTTGTCCTACGTGCCGCCGCGCATGTGGGGCGGCAATCCGAATGCTATTTTCGATATCGGCCTGTTCTACGGAGCGGGCGCACGCCTGCTGTTCCCGATCGGCTGGCTTGCCGGAAGCGTCGTCGCGCAGGTGGTGCCTGAGCAGCGCGATGAATTCGCAGCCGCTTGTGGCGTGATCCGCCGCAACGGCGCCTGCGACATCACCTTTACCCGGGTGGAGATCTGAATGGCCGGACAAGACGACAGTTTCGAACTCTTCGACCTTCGCGTCGAGGCGGTTATCCCCGAGGGCAAGCCGATCTATTGCGGCGCCAAGGCCGGCGACTATTTCGAGTTGAAGGGCGAGATGCTGTCGATGCCGGCGGGCCAGGGTTTTTCGATCTATTCGATATCAGCCGTGCTGCCGCTGCTCGCGGCAAAACAGCGCCCGACCCACAGGAACGACTGGATGACGTCGGACGCCGAGATCGCTTGTCCGGATCCGAATTGCGCCAGCCGGCTGCGGATCGTCAGGACGGGCAAGCGGCGGTTCAGCCATGCCGAGACCACGGCGGTTCCGCTGCCGAAGGAGAGTGACCAGAGATGACCGCCAAGGCATTCGAACTGAGTCCCGGCTACACGATCTCGCGCGTCATTCGCGGCGGCTGGCAGCTTGCCGGCGGGCACGGCGCGGTCGATCGCCAACAGGCGGTGAGCGACCTGATCGCCACGTTCGACGCCGGCATCTGGACCTATGATTGCGCCGATATCTATACCGGTGTCGAGGAACTGATTGGTGCGGCGCGCCTGCGCCTTGCCAATGAGCGTGGCCTCGACGCTGCCGCCAAGATGAAGGTGCACACCAAGCTGGTGCCTGACCTCGAACGGCTCTCCACGATCGGCCGCGACTACATCAGCAGCATCGTCGACCAGTCGCTGCGGCGGTTGAAGACTGAGCGCCTCGATCTTGTGCAGTTCCATTGGTGGGACTATTCGGTGCCCCGCTATGTCGACGCGATGGGCTGGCTCGACGAAATCCGCAGGGAAGGCAAGGTGCGCAATATCGGCACCACGAACTTCGACACGCTGCGGCTGGCCGAGATCCTGGCCGCGGGTGTGCCGCTGGTCAGCCAGCAATTGCAATACTCGGTGCTCGACCAGCGGCCGGCGAACAGCCTTGCAGCACTCGCCAGCCGGCATGGCGTCAGTTTCCTCTGCTACGGTTCGGTGGCTGGCGGCTTCCTTAGCGAAAAATGGCTTGGCGTTACCGAGCCGCAGACGCCGCTCGAAAACCGGTCGCTGGTCAAATACAAGCTGATCATCGATGATTTCGGCGGCTGGGAGCTTTTCCAGGAGTTGCTTCGCACACTGAAGGCCATCGCCGACCACCGCGGTGTCGACATCGCCACCATCGCCAGCGCCTGGGTGCTGCAGCAGCCGCAAGTGGCGGCCGTCATCGTCGGCGCCCGCAACCAGGCGCACGCCCTTGCCAATGCCAGAATCATGGACGTCGCGCTCGATGCAGACGAACGGGCGAGGATCGCTGCCGTAATCGCGCAAAGCCGGGGGCCGCTGGGCGACGTCTACACATTGGAACGCGACCGTCACGGCCGCCACGGCTCGATCATGCATTACAATTTGAATGCAGGCAGGAAATGAACGCGGCCATGGACGAAAACCCCTCCTTGCTTTCCCGCGCCAGCGTCGAGGTGGTCGATCTCCACCGCTTCTTCGTCGACTGGTTCAATGCAGCAAGTGCGGACAATGCAGATTTCAGGCGCTTCGAAAGCGTCATGGGCAAAGGCTTCCAGATGGTTGCACCGGATGGCCAGGTCCTCGATCGTGACGCGGTGCTCGACCATGTCAGGGCAAGCCGCGCCAGCTGCGACGGCGATTTCAGTATCTCGATCGAGGACATCCGGGCCGACTGGCAGGCCGGGGACACGATCGTCGTCTGCTACGTCGAGGCACAGCAACGCGCCGGCAGGCACAGCCGCCGTCGCTCGAGTGCCGTTTTCACCACCAGTTCATCGGCGCCTAACGGCGTCGAATGGCGACATCTGCATGAAACCTGGCTGCAGGTGCCGGAAGGCTGAACAGGCTCAAGACGTGAATGAGAGTCGTGTAACGAAAGGGGAACAACAATGACAAAGACGATACTTCAGATCACCACCGCGCTCGCCTTGCTGACAGCGGCCGGCGCAGCGCAGGCCGCCGACTGCAAGATCACCGTCGGCCTCGTCATGGAACTGACCGGCCCGGCCGGCGAATACGGCCAGGCCGGCGCCAAGTCGGTCGAAATGGCCTTCCGCGACATCAACGATGCCGGCGGCGTGCGCGGCTGCGATCTCGCGACCGACACGCGCGACAGCCAGAGCCAGGGCAACATTGCGGTCGACGCCGCAACCCAGCTCGTGCAGGTCAAGAAGGTGCCGGTGATCATAGGCGGCATCATCTCCTCTGTGTCGATCCCGATCCTGACCTCGGTCACCGCGCCGGCCAAGATCGTCCAGGTGTCGCCGGCTTCGTCGTCGCCGACGCTGACGGCGCTCGGGCGCGACGGCAAGACCAACGGCATCTTTTTCCGCACCATCACCTCGGACGCTCTGCAGGGCGTCGCCGCCGCCAAATATGCCATCGACAAGGGCTTCAAGAAGCTGTCGGTCATCCACGTCAACAACGACTTCGGCGTCAACATGGTGGCGGAATTCTCGCGTGCCTATAAGGCGCTCGGTGGCACCATCGTCTCCGACACGCCTTACAATGAAAAGCAGTCGAGCTATGCCTCGGAGGTAACCGCGGCCATGGCCGGCGAACCGGACGGGCTTTACCTCGTCAGCACGCCTGTCGATGGCGCAACCATCGCCCGTACCTGGATTTCGCAGGGCGGTGTCCAGAAATTCCTGCTCAATGACGGCATGAACAGCCCGGATTTCATCGAATCCGTCGGCGCCGACTATTTGAAGGATGCCTATGGCACTTCCTCGGGCACCAGCCCGACCGCATCGACCGAATATTTCACCAAGAACTACAAGGAATTTTCGGGCATTGAGCCGTCGAACCCGGCGGCCGACCGGTCCTATGATGCCGGCGCCATTGTCGGCTTGGCTATCGCGATTGCCGGCTCCGAGGATCCGGCCAAGATCAAGGACGCGATGTACAAGGCGGTCGATCCGGCCGGCACGCCGATCTATGCCGGCAAGGACGAGTTCGCCAAGGCGCTCGGCCTGATCAAGGACGGCAAGCCGATCCGCTACGAAGGCGTCATCGGCCCTGTAGCCTTCGATAAGTACGGCGACATCACCGGCCCGTTCCGGCTCTGGAAGATCGTCGACGGCAAGGTGACGACCGATGGCGAAATGACGACGGATGACGTCAACGCCTTGCAGGCGAAGCTTCAGTAAGCCCCCTATGTCTTGTCCGGCATTGATCCCATTTCATTGAGGTTGATGCCGGACACTTGCATGTCCTGTTGGTTAGGCCGGCCTGGAAACGACCACCGCACCAGCCGTCGGCATGATCCAGCGGCAGGCATAATAATCGGTGATGCGATTTATGGTCCCGCCAGCGGCTTCGATCCGAACCGGATGGGCCGGCTTCCAACCGTCTTCGCCATGGTGGAGCACGAGCAGCACCGCCTCGCCATCGATCATGCCAATCGCCATTTTCCAGGCCGTCGAGGCTCTTTCATATTCGACGAAGTAAGGTGATTCCGACAGCCTGCCCTTGAAGCAATCCGCGACCCGCAATTGTGCGTCGGCGCTGGTCAACGCCCGAACCCCGTCCCAGTCGCGGCGGTTGAACAGTTCGACATAGCGGCTGAGCAATTCCAGAAGTTCCGGATCGCGTTGGGGCTCCGAACGCACGATTGGCTCGCCTGACAAGGCGCCCAATTTGGAGCGGCCACGGCTCAACGCGGCCTTGACGCCACCCACGGTCGAGCCGACGAGATCGGCGATCTCTTCCAGCGAATAGTCGAAGACGTCCTTGAGCAGGACGCAGGCGCGTTCCTTGGGCGGCAGGTGGATCACCAGCCGTTCCATCGCGCGATCCGCGCCCTTGCCCGCCGGCTCGACCGGCAGGATGATCTCGTCTTCGACGAAATTGGCCTCCGCATGCTGACGCACCTGCCGGCTTCGCAGGAAATCGATGCAGCGATTATGTGCAATGCGAAACAGCCAGGGGCGAAGAGCAGTCGCATCGTCCAGCTTCTCGATCTTCCGATAGGCCTCGAACAGCGCCTCTTGCATCACGTCTTCGGCGTCGAGCGTCGAACCGGTCATACGTGCACAGTAGCGGTGCAGCCGTCCACGCAAATGCGCGACTGTCCCCAGGAAGCCGGCGTAGCGGACGTCGAAAAGCCCGGTCGGGTCAAGTCTTGGCTGCATCTTCATCGGCATTCAATTCGGCGGCGGATCACATCGGGACATACGTCAGCGTGATCACACCGTTCTTGAAACGGTGCGTATCTATAAGCTCCAGCTTGACCAGGGACGGGTCGACATCCTGGAAAGCGCGTTTGCCATGCCCGACGCGGGTCGGTACGATCGAGAGTTGATACTCGTCGACAAGCCTGTTGGCGAGCAGCGTCTGGTCGAGATTGCTCACTCCATACTTCAATATGTTGCCGCCGATTTGCTGCTTGATCCTGGCGATTTCGGCAGCGACGTCGCCTTCGATCAGCGACGCGTTCCAGCTCACTGCCTTGAGGCTGCGGGAAGCGACGAGCTTGTTCAGCCCATTCATGCGGTCCATGTACTTGCTGCCTTTGACCTGCGGCCAACGCGCCGAAAACATTTCATAGGTGATGCGGCCGAGCAGGAAAAAATCCGCCTCGCCGGCCTTTTCATATGAGTGTTCCTTCATCTCCTCGTCGAAGAAGGGCGAGGCCCATTCCATTGGTGCTTCGATGACGCCGTCCAGCGAAATGAAGCTGCCTACGATTAATTTTCTCATCGCGTGTCTCCGGTTGCGCAACAGGCATCCCGTCGGATCCAAGAACCGGCGCAAACGAACCGGCCCGACGGATGACCACAGGATGCAGTGCCTAAGACGTTTCCGGTTCGACTTTGGATACGCGTGAGAATCGTATGAGCTAATAAAGCGGCTTGGCCATGTGCCGGGGGGTCGGCCATTCCGTCGTTATCCCCGGCTGCACCGGCCGCTCGAGATAGGTCGACAGGACCACATAGCTTCGGGTCGAGGTGACGCCAGGCGTTTCGTAGAGGCGCGACAACAGGCCTTCGAGTGCCCGCGTGTCCTCCGTGCGGACCTTGATCAGCATGCATGTGTCGCCGGCCACCGAATGAATCTCCTCGACTTCGGGGTGTTCGGAAATAGCCATCAGCTCCGGCGTCTTGCCCCACCCCTTGGTGTCGATATGGACGAAGGCAAGCAGCGGCTTGTGCACCGCCTTGGGATCGATGATGACCGCGGTGTTGCGGATGGCGCCGCTGCGCCGGAGGCGCTTGACGCGTTCATGGGCTGCCGGCGGTGAAAGGCCGACCCGGTCGCCGAGCTCGGCATAGCTGATCGTGGCGTCGTCGACCAGAACGCTTAATATTTTTCGGTCGATTGCATCGATATCGCGGGCGGCAGGCCTGTTCTGCGGAATGCCATCTGTTTCTTCATCCATAATGAAATTCCCTATTGATGCAGAATTTGATACGGCCATTATCGCCGCATGTCGAACAGTGATCAAGTCGCAACATTTACGGCAAGGCCGCCTATCCCGGCGCTCGCTTACCTCCTCACCGGATGCATTGCCGTGATCGGCTCGAACTCGCTGGTGCTCGGTCCGATCGCACCGGCGGTGGCCGCGTCCTTCGGCACAAGCGTGCCGGCGGTTATGATCGCGTCCGCCGCGTTCGGGCTCGGCACATCGGCGAGCGCCTTGTTCCTGGCGCGCTATATCGACCGGCTTGGTGCCCGCCGCATGCTGCAAGGAGCGTTGCTGCTGCTGGCGATAGCGCTCGTCGCCAGCGCTGCTGCGCCGACGGTGACGCGCTGGTCGCGGCCCAGCTTCTCGCCGGCATAGCTGCAGGTGTCGCCATGCCGGCAATCTACGCCAGCTCCGCCGCGATTGCACCGCCCGGCCGCGAAAGCGGCACCATAGGCGTCGTGCTGACCGGCTGGACGCTGAGCATGATCGCCGGGGTTTCGCTATCGGCCGTACTTGCCGACCTGGTGCATTGGCGCGCTGTTTTCGCGGCGGTCGCGGTGCTCTCAGCACTCGCATTGGCAAGCCTGACGCTGACGTCGCTGAGCGATGTCAGGAAGAGCGGCCCGGCGCCGACGCCGCTGGGCGCCTTGAGCGTCCCCGGCATAGTGCCGCTTCTGGTTGCCTGCGCCGCATTCATGACCGCGTTCTATGGTGTCTATGGCTATCTTGGCGATCACCTTCACAATGGCTTGGGACGGCCGGTCAGCGCCAACGGGCTGGCCGCGCTCGCTTATGGCGCCGGATTTGGTGCGGCGGCACTTCTTGACGGCGTTATCGACCGCCTGGGCGCGCGGCGTATCATGCCATTTGCCTACCTGCTCGTCGCGGCCGTCTATGTCGCGATTGCCGCGGCGAGCAGTAGTTTCCATCTGACTATAGCGATGATAGCCGTCTGGGGCCTTGCCAATCATTTCGGCCTGAACGTCCTGGTAATGCGCCTGTCCGCGCTCGATCCTGCGCGGCGCGGCACGATCATGGGCTTGAACAGCGCGGTGACGTATCTCGCGGTGTTCGTCGGCACCACGGCGTTCGGACCGCTTTATTCCACTTTCGGTTTTGCGGCGTCGGCGGTGGTTGCAGCCCTGCTCATGCTGATCGCTGCTGTGGTAGCGGCGTGGCGTTCGCCGAAGCTGTAGCGCAGCAAGGCTTGCGTCTCGGCCCCGTCCATCGATAGATGCTTGGTGGATGGACAATACAACGCTTGAGACAACCGCCGATCCCTTGCCGCACGAGCTGGCTTTTCTCGGAGAGCGGCTTGCTGCGTTCAACGACAGCGATGTCGGCGCCTCCCGCAGGAAGGCATTGGCCGTGTTCGTGCGCGATGAGCACGGCGTTATTGTCGCCGGCATCTCGGGATACACCGCCTGGGGCTGGCTCTATGTGCAATGGCTCTGGGTCGATGAAAAACTGCGCGGCCACGGCATGGCCGGCAGGATGCTCGAGGCGGCCGAGAGGGAGGCGATCGCGCGCGACTGTCACGGCGCCTGGATCGACACGTTCAATCCCAAGGCGGCCAAGGCCTATGAGCGCCACGGCTACCGGCCGTTCGGTGCGCTCGCCGACTTTCCCATTGGCCGCAGCCGCATCTTCTTACAGAAGAACCTGAAGCACGACTAGCCGGCGAGCCGCCCTCCGCGCATCGCCTGCGGCGCGCCGGTCGTGCTGGGGAAGCTGATCGGCAAGCCCCTAAGCACACGCACTGCCAGGAAGGCAAAACACTCCGCCTCCACCGCATCGCCCTTCCAGCCCATCGCCTCAGCCGGCACGGCCTCGACACCGGCGCGGCTGGCAAGCATGGCCATGATCGTTGGATTGTGGCGCCCGCCGCCGCTGATCACCAGCCGCTTCGGCCGGCGCGGCAGAAGATCGAGCCCCTTGCCGACCGCGGCCGCGGTGAAGGCCGTCAGCAGTGCTGCGCCATCCTCGGCATTCATCCCGTCCGCCATCGAGGCGTCGAAATCGAAACGGTCCAGCGATTTCGGGTAAGGCTTGGTCAAATACGGGTGCTGCAGGAGCTTGGCCAGCCGTGACTCGTCGACCGTCCCGGCGCGGGCCAGCGCGCCGTCGCGGTCCATTTCGCCAAGACCCTTCGATTTGATGAAGTCGTTCAGCGGTGCGTTGGCGGGCCCGGTGTCGAAGGCAACAATATTGTCCATGCCGTCCCACCAGGTGATGTTGGCGACGCCGCCGAGATTAAGCACCGCCGTGTCGCCGCTGGCGTCTGCCTCGCGCAGTAGCGCGGCGTGATAGGCGGCCGAGAGCGGCGCACCCTGGCCGCCGGCGCGCATGTCGGCCGAGCGGAAGTCATAGGCGACCTTGGTGCCCAGGATGGCATGCATCAGCTCGCCGTCGCCGAGCTGGCGGGTCTGGCCCAGTCGGCCCACTTGCGGGGCACGGTGCAGCACGGTCTGGCCATGGAAGCCGACGACGCCGATATCGGCCATGGTCAGGCCGTGACTTTCGACAAGATCCCTCACCGCGGCGGATTGGGCGCGCGTCAGTGCCTCCTCTGCCTCACGAAAAATCGCCGGTTCCGGTCCGGTGAAATTCCAGATCCTGGCTTGGCGCAACGTCTCTTCCAACAGGCTGCGGATCGACCTGGGGTAAGGCGCCAGCGTGTAGGTGCCGAAATCCGCGATCCGTTCGCCGTCGGTCTTGATCAGCGCGACGTCGATATTGCCGTCCAGCACGGTGCCGGTCATCAGGCCGACAGCCCACATTGGTTCGCCATTTTTCGCAATCATGCTTGTCAGGCTCCGTTGACGAGATCGCCGATCGATTGCCTTAGCGCTGCGATCCCGCTGTTGAAATGACGTGTCGGATGGATCCGGTTGGTGAGCAAGGTCCATGCTCTGCCTTTGTCGAAGTCGACCCAAAGCCCGGTGCCGGTGAAGCCGGTATGGCCAATTGTGCCGGGGCTGCACAGCCGGCCGCCGGACCAGCCTTCGTAAGGCCGCTCCCAGCCATGGGTGCGGGTTGCCGACAAGGGCGTGCGCATCAGCGCTATTGAACGCTCGGATGCGCCGCTCCCGTCCAGCAGCCCTAGCGCAAAATCGAGGATCGCGGCCGCCGTTCCGAACAGCCCGGCGTGACCGGCCCCTTGCAATGCCGAGCAATTGTCGTCGTGGACCTCGCCGCAGAGAACACGATGGCGCCATGTGCAGTCTTCTGTGGCCGCCGCGCGATCCGGTTCGGTGGAGAACGCGAAGCCCGGACCGGGATCCATGTCGCGAATGGTCTTGCCGGACAGGCGCTCCAGGACGAAGCCGAGCAGAATGAAATTGATATCGGAATAGACCGGCTCCCCGACCTGCCACTCGCGCTGCAGGACAAAGGCGCGCAACAGCTCGGGATCGCGGCCATAGGTGTAGATTGGAGCAACGGCGGGAAACGGCGTCTGATGACCGAGACACTGGCGAAACGTCACCTTCCGTTCCCAGGCTTTTTCGTCATATTGGCGAAGGTCGGGCAGGACCGAAATCAGCGGCGCGTCGAGGTCGATGACGCCTTCCTCCGCCAGTGCCAAGATGCGCGGCGTCGTAAAAATGACTTTGGTCAGCGACGCCAGATCGAACCATGTTTCGATATGCATCGGCCTGACCTTCGGCACGACTTGGGCCGAGCCGATTGCCCGGACGATGCGTTGACCATCCCGGTCGACCATGCCGAGCACGCCGCCAGGAATGCGCGACGCAGCCACGGCCGTTTCGAGCGGGGCGAATGCGCGGTCGAAGAGATCATGGTCGATCAAATACGGCCTCCGTCTGAAAAGCAGCGAGGGGGCTGTCCGTCTGGCTCTGCATGCTTTCGAGCGACAATCATCACACTTCCACCCGCGCTCTATGATCCGGCCCGAATTGCTGCCAATTGGCCGGGCCCGGCTCAAATCCCAGCGGACGCACGAGCGAGGGGACCTGGCGCGTGTCGAGCTCGAAACGTTCATGCCGCCGGTCTATGGAGGGAACGGCCGCGATAAGCTGTTTGGTATAGGAGTGCTTCGGCTCCGAGAGCACCGATCTGGCATCGCCGATCTCGACGATCTGGCCGGCATAGATGACCGCGATGCGATGGGCAATCCGCTCGACGACAGCCATGTCATGCGAGATGAACAGGTAGGCCAGCCCGAATTCACGCTGCAGCTCGATCAAAAGCTCCAACACCCTGGCCTGCACCGATACATCAAGCGCCGAAACCGCTTCGTCGAGGACAACAACCGAAGGATTGAGCATCAGCGCGCGAGCGATGCACAGGCGTTGCCGCTGGCCACCGGAGAATTCGTGCGGATAGCGCTGCAGGCTGTTTTCCGGAAGGCCGACTCGTTTCAGCAGCGCGGCCATTTTCGCCCGCGTTTCAGCAGTTATCCGTCCGCCGGTAGCGATCACCGGCTCTGCGAGGATGCTTTCGATGGTGAGTCTGGGATTGAGCGAGCCATAGGGATTCTGGAACACCATCTGCACGGGCAGGGCGCTCTGCCCGGCGACGGCCTTGCGCGTGTTGGCCGAAATTGTGCCGTGCGTCGGGCGCACCAGCCCCAGAATCGCGCGGGCGGTGGTGGACTTTCCGGAACCGCTCTCGCCGACGACCGCCAATGTCTCGCCTGGCATTAGCTCGAAATCCACCCCGTCCACCGCGTGCACGGTACCGCTGGCGCGGCCGAAAAACCCAGCCTTGACTGGAAACCGCACCACGAGGCCATCGACCATCAGCGCCGGCTCGGCAGCTTTTTGCGTTTCGCGTTGCACGTCCTTGCGTACGGCACTGCCGCCGGCGAAATGCGGCACCGCATGAAGCAGATGCCGCGTATAGGGATGCTGCGGATCGTCCAATATCTGGTTCAGCGCGCCCTGCTCGACAGCTTCCCCGCTTTGCATCACCATGACCTTGTCAGCGATGCCTGCAACCAGACCGATGTCGTGGGTGATGAAGATCATCGACATCCCGGTTTCCTGCTTCAACTCGGCGAGCAGCGCCATGATCTGCGCCTGCACCGTAACATCCAGCGCCGTCGTGGGTTCGTCGGCAATGAGCAGGCGCGGGTTGCAAGCGAGCGCCATGGCGATCATCACCCGCTGCAACATGCCGCCCGAAAGCTGGTTGGGCGTATATTTCAGTCGCCGTGCAGCGTCGGGAATACGCACGCGGTCGAGCGCGTCCTTGGCCGCCACCGTCGCTTGCCGGCCGGTCAGGCCGCGATGCAGGCGAAACGATTCCTCGATCTGCCTGCCGATGGTCAGCACCGGATTGAGCGAGCTCATCGGCTCCTGGAAGATCATGCCGATTTCACCGCCGCGGATCTTCGTCAGTTGCGGCTCGTCCGCGGCGGTCAGGTCGAAAATGCTGTTGTCGACCCGCTTCAGCGTGATCGAGCCTGCGGTGATGCGGCCGCCGCCATAATCGACAAGGCGATTGATCGACAGCGCTGTGACCGATTTGCCCGAGCCGCTTTCGCCGACGATTGCCAATGTTTCGCCGTCGGCGAGATCGAAGCTGACGCCGCGCACAACCTCATTGGCTTTCGGGTTGCGGCCGAAGCCGACGCGCAATCCGCTGACGGACAGCAGCGGGATCATGCGAGCGATCTCCGCATCTTCGGATCGAGGACATCACGCAACGCATCGCCGAGCAGGTTGAAGCCGAGGATGCTGATCATGATCGCCACGCCCGGGAAGATCATCAGCCAGGGAGCTGTCTCCATCAGATTGCGGCTGTCGCTCAGCATCAGGCCGAGCGAGGCGGCGGGCGGCTGCGTGCCGAGTCCGAGGAAGCTTAAGCCGGCCTCGGTCAGCAGTGCCCAGGCCAGCGCCAGCGTCACCTGAACCGTCAGTGGCGCCACCAGATTGAGCAGCAGATGGCGTGTTACGATATAGCCCGCACTGCTGCCGAACGTGCGGGCCGCGTCGACGAACTCGCGCGCCTTGAGCGACAGAGCCGGACCTCGCACGACGCGCGTGAAGATCGGCGTGTAGACGATGGCAATGGCAATGACGCTGGTCGAGGTTCCCGGTCCAGCAACCGCGACGATCAGCAGCGCCAGCAGGATCGCCGGGAACGCCAGCACAACGTCCATGATGCGCATCACCAGGCCGTCCCAGCGGCGCCCGAACCAGGCTGCCGCCAGCCCGAGCACGGTGCCGGCCAGTGTCGCGAAGGCGACCGAAAAGAAGGCCACGATGAAGGACTGGCCGATCCCGGTCATCAGCCGGCTTGCGACATCGCGGCCGAATAGGTCCGTGCCCATCCAGTAGGTGCTATCAGGCGCATGCAGTCGCTCGACCCGGTGCTGCGTCAGCGGATTGTGCGGCGTCAGCCCCAGCATGCCAAGCACGGCAAGCAGCAGATAAAGCGCAACGATCGCACCGCCGATGCGGCCGCTGGGATGCGCAAATATAGCCCGCAATGTCGCCATCAGTGCTCGCTTAGCCGGATACGCGGGTCGAGCGCGACATAGGCGAGGTCGACGAGGAGATTGACGATCATGAAGTTGAAGGCGATGAACAGCACGCTTCCCTGCACCAGCGCGTAGTCGCGCTGCAGGATGGCATCCAGCACCATGCGGCCGAGGCCGGGCAGCGCATAGATCTGCTCGACGATGACAGCTCCGCCCAGGAGGTAGCCGAACTCTATGCCGCTCAGCGTCACGACCGGGATGAGCGCGTTGGGCAAGGCATGCCGCCAGATGACGCCGCGCGCCGAAACGCCCTTGCTGCGCGCCGTCCTGACATAGTCGTCGCTGAGCACATCGAGCATCGCCGAACGCGATATGCGGGTCACCGAAGCCGCGAAGGCAAATCCAAGCGTGACCGCAGGCAGCAACAGCTGGCCGAGATTGCGCAGCGGATCCTGCCACAGCGGCGAAAACTCGCCCATCGCCGGCAAAACGCCAAACCCCGCCGACAGCGTGTAGATGATCAGCAGGGCAAGGACGAAGTTCGGCGTCGACTGCCCGATCATTGCGACAACGCGCACGCCGAGGTCGGACAGCTTTTCGTTATGGGTGGCGGCAAAGATCCCCGCCGGCATGCCGACAACCAGGGCGATGACCATCGACAGCAGGGCGAGTTCCAACGTTAGCGGGAAACGCTCGAGGATGACGTCGAGCACCGGCCTGCCATAGGTGGACGAAATGCCGAGATTGCCTTGGAAAAGACCAAGCAGCCAGCGCCAGTACTGGATGAACCAGGGCTGGTCGATGCCGAAATAAGCTGCAAGCGCATCGCGCTGCTGCGGCGTCAGCAGGCCGGCTTCGGTCCCCAGCATTGCCGTGATCGAATCGCCCGGAACCATCCGGATCGCCAGGAACACCACGATGGACACGCCAAGCAGGACGAGAGGGAAGGTCGCCAGTCGCCGCATCAGATAGTTCACGCGAAGAATATCCTCTCGTCCGGCATCAAAGCAGCTACTGGATCGTCACCTTGGCGAGGCTGAACAGCGAGCCTGTCGGCACCGGTTCGAATCCTGCGATATTCTTCTGCTGTGCCGTGTAGCTGTAGGACGTGTAGAGCCAGATCCAGGGCGACATCTCAGTGATGTGCTTCTCGAAGTCGGCGAAGATCGCTTTGCGCGCTGCCGGGTCGGTCTCGGTGCGGCCCTTCTGCATAAGACTGTCCAGCGTGTCGTCGATATAGTTCGCCACCTTCTGCAGATTGCCCGTCTTGGTCCAGTAGCGGTTGTACATAGTGTAGGGATCGGCCCTGCCGCCGTTCAGCGCGACGGCCATGTCGAAATCGCCCTTCAGCCAGGCGTCGACATAGACGTTGAGCTCCATCATCTTGATGTCGAGCTTGACTCCGATTTCTGCGAGTTGCGACTGGATGACCTGGGCTTCCGCCGCTGCCGTCGGCGGCTCGCCGGTGGCGCCAATCACGGTCGCCGAAAAGCCGTCGGCATAGCCGGCTTCGGCCATCAACTGCTTGGCCTTCTCAATGTCGCGCTTATAGCAGAACAACTGCTTCGGATCGGTCGCCAGTGCCGGGATGGTCAGCGGGCCGGTGACCTTGCCTTCGCCGAGCGAGGCGGTGTCCAGCACTTCCTGCCGGTCGATGGCGCAGGAAATCGCCTGACGCACCTTGAGTTCGGTCATCGGCTTGCGGGAGGGATTGAGCTGCAGCACGTGATAGGCAAGCACCGGCACGCGGTTCAACTGCAGGCTGGCTTCCTTGGGCACCAGCGTGGCGACAAGCGGATCGTTGAGCAGGGCAAAATCGATCTGCTTGGTACGCATCGCCGCCAGTATCGCCGTCTCGTCCGGCAGCACGCTGATATCGATGCCGTCGACGCCGGTCGCGCCGCCTGCCCAGTCCTTGTTGGCGACAAGCACTTCCTTGGAATTCGGATCCCATTTTTCGAGCTTGAACGGACCCGAGCCGATCGTTGTCGTGCCGATCGAGCCGGCCGCGATTTCGCTTGCCGGGACGATCGCCGCATTGACGTCGCTCATCGCCGTCAGGATCGGCACGTCCGGCTGCGAGAGGTGGAACACGACGGTGGCGGGATCGGGCGTGTCGATGCTGGCGATCGAGAGAAAGTTGGCGCGCGCCGCAGCACCCGTCTTCTCGTCAAGTATGCGCTCGAACGATGCCTTGACGTCGGCCGAGGTCACGGCGGCGCCGTTCTGGAATTTTGCTTTCGGATTAAGCTTGAAGCTCAGCTCCTTGCCGTCCGGCGAGAACTGCCATGAATCGGCAATCGCGGGTGTGATTTGCAGGTTTGCGTCGAGCCGCACCAGCGGTTCGTAGATCAGCTCCAGCAGCCGCAGTGAGGAGAATGCCGTCTGCTTGTGCGGATCAAGACCGGTGGCGTCCTGCGACCACGCCATATGCAGCGTCGCCGCACTCGCCTGCACCGGTAGCGCGGCGATGCCAACCATTGCCGCGAGCGTCATGCCGGAAAGCAGTTTCTTGCCAATGTGCCGTACCATTGTCGTCTCCCATTATTGTTAAACCAGATGCCTTGCAGTTCCTCGGACCGCTTCAAAGGGACACACGCCCCGGAACATCGGCCCAGTATCCATGCGGTCTTACACCGTCTTTTCGCCTATCGCCTTGCGCAGGAAACCTCCCGCGTTGGCAAGCGCCTTACGTGCTTCTTCGACACCCATGCCGGTGATCGTCACCAGGATTGCCAGTTTTACATCATTGCCGGTCTGGTCGAGTGCCTGTCGTGCCTGCTGTGCCGCGCAGCCGGTCGTCTGCATCACGATCCTGACCGCCCTTGCGACAAGCTTCTTGTTGCTTGGATTGAGGTCAACCATCAGGTTCTGATAGCTCTTGCCGATGCGGATCATGCTGGCGGTAGACAGCATATTGAGCACCAGCTTTTGCGCGGTTCCCGATTTCAGCCGGGTCGAGCCGGTGAGGACCTCCGGGCCAACCACCGGAGAGATGCCAATATCGGCAATGCCGGCAATGGTCGATCGAGGATTGCAGGACAACGCCACGGTGGTGGCTCCCACTTCCTTGGCATAGGTCAGGCCACCGATGACATAAGGTGTGCGTCCGCTGACAGCGATGCCGACCACCACGTCGCCAGCGGTCAGCTTGATGTCCTGCAGCGCCTTTATTCCCTGTTTCGGATCGTCCTCGGCGCCTTCCGCAGAGTGCACCAGCACGCCCCGGAACATCGGCCCAGTATCCATGCGGTCTTACACCGTCTTTTCGCCTATCGCCTTGCGCAGGAAACCTCCCGCGTTGGCAAGCGCCTTACGTGCTTCTTCGACACCCATGCCGGTGATCGTCACCAGGATTGCCAGTTTTACATCATTGCCGGTCTGGTCGAGTGCCTGTCGTGCCTGCTGTGCCGCGCAGCCGGTCGTCTGCATCACGATCCTGACCGCCCTTGCGACAAGCTTCTTGTTGCTTGGATTGAGGTCAACCATCAGGTTCTGATAGCTCTTGCCGATGCGGATCATGCTGGCGGTAGACAGCATATTGAGCACCAGCTTTTGCGCGGTTCCCGATTTCAGCCGGGTCGAGCCGGTGAGGACCTCCGGGCCAACCACCGGAGAGATGCCAATATCGGCAATGCCGGCAATGGTCGATCGAGGATTGCAGGACAACGCCACGGTGGTGGCTCCCACTTCCTTGGCATAGGTCAGGCCACCGATGACATAAGGTGTGCGTCCGCTGACAGCGATGCCGACCACCACGTCGCCAGCGGTCAGCTTGATGTCCTGCAGCGCCTTTATTCCCTGTTTCGGATCGTCCTCGGCGCCTTCCGCAGAGTGCACCAGCGCGTCAACGCCGCCGGCGATCAGGCCCACCACCATGTCCTCGGGTACCCCGAAGGTCGGCGGACATTCCGAGGCGTCGAGGACGCCGAGCCGGCCGCTGGTGCCAGCCCCCATATAGACAAGGCGTGCACCGTTCTGGAACGCGCTCACGATCCGGTCCACGGCCGCAGCAATATCGGGAATGACCTTCTCGACGGCTGCCGCAACGCCTTTGTCCTCGTCATTGATCTTGCGCAGCACCTCGAGGGTCGGCAACAGATCGATGTCCATGGTTTTCGGGTTCCGGTCCTCGGAAACCAGCCGCTCCAGCTCCGACATCAACCCTTGTTCGACCACTTCTTACTTTCAAGTGCGACTGCGAGCAGGACTGTGATGCCCGCGGCAAGCGGCGTCCAGTGCCTGCACCTGGCCGTCGGCTCCGTACCGGCTGCGCCGGTTCTGTTTCGTTAACTTTTTAGAATTCGATATTCCCTCTGTCAACGGAAAGTAGGAATATTATATTCCTTGCCGAAGGCCATCACTGGCGGCAGAGGGATTTTCTGGCCAGGATTATGGCTCCCGAAACCGCATCGCCGTCGGCCGGCTTCAGCCGTCGGCGGACGTCGGGAGCGAGCCATGGCCCAAGCGGGCTGGACAACCCTCCGAGCAACGTGACCCGCGGCGCGCCTTTTTCGAACAGCACCCGCACGAAGGTGTCGATCTGCTCGGCAGCGCCTTGCACGATCCGCCGACCGGCCGGATCGCCCTGGTCGGCATGACGGATCACCATCGGCGCCATGGCGGCATAGTCCGTCGCGCTGGCGCGGTCCATCCAGGCCACCGCCTCGAACGGATCGTCCTTGAAGCGCTGCATCACCTCGGCCAGCAGCGCCGTCCGCTCATGCCGGCCGTCATGGGCTCGCAAGGCAAGCTGCACCGCCTTCAGTCCGAGATCGGCGCCGCTGCCCTCGTCGGAAATCGGAAAACCGTAGCCGCCGACGCGCAGGTCGCGCCCTTCGACAAAGCCGAGCCCGATCGAACCGGTCCCGGCTATGACGATGGCGCCGTCTTGACCCGAATGCGCGCCAAGGCAAGCCGCGACGCCGTCGCTGACGAAGTCGATGCTCGCAAAGGGTTGTTCGATGCCACGAAACGCCTCGAGCGCACCCTTACGGCCGATGCCGGCAACACCGATACCCGCGCGGATCCTGGCGATTTCCGCCGCCGCGAACCCTGCCTCTTCGATCGCCGCGCCAAAGGCTTTGGCAATCGAGGCCCAGGCCACCTCTATACCGAGTCGCGTTGTCGCCGGGCCCGACAGGCCTTGCCCGAGCACGGTTCCTGCTTCGTCTTCGATACGCGCCCGGCAGCCGGTTCCGCCGCCATCGACGCCCAGGAAATAATGCGGAGACGCCCCACCGGCACTCATTGCCTTATTCGTTCGATCTGGGCGCCGCACAGCCGGAGCTTGCGGTCCAACTGCTCGTACCCGCGGTCGAGATGATAGACGCGATTGATCGTCGTCTCGCCCTCCGACACCAGCGCTGCCAGCACCAGCGAGACGGAGGCGCGCAGGTCGGTCGCCATCACTTGCGCGCCCTTCAGCTTCTCGCCTCCGCGCACCAGCGCCATGGTGCCTTGCAGTTTGATATTGGCGCCGAGCCGCATCAGTTCAGGCACATGCATGAAGCGGTTCTCGAAGATCGTCTCGCGCAACAGCGAAGCGCCCTCGGCACAGCACATCAACGCCATGAACTGCGCCTGGAGATCGGTCGGAAAGCCCGGATAGGGCTCCGTCGTCACGTCGACCGCCTTGAGCGGCCCGTCTCTCGATACGATCAGCCCGCGGTCGCCCGGCCATATTTTCACACCGGCTGCTTCGAGCAGCTGGACGACGGATGCCATGTGCTCGAGCCGCGCGTGGGTCAGCTCGAGCTGACCGCCGGTGATGGCCGCTGCGACGGCATAGGTGCCGGCCTCTATCCGGTCCGGGATGATGTCGTGCGTGGCGGCGCGCCAGTCTGTGCTGCCCCCGATCAGGATGCGGTGCGTGCCGGCGCCCTCGATCCGCGCGCCCATGTCGTTCAGGCAGGCGGCAAGATCGGCCACCTCCGGCTCGCGGGCCGCGTTGAGGATCTCGGTCTCGCCGTTTGCCGTCGTCGCCGCCATCATCGCCGTTTCGGTCGCGCCGACCGACGGCGAGCTCAAAACGATGCGCGCGCCTTTCAGTCCGCCCGGCGCAGACGCGACGATCAGTCCGTTTTCGATCGCGATATCGGCGCCAAGTGCGGCAAGTGCGGCGACATGCATGTCGACCGGCCGTGCGCCGATCGCGCAGCCGCCAGGCAGCGAGACCCGGGCATGACCGAAGCGGGCAAGCAGTGGACCGAGAACCAGCACCGTCGCGCGCATGCGCCTGACGGTATCGTAGCTTGTCTCCCTGGAAGCGGCAGCACTGGTATCGATTGTGGCGGCATGCGCCGACCTGATGACTTCGGCCCCATGAAGGCCGACGACGCCAAGCATGTTGTCGACATCCGTCACCTCAGGCAGGTTGGTCAGCTGCAGCGGATAGGGGCTGAGCAACGCCGCCGCTATTTGCGGCAAGGCCGCGTTCTTGGCGCCGGAGATCGTCACCGCGCCCTCAAGCCTGTGCCCGCCGACGATCCGCAATTTGTCCATGGCTCTGACCTAATCCCGAGCTGTCGGCGAGTCTACGATCTTTCATGTCCGAATCGTCGACATGCCCGAAGGCTGGGCCGCAACCGCACCAGTCGAGATTTGATGGTTCATTCTTGGCTGTCAATCAGAGACGGAATAATTTATTCCTTGGCTTGGCATTGTCGATGACAGGCAATGGAGGAACGCATGTCCGTGCTGAAGAAGATCGAGGCCAAGCTCGAAGTCATGGCGCCCGGCGACCGCGAGATCGGTCGGTATATCGTCGATAATCCCGACCAGATGCTCCGCCTGTCGACGGCGGCGCTTGCCGCCGAGATCGGCCGCAGCCAGTCGAGCGTCGTCAAGTTCAGCCAGAAGCTCGGCTATTCCAGCTATCAGGAGCTTAAGCTCGCCGTCAGTGAGGCCAAGTCGCAGGAATGGCACGTGTCGGCCGGCATGATCCACGGTTCGATCGAGGTCGACGACAGCTATCTGGTCATCTTGCGCAAGCTGATCGGCAGCAAGCTCTTGTCGATGCAGCAGACCGTCGCGGCCAACACCGAGCAGGAAATCGGCAAGGCCCTCGAAGCGTTGAACGGTGCGCGCCGCATTCATTTGGCCGGCGTCGGCGCATCCTCGCTGGTGGCGCGCGATTTTTCCTACAAGCTGATGAAGCTCGGCCGCAACGTGCTGCACGACAGCGACAGCCATGTGCAAATGGCCAATGTCTCGACGCTTGGACGAGGTGACGTGCTGTTCGCGCTCTCCTATTCCGGGGCGAGCATCGAAACCCTGCGGATAGCTGAACTTGCCCGCAAACGTGGCACCACCGTTATCGCCGTCACCGGACTTCGCGACAATCCGCTGAGCCGGGTTGCCGACATTCGCCTCCACACGATCGCCGATGAAGAGCGCGCGCGCTCGTCATCGATAACTGCGCGTGATGCACAACTGACGCTGACCGACCTGCTGTTCATCCTGCTCGTGCAGAAGCAGCCTGACGCCAACGAATACGTCCACAACAGCGAATTGGCCGTCTCGGTGCTGAAGGCTTAGCGCTCTTCGCCGTCTCGCGTTAAGGCCTCAGTTCCTCCCTGGCGCTGCACGCCGACAAGAGCAACTTTCGTCCTCCTTGGTGAAATAGCTTTCTTCAATGTGCTCACCCGCTTTCTTCGTCCGGCTGGAAGAGAGTCGCGGGAGCGCTGATTGGTCAAATGCCGCCGGTCGAAACAAATGTTGACAATGTCATCTGTTGTTGCGAAGGCGTTCAGCCTCGAATTTGACGGCCGGGTGAGACAATGGACGACCTTGGAGCACAGGAACAAGCGGTTCTCGACCTCATTGCGGCGAACCCATTCGCCGGCCAGCAGGACATAGCAACGGTGCTCGGCATCGCCCGCTCGACGGTCGCGGCCCACATCGTGCAACTCGTCAACAAGGGATACATTCTCGGCCGTGGTTACGTCTTGCCGACGTCCAAGCGCATGGTCTGCGTCGGCGGCGCGGTGCTCGACCGCAAATACCACGCCAAGAAGGATCTGATTTTCGAGACGTCGAACCCGGTCGACGGCTATCGCAGCTTCGGCGGGGTTGCCCGCAACGTCGCCGAAAACCTTGCCCGCCTCGGCGTCGACATAAGCTTCGTCTCGATCGTCGGCGACGATGAAACCGGCCGCTCACTGGTGCGGCATCTGCGCGACCTCGGCGCCGATGTCAGCCAGGTCATCACCACCACGGAACGGCCGACGGCGGAATACGCGGCCATCCTCGACCGCAACAACGACCTCGTGCTCGGCATTGCCGACATGGAGATCTTCGATCTGTTTTCGTCGTCCTATCTCGACCGCTTCTGGCCGCATCTGGCTTCGGCGACATGGGTGTTCATCGACTGCAATCTGCCGGCCGCGACCCTCGCAGCACTGATCTCGCGCAAGCAGGGTGCGCGCTTCAAGCTCGCAGTCGACACGGTATCGGCGCCGAAATCAGCGCGCCTGCCGAAGGACTTGACCGGCGTCGATCTTCTGTTCACCAATCATGACGAGGCCAACACGATGCTCGGCATGACGGATGCCGACAGGCGGCTGACGCCGGAGGAAGCAGCGGCAGCGCTGCGCGCGGCCGGCGCCGGCGAGGTGGTCGTGACCGTGGGCGCGCATGGATTTGCCGTTGCGACCGAGAGCGGTGTGACGACCATGCACTCCGTCCCGGCGCAGCCCGTCGATATCACCGGCGCCGGTGACGCGATGATCGCCGGCACACTGTACAAGGTGCTTTCGGGTGAGCCGGTCGCTCATGCCGTGCGCACCGGCGCGCTGCTTGCCACACTGACCACCGAGAGCGAATCCAGCGTCCATCCCGATCTGTCGCCGCGCTTCCTTGCCGCCGGCATGTACCGCATTCCTGCCTGAAAGCGAGATGATATGAAACCTTTCCTTGTCCACCTGAACGATGAAGTCGCTGCTGCGCTTGATGAAGGCCGCGCGGTGGTGGCATTGGAATCGACGATTATCACCCACGGCATGCCATATCCGGCCAATCTGGAAACTGCCCGTGGTGTCGAGACCGTAGTGCGTGAAAACGGCGCCGTGCCCGCCACGATCGCGGTGGTCGCCGGCAAGATCAAGGTTGGCCTCGACGACCGTGAACTGGAAGAGCTGGCAGCGGCAAAGGGCGTGGTCAAGGCTTCCGGGCGCGATCTCGCCGCCATCATGGTGCGCGGCGGCTCGGCCGGAACCACCGTCTCGGCGACGATGCGGATCGCCGCTTTAGCCGGGATCGGCATTTTTGCGACCGGCGGCGTCGGCGGCGTGCATCGCGGCGCCGAAGCCACTTTCGATATCTCCGCCGACCTGACCGAACTCGGCCAAACCGGCACGACCGTCGTCTGCGCCGGAGTTAAGTCGATCCTCGATATTGCGAAGACGCTGGAATATCTGGAAACTCAGCGCGTGCCGGTGATCGCCTATGGGAGCGATGATTTTCCGGCTTTCTACACCCGCTCCAGCGGGCTCAAGGCCGATCATCGCCTCGACACGCCCGACGAGATCGCGCGAGCCATGCTGCTGCATGACGAGATGGAATCCGGCACCGGCATTCTCGTCGCCAACCCTATCCCCGAAGCGGACGCGCTCGATCCGGCGTTCATCGACGGCACGATCGCAGCGGCCGTGGCTGAGGCCGAGAAGCGCGGCATCGGGCGCAAGGAACTAACGCCGTTTCTGCTCGCACGCATCAATGAGCTTTCGCAAGGCCGCAGCCTGAAGGCCAACATCGCGCTGGTCCGCAACAACGCCGCGCTTGCTGCCCGCATTGCGGTGGCGCATGCGGAATTGAAGAGCGCGACCAGATAGAGACAGCATCCGGCCAGCGCTACCGGCCTTCGATTTCAGCCCGGCGCGAGGTCGAAGATGCGCCCGGCATTGAGGATGTTGTTCGGGTCGAAGGCTGCTTTCAGGCGGCGCATGGCCGCGATCTCGGCGTCGCTGCGCACAAGGTGCAGCCATTCCTTCTTGTCGAGGCCGATGCCATGTTCGGCCGAAACGCCGCCGCCGGCGGCGGCAACACCGCGGTACACGATGCCGTATGCGGCCGCCGGATCCGCGGTGCGGACCTGATAATGCAGATTGCCGTCGCCGAGATGGCCGAAGACGTAGATGTCGGCGCCAGGGTCGACGGCCCTGATGGCGGCTTCTGTTTCGCCCAGGAAAGTCGCCATTCTCGCCAGCGGGATGCTGATATCGACGCCGATCAGGCCTGTCATCGAAAACAGGAAACGGTTGGCCTCTTCTCGCACCGCCCAGAGCGCCCGGAATTCGCGCGGCGATTGCGAGACGACCACATCGTCGATCACGCCATCTTCAACCGCCTGCATCAGCACCGCGGCAAAACGTTCGCCGTCGCGGTCGGGCTCGCTGCCCTGTATCTCGGCAAGCACATAGACGGGCGAGCCGGCGGGTAGCGGCGCCGGCGCCTCCATGCCGGCGATCATGGCGCCATAGAGCGGTGCGAAATTCACCTCATAGGCCGACAGCAAGGGCCCGAGCTTCCGCCTGAGCAGCGCAAGCAACGTGATCGCCGCGTCGAGCGAAGCAAGCGCGCAGAAGGCGTTGATCTCGGTGGCCGGCTTCGGATGCAGCCGCAGGCATGCGCGCGTGACCACGCCGAGCGTGCCTTCGCTGCCGATGAACAATTGGCTGAGGTCGTAGCCGGAGTTGTCCTTCGCCAAACCCTTGAGCGAGGTCAGGATACTGCCGTCGGCAAGCACCGCTTCCAGGCCAAGCACCTGAGCCCGGTACATACCGTAGCGCAGCACACGGATGCCGCCGGCATTGGCGGCGACATTGCCACCGACGGTGGCCGTGCCGCGCGCTCCGATGTCGACGCCGAACAGCAGGCCGGCCGCATCGGCGGCTTCCTGCACCGCTTGTAGCGGCGCGCCGGCCTCGGCGATGATGGTCGCCGCCTCGCGGTCGAGAGCTTCAACGGAAGTCATGCGCTCCAGCGACAGCACAGCTTCGCCGGGTTGGATGCGAGCGCCGCCGGCAAGCCCGGTCCGGCCACCCTGGATCACAAGCCTCTGCCCCGCCTCATTGCAGAGGCGCAGTATGTCCGACACCTCGCCGGCAGTGCGCGGTCGCAGCACGACCTCCGGCCGCGCACCCGTCCTGCCGTCGGGGTCTTCCCTGTAACGCGGCCCGGCCTCATCGGCCGAGACGATCGCCGGCCGATCCAGCCGACCCTCAAGTCGCGACAGAAGCTCGGCGGTTCGTGAGGAGAGGGCGCTCACGGATGCTATTGGCGCGCAGATATCGATGCAGCGCACGCGAAGACCGGCGAGGATTGCAGGCGCGGCTTGACGCGAATTTCGCTGGAAAGAAAACATGCGGAAAACCCGCCAAAAATGCAGTCGGTTGCTGTCGCCATGCACCGCTCCTGTAACAGGTCGACCATAGGCGCGGACCGCGTTTTGTCAAACTGTGGCAGTTGGTGATGGGTGGCTCGACACCTGCGCTTCGGCGCGGACCAGCTTGATATCGGCGGTCGCCGCCCATGCTCCGATATCCGCACGGCGCAAGGCCGCAGCCATCATGTCCGGAAACAGATCCGGCGTGCAGGCGAAGACGGGAATACCAAGGGCTGCTACCGAGCCTGCCATTGTGGGATCGTAGCCGGGCCGGCCTTGATCGGTCAGCGCCAGAAGCACCACGACATTTACGCCGGATCGAACCAGCGCTGCCAGTCGCCGCAGCAGATCCTGGCCATTACCGCCTTCATAGAGATCGGTGATCAGCACCAGATGCGACTTGGTGGGCCGTTCGATACGGTCGGCGCAATAGGCGACCGCCTGGTTGATGTCGGTGCCGCCGCCGAGTTGCACGCCGAACAGCACTTCAACAGGATCGCTGAGTTCTTCGGTAAGGTCAACGATGGCGGTATCGAAACAGACGAGCTTGGTGCGCACAACCGGCAGCGAGGCCATGACCGCTGCGAATATCGAGGCGTAGATCACCGAGCTTGCCATCGAGCCGGACTGATCGACGCAGAGAACGACTTCGTCGAGATCGACTAGCCGTCGCTGCTTGCGTATGAAACCAACCAGCTTCTCCGGCACGATGGTCTTGTGTTCGGGTTGGTAGTGGCGAAGGTTCGCCGAGATGGTGCGCTGCCAGTCGATATCGCGCGAACGCGGGCGGTTGGTGCGCCTCGACCGGTCGAGCGCGCCACGGATTGCCTCGGCTGTCTTCTGCTCCAGCCTCTGCATCAGCTTGACCACGATATCGGCGATGATCGCGCGGGCGATGTCCTTGGTCTTGGCAGGCATCACCGAGCGAAGCGAAACCAGGTCGGCGACCAGATTGACGTCCGCCTCGATCGCCTTCAGGAACTCCGGCTCCATCAGCATCTGCTTCAGGTTCAGCCGTTCGAAGGCATCTTTCTGGACGATCTGGACGACCTGCGCGGGAAAGAAAGAGCGGATGTCGCCCATCCATTGCGCAACGCGCGGCGCCGAACGGCCTAGCCCGCCGCGCCGTTTGCGCGGGTCGGCAGCGGCATTGGCGCCGTCGCCGTATAACGCGTCAAGAGCCGCCGAAAGCCGTTTGTCGTCGCTGGAAAGTGCCGCAGATGTCTCATCGTCGGCGCCGATCGCCAGACGCCAGCGGCGCTCTCTTCCGCCATCCGGCGATGGTGCGCCCGTTTGGGTCGCCTCTGCCTCGTCGTCCATCGTTATGTCCCGCTCTTGAGCAAGGGTCCAAGCCGCTCCAGGTGCCGACGCCAGGCCTCGCCGCGATCGGGCGCCGGTATCAGGCCGGCCGGCAGCCGCGCGGCGCGGCCGAGCACCGCTTCAATCAACCGCCGGCGCTCCATGCTGTCCAGATTGGAGAAGACACGGCGCAGCAGCGGCAGATGCGCGAGAAAGCGTCCTCGTCGAGGGACTTCAGCCACGCATCAACCGCGCCGCGCAGACCTTCGTCATAGATCAGCCGCTGGCCGGCAGTGCTGAAGAAGCCTTCGAAGAATCCGGCCGCTTCAATGACAGGAGTCCCCGGTGACAAGCGTCGCTCGAGCAGTCCGGCAGCGTCCTCGGCGGAAAGCCGGCCAGCTTCGTAGAGCAGGTGCGCGGCGCATCCTGCCGGCAGCGCCGTCGACCGCGATCCCTCCACCACGGCAGCCAGTCCGTTACGCCATCCGTCCAGTACGTCTTGCCCGGGCTCGACCAGTCTGATCGCCTCATCGGCCTTGCGCATCGCACCGACCAGCGTCGCGGCGGCTTGCTCATCCAGATCGCGTACAGCATACGGAAGCGCGATCGCACCTTCGACGATCAGCCGCTCCATGAGACCGGACAGCCGGTTCGTCTCCGTTTTGCGGGCCTCGCCGTAACGGATGATGTCGGCGAGGGGCGGCACAGACGCCAGGATCTCCAGGCATTCGCTGCTGCGCGCCGCTCGCGCCTCCAACGCCGCAAGGCCGGCAGTCGATGCTTCCGACAGGTTTGCCGTGATCGCGTTCTGCACCAATGCCGCAAGCGTATCGAGCGTCGCCGCCGTTTCGATCATCTGGATCAGGCGGGCATTGGCAGCCTTTTCGATGGTCGGCCCGTAGATCAGGTTCTCGACCAGACGAACGGCGTATTCCGGTTCCCACGCCAGGGTCCACCGCTCGCGGAAGGTGCCACGGCTGCGACCGGCATCGGTCAGTCTGCCCCAATGCACACCAAGCACGCTCAGCCGATGCAGCAATGTCGAGCGAAACAGCCCGCTTTCGCTGCGCAGGTCGACGGACAGTTCGCGCTCCAGCGCCTCGGGCTTCAGCCGCGCCGCCTTCTGGTTGCGCTGCAGATCCTCGATCAATGGCGCCAGCGGCGTGTCGGGCGGAATTTCACCGACGTCCGCACCCAGAAGCAACTCGGCCTCGACCAGCCCCCACAGCAACGCTTCGCCATTGAACAGGGCCGCGATCGCGGCGTCGCGCAATTCCTCGAACCCGGGCTTCGGCCGTTCGCGAATGGCGGCGAGCGCGCGGGCGAGCCGCTTCGCTTCGATCAGCGAAGCGGTCGAGACCAGATGGCCCTTCGTCCGCAGCAGCGCCGCGATCATGGCAAGCCACAGGGTTGCCGCATCGCGCCGACCGCGCGTGCGCCAAAGATGCTTGCACCAGCCGGGCGCGACGACGCCCGCGCCATAGCGGTATCCCAGCGCCAGGCGCGGTCCGGTCCACGGTGCCCATGTCATTGTGCTCTTGCGCCGGGCAATTCCCTTGATCAGGACCTGATCGTTTTTCTGAGTGTGGGTGGCCTGCAGCGCCGGCACATGCCATGCTCCGCAGACGACGGCGATCGGCCCCTCGAACTGCTTACGCGCCTTGGCGATTTCGAGCCGCATATGCGCCTCGCGCTTGGCTTCGAACTGCGCGATCGGACCCTCACCATTCCGCAGTGTCGTCATCGCATCGGCGATGGCCGCAAATATCGGGCCGGGTTCCGGGTTCTGTTCAATGATGTCCGACCACCAGCTTTCGCCGTCCTCATAACCGGCGGCGTGCGCCAGTATGGCAATCGGATCACGCGGAAGCGGAGCCGCGTCACCATCCTCGAGGGCTTGGGTAGCTTCGGTCGCGTCGGTGTCCTCCGCGCCACCGATCGCAGCAGTGGTGAACCGTGCCGACGATGGCAGGTCGATAAACTGCAACGTCGCCTTATTGCCCACAGCCCAAAGCGCCGCCTGGTATTCGGGCGAGAACTCGGCAAAAGGCCAGAAGCTTGTCGAAGCCGGATCGTCCTCCGGATAGCAAAGGAGCGCCACCGGCGGCTGCATTTCGGGGCGGGCCAGCATGGGCAGAAGCTCAGAGGCGTCGATCGGCCCCTCGATCAGCACGGCGACCGGGTTCAAATCCTGCAGTGCCTGCAGCAGGCTGTCGGCGGAACCCGGCCCGTGATGGCGTATCCCGAAATAGGCAATGTCGCCGTGGCTCATGGCGTCAGATCGCTGCGTTCAGCGCCGCGTAATAGCCGGCATAGTCGGGGCGCTTCTTGAGCACCGTTTCCAGATATTCCTCGAGCACCACCTTATCCTGCACCGGATCCTTCACGATCGCGCCGACAAGGCTGGCGGCGAGACCTTCGGCGCCGAGCTTGCCACTGTCGAACCACGCCGCCTGGCTGAGCCCGCCAACCATCGTGGCGATCGCTTCTGCGGTCGACAGCGAGCCGGAAGGAGTCTTCAGCGTCACCTTGCCGTCGGCAGTCGCGCCGGAGCGCAATTCGCGAAAGATGGTCAGCACACGGGCGATCTCCTCGCCGACATTTTTTGGCACCGGCAGGTCGAGTCCGCCAGCCATCTCATCGACCCGTTTGGAGACGATCGCCACCTCTTCGGCCATGTCTTCCGGCAATGGCAGCACCACGACATTGAAGCGACGCTTGAGCGCCGAGGAGAGCTCGTTGACACCTTTGTCGCGGTTGTTTGCCGTGGCGATAATGTTGAAGCCGCGCTGGGCGTAGATCGAGGTGTTCAATTCCGGGATCGGCATCATCTTTTCGGAAAGCACGGTGATCAGCGTGTCCTGCACGTCCGAGCCCATGCGGGTCAGTTCCTCCAGCCGGCAGAGCTTGCCGTTCTGCATGGCTCGGTAGAGCGGCGTCGGCACCAACGCTTCCTGGCTCGGGCCTTTTGCCAGCAGCTGCGCATAGTTCCAGCCATAGCGGATCTGGTTCTCGTCGGTGCCGGCCGTGCACTGCACGATCAGCGTCGAGTCGCCCATGATGGCGGCGGCAAGATGTTCAGATACCCAGGACTTGGCGGTTCCGGGAACGCCGAGCAGCAAGAGTGCACGGTCGGTGGCGAGCGTCGCTACCGCGGTTTCCATCAACCGGCGGCGACCGACATATTTCGGGGTTATCAGTGTGCCGTCGCTAGCCTTGCCGCCGAGCAGATAGGTCAGCACAGCCTGTGGCGACAGGCTCCAGCCGGCAGGTTTTTGCCTGTCGTCACCGCGCGCCAGCGCCTGCAATTCAGAGGCATAGGCCTGCTCGACCGGGAGACGGATGGCAGCGTTCATATGAATTCTCCGGATTGATCATGTGTCGGTTCGAGACTGATGTTCGGCCAGCGCCGCGTTGAGACGCAGGACACTGAGTGATGGGGCGGCGGGCGGCATACCGGCAGCGACGACCTCGTCGATCAATTTGGCTGCTGTGGTCGCTGTGGCAAGGTAGCCGATCGTTTCCAGTATATCGTCAGCGCCCCGCCGCACGGCTTCGTCGTTTCCCGCAACGGCGGAACGCAAAGCGGGAAGAACTGACCCGTTCGAAAGATCGTCCCATTCCAGCCAGCCAGCATCAATGCCTTCCGCCAGATTGATCGCGCTGAGGTAATTTGCTTGCTTGAGGATCAGCCGGACGAGAGCCCGTTTCCTGCGGCTGTCCAGACGCGGCACAAGGTGCAACACGAACAGCGCCGGTTTGCCGCCTTCGGTGACAAGCATGTCCGCCATATGCGTCACCGCCGCGTCGCTCCCAGAAGCGGCGACCATTCGGGCGATCAGGATATCAGCGGTGTTGTCGGCGCCGAACTGCCAGGCTCCGATGAATTCGGGTTCCGTGATGCCGAACCGTCTGGCGAGGTCGACCAGATTGCAAGTCTCGAACAATTCGGCGCGGCGCTTTTCCTGCGCCGGGGATTTGAGTTTCGCCGGCGTGTAGGTGGTCCGGCGGCGGATGAAGCCGGATTTGCCTTCGCCGATGAAGACGGCGAGTTCGACTGCTGGATCCTCCGCCCCGCCTTCGCTCGAATGGCCGTGCTCGCCCAACCTTGCCAGCAACCGGCCAGCCAGGTCCTGCACCTTGCCGGAACGGTCGGTGGCAAGGCTTTTCAGGAACGGCGCGTCCTCGGCATTGAGGCCGAAGCGCATAAGTTCGATGAGCGCAAGCCTGACCTCCGCAGGTTCGCCCGAGGCCTTGGCCTCGATCAGCATTCGCGCCGCGGCCGGTTCGCGCCGGCGCATATCAGCCAGCGCGATGCGGCGCGCGGCGGGATAGAACTCATCCCAATTTTCCGCCGTGAGTTTCTCTTGCGGGGTATGTCTTTCTCCATCCACGCTGGCTTGCCAGTCGATCCATGGAGCGTAGACATCCGGGCTGTTCTGATCCGACGAGGGCATCCAGTCCATTGGGTGGAGCACGAAGCCGCGGCTGGCGACGAGCGCCGCCACGCGTGCCTTTCGCCTCGCGTCGGCGGCGTGCTTCAGGGCGGCGCGCAAAAGCGGCCGCAACCGCTCCGGCAGCATTGGCAAGGCAAGCCCGGGCAGCGGCGGCCGCCGCTTGAGCGTCTTCGGCGCCGCCGGCCGCAAGGCGACGTCGAGCGCTTGCGCTGCAATTGCCAGGAGCCGGCGCTCCTGCTCGTCGGGACTTGCGCCGCCTGCGATTGCCTTCCAGGCGGCCGGAGCCAGATCGAAGGTGGCTCCGCCGGTGATCCAACAATCGCGCATGGTCGCCAGGCCTGTTTGCTCGCCCTCATTCACGACAGGTCAAGCCTCCCGAACCCGCTTTGAGCCGCCAGAAGCTCAAGCCGAGCGCCGTCCCAGAGCGCTGCCGTGGCGGCAAGGTCGAGGCCGAGCAATGTCTGATTGACGGCGCCACTGATCGGCAAGGCGAGCCCTTGCGGATCATCGGCGGCCTGCCACCAGGCTGCGCCCCGATCGTCGACCAGGATCGCACCAGGCGGCAGTATGAGAGGGCTATCTGTGAGCCAGGGAGCGGCATCCTGATGGCACACATGCGCAGCCAGCGGATCCTTGGCGACGCCCAGGGTAAAATCGGGCCACGGGCCCGATGCGACGTCGCCCATGCGTTCTGCCACCAGCGCCCGGAGTGGCCGGCGTGATGGATAAAAGACCAACCGGGCATTGAAGCGATCGCCTGGCGAGAAGGCGTTGGATCGGCGTCCGGCCGAGGCGGGAAAATAATCGAGCAGCAGGGCAAATTGTGGTGTGGAGCTTTTCAGATCGAGCAGCCATGTCGAATGGCTGACCAAACCATCGCGCCGGGTCTCGATCTTCTCGCCGACAACCTCCCAGAGACTTTCGACTTGCATTGCATCGGGATTGGCCAGCACCTGTTCGCGGGTTTCGGATGTCGATACAAGCCGCTTCAACTCGGGATCGTCGGGCGCCGACCGCCAGGCCTTGGCCAGCAGCACGAGCTTGCCGAGTTCGCGGATCGCCGCATCCGGTCGTTCTTCGCTGCGCAGCGCCATCAGCCGCGACGGAATCTCGTCGATACGGCCGGCGAGCGCCGCTGCCTTCATATCGACCAGCCGCGCAGCAATCCGCCGGCAACGGTCGCTGCTGGCGTCGACAAACCCGGAAAGACCGAGCCGCAACTGGTCGGCAATCCACTGGTCGAGTTCATCGAGCGCCGCCGACACTGCTTCTCGTGTGCTTTCCGCCCGCTTGCGCTGCGCCGCCTCGCGACGCTCGACCGTTGCGTTATCTTCAACGGCGGCGCTCTCGTCCGCCCGTGCGGCTTCGCCAATGCTCTTGGCTTCCGCGCCCGGTGCCGGTTGCTGCACCGGCTGTGACGCCGTCTTCCGGCGCCGGCCAAGCCAGTCATTCACCCATCCCGGCGTGGATTCGGCCGCGGCAAAGCTGGCTGGCGCGGTGGCAGCGATCCACATCAGGGCCAGCGTGTGCTTGCATGGGAATTTGCGCGAAGGGCAGGTGCATTGGTAGCCGTGATCACCCGTGTCGACCACCACTCGATAAGGATTGGAGCCGGAGCCCTGGCATTCGCCCCAGATGAGCGCCTGCTGCTCATGCTTTTCGAGCCGCGGCCAGTTCGTTCGTTTGGTGAGCTTGGAGGCGGCGCTCAGCGACGCCTGATCGGGAGCAAGCGCCTCAATGGTCTTCAGATCGAATTCCAAGCCGCGCTTCTCCCCGCCCCGACGCAGTATAGATAGCGGTTTGTGACGAATTATTATAGCTCTGGCATGGTGAAGATTGGGCATGCCTTGGCCCTGTTTGATGGGCCAGGACATGCCTCAGACGCAAATGGGGTCGACTGTTATTCGGCAGACAGAACGGGCTTTGGTAGCCGGCGGCCTAGGCGGAAGCGTTCAGGCTCTGCCCTTCAGGAACTCGATCACCATCGCCGCGGTCCAGGTGAAGCGATTGCCGCCGAGCGGCTCGCCGCTGAGGGGACCGTAATATTCGGCAAAACCGCTCTCGGCGATCAGGTCGAGACTGGATTGCGTGATCCGTTGTGCGATTTGGCTGTGGCCGGCGGCGGCAAGGCCGTCGGCGATCATGTAATTGACCACCAGCCAGACCGGGCCGCGCCAGTAGCGCTTTGGGTCGAAGCGTGCATCGCCAGGATCGTGCGAGGGGACGATGTAACGCGCTTTGCCGGCGATGCGCTCGATCGTTGCAGCGATGGCCGCCGCCCGGCTTTCCGGAATGGCCGAAAACACCGGCAGAATGCCGCCGACCGACGCGCTGTCCACGAGCTTTCCGGCCACTCGGTCGAAACAAATGTACTGGCCATGTGTGTCGCTCCACAGCCGTTCCATCGTCGAAAGCCCCTTTTCGGCACGGGCGCGATTGGCTTCTGCGATTTCAGTTTCGCCAAGTGTATCGGCGAGATCGGCAAGATCGGCGGCGGAACGGATCAGGATGGCGTTGAAGCCGGGATCGACGACCTGGAAGGGCGAGGCATCGTGCAGCCGGGTGTTGTCCCAACCAAGTTCGCGGAAATGCTGCAGCAGCCAGATATAGCGATCGTACTGGGCCCTGGTCGGTCGATGCGCAGGGTCGGCGTGCAGGATGTCGCGGCGGGTGTAGGGCTCGACGCCTTCGGTCGGCACGCGCTCGAACGCCTCGTCCCAGTCGATCGAGTTGTCGCGGCCGGACTCCCATGGGTGAATTATGGCGACCAGCCCTTCGCCGTTCGGGTCGCGATTTTCGTAGAACCAGCGGTGCCAGGCGTCGATCTTCGGCAGCAGCGCGCGGGCGCGCTCGGCCGCCAGTTTCTTGTCCTTGGCCTGGTCGAACAGGCGGCGCACGGCAAAGCCGGCGACTGCCGGCTGGGTGATGCCCGAGGTGGCGGTCGGGCGGTCCGTTCGCCAGACCTCCGGCCCGGGGAAATAGCCGTCGTTCCAGACGTGGAAGACGATGTGCGGCACCATGCCGTCCGGCCACTGGTGAGCGAACAGCGTGTCGATCTCGGTCCAGGCTCGGGCCTCGTCATAGTGGGCAAGACCGAGGGCGGTCAGGCAGGAATCCCAATTCCACTGGAACGGGTAGAGGCCCTTGGTCGGTATGGTATAGGTGCCTTGGTCATTTTCCCTGAGCACCTCGACGGCGCGGGCGATAGTTTCGTCAATGGCAAGAGATATCATCGGGGCGTTCGTACTTTCAGGATCGAAGGGAGGATCAAAGGGCGTTCGTGGTTTCGGGATCGAACCAGCGGATGCGATCGGGTTTGGGCGAAAGCCGCAAGTGATCGCCGACGGCGACCGTGGCGTTCGATTCGAGAATGGCGCGAAACAGGCCGCCCTCGACATCGCAGGTGACCAGCGTGTGCGGTCCGAGCGGCTCGACGACGCGCACGGTGGCGTTAATGCCTTCGTTACCGGCGTCCACATCCTCGGGGCGAATGGCGAATTCTATCGTCTGCTTGTCCGATTTGGGGCCAGGTAGCGTCAGGCCGGCGACGATCCAGCTGCCGTTCGCAGTCTTCGTCGCCGGGATGAAATTCATCGGCGGGTTGCCGATGAAGGAGCCGACGAAGCGGGCCGCCGGATTGCGGTAGACCTCTACCGGTGAGGCGGCCTGGACGATACGGCCCTGATGCATGACGGCGATGCGGTCGGCAAGGCTCATCGCCTCGACCTGGTCGTGGGTAACGTAGATGGTGGTGGTCTTGGACGCCGCCAGCACGCCCTTGAGCTCGGCGCGCATTTCGAGCCTGAGCAGCGCGTCGAGGTTCGACAGCGGCTCGTCCATCAGGATCACATCGGGCTCCATGGCGAGCGCGCGGGCGACGGCCACACGCTGGCGCTGGCCGCCGGAAAGCTGGCCCGAATAGCGCTTCAAAAGTTGCTCGATATGCATGAGCTCCGCGGTGCGGTTGACGCGCCCGTCGACCTCCTGCTGCGGCAGCTTCTTCATGCGCAGGCCGAAGGCGATGTTCTCGAATACCGTCAGGTGCGGAAAGACCGCGTAATTCTGGAACACCATGGCGATGCCGCGGGCGCGCGGCGGCAGATGGTCGACGCGACGGCCGCCGATCCAGACCTCGCCCTGGCTTGGCGTTTCCAGCCCGGCGACGATCCTCAGCAGCGTGGTCTTGCCGCAACCTGAGGCACCAAGCAGCACCATGAATTCCTGGTCGGCGATGGTCAGGTCGATCGAATGCAGCGCGGTGAAGCCGCCGAAACGTTTTGCCACCTGCTTGATGACGATCTCAGCCATCGGCGTTCTCTTTTGTGCGCGTCATCGGTTGGCGATCCCCCACATGGCGAACAGATATTTGCGGACGGCGAAGATGAAGATCAGCGCCGGGATAACCAAGGCAGCACCGCCGGCGAATTTGAGGTAGAGCGGCGATTCGCCAAGGCTCTGCAGCAGGAAGGCGGTCAGCGTCCGGTTCTCGATGGTGAGCACGGCGGCGGCAAACACCTCGTTCCAGGAGATGGTGAAGGCAAACACCGCCGACGCCGCGATGCCCGGCAGCGCCAGCGGCAGAATGACTTTTCGGAATGCCTGCAATCTCGTGCAGCCGAGTGTCCAGGCAGCTTCCTCCAGCTCGACTGGGATGCCGGAGAACAGCGAGAAGGTAATCAGCACGGCAAACGGCAGCGCCAGCGTGGTGTGGACCAGCGCCAGCCCGATCGCGGTATCGTCGAGGCCGGTGCGGATGAACATCACCGCCAGCGGTAGCGCCAGCAGCGGCAGCGGGAAGGCGCGGGTCATCAGCACGAGGAAACGGAACGTTTCCTTGCCCCGAAATTCGAAGCGCGACAGCGCGTAGCCCGCGGGTGCGCCGAAGCCGATCGAGAGCAGCATCGTCAGCGTGGCGACGAGAACGGAGTTCCACAGCGCCTTGGCGACGCCGGCGAAATTGATGAAGAAAGAAAGGCTGCCGAAATCGAATGACGGGAAGAAGCGCTTGGGAAAGGCGGTCACCTCTTCCGGCGACGACAGCGCGTTGACGATCAACAGATAGATCGGCAGCAGCACCCAGACGCAAAGCAGGATGACGGTGGCGACCAGCAACCAGTTACCGGCTTTGCGGGCCTCAGGCGCGGCGATCGAGAGTTCCGCGACCGTGCTCATATCCGCGCCTCCTTCGGCACACGCAGCACCCGCAGGAAGAACAGCGTGAAACCGATCGAGATGGCGAGGATGAACAGCGCCATGGCGGCGGCGACATTGCGGTCCTGCAGCGTGAACTGCCAATTGTAGGTCTCGCCCATCAGCACCGGCAGATTGGTGCCGCCGAGTGCTGCAACCACGGCAAAGACTTCAAAGGCAAGGATGACGCGCAGGATGATCGCCGTCTGCAGGCTTGGGCGCAGCAGAGGCAGCGTGATCTTGATGAAGCGCTTCCACGGGCTAGCGCCAAAAACCTCCGCCGCCTCGTAGTATTCCCGGGGGATCAGCCCCATGCCGGCGACCAGAATGACCATCATGATGGCGGTCGCGCGCCAGATCTCGGCCAGCGCCACGGCGATGAAGATCGTCAGCTTGCTCTGATAGCCGAGGAACATAACCGGCCTGTGGATGACGCCGAGATTGGAGAGCAAGGTGTTCAGGAAGCCGGACTGGTCGAAGATGGCGAGCCAGATCAGCCCGGCGGCGAGATCGGAGATGCCGAGCGGAATAGCGAAGATGTAAAGCGCAGCGCTGCGCCCGGTTTCAAGCCGCGACACCACCGTTGCCATCAGCAGCGCCATCACCAGTTGGATCGGCACGACGATGGCGCTCAGCAGCAGCGTATTGCGGACAGTGACCGGAAACTTCCAGCTGCCCGCCATGGTGCGGAAATTGTCGAGCGTAAAACCGCCGTCGCGGGTGAACGCCTCGAAGGCGACCAGCGCGAACGGGTAGAGGAAGAAGACGCAGAGGAACAGCGTCGCCGGCATCAGCAGCAGATAGGGAAGGGCCTTGCCGTGCATGGAGCGCTCTCTATTCGACGCTTGAAAAAAGGGTGGGCGCCCGGCGCGCTGGAAATCCGGACGCCCAGGGAGGATTCCTAATCGACCGGGCAGGCGCCTTGCGATGGCTTGTCGGGCGCCCAGCACGGCGCCTTCGCCTGTTCGATGATCGCTTTCAGCGCCGTCGCCTGTTCGTCGAGCACGCCGTGCACATCCTCGCCGCCGAGCACGATGCGCTCGAAGCTGTCGGTGTAGATCTGATTGAACTTGCCGCTGAGGCCGCCAAGTCCCATCGGCAGCAGCGCCGGCAACGCATCGGGAGCTGCTGTCATGGTGGCGATCACTGGGCTGAAAGCCTTCACCGAGGCCGGCATGTCGTCGGGCAGCTTGACGTTGACGATGGGGAAGAAGTTTGTCGCCTTCAGCGTCGCGATCTGGGTTTCCGGTTTCAGCATATAGGCGACCAGCGCCTTGGCCTTGTCCATGTCAGGCGAGGTCTTCGGGATAGCGACACCGGCCACCACCGGCATGTAGCCGCGGCCTGCCGGGCCAGCCGGCGCCGGAAAGGCGACGAAGTCATTGGGTTTCTGGTTAAAGGCGTCGGCAAGCCGCGCCACGTGGTCGAATGCCACCCAGACTTCGCCGGTCAGCAGCGGCTCCTGCATGAAGGCATAGTTGGTCGAATTCGGGTTGGTGTACTGCCACAACTCCTTGAATTTGTTCCACGCCGTCTCGGCCTCCGCCGAGCGGAACTTGGTCACCATCGAACCGGTATAAGACGGAAGGAGAAAACCCTCGAAGAAACGATGCTTCAGCCCTTTCGGGCCGGCCGGAAAACCGAACTTGGGTGAACCAGTCTTTTCCGCGATGTTTTTCGCCCACTCGATCAGTTGGTCATAAGTGATGGTGTTGAGATCGGTGCCGGCCGGCAGATATTGCAGCGCCTGTTTGTTGGCCGCCATCAGAAAGGTGGCCTGCATCCATGGCAGGTACTTCTGCTCGCCGGTGCCGAGCATGCCGAGCTTCTTGTAGGTCTCGTTGACCTTGACGCCACCGAGATCGACGCCGGACAGATCGACAAGGTTCGCGCCGACGGTGGAGAAGTCTCCGTGCAGGCCGCCGAGCACGCCTATGGTGCCGGAGCCGGCCTGCAGTTCGGCCTGAAGGCGGGTGAGCCAGGGCCCGTCCTCGGCGACCTGATAGTCGACCTGGCCGTCAAACCCCTTCAGCACTTCGCTGCGCATCTTCTGTGTCTCTTCCACTGGTCGCGCCTGTGTCGACCAGAACAACACTTGCTGGGCTTGTGCTGCGCCAGCAGCAAGCGACAACGCCAGCACCGCACCTGCCAATGTCCTCAACGCATTCATCGTCATCTTCCTCCCTGGTTGTGCGCCGCTAAGGCGTCAGTTCCGTCCTGTAGGTGTCGGGCCATGGCTTGCCCGCGAGACAAGTATCGGCCGCACCAGCCGCGTCAGCGGCTTGGTCGGCCTGTCGCCGATGACGGTCAGCAGCATCTCGCCGATCTCGCGCGCGCACTGGCGGATCGAGGCGTCGAAAGTGGTCAGCCCCGGCGGCGCATAGGCGGAGGCGGCTATGTTGTCGAAGCCGATCACCGACAGGTCGTGAGGAATGGCAAGTCCGGCGCGCCCTGCCTCTTCCATGACCGTCAGCGCCAGCTCGTCGAACAGCGCGACAATGGCCGTCGGCCGCTCGGCAGCGTGCAGCAGCCGGTTGATCGCCTGGATGCGGGCACCGCGATCGAAACGCGGCGCCGTCGCCACATCGAGCCTGACCGACGGATCGCCCCGGCGGGCGATCGCGGCGGCGAGCCCATCCTGCCTAAGATGGCGAAACGTCATCGGCTCGGAAATCGTCACCAGGCCGAAATGCCGGTGTCCGAGGTCGTAGAGCATGTCGAAGGCTTCGCCGAAAGCATGCGCGCCATCGGTATCGAGCCAATGGTAGGCAAAGTCGCCGTCGAGCAGCCTGCCATGCGCGACGAACGGGAAATTGCGTTGGCGCAAATAGGCAAGCCGCTCGTCGACCTCGGCGATACGGGTGACGATGACCCCGTCGGCGCGGCCCGATTCGACGACATGGCGAAGCACGGAAAGTTCCGACTGGCCCTGCGCCGCTGCGGCCAGGATCAGGTCGGAGCCGTGCGAAACCAGCCCTTCGCCGAGCCCTGTGACGAATTCGCCGAGGAAGGAATCGACCAGATTGGGGCCGCGGATCGGCAGCACCATGCCGACAAAGCCGCTGCGGCCGGAGACCAGCGTGCGGGCTGCGGTATTCGGCACATAGCCGGCCAGGCGCGCGGCCTCGGTGACACGTTGGCGCGTTTTCAAGGCGATCTGCTCGTGGCCGGCAAGGGCCCGCGAAACGGTGGTGATCGACAGGCCGAGCTGCGCAGCAAGTTCCTTGAGGGTGGTAACGCGGGCCGGCATCGTTCCTCCCGAACGAAGTTTGAAACGTTTGTAATCACTTCAAGCGAAATTGCAAACGTTTTAAATGGTGCGCGGTCGATGTGATTTCTTGCCCGTTGGGTAGCGCGGCCCTATCGACCCCGGCCCGCAAGCTCCTAGTCGGCGATTTAAACGCAGCGGTTGCTTGACTCGGGCGACGCCTTGTGAAAAATTTTGCAGCAACTGATAAAAATATCAAAGGGCGGAAATGGTTGGTTTTGGCAACGGCCTGCTGCGCGACGATGAGACAGGTATGGCAGCCCGTGCCGCCTGGCTTCACTATGCCGGCGGCCTGACCCAGTCGGAGGTCGCCAAGCGGCTCGGCCTGACCAGCCTCAAGGCGCATCGCCTGATCACCAAGGCCAATCAGGAAGGCCTGGTCAAAGTCTATATCGACGGCGAAGTCTCCGAATGCGTGGAGCTTGAGGACGAGTTGTCCGGCCGCTACGGCCTCGACTATTGCGAGGTAGTTCCGGACTTCGATGCCGAAGACCTGCCGCTCAAGGCGCTCGGCATCGCAGGCGCGCAGTTTCTCAAGCGCGAGATCGAACGCGGCGAAGAGGCGCTGATCGGCGTCGGCCACGGCCGCACGCTTGCCGCCTGCGTGGAGTATCTGCCGCGCATATCGGCCGGCCGGATCCGTTTCGTCTCGCTGCTTGGCGGCCTGACGCGCAAGTTCTCGGCCAATCCGCATGACGTCATCCACCGCGTCGCGGAACGGACCGGTGCGGAGGCCTATGTGATGCCCGTACCGATGTTCGCCAACACGGTCGAGGATCGAACCGTGTTGCTCGGGCAGAAGGGCGTCAGCGATGTCTTCGACCTCGCCAAGTCCGCCGACTTGCTTATCGCCGGCATCGGCACCGCCGAACGTGAGGCCTCGCTTGTCGCCACCGGTATGATCGAGAAGGGCGAGATGGAGGAGATCCGCCGCAATGGCGGCGTCGGCGAACTGCTCGGGCATTTCTTCGACAACGCCGGAAAGGCCGTTGCGACGACGCTTTCCGACCGGGCGCTGGCGCTGGCGCGCGAAGACATCAGCAACCGCAGGATTGTCGCCGTTGCCGGCGGCAAGGTGAAGGTTCGCGCCATCAAGTCAGTGCTGGAGGGCCGCTATCTCAAAGGCTTGATAACCGACGAGCGGACGGCGCGATCGCTCGTGGAACAGACGCCGGTCGGGTAGCCGGCAACCATTTCGTTGAAACTACCCTGTGGAGGAGAAGAGAAATGCGTGAGAAAGAGAAAGACCTCATCGACGCGTTCCTGCGTGGACAAGTCGACCGCCGTGGGCTGATCAAGGGCCTCGGTACAATGGGCCTTGCCGCCAGCACCGCCGGCACACTGCTCAATTTCGGGCAGACCCGCGCCCTGGCGGCTGATTTCGACTGGCAGGCGCATAAGGGCAAGACCATCAAGCTGTTGCTCAACAAGCATCCTTACGCCGATGCGATGATCGCCAACCTCGACAATTTCAAGCAGTTGACCGGCATGAATGTCGTCTATGACGTGTTCCCCGAAGACGTCTATTTCGACAAGGTTACCGCCGCGCTGTCGGCCAGCTCGCCCGAATACGATGCTTTCATGACGGGCGCCTACATGACCTGGACCTACGGCCCGGCCGGCTGGATCACCGACCTCAACGAATGGATCAAGGATCCGGCCAAGACCAACCCGAAATATGCCTGGGACGACTTCCTGCCCGGCGTCAGGAAGTCCTGCGCCTGGAACGGCCAGCCTGGCGGAGTGCTCGGTTCCGACGACGCCAAGCAGTGGTGCATTCCGTGGGGTTTCGAACAGAACAACATCACCTACAACAAAGGCATGTTCGACAAGGTCGGCGTCAGCGTTCCCGGCAATATGGATGAGATGGTCGCTACGGCGGCGAAACTTACCAAGGATGTTGGTGGAGGCGTCTACGGCATAGGCGTGCGCGGCTCGCGCTCCTGGGCAACGATCCACCCGGGCTTCCTGTCGGCCTACGCCAATTTCGACCAGAAGGACCTGAACGTCTCGGCTGACGGCAAGCTGTCGGCCGCGATGAGCACCGCCGAATCCAAGGCTTTCCACAAACAGTGGGTCCAGATGATTCAGGAGAGCGGCCCGAAGGACTGGTCGACCTACACCTGGTACCAGGTCGGCACCGATCTCGGTGCAGGCGCCTCGGCGATGATCTACGACGCCGACATTCTCGGCTACTTCATGAATGGCGGCGATAACAAGATGGCCGGCAAGCTCGCCTTCGCGGCGTTCAAGGCCAATCCCGCCGCCAAGGCACCGACGCCCAATATCTGGATCTGGTCGCTGTCGATGTCCAACTTCTCCAAAGACAAGGACGCCACCTGGTACTTCATGCAATGGGCATCCGGACCCGAGCATGCACTGTTCGGTGCGACCAAGATGGACTTCGTCAATCCGGTCCGCCAGTCGGTCTGGAACGACCAGATGTTCCGGGACAAGTTGAACAAGAGCTATCCCGGTTATGTCGAGATGTTCGACGTCTCGGCGCCGGGCGCCAGCATCAAGTTCACTCCGCAGCCGCTGTTCTTCGATCTCACCACCGAATGGGCGGCGACGCTGCAGAAGATGGTGGCCAAGGAGGTGCCGGTCGACGAGGGCCTCGACAAGCTGGCCGAGAGCATCAACGGCCAGCTCAAGGAAGCCGGGCTCGGCTAAGGCGCGGCAAAGGCTGGCCCGTCGCGGGCCAGCCTTTGAGAAGTGATCGTTTGCGACGCGGTCCCGAAAGGTGCCGCCTGCTCGCCCGACCGGCCGCCTTGCTCCCTTGGGCGGCCGGGACGGCGAAGCAACAGGATGACGGAGCAGCAGATGACTGCGGCGACAATACAAAGAAACAGGCCGTCGGGCTTCAGGATCAGCAAGCGTGTGCTGCCTTACCTCCTCAGCCTGCCGGCCCTGCTGGTCTGCATCGGAATCCTGATCCCGTTCCTGACGTCGGTGGTCTATTCGTTCCAGCGCTACCGGTTGAGCCAACCCTGGGCGCGGCAGTTCAACTGGGGCGACAACTATATCTCCTTCTTCACCGACCCGAAGTTCTGGAACACGCTGGAGATTTCGCTGCTCTACGCCGGCATCACCGTCGTACTCGAGCTGCTTCTCGGTCTTGGCATCGCCATGCTGCTGCAGAAGCGCTCGACGTTAAACAACTTCATCTCGATCATGCTGTTGATGCCGCTGATGACGGCGCCGGCGCTCGCCGCGCTGATGTGGAAGCTGATGACCAATCCCGGCTTCGGTGTACTCAGCTATCTAGCTAGCCTGATCGGGCTGCAGGATTTCCGCTGGGCGTCGTCTCCGTCGACGGCATTGCTCACCGTCGTCCTTGTCGACATCTGGGTCTACACGCCTTTCATCATGATCCTGCTGCTTGCCGGACTGCGCAGCCTGCCGACGCAGCCCTTCGAGGCGGCAGCACTCGACGGCGTGCCGCGCAGCTTCGTCTTCTTCCGCATCACCCTGCCGATGCTGACCCCCTATATCCTGACAGCGACGCTGTTCCGCCTGCTCGATTCAATCCAGCAGTTCGACATCATCTACGCCATGACCCAAGGCGGGCCGGGCGATACGCTGACCGTCTTCCAGGTGGAGGCCTATCTCAACTTCTTCCAGTCGACCAATGTCGGCCGCTCGGCAGCACTGATGATCATCCTGTGGGCGATCACCTATTTCCTCTCGAACATTTTCATCAAGAACTGGCTGCGGCTGCGCGAACGCGCCCGCGGCCATGCATAGGAGGCTGGCATGGAACACACCTCCCTTCTCGAACGCATCCTGCGTGGCATAGCCCTGGCGCTGGTCGTGATCTTCTTCATGTTCCCGATCGTCTGGATCCTGATGATGTCGTTCCAGACCAACGAGACAATCCTGCGGATCCCGCCGCAGCTTGTCTTCGAGCCGACGCTCGCCAACTACACCGCCTTGATCACAGGCAAGCTGATGACGGCAGCCGGCACGCTCGACATCGCCTTCATGCGCAATCTCTGGAATTCCGTCTTCCTGTCGGTCACCTCGGTTGCCGTCGCGCTGCTGCTCGGCGTTCCCGCAGCCTATGCCTTTGCACGGCACAAATTCCGCGGCTCGGAGGACATCGCCTTCACGCTGCTGTCGTTCCGGTTCGCGCCGGCGCTGCTGGTGCTTTTGCCGCTCACCCTTTATTTCCAGAAGCTCGGGCTGGCCAACACCTATATCGGGCTGATCTGGGTCTACCAGCTGATCTGTCTGCCGCTGATCCTGTGGATCGTGCGCGGCTATTTCGAGGATATTCCGGCCGACATCGAATACGCCTACCGCATCGCCGGCCATTCCTGGTTTGCCACCTTCCGCAAGATCGCGCTGCCGCTCGCCGGGCCGGGCATTGCCGCTGCCGGCCTACTCGCCTTCATCTTCGCCTGGAACAATTTCGTCTTTGCGCTGGTGCTCGCTTCAGCCGACAAGCAGCCGGTGACGGTCGGCGCGCTGGCCTTCATCACCTCCTCCGGCATCCAGTACGGCCAGATCTCAGCCGCGATCGTGCTGTCGATCACGCCGACGCTGGCGCTCGCGCTTTATGCGCAGCGCTATCTCGTCGAAGGCCTGTCGCTTGGCGCGGTGAAAGGATAGTCCGATGGCAAGCCTCGAACTGCGAAACATCGTCAAGCGCTACAAAAGCCAGACCGTTCTCGACAATCTGTCGCTGACCGTCGCCGACGGCGAAACGCTGGTCCTGTTCGGGCCGTCCGGCGCCGGCAAGACGGTGCTATTGCGGCTGGTCGCCGGCGTCATCGACCCCGACGAGGGAAAGATCCTCATCGGCGGCGAGGACATGACCGACGTCGACGCCGAGTTCCGCGGCGTCGGCATGGCATTCCAGAACTTCGCGCTGTTCCCGCATATGACGGCGTTCGACAACATCGCCACGCCGCTGCAGGCGAAGCATTCGTCGCAGGGCGCGATCAAGGCCGGCGTCGAGAGCGTCGGCAAGCTGTTGAAGATCGGCCATGTGCTCAGCCACAAGCCGCGGGCGCTGTCCAACGGCCAGAAGCAGCGCACCGCGCTTGCCCGCGCCCTGGTCGGCTCGCCGCCGCTTCTGCTGCTCGACGATCCCTTGCGCAACGTCGATGCCAAATTGCGCTTCGAAATGCGGCTCGAACTGCCAAGACTGCTCGCCGATCGTGGCGCAACCGTTGTCTACGTCACCCAGGACTACAAGGAAGCGATGGCGCTTGGCGATCGCATCGCAGTGATGTCGCAAGGCGTCGTGAAACAGCTCGGCACGCCCGAACAGATCTATCGCGAGCCGGCCAACGTCGAGATCGCCCGGCTGTTCGGCGACCCGACCATCAACCTGCTCGACGTCAAGCCGTCCCGGGATGCCAAGGGCGTCTATGTCGGCCTGTCGAATGTCCAGGTCCATCTGGCCGGCGCGCATGAGGCGGCGGTCGGCCGTGACTGCGTGATAGGCTTGCGGCCGGAGGCGCTGGCCTTTGTTGACGAAGGCACGTCCGGCGCCATCCCGGTGACGGTCGAGGCCGAGACGCCGCTCAACGAGAAGATCGTCACCCTGGTGCGCACCGTGCGCGGCCGTGAAATCCTGGTTTCGCGTCCGTCCGGGATACCGGGTCAATCCGAGGGTAGGGCGCATATCGCTGTCGACAGCAAAAGCGCCCTGCTGTTCGATCGTGCAAGCGGCGAGCGCATCGGCTCGAAAAATGTCGTCAATTTGCGCAGTGGAGAAGCGGCATGAGCCCGAGCGCAATCACCATTTCGGGCGTCGACAAGTTCTACGGTCCGATCGACCGCGGCGTGCACGCCGTCAAGAACCTGACGATGGAAATCGCCAAGGGCGAGATCGTGGCACTGCTCGGCTCATCCGGCTGCGGCAAGACCTCGACATTGCGCATGATCGCAGGCTTCGAAGAGGTCTCACGCGGCACAATCTCGGTTGCCGGCCGCAAGGTGCACACGTTGCCGCCGGTCAAGCGCAACGTCGCGATGGCCTTCGAGGGCTATTCGCTCTACCCGCCGCTGACCGTGCGCGAGAACATGGCCTTCGCCCTCAAGGCTGCCAGGCTGGCTAAGAGCGCGGTCGATGCAAAGGTTGCTCATATCGCCAAGCTGCTTGAGATCGAGGACATTCTCGAGCGCTATCCGAGCTCGATCTCCGGCGGCCAGCAGCAGCGCGCCAGCCTCGGCCGGGCGCTGATCCGCGAAGCCAACCTGCACCTGCTGGACGAGCCGATGGGCCAGCTCGAGCCGCAGCTTCGCGCTGTGCTGCGCGGCCGCATCAAGCACTTCATCAAGGAGCGCGGCCTGACCGCGATCCTGGTCACCCACGATCAGACGGAGGCCAATGCGCTGGCCGACCGTATTGCCGTTATGGAAGGCGGCGTGCTGCAGCAGTTCGATACGCCTGACAGGATCAAGGAGCGGCCGGCAAACCTGTTCACCGGCACCTTCGTTGGCGAGCCGCCAATGAATGTCTTCGAAGCCTATGTCGGCACGACTGACGGCAAGATCAGTCTCAAGCTGCCTGACGGGCTTTCGCTCGACTACGACAAGGATGCCTTCAGCGGCCCGGTTCGCGACGAATTGCTCAACCGGCAGCGCGTCGTCATCGGCGTCAGGCCTTATGCTGTCCGCCGCTCCAAGGACGGCGTGCCGGCCACGGTTTCGGCCAATCAATGGCTCGGCGATCAGACCCATATCGCCGCCGATTTCGCCGGCGGTTCGCTGGTTCTGGTCGAGCATGACCGGACCCGCCTGGAGCTAGGGGCGCCGATCAAGGTCAGCATCGATCCAAAAAACCTGCACGTCTTCGATCAGGCGAGCGGTGACGCCATTTCGCACGGCACGGAGCTTGCCTGATGCGGGATGTGCTGATCGGCGTCGACGCCGGCACGTCTGTCATCAAATCCGTCGCCTTCGACACGGCGGGCAGGCAGATCGCGGCCGCCGCGCTGCCCAACAAGTACGAGACACTGCCGGGCGGCGGCGCCGAGCAGGACCTGACACGCACCTGGGCCGATACCGCGACGACCTTGCACGAGCTTGCCAACAAGGTGCCGGATCTCGCCAGCCGGACCATTGCCATCGCCGTGACCGGGCAGGGCGACGGCACCTGGCTGATCGACAAGGATGGTGAGCCGGTGGCCAAGGGCTGGCTGTGGCTCGACGCGCGCGCTGCCGCGGTCGTCGAGGAGATACGCGCGCGGCCCGAGGACCGGCTGCGCTTCGAAAAGACCGGCAGCGGGCTCGCTGCCTGCCAGCAGGGATCGCAGTTCGTCTTCATGAAGCGCCACATGCCCGCGATGCTTGCCAATGCAGCGACGGCCTTCCACTGCAAGGACTGGCTCTATTTCAAGTTGACCGGCCAACGCGCCACCGACCCGTCCGAGGGCACCTTTACCTTCGGCGACTTCCGCACGCGCGGCTATTCAGATGATGTGCTCGAGGTACTCGGAGTCACCGATCTCCGGCATCTGCTGCCGCCGATCGTAGATGGCACCAGGCAAAGCACCTCGCTGTCGGCGGCAGCAGCCAAAGCGACCGGTCTGCTCGCCGGCACACCGGTCGTTCTGGCCTATGTCGATGTCGCCTGCACGGCGCTTGGCGCCGGCCTGTTCGATCGCGAGCGCAAGCCGGGATGCTCGATCATTGGCTCCACCGGAATGCATATGCGGCTTGCCGAAACGCCGGAGGAGGTTCTGCTCAATGAGGCTGCAACCGGCTACACGATGACGATGCCGGCACCGGGCGTCTTTGCGCAGATGCAGTCGAACATGGCGGCAACGCTCAATATTGACTGGGTCCTTGGCCTCGCCTCCGGCATTCTCGCCTCGCAAGGTATCACACGGACCAATGGCGAGATGATCGCGCTGGTCGACCAGTGGATATCGTCGTCCGAGCCAGGCTCGTTGCTCTACCAGCCTTATGTCTCGGAGGCCGGCGAGCGCGGCCCGTTCGTCGATGCCAATGCCCGGGCCGGCTTCATCGGCATTTCGTCCAGGCACGGCTATGCCGACATGGTTCGTGCGGTGTTCGAGGGGCTGGCTTTCGCGGCACGCGATTGCTACGCCGCCATGGGGCCGCTGCCCAAGGAAATCCGCCTGACCGGCGGAGCGGCCAGGAGCCCGGCGCTGCGCAATATCCTGGGTGCTGCGATCGGCGCCGACATTCGCACCAGCGAGCGCGAGGAGGCCGGTGCGGCGGGCGCCGCAATGATTGCTGCGGTCTGCGTCGGCCAGTACGCATCGATGGACGATTGCGTCAGTGAATGGGTCACACCGTTGCTCCGTGCGGCCGAGCCCAGCGACCGAAAGCTTGCCGCTGCCTATGAGGCGATGGCTCCGTCCTACACATTGGCGCACCAGGCGCTGCGGCCGGTCTGGCGTTCGCTGGCCGCGTCCAGGCAAACCGACGTGAATTGAGAAGAGCATGCCCAAGAAAATTGCGATCATCGGCGACCGCTTCATGCTTCCGGACGTGTTTCGCGAGAAAATCGAGGCGGCCTGCGGCGACAATCTCGACATCCGCACCGTTGAGACCGCTTGGCCCGACGAGCCGATGCAATTCGGCAATGCGGCGCTCGGCCTCGACAAGGTCAAGGAGTATTTCGGCGATCCGGACGAGGTGGTCGATTTTATCGGCGATGCCGAAATTTTTGTTACCCAGCTTGCGCCGCTCTCCGAAGCCATGATGCAGCGCCTGCCCACACTCAAGCTGGTTGCGGTGTCGCGCGGCGGGCCGATCAACATCGACATGGCTGCCGCCAAGGCCCATGGCATCACGGTGGTCAATGTGCCCGGCCGCAACGCCAGCGCGGTGGCCGAGTTCACCATCGGCGCCATTCTCGCCGAAACGCGGCTGATCCGCGTCGGCCACGAAGCCTTGCGCAAGGGCGAGTGGCGCGGCGATCTCTACCGCGCCGACCGCACCGGCCGCGAGCTCAACGAAATGACCGTTGGCGTTATCGGCTATGGCAATATCGGCACCAGGCTGGTTCGGCTGCTGCGTGCTTTCGGCTGTCGCATCCTGGTCTCCGATCCCTATGTGCAGTTGAGCGTCGAGGACCGCAATGCCGGCGTCGAGCTGGTAGCGCTGGACGATCTGCTGTCGCGCTCCGATGTGGTCACGCTGCATTCCCGGGTCACCGAAGAGACGCGCGGCCTCATCGGCAAGGACGCTATTGCCCGGATGAAGCCAGGCGTAATCTTCGTCAATACCGCGCGCGGACCGCTGGTTGACTACGATGCACTCTACGAGGCGCTCGTCTCGGGACAGATCGGCAGTGCCATGTTGGAGACGTTCGCCGTCGAGCCGGTGCCTGCCGACTGGCCCTTGCTGCAGTTGCCGAACGTGACACTGACGCCGCATATCGCCGGCGCGTCGGTGCGCACGGTGACTTATGCGGCCGAGCAGGCGGCCGAGGAAGTGCGCCGCTTCATCGCCGGTCTGCCTCCGGTCAATCCATGCTGACGACAGGGCATCGAGCGAGATGAACGGTGAAACCGAAATCGTCGACCTCTTCGTCATCGGCGGTGGCGTCAATGGCGCCGGAATCGCGCGCGATGCGGCGGGCCGTGGCCTGTCGGTCATTCTTTGCGAAAAAGGCGATCTCGCCGAAGGCACCAGTTCGCGATCGGGAAAGCTCGTTCATGGCGGTTTGCGCTATCTCGAATATTACGAGTTCCGCCTGGTGCGGGAGGCGCTGATCGAGCGCGAGGTGCTGCTCGAATCCGCGCCGCACATCATCTGGCCTATGCGCTTCGTGCTGCCGCACAGCCCCGATGACCGGCCGGCCTGGCTGGTCCGGCTCGGCCTGTTCCTCTACGATCATCTTGGCGGCCGCAAGCGGCTGCCGGCCACCCGCACGCTGGACCTGCGCACCGCACCCGAAGGCGCGCCGATCAAGGACGCCTTCAAGCGCGGCTTCGAATATTCCGACTGCTGGGTCGACGACGCCCGCCTGGTCGTCATCAACGCGCTCGACGCCGCGGAGCGTGGGGCCAGGATATTCACCCGAACCGCCTGCATTGCCGCCCGTCGCGAAAGCGGCCTGTGGTCGGTGGAGATGCGCGACGGTCGAACCGGCGTCAGGACCACAGTCCGGGCACGGGCGCTGATCAACGCCGGCGGTCCCTGGGTCAACGACATCGTCAACCGCGTGGCCGGCCAGAACTCCAAGCGGAACGTGCGCCTGGTCAAGGGCAGCCACATTGTCGTGCCAAAATTCTGGGAAGGGCGACAGGCCTATCTCGTCCAAAACAGCGACAAGCGCGTGATCTTCATCAATCCCTACCAGAACGATCTGGCGCTGATCGGCACCACCGACATCCCCTATGACGGGCGGCCGGAAGACGTGACCGCGGATGCCGGCGAGATCGATTATCTGATCAAGGTGGTCAACCGCTACTTCAAGCGCCAGCTTGCGCGCGGCGACGTCGTTCATTCGTTTTCCGGCGTCAGGCCGCTCTATGACGACAATGCCGACAATCCGAGTGCGGTGACCCGCGATTATATTTTCGAACTCGACGCTTCGGCAGGGCAGGCGCCGCTGCTTTCCGTCTTCGGCGGCAAGATCACCACCTTCCGCAAATTGGCCGAGCACGCGCTGGACCGCATCGCCCCGTTCTTTCCGAAGATGGGCAAGCCGTGGACCTCGAAAGGGCATCTGCCGGGCGGCGATATCGCCAATGCCGATTTCGAGCAGTTCCTCGGTGACCTCGGCCACGAATATCCTTGGATGCCCGCCTCCCTGGTCAAGCATTATGGCCGGCTCTATGGCACAAGGACGCGTGATCTGGTCGGCGCGGCCGGTTCGCTCGCCGAACTGGGCCGGCGCTTCGGCAAGGATTTTTTCGAGCGCGAAGCTAACTACCTGCTCGAGCACGAATGGGCCGAGACCGCGGCCGATATTCTCGAACGACGCACCAAGCACGGCCTGCATCTGTCCAGCGCGGAAAGAGAAGCGTTCGAGGACTGGTGTTCGAATCGGCTGGCGAAGGCCGGCTGATGGCCTTTACGCTGTCCCTCAACACCAATCCGCTGGTCAACCGTTTTGCCGAACCGGACGACCTGATCGATACGATCGCCTACGACATCGGCATCCGCGACGTGCAGCTCACGCATGAGTTCATCAATCCCGGCTGGCCGGCGGCAACGATCGCTAAATTCACCCGCCTGTTCCGCTCCGCTCTCAACCGCACCGGGGTGCGCGTGACCTCGGCGATGACCGGCCCTTACGGCCGGCTCAATCATTTCGGCCATCCCGATGCCGACGTGCGACGCTACTACGTCGACTGGTTCAAGACCTTTGCCGAAATTTCGGCCGAGCTCGGCGCCGGCGGCATGGGTACGCAGTTCGCGATCTTCACCCATCGGGATTACGACGATCCTGAACGTCGCGCGCGGCTTTTCGACATCGCGCTGGCGTGCTGGCGTGAGGTTGCCGAGCATGCCCAGGCCGCCGGCTTGATCTACCTGTTCTGGGAGCCGATGTCGGTCGGCCGCGAGTTCGGCCATACGATCGAGAGCTGCCGGACGCTGCAGCGCGAGATCGATGCCGCCGGCATGGCGATCCCGCTCAAGATGATGGTCGACATCGATCATGGCGACGTGACGTCGAGCAATCCGGACGACATCGACCCTTATGCCTGGGCCGAAGCCTTTCCAAAGCAATCGCCGATCATCCACGTCAAGCAGTCGTCGATGAACAAGGGTGGCCATTGGCCGTTCATTGCCGCCCACAACAAGGACGGCCGCATCACACCGGAAAAGCTGCTGGAGACGATTCGCCGTGGCGGCGGCGTCGACAACGAGATCTGCCTCGAATTGTCGTTCCGCGAGCGCGAGCCCGTCGACCACCAGGTCATCGCCATGATCCGCGAGTCGGTCGGCTATTGGGCGCCCTTCATCGAGGCCGGCAGGGCCGATCTTTTGCCGCGAGCATGATGGATGAGCAGGAGCCGATGCGGCCCCTGCTCATCCAGAACACATCAGCCGAATTTAGGGTCGAGGCTGCCGGATTTATAGCGCCTGGCCATTTCCGATAGCGGCAGCGGCTTGATCTTCGGTGCGTTGCCGGCGGTGCCGAATTGCTCGAAACGCTCCTTGCAGAGCTTTCGCATGGCGGCCATCGCCGGCGTCAGATATTTGCGCGGGTCGAATTCGCTCGGGTTCTCGGTCAGCACCTTGCGAATGGCGCCGGTCAGCGCCATGCGGTTGTCGGTATCGATGTTGATCTTGCGCACGCCGTGCTTGATGCCGCGCTGGATCTCCTCGACCGGCACCCCCCATGTCGGCTTCATCTGGCCGCCATATTTGTTGATGATCTCCTGCAGCTCCTCCGGCACCGAGGACGAGCCGTGCATGACGAGATGCATGCTCGGCAGGCGGCGGTGAATTTCCTCGATGACGTTCATGGCGAGCACAGCGCCATCCGGCTTGCGGCTGAACTTGTAGGCGCCGTGGCTGGTGCCCATGGCGACGGCCAGCGCATCGACACGGGTGTCGCGCACGAACTGTTCGGCCTGCACGGGATCGGTCAGCAGCTGGTCGTGGCTGATGACGCCCTCGACGCCATGGCCGTCCTCCTGCTCGCCGCCACCCATCTCCAGCGATCCGAGAACGCCGATCTCGCCTTCCACCGAGACGCCGCCCCAATGCGCCATGTCGACGACGCGGCGGGTGATGCCGGAATTATAGGCGTAGTCGGCCGGTGTCTTGCCGTCTTCCTTCAGCGATCCGTCCATCATCACCGACGTGAAGCCGTGCTGGATCGCGGTGACGCAAGTGGCTTCGTTGTTGCCATGGTCGAGATGCATGCAGACCGGGATATCGGGATGGATTTCGACCAGCGCGTCGATCAGCTTGGCCAGCACCACATCGTTGGCGTAGGCTCGCGCGCCGCGGCTTGCCTGCAGGATAACCGGCGATTTGGTCTCCTCGGCTGCCTCCATGATGGCGAGGCCCTGTTCCATATTGTTCATGTTGAAGGCAGGCACGCCATAGCCGTATTCGGCGGCATGATCGAGCAATTGTCTCAGTGTGATGCGAGCCACTCAGTAGTCTCCCGTATCCGGTTTCGAGCCAGTGTTTGCGGGCTGTTCGGTTGTCGTCGAGCCCCTGATGCTTCTGGCCGGATTTCCGCGGCACCGCAACCGCTGGGCGCTCGGCCGGCAGCAATTCTTGTTACAGCACGCGACCAGAAGCGTCATGATATCCCATAGAGACATAACATTATCACAAAAAATTTGATGGCTTGTCCGACGTTTGCTGTTATGTCTCGGAACCGGGGTGCACGAGGAAGCCGCGGAAATGAAGAGCGACGGCCGTCGGCAAGGCATCATGGATTTTCTGATGGACACCGGTACGGCCAGTGTCGACGATCTTGCCTCACGCTTCGGCGTGTCGAAGATGACCGTCCACCGCGACCTCGACGAGCTCGAGGAAAGCGGCTTTCTGCGCAAGGTGCGCGGCGGCGCCTCGATCCAGCCGAGCAGCCTTTTCGAGAGCGATTTCCGTTACCGCCAGAGATTGGCTGGCGACGAGAAAAAGCGCATCGCCGTCGCCGCCGTGAGGATGATCGAACCGGGCCAGACGGTGATTATCGACGACGGCTCGACCGCGGGCGGCGTTGCTCGGCACCTTGCCGATCTGCGTCCGCTGACGGTGATCTCGAACAACCTGGCTGTCATCCAGGATTTGGCGGGCGTTGCCGGCATCAACCTGATTGCGCTTGGCGGCCAATACAGCAAGAAGTTCCACGGCTTCTTCGGCCTGCTCGCCGAAGACACGCTGAAATCTTTGCGCGCAGATGTCGCCTTCCTGTCTTCATCGGCCATCCATGGTGCCTCTGCCTTTCACCAAGATCAGGAAGTGGTCCAGACCAAACGGCTGATGATGGCCGCAGCAGCGCGCAAATATCTGCTGGCCGATCACGGCAAGTTTGGCCGCACCGCCTTGCACTTCCTGACCGATCTCAAGGCCTTCGACATGGTCTTCACCGGCCGCGAGCCGCAGCCGCAGATGCGCGCCGCGCTGGATGGCGCTGGCGTTTCGCTGACCGTGATCGCAGACTAGGAGGGCGCGTATGGTTTATTGGGTCGGCACCAGCTGGAAAATGAACAAGACGCTCGCCGAGGCGATGGCTTTCGCCGAGGCGCTGGCGGAGTTCGTCCCCGGTTTCGACGAGCGCATTCAGCCTTTCGTCATCCCGCCCTTCACGGCGGTCCGCGAGGTCAAGAAAGCGCTGTCGCCGACACGCATCAAGGTTGGCGCGCAGAACATGCATTGGGCCGACGCCGGTGCCTGGACCGGCGAGATCTCGCCGGTAATGCTGAAAGACTGCGAACTTGATATGGTAGAGTTGGGCCACAGCGAACGGCGCGAGCATTTCGGCGAGACCGACAAGGCTGTCGGGCTGAAGACTGCAGCGGCGGTGAAGCACGGTCTCGTGCCACTCATCTGCGTCGGCGAGACCTTGGCTCAACGCAACAGCGGGCAGGCCGCTGCGATACTGGCCCTGCAGGTGCACGGCGCACTGCAGTTTCTCGAAGGGGCGGCGAAGGCGGCGACGATCCTGTTTGCCTATGAGCCGGTCTGGGCGATCGGCGACAAGGGCGTGCCGGCCAGTTCTGATTATGCCGACAGGCAGCAGGCGCTGATCAAGAAAATCGCCCGCGACCTGCTGCCGGTGGTGCCGCCGGTGCTTTATGGCGGCAGTGTCAATCCGCAAAATGCCGCCGAACTGGTCGGCCAGCCCAATATAGACGGCTTGTTCATCGGCCGTTCCGCCTGGCAGGCGGAAGGCTATATCGACATCCTCAAACGCGCCTCGGCGGCGATCTGAAGCATCGAACAGGAAGGAAACCGAACATGAAAATAGCCATTGGAGCCGACAGCGCCGGCAAGCCGCTGCTCGACGTCATTGCCGCTCACCTCGCCACCAAGCCCGGCCTCACGGTTAGCGACCTCAGCCAGGCGGGCTACTATGCCGACCTGTCGCAGAAGCTCGCCCAGACCATCCTGGACGGCGAGAACGATCGCGGCATCCTGTTTTGCGGCACCGGCATCGGCGTATCCATTTCCGCCAACAAGGTGCCCGGCATTCGCGCCGCACTCACCCACGACACCTATTCGGCAGAGCGCGCGGCAAAATCCAACAACGCCCAGATCATCACCATGGGCGCGCGCGTCATCGGCCCGGAACTGGCCAAGTCGATCGTCGACGCCTGGCTCGCATCGGAATTCGATGAGAAGGGACCATCGGCCGGCAATGTCCAGGCCATCGACAGGCTCGACGCGGCGAAGCGGGGTTAAGCCAGACTGTTCCGCATTGCCCTGATGATCGTCACGGCCGATGCGGCGCCAGGATCGAGATGGCCGATCGAGCGCTCGCCGAGACGCGAAGAGCGGCCCTTCGTGGCGATCATGTCCTTGGTCGCCTCGGCGCCGCTTTCGGCCGCGGCAAGTGCCGCATCCAGGCTCTCGGACAGGCTCTTGCCGGCTTCCTGTGCGACACCCGCTGCCTGCGCTGCCGGCAGCCAGGCGTCGACCATGGTCTTTTCGCCGAGCTCGGCCTTGCCGCGATCCTGGATGCCTTGTGCCATCGCCCGGAACATGGCGATGACGTCAGCGTCCTCCAGAATTGCCTTGCCTTTGACGGCGGCGGCACCGCGCATGAAGGCGGTCGCATAGAGCGGGCCCGACGAGGCGCCGACTGCGTTGAGAAACGACTTTGCCGCGGTGTTGAGCAATGCCGTCGGCTCGGTCGACGCATCGATCTGGTCCAGCGTGTCGCGCACAGCGCCGAAGCCTAGTGCCATGGCGATGCCATGGTCGGCGTCGCCGATGACGCCGTCGAGCCGGCAGAGCCTGTCCTTGTCGGCGTCGATCGCCGCGGCGATCGCATCGAACATTCTTTTCAATTTGGCCGTATCGGTGGATGTCATGATGCTCTCTCAGCCGGCGCGGAACATGGCGCAGTCGCAGGGATGGTCGAGCATCTCCTGCAATTCGCCGTCGAGATGCATCAGCGTCACCGAGGCGCCGGCCATTTCGAGCGAGGTGCAATAATTGCCGACCCAGGTCGCGTGGACGGAAACGCCGATGTCATCGAGCCTCTGCTTGATCCGCCGGTTCATGATGTAGAGCTCCATCAGCGGCGTTGAGCCGAGCGAATTGACGAGCACGGCGACCTTATCGCCGCGCGCCGGCGCCATCTCGTCGAAGATCTTGTCCAGCATCTCGTCGGTGATCTCGTCGGCGGTTTTCAATTTTCCGCGCGCGATGCCCGGTTCGCCATGAATGCCCATGCCGATCTCCATCTCGTCCGGCCCGATCTCGAAATTGGGCCGGCGGGTCTGCGGCAGCGAGCAGGGCGACAGTGCCACGCCCATGGTAAAGGTGTGATCGTTGGCCTTCCTGGCAATGCGTTCGCATTCATCGAATGACAGCATCCGGTCGCAGGCTGCACCAGCGGCCTTGAAGATGAAGAAATTGCCGGCGACGCCGCGCCGCTTCTGCCTCTGGTCGCGTGGCGCCGAGGCGACGTCGTCGGTGGTCAGCACGGTGCGCACTTCGATGTCGTCCATCGCCGCCATCTCTGCGGCCATGTCGAAGTTCATCACGTCGCCAGCATAGTTGCCGTACATGAACAGCACGCCGGCGCCGCCGCTGGCCGCCTTGGCGCATTCGAGGATCGGGTCCGGCGGCGGCGAGGCGAAGACATTGCCGATTGCGGCGGCGTCGGCCAGCCCCTTGCCGACGAAGCCGAGGAAGGTCGGCTCGTGGCCCGAGCCGCCACCGATGACGAGACCGACCTTGTCGGGGCGTGGGCCGTCGCGGGCGATGATGGAGCGCGGACTTCCCTCCGCACTGCTGAGATGGCGCGGATGCGCAGCCAGGATGCCCTCCAGCATCTCGTCGACGGAGCGGTTACCGTCATTGATGATCTTCTTGGTCTGCACCGGCATCCTCCCTGGTTTTCGTGAGATACTACAGCGCCTTACCGGGATTTCCACCCGCGACGGAGATTTCATGCCGCGATGCGTTCGCGTGCCGCCAGCAGTTGCACGCAGGCACTGGCCGCCTCTTTGCCCTTGACCTTGAAATGCTCGAAGAAGAAGCGGTGATGGTCCGCGCTGTCATGGTAGTTGTGCGGCGTCAGCACCGCCGAAAGCACGGGCACGCCAGTCGACAATTGCACGTTCATCATGCCGTCGATGACAGCGCCCGCCACGAATTCATGGCGGTAGATGCCGCCATTGACGACAAACGCCGCGCCGAGGATCGCCGCATAGCGACCGGTCTGGGCCAAGGTCTTTGCATGCAGGGGAATCTCATAGGCACCCGGCACGTCGAAGACATCGACGGCAAAGCGTTTCTCCCCGAGAACCGCCAGTTCCGCCTCGAACGCTTCAACGCATTGGTCGACGATGTCGGCGTGCCAGCGCGCCCGAATGACGGCAACGCGGATCATTTCATAGTTTTTCCGGGAATGCTGATTCATGGGTCCATCCTTCCGTTTCGAACCAGAATCAGGACGCACGATAGGGAATCCGAACCGCGAGAGCGGACCCGTCTTCCATTCGTTCTCTTCCATCCGGACTTTGACCGTCGGCTCCGGAATCACACCGGATCTGCTGACCCTTCCGATCATCTGGAAGGCGCTCGCGGGCTTGGGCCGAAACCCTTCACCGCCGGTGGGGACTTTCACCCCGCCCTGAGAACATTGACGGCGTTTGTATGAAAGGGCTGGATGACGCTGTCAACCGCCGGCGTCGCGGTCACCCTTGAGGGCGAGGAGGCGCTGACAACTTGCAGCGTCAAATGGCGATCACAGGCAAGGCAGGCAGCACCTTGTCCAAGGTGATGGGAAATTCACGCACTCGCACGCCGGTCGCGTTGTAAATGGCGTTGGCGACAGCTGCCCCGGCACCGCACACGCCGAGCTCGCCGAGACCCTTTGCGCCAAGCGGGTTGGCCTTGTCGTCATCTTCCTCGAGGAAGGCGACCTCCATATCGGGGACATCGCCATTGACCGGCACATGATACTCGGCAAGATCGTGATTGACGAAGTGGCCGTAGCGCGGATCGAGCACCGTCTGCTCCATCAGCGCTGCACCGATCCCCCAAGTCATGCCGCCGATGATTTGCGAGCGCGCGGTCTTGGCGTTGAGGATACGGCCCGCGCCGATCACAGTCAGCATCCGGCGCATGCGGATTTCACCGGTATCGCAATCGACAGCGACCTCTGCGAAATGCGCGCCATAGGAATGCTGCGAATAGGTCTTGTATGACTGGGTAGTGGCGCCCGCGGCTACGGAGCCTTCGGCTTCGAGCCCGTCGGGAGAGATCCCTCGGATAAGATCGGCCAGGCTCGCCGATCGCTGGCCGACCCTGACCTCGCCGTCGGCAAAGCTTGCCTCGGTGGCGTTCGCGCCGCGCAACGGCGAGGCTTCGTTCGACTGCGCCGCCTCCAGGATGCGTTCCTTCAGAGCGTTGCAGGCGTTGTGCAGCGCCGAACCCGCGCTTGCTGCGCCCCAGGACCCGCCGGAGCCGGCGGTACGCGGGAAGCGGCTGTCGCCAAGCTCCACTTTGATGGACGAGATCGGCAGGCCGAGGCTCTCCGCCACGATCTGGGTCAGGATCGTATAGGTGCCGGTCCCGATATCGGTCATGTCGAGCCGCGCCGTCACCCGACCGTCCCGGTCGATCGCAACCCGCGCCGTCGCCGCGCCGATGTAGTTCGGACGGATTGCCGCCGCCATGCCGTAGCCGATGAGCTTGCGGCCCTCTCGGGTGCGGCCAGGTGTCGGGTTTCTCCGCTCCCAACCGAAACGGCGGGCGCCTTCCTCCATGCAGGCGACGAGATTGCGGGTGGAGAACGGCACGCCGCGCTCGGGATCCTGTGCCGGCTCGTTTCGGACCCTGAGTTCGATCGGGTCCAGGCCGAGCCGGTCGGCGAGCTCATCCATGGCGCATTCGAAAGCCAGCATGCCGGGCGCTTCGCCGGGCGAGCGCATCCATTCGCCGCGGTTGATATCCAGCGGAACCAGGCGATGGCGGGTGAGACGGTTCGGCGCCACATAGAGCGAGCGCGCAAAAACTGCCGTTTGTTCGCAGTACTCCTCGAAGCTGGACGTTGCGGACCAGACATCGTGCGCGATCCCGGTGAGCCGCCCGTCGGTGCGCGCGCCGAGACGCACCTGTTGGATCATCTCTGCACGATGACCGGCATTGGCGAACATCTGTTGTCGCTTCAGCGCGATCTTCACGGGGCGCCGCAGGACCTGCGCTGCAAGCGCGGCCAGGATCGTATCGGCATGGACAATCAGCTTGGACCCGAAGCCTCCGCCGATGAAGGGGCTCACGATGCGCACTCGCTCGGGCGGGATGCGAAGCGTGCTGGCGACCCCGGCCCGGAAGTTCGCGAGGGTCTGCGCCGATGTACGGATCGTCAGCTCGTTGCCTGACCAGGCAGCAAGCGTCGCATGAGGCTCCATCGGATTGTGATGTTCGAAAGGCGTCCGGTACGTGGCATCGATCTTGACCGGAGCCACAGCAAAGGTGCTCTCGAAGTCGCCGATCACGCTGTCGGTCTCGAAGCCGGCATTTGTCCGCTTTGGTGCATAGGCGTCGGCCTTATGGCCCGGTAGATCGTAGACGCCCGGCTCCTCGTCGTAGCGCACCTTGATGAGGCCCGCAGCAGCGCGTGCCGCCTCGAACGTCTCCGCAACGATCAGCGCGACGGGCTCGTCGTAATACCGCACCCGCTCGCTGTTGAGCGCGGGCCGGGCGCGCGTGAAGACCTCCGGCACCGTCGGCGTGACCGTTGGGCCGAAATCCGGCTGGGCCGGCGCATTGCGGTGCGTCATGACGAGCAACACTGCCGGCGCCCGTTCGGCTTCGGTCGTGTCGATCTCGGCGATGCGGCCCTTGGCGACGGAGGCGCCGAGAATGTAGCCAAAGGCTGTACCATCCAGCTCATTCTCGTAAGCGTATGTGGCGCCGCCCGTCACTTTGAGCGGACCGTCGATGCGGTCGATCGGCCGCCCGATGACGCCGGCATCGGGACGAGGTTTCACCCCTGAATGGATGGCGGAGCCGGGCAGTCCGGGTATGGTGTCGTTCATAAGTCACCTAAAGATTTCATTGGGAGTTCAGAAGCATCGAGGCCGCGACGACGCCTCTTCCTTGCACCTTCATGTTCGTCGCGCGGCGGCCGGAGCTCACGCGGCGATCTCGCCGAAATACTCGCGAAACTCGACCAGCCTCCCTGTCGAGCCGGCCCGCATGAAGATCGCATGCAGGCCAGTGTAGGGCGCGCCACTGATTGTCCCGCTCCCGCGATCGCAGACGATGACCCAGTCGGCGGCGAAGAGCTTGAGATCGACGGTCGATTTCGTGATCCTGTTTCCCTGCGCTTGATGCGCGGCGGTCCAGGCTGCGAGTGCCTGCTTGCCTTCTGGCGGTCCATGTCGGCCTCGTTGCTCGCCGACAGGGAATTGGAAGGTCATCGTCTCATCGCAAGAATCAAGGAATGCCGTCCAGTCGCCAGAGGCCCAGCCGGCAAAGAAGGCGTCAACGGCGGCCTCGAGCACGTGACGAGCTGCCGGGTCGGATGTGGCGCCCCAGGCTGCGGCGGCAGAAACAAAAAGGCCGCCACCCGCGGCGGCAACGGCGCGTCGCGTGAGTTTCATATCGATCCCCCGCTCGTCGCCTGCATCTGGGAACCGCTGCTCGGGGTCGTCGTCTCTGTCATCGCACCACCTCATGCACGTTCGACGGCAGCAGCGAGCGTGTGCCGCACCGTCCGTTTCGCCAGCGGGATCTTGAAGTCATTGGCGCCATGCCCGACGGCTCCGGCGAGCGCGGCTTCGGCCGCGTCGGTAAAGGCGCCGTCGAACGCCGCCGCGCCTGCCAGCGCGCGCTCCGCCTCCGTCGCGCGCCAGGGTTTCGCTGCCACGCCGCCCATGGCGATCCGAGCGCTTCGGATACGGTCGCCGCTTTTCTCGACGATTGCTGCCACCGACACCAGCGCGAAGGCGTAGGAAGCACGGTCGCGCACCTTGCGGTAAAGCTGCCGGCCGGGTGGTGGCGGCGGCAGGGTAACCGCAACGACCATTTCGCCGTGGCCGAGCACGGTCTCCACATGGGGCGTCGCCTCGGGCAATCGATGGAAATCGGCGATTGTGATCGTGCGGGTCTCGCCGCCGGGCGAGAGGGTCTCAATCCTGGCGTCGAGCCCGGACATGGCGACCGCCATGTCGGAGGGATGGACGGTGATGCAGGCTTCGCTCGCGCCGAGTACAGCGTGCATGCGATTGAAGCCTTGAAGCGCCGTGCAGCCCGAACCCGGCTGGCGCTTGTTGCAGGGCATGTTGCGGTCATAGAAGTAGGGGCAGCGCGTACGCTGCAGGAGATTGCCGCTGGTCGAGGCCTTGTTGCGTATCTGGCCGGACGCTCCCGCCAGCAGCGCTTGCGTGAGCATCGGGTAGCGCGACCTCACCCGCGGGTCGGCGGCGAGATCGCTGTTGCGGACCTGGGCGCCGACCCGAAGCCCGCCTTCCGCCGTCTCCTCGATCCGATCAAGAGGCAGCCGGCTGATGTCGACGAGATGCGCTGGGCGCTCGATCTCGAGCTTCATCAGGTCGAGCAGGTTGGTGCCGCCGCTGATGAACTTGGCGTCCGGCCGGGCCGCAACCGCGGCGGCCGCCTGCTCGGCACTCGTCGCATGTTCATAAGTGAAGGACTGCATTGCTCATGCCTCCTCTGCCGCGTCGCGGATTGCAGCGACAATGTTCGGATAGGCGGCGCAACGGCAGATGTTGCCGCTCATCCGCTCGCGGATCTCGACATCGGTGAGAGCGACGGAAGCCGCCGCCACGTCGGCGCTCGCATGGCTTGGCCAGCCGGCCCGCGCCTCGCCCAGCATGCCGACCGCCGAGCAGATCTGGCCTGGCGTACAGTAGCCGCACTGGAAACCGTCGCGGGCGATGAAGGCGGCCTGGACCGGATGCAGCCGGTCACCCTCGGCAAGGCCCTCGATCGTGGTGATCTCGTCGCCTTCATGCATTGCGGCAAGCGTCAGGCAGGCATTGATCCGGCGCCCATCGACGAGCACCGTGCATGCGCCGCACTGGCCGTGGTCGCAGCCCTTCTTCGAGCCGGTGAGGCCGAGATGGTTGCGCAGGGCGTCGAGCAGCGTCGTCCGCGGGTCTAGCTCGATGGCAAGATCCTTCGCGTTTATCCGCAACGACATCGTCATCGTCGGTACCGGCGAGGACGATGCAGCCGCCGTGACGGTCTCGGCCGGCTCGGCGTCAACCGGTATTCCGGCCGCCAGGAGCACCCCGGTCGCAACACCACCTTCCAATACCATCCGACGCGTCGGCCCGCTCCTGTTGTCCGTTTTGGCCATGCATGATCTCCCAGTCGCAATGAAGCGCAGCCGGCAACTTGACCCGAGCAACTCTCGGGTTCTGTCACCCAACGACACTGGAGGTGGGAGTGCGCGCGGCGGTTTTCTTTCAAGAAACCGGCGGCACTATCAGGATTCTGGAGAAGAATTCATCCGATAGGCACGAGGCGTCGTGCCCCTGAGACGTCGGAAGGTCGTGGTGAAGTGGCTCTGGCTTGAAAAGCCAAGCCGAAAGGCAATGATACCGATCGACAAACCCGTTTCGCGCAGCAACACCTCCGCTCGCCGCACCCGTTCCTCGATCACATAGGCATAGGGTGCAAGGCCGGTCGTCGCCTTGAAGCGACGCGCAAAGCTGTCGACGGCCATGCCCGCGACGGCTGCCAGCTCGCTTAGCGAAATGTCGGAATTCATATGCGCATCGATGTAATCCCGAACGCGACCAAGTGCTCGGCGGCTGAGACAGCCGTGACGTACAAACCGCTGTTGCTCCCGGCTCAGGTTGGCCACGCGGAGGCTGACCAGGGCGACCAGATGCTCGACATAGGCAGTGTCTGGCTTGTGGCCGAGTGCCATCTCGTCGCGAAGCGAACTCAGGAGCGTGGCGACGACCGCGTCTTTCTTGTTTACCAGTATAGGCAGGTTCCTCAGGCGTTCGCATCCGGGAAGCCTGATATCGGGATCGATCCACAGGGCTGAATAGGAGAGGTTTACATCGCGATAGAAGCCCTGTCGCTCCGCGCCTGCCGGGACGAAGGTGAGGGCTCCGGGACGGTCCATTCCATCGTAAAGGGATCGTGCCTCGTGCCGGATGGATGTATGGGACGTGCCGCCTTCTTCGGTCAGCACGATCAGATGATGAGGGGCTGTCCAGCGGAGCTCCGCCTCCCGGCACGCCCACCGCCGGTTGTCGAACACGATCGAGGAGCTGACCCATGACGCGGTTTGCAGGGGCTCCGACTTCTCGTCCTGGCTCCGAACCCGTCCGTCACCAAGCAATGGTCTGAATGACATCGCGGTACCCCGCTTGTTCACTCGCCGGGCCGTGGTCAACCCCGGCTTCGAGCGTTGGGCGCCGCCCCGCCGCTACGCATACGGCCGTCCATGTGGGACAGGCAACGGGCGTTTTTAACCGTGCCGTGGTCAAGAAATCGTGAGATGAGGCAATCCAGAGCGCCCTCCCGGAAAAGCCGATCATCCGCGCTCGGGAAACATCGTCTTCAGGCCTTCGCGCGAGGCCGTAGCGACACCGCGTTCGGTGATCAAACCGGTGACCAGCCGCGCCGGCGTCACGTCGAAGGCCGGATTGGCCGCCGGCGTGGCTTCCGGCGACACGCGGACCTGGGCGATCTCGCCGGACGCGGTCTTGCCCCAGACCAGCGAGACCTCGTCGGGCGAGCGCTGTTCGATCGGGATTTCGGCCAGCCCGTCGCCCACGGTCCAGTCGATCGTCGGCGACGGCAGCGCGACATAGAACGGCACGTCGTTGTCGGCGGCGGCCAGTGCCTTGAGATAGGTACCGATCTTGTTGCACACATCGCCGTCGGCGGTGGTCCTGTCGGTGCCGACGACGACCATGTCGATCTGGCCACGCTGCATCAGATGGCCGCCGGCGTTGTCGACAATGAGCGTATGCGGCACGCCGTGGCCGGCCATCTCCCAGGCGGTCAATTGGGCACCCTGGTTGCGGGGTCGCGTTTCATCGACATAGACATGGACTGGAATGCCGGCTTCCGTCGCCAGATAGATCGGCGCGGTGGCGGTGCCGTAGTCGACGGTGGCCAGCCAGCCGGCATTGCAGTGGGTTAGGATGTTGACTGGTTCGCCCGGCTGCTTGCGCGCCGCGATCGCCTTGATGATTTCGAGCCCATGGGCGCCGATGGCGCGGTTGAGGCCGACATCCTCGTCGGCGATCTCGCCGGCACGCCGATACGCAGCCGCGGCACGTTCTGCCAGGGGAAGCGTCAGCAGGAAGCGCTGCATTTCGTTCAGCGCCCAGCGCAAATTGATCGCCGTCGGGCGCGTTTCGTGCAAGGTTGCCCAGACGGCGTCGAGTGCTGCATCCGACGGGTCGTCGGCCATCTGCATGGCGACGCCATAGGCCGCGGTGACGCCGATCAGCGGCGCCCCGCGCACCCACATGTCGCGGATTGCCGTGGCGATGCCGGCGACGGTATCGATCTTTTCGATGCGGAACTCGTGCGGCAGCCAGCGCTGGTCGATGATCTCCACCGAACGGCCGTCGTCACTCGGCCAGATGGTGCGGTAGTGGCGGTCGCCGACGTTCAAATCCTGCTCTCCCGTTCGATCAGCGCGGCCAACCGGTTGACCTCGTCGATGCTGTGGATCTGGCGCCGGTTGACGGCGAGGTGACGGCCGAATTTCAGCGCCTTTGCCTCACATCTGGCGCGCAGATCAGGATCGGCAATGGTCTCGAAATCGGCATTATGGGCAAGGCCGAGAATGCGCCGGTGAACCTCGACGCCGGCAAAGCCGAGCAGATCGGTCCAGATCAACTGCAGCACGTGGTCGAGCGCCTGCTCGGCGCCAAGCCTGTCGCCTTGATCTTCGAACAGGCTCTTCTGGTAGAGCATGCCGGTACGCTCCGTCCGCCACAGATGCGAGAACTCGACGCGGAACACCGACCATGTCTCGACCGTAACGCCGAGCAGATAGTCCCGCATGGCATCGCGGGTTCCGTCCTGTTCATGGCCGCGCTGCGAGAAGAACGCCATCCAGAAATTGGCGAGCAGCATGCCGACGTCGAAGGCGATCGGGCCGTAGAAGGCGAATTCGGGATCGATCATCCGCGTTTCGGTGTCGGTGACCATGATCGAGCCGGAATGCAGGTCGCCATGCAGCAGCGTCTCGGCATTGGCAGCGAAGATGTGCTTCATGCGCTGCGCCTCGACCTTGAGGTCGCGGTCGGCGCGCAGCTCGGCGACAATGCCGTCGAGCTGCGGGCTGGTGTGCCGGTTCATCTTGGCATCGAAATACGGATCCGAGAAAACCAGGTTCTCGGTGATGTCGCAGAGTTCGACATTGTCGGCGAACAGCGCCAGATCGGCCTTGCGATCCTTGGTCGCCATATGCAGGTCGGAGCCGCGAAACAACGTGCGGGCCATGAACAAGCCGATGTCTTTCGCGATGTTCGGCAATTGCCGGCCTTCGATCAGTGCCCGCCGCAAGATAATGTGCGGCGACAGGTACTCCATGATGATCAGCGCCTGGCCTTCATCGAAGTGGTAGATCTCAGGCACCGAACCCGGCGCCCGTGCCTGTTGCCGCGTCAGCGCATGGTATTCGAAGAAGGAGCGTTTTAACGGCAGCGGCCAGCTGTCGCCGACCAGCCGGACGTAGGGCAGGGCCTGCTTGACGACGGCCGCACCCTCAGCACCTTCGACGATGAACACAAGGTTCAGATTGCCGTCGCCGACTTCACGAACCTTCCACTGGCTCGTATCCTTGCCGATCTGCGAACACAGGGCCTCGTTGGCACCGAGACGGCCCGCCAGTGTCTCGACCGACAGTGCTTCGAACGGCGATTTCCCAGTCATCCTCACCTCCCGCTCATGTGCTCCGATAATAGCGGAGCCATGGCGGCCGGGCCAAGCTAGGAAGCCTTCTGGCAATTGTCAATCGTGTTGACAATTGCCGATATAGCCCATAGCGTCACGGTCAGGGAGGAACGAATGGGCAATGATGCCGTGTTCCGCGTCGACGGCCTGAGGAAATCCTTTGGCCATATCGAGGTGCTTGGCGGCGTCTCGCTCGAATTGCATGCCGGCGAAGTAACCGTGTTGATGGGCGCCAACGGCGCCGGCAAATCCACCCTCGTCAAGATCATCAGCGGTGTTTACGACCATGGCGGCGGCTCGATGTCGCTTGCCGGTCAGGACTTCGACCCGAAAACGCCGGCCGAGGCGATCCGCGCCGGCGTCGTTACCGTCCACCAGAACATCAATGACGGTGTCGTCGCCGACCTCGACGTCGCAACCAACCTTACCCTCGACAGGCTGAGCGGCAGCGGCGTGCCGACGCTGTTCAATCCGGGCCGGGTGCGTCGCGAGGCAAAGGCGGTGGCCGACCGTATGGGACTGGCCATCGACCTCAAGGCCCGGATCAGCGATCTCTCTCTGGCCGACCGCCAGATGGTGGCGATCGCCCGCGCCATGGCGCACCGGCCGAAAGTGCTGATCCTCGACGAGCCGACCTCCTCGCTGTCCAGCGCCGAAGCCGACCGGCTGTTCGCATTGCTCGACCGGCTCCGCCAGCAAGGCGTGGCGATCCTCTACATCTCGCACCGTATGTCGGATATCAGACGGCTTGCCGATCGCATCATTTCAATGCGCGATGGGGTTATCTCAGGTATCTTCGACAAGAAGCCGCTGGATTACGAAGGTGCGGTCAACGCCATGCTCGGCCGTAAGATCCAGCTCGAGCGGATTGTCGCCAGGAATTCGGCCAAAGCAATTTTCGCTGCCGATGCATTGCGGATTGCTGAAGGCGCCAGGCCGATTTCGCTGACCCTCGGCGACGGCGAGGTCGTCGCCATCACCGGCCTCGTCGGTGTCGGCAAGACCGCACTTGCCGAGACGCTGTTCGGTTTGCGCAAGCCGCTGTCCGGGGCCATGGTGCTGAACGGGAAACCCTATGCGCCGGCGTCGACCGGCGAAGCGATTGCCGCCGGCGTGTTTCTCGTCGCCAAGGACCGGGGCGAAAACGGCATCGTCGGCGACTTCAACATCCAGGAAAACATCAGCCTGCCGTTCCACAGTCGCATGTCGCGTCTCGGTGTTCTCAAACGCGGTATCGAACGCGCTGTTGCCCGCGAGCAGATCCAGGAGTTGGGCATCGTCTGCCGCTCCGAGAGGGACGAGATGGCGTCGCTTTCCGGCGGCAATCAGCAGAAGGTGATGGTCGCCCGCTGGATGTCCCAGGCGGCAAGGTTGTTCATCCTCGACGAGCCTTTTCAGGGCGTCGACATTTCGGCCAGGCGTGACATCGCCGCCAAGCTGCGGGCGAGCGCCCATGGCCGCGCGACGCTGCTGTTCGTCACCGAACTGGACGAAGCCCTGGAGACGGCTGATCGCATCCTGGTGATGTCGGAGCAGACGATCGTCGGCGAGCACCGCAACACCGATGTCGATCTCGAGCGTCTGCTGGCCGAAGTGGCGGGCGGGCCGTTGCACAGCGCAGCCTGAGAGCGGGAAGACGATGAGAATTGGAATGGAGAGGGTATGAATTCGGGTCGGATAAAGACGGTGCCAGCGTACGGGAGCGCTGAATGATCCTGCGCGACCATGCTATTCGCTACGGCTTCATCGTTCTGTTGTTCGGGCTGATCGCCTATTTCGCCGTCGCCGCCGATGGTTTCGTCTCGCCGCAAAGCGCCGTCTTCATCTTCCAGTCGGTCGCCATCACCGGCGTTCTGGCGCTCGGCGTCACCGCCACGCTGGTCGTCGGCGGCTTCGACCTGTCGATCGGCTCGGTCGCCACCAGCGCCATGATGGCGGCTGCCTACGTCATGGTGGTGCTGGAACAGAACGCCGTCGTGGCGGTCGTCGTCTGCCTTGTGATCGGCGCCGTCGTCGGCCTCATCAATGGCTGGCTGATCGTCTATACGCGGGTGCCGGACCTTTTGGCGACGCTCGGCATGATGTTCCTGCTTGTCGGCCTGCAGCGCATACCGACCGAGGGCCGTTCGATCGCCACCGGCATGACCATGCCCGACGGCTCGGTCGCCAACGGCAGCTTCGGCGCCGCGTTTCTGGCGCTTGGCCGCCATCGCTTCGACTTCTTCATCCCGAACCTCATCCCGGTGTCGGTCGTCGTCCTGCTCGTGCTGGCGGTGCTGATCTGGTTCTTTCTCGAATACACGCGTTTCGGCCGCATGATGTACGCCGTCGGCAGCAACGAACGCGCTGCCGAACTCGCCGGCGCGCCTGTCAAGGCATACAAAATCTGGGCCTACGTTATTTCTGGGGTTTTTGCCTCGATCGGCGGCATTTTGCTCGCCGCCCGGCTTGGACGTGGCGACATCGCCTCGGGTAATAATCTGTTGCTCGACGCGGTGGCTGCGGCACTCATCGGCTACGCGGTTCTCGGCGCCGCCAAGCCGAACGCCTTCGGCACGGCTGTCGGCGCGGTGTTTGTCGGCGTGCTGCTGCAGGGCCTGACGATGATGAACGCGCCTTACTACACGCAGGATTTCGTCAAGGGCGTGGTTCTCGTGGTCGCCCTTGTCTTCACCTTCGCCCTGTCCGGCAGGGGCAGGAGATAGGTTTCGACCGGTTACATTTTGGGTTCAACAAGTGGAGGAAGCGACGTGAACATCACAAGAAGACTTTTGGGGAAGGCAGCGCTCGGGCTTGCCGGCGCAACATTGCTGATGCAGTTGCCGGCAATGGCGCAGGATCGGCCAGCGCCGTTCGACAAGCCGGGCGGCGTCAAGATAGCGCTGGTCCGCTATCTCTCGACCGGCGACTTCTTCCAGGCGTATTTGTCCGGTGTCGAGGCGCAGGCCAAGGCGCTCGGCGTCGACCTGCGCGTGCTCGACAGTCGCCAGGACGCGGCGCTTCAGGCCGACATGGTCGACCAAGCCATCGCGCTCGGCGTCCAGGGCATCATCATCCAGCACGGACTGACGGAATCGATGAAGGACGCCGCCCAGCGCGCGGTCGATGCCGGCATCAAGGTCGTCGCCTTCGACGTCAATGTCGAAAACCCCAAGATCCCGCAGATCGAGCAATCCGACCGCGACCTCGCGCGCCTGGCGCTCGAACAGGCGGTCAAAGACAATGGCGAGAGCTGGAAGGCCGGCTATGTCTATGTCGCCGGCATCGCCCCACTCGACCGCCGCAACGAGACCTGGGTCGAATTCAAGAAGAAATATTCGGGCATCAACGAAGTCGCCATGTTCGGCACGCTCGACAATCCGATCGCCAATTCGGTCGCCAACCAGGCTCGCTCGGTGTTGTCGGCTCATCCCGACATCAAGGTGATGTTCGCGCCCTATGACGAATTCGCCAAAGGCGTGAAGATCGCCGTCGACGAGGCCGGGTTGAACAAGGACATCAAGATCTATTCGGCCGACATCTCTACCTCGGACATCGCCGCGATGCGCGAGCCGGACAGCGCCTGGGCGGCAACCGCCGCCACCAACCCGGCCGTCGTCGGCCAGGTCTCGGTGCGTGCGCTGGCGCAGCTGTTGGCCGGTGAAGGTCCCGGCCACAACGTCATCGTGCCGCCGACGCTGATCACCCAGAAGGATCTGATCGACAAGGACATCAAGAACATGGAGGACCTCTCGGCCAAGCTGCCGCAGTTCGCCCATGCCGATGTCGCGATGCCGGCCTGGATGCCGAACCCGAACGCGAAGTAGTCTTTCGCTATCGGCAAAGGAAAAGAGCGGCTCGCGGGCCGCTCTTTTTTGTTGGCCCGGAGTTTAGATCTACCTCAACGCCGCTGCGATGTTGCCGCCGTCCACCGTCGTCACATCGGCGGTTGTCCGCTCGGCCAGCGCTTGATGCAGAAAGGCCTGGGCGACGTCTTCGGCCGTCACTTCCTGCCCGAGCAGGTTGCCGGACATGTACTCCTTCTCCGACACGCCGCGTGCGCCCGAGCGGCTGGCGATCATGGCATCGGTCAACAGCCCCGAACGGATGCGGTCGGCGTTGACGGCATTGGAGCGGATGCCATGCGCGCCGTAGTCGAGCGCATATTGCCTGGACAAAAACAGCGTTGCCGCCTTGGGAATGCCGTAAGCGCCGAACTTCGGCCCCGGATTGACCGCCTGCTTGGAGGTATTGAACAACAGCACGCCGCCGGTGCCCTGTTCGAGCATGATGCGCACGGCATTTTGCGCCGCCGACTGGTGTGCGAAGAAATTGAGTTCGAAACTCCTGCGCAAGGTGGCGTCGTCGATCTCGCCGATCCGGCCCTCCCAGGCGGCACCGGCATTCGAGACGAGAATGTCGAGGCCGCCGTAGACGTCGACCGCGTTGTCGAACGCAGCGCGCATCTGCGCCGGATCGGTGATGTCGGTGCCAATGCCGATCGAACCGTTGCCGGCTTTTTTTGCCGCCTCGGCAGCCCTTGACGCATCGAGATCGACGACGACGACATGGGCACCGTTGTCGGCGAACAGCTTTGCCGTGGCGGCACCGATCGCGCCGGCGCCGCCGGTGACCAGCATCACCTGGCCGGTCAGCGGCTTCGGCTTGTTGGAGGCGAGTTTGGCCTGTTCCAGCGACCAGTATTCGAGCGGGAACAGGTCGGCTTTGGAGAGCGGGCGGAAGTCACCGACGGCTTCGGCGCCGCGCACCGCCTCGATCCACATTTCGCCGACGTCGGAGGCGATCTTCGCGTCCTTGAGTGTGCGGCCGTGGCCGAACATGCCGAGGCCGGGCACCAGCGTCAGCCGCGGCATCGGGTCGAGCATGGTGCGCTTCACGTCGTCGAGCGCATCATTGGTTTCGAAATAGGCGCGATAGTCCTTGGCGAATTTCTCGACATGCTGGCGGATGACGGATTTGTAGTCGCCGACCTTGTCAGCGTCGGGCGCCGGCAGCGCCATCGGTCCGGTCTTGATGCGGATCGACAGGTCGGGTGTCGACACGCCGCGCCCGGCATAGTCGGCAATTTTTGCCGAATTGATGAAGTCGACGATCGCATCCGAGGTGCGGAAATCGCTGATCATGCGGTCGAAACGGCCTTCGCCGCGCGCCACCGCCACCGCGCCGCGCAGCATCGGTGCAATCTCCGCAGGCTTCGCCAGCCTGGCCGGCAGTGCCACCTTTTCGGTGCGCGGCTTGCCGTGGCTGGCGATGAAATCCTCGGCGACGTTCACATAATGGATCATCCGGTCATAGGCCTGCCTGGCATCGTCGCCGAAGGTGAAAATGCCATGCTTGTCGAGGATCAGGCCTTCGACCGTCGGATCGGCGTCGAAAACATCGGCGGCCGCCTTCGCCAGATCGAAGCCCGGCATGATGTAAGGCACGAAGCCCATCTTTTCGCCGAACACCTTCCGGCTCAGCGCCTCGCTGTCCTCCTGGTCGACGATGGCGAGGATTGCGGTCGAATGCGTGTGGTCGACGAATTTGTGCGGCAGAAAGGCGTGCAGCAGCGTCTCGACCGATGGATTTGGCGAGGACGGATCGATGAGGTTCGCCCGCTGCAGCGCGACCATGTCCTCGTCGGAGAGCTTCTTCAGCGACCGCGCCTTCAACAGCGGGCCGAGCTTGACCGCCGGCAGCCCCTGCGGCTCGATGACGCCCATGTCCCAGCCGCTGCCCTTGACGCAGAGCACGTCCCACTCGTCACCGATAAGATCGGTAGCCTTGGTCTTGCACGAGGTGTTGCCGCCGCCATGCAGGACGAGCCGCGGCTCGCCGCCCAGCAGCCTGGTCGTGTAGACGCGCAACGCCAGGTCGCGGGCCACACCCTTCTTTGCATAGTCGGCGACCAACTTCTCCGCCTCGCCGTCATTCCAGAGGTTCTTCATGTCAGCTTCGTCCGATTTCTTTTTGTTGTGAACAGGAATGCCGCGACGCTTTGATGACAATGCACCGGCGGCTGGAATTAACTATCAGGCGACCTTTTCTGCTGCCGCTCCGGCATGGTCGAGCAGCCGTCGTGCCATGCGCGCGCCGACGACGAGATGAGTGCAGAGCCCGCCGGCGATCGCCGCGACGAGCGGTTCGAACTTGCTCTCCTCCTGCACCACCACAAGGCGCTTTTCGATCTGGCGCAGCGATGACAGCTCCGCCGAAATCAGCCGGCGGTTGTAGCTGCAGTCGAGCGCCTGGCCCTGGGCGTCGATGATTTGCCCGGCAATGACGCCGGCCGCACCCGCCTTGCGCAATGCAGCCATTTCGCTTGGCGTCAGCGCGCCGCATTTGACCAGATGGCTGTCGGTATCCACTGAGCCGACCGAGTATAGCGCCAGGTTGCAGTCACCGATGCCCGACAATTGCTCGCGGATCACCGGCTCGGCGCGCAGGCCGCGTGCCAGTTCTTCCGTCGTCAGCACCAGCGGCGCGTAAAAATTCAGTCCCTTGGCGTTGAGCCGGCGGGCGATCTCCATGGTGCATTGGTCTGGCCGGTACGAATAGGGGGCGCCGAGATTGCCGCAGAGCTGCACCACGGTGACGTCCTGCAGATCGGCATAGGACATGATGTCGGCGATGGTGTAGATGGTCCGCCCCCAGGCGACGCCGATGCGGTCGCCCTTCCTGACCAGCTCGAGGAAGACGCTTGCCGCAAGTACCGCGATGTCGGTGGACGGGTCGGCGACATAGCCGTTTTCCGGCGCGATCCAGACGGCGTCGAGCTTCAGCGCGTCTTCCAGCTCCCGCGCCAGCACGTCGTCGGTGAAAAGCTGGGTCGAGGTCGAGATGTTGACGATGCCGGTCTCGCGCGCCTTGCGCAGATACATGGCTACCGAGGCGCGCGAAATCTTGAGCTGGCTGGCCACCTGGTCCTGGCGCAAGCCGTGTGCGTAGTAAAGCCACGCGGCCTTGTGGATAAGCTGTTCTGCCGGTCGGATCGCCATGCCATCTCCTCGCTGACATTATTCACGGCTCTCGACAAAAGTCAAACTACGCGCGGGCAGGTAATGCTCTCGCGCCGGTCGAATCTAGACCGTCATTGTGCCAAATGCGGTCTGTCGCGGCATCGTTGGTGGTGACGGACCGCAAACCTGTAGCTAAAGTTCTGGACGAACATCGGGGAGGACGGGATGGGCAATCCCTACGAACAGGATCTCGACAGGAACCCGGCCAACCATCAGCCGCTGACGCCGCTCACCTATTTCGAGCGGGCGGCAAAAACCTTTCCCGACCAGGTCGCCATCATTCATGGCCGCCGGCGCACGACTTATCGCGATTTCTGGAAACGCTCGCTGAGGCTTGCCTCGGCCCTTTCTAAGCGCGGCATCGGCAAGGGCGACACCGTTACCGTCATGCTGTCCAACACACCGCCGATGCTGGAAGCGCATTTCGGCGTGCCGATGACCAAGGCGGTGCTGCACTCGCTCAACACGCGCCTCGACGCCGCCGTCATTGCCTTCCAGCTCGATCACGCCGAAAGCAAGGTGCTGATCGTCGACCGCGAATTCGCCGGCGTGGTTCGGCAAGCGCTGACGCTGGCCAAGGTCAGGCCGCTGCTGATCGATTACGACGATCCCGACTATGCCGCCGATGCGCCCTATCCCAAGGGGGAACGGATCGGCACGCTGGACTATGAGGCGTTCGTCGCCGGCGGCGACGAGGATTTCGCCTGGTCGATGCCGGACGATGAATGGGACGCCATCTCGCTCAACTACACCTCCGGCACGACAGGCAATCCGAAGGGCGTCGTCTGTCACCATCGCGGCGCGGCACTGATGGCCTATGCCAACACCATCCATGCCGGCATGGGCAAGCACCCGGTCTATCTGTGGACGCTGCCGATGTTCCACTGCAACGGCTGGTGCTTTCCCTGGACGCTTGCCGTCCAGGCTGGCACCCATGTCTGCCTGCGCTGGGTGCGGCCGAAGCCGATCTACGACGCCATCGCCGATCACGGCGTTACCCATCTGTGTGGCGCGCCGGTGGTGATGTCGGTGCTGATCAACGCCAGCGACGAGGACAAGCGGCAGTTTCCGCAGACCGTCACCTTCAACACCGCCGCGGCGCCACCGCCTGAGGCGGTGCTGTCGGGCATGGCCGATGCGGGCTTTGCCGTCACCCATCTCTACGGCCTGACCGAGACCTACGGCCCGGCCGTCGTCAACGAATGGCATGGCGAGTGGGACCGGCTGGAGAAGGGGGCGAGGGCAGCGAAGAAGGCCAGGCAGGGCGTACGCTATGCCGCGCTCGAAGGCCTGACCGTGATGGACCCGCAGACGATGCAAGAAACGCCGGCCGACGGCGAGACGATCGGCGAGGTGATGTTCCGCGGCAATATCGTCATGAAGGGCTATCTGAAGAACCGCAGAGCGAGCGACGAGGCTTTTGCCGGCGGCTGGTTCCATTCGGGCGACCTCGGCGTGATGCATCCGGATGGCTACATCCAGCTCAAGGACCGTTCCAAGGACATCATCATCTCCGGCGGCGAAAACATCTCCTCGATCGAGGTCGAGGAGGCGCTCTACAAGCATCCCGCCGTGGCTTCCTGCGGCGTTGTCGCCCGATCCGACGACAAATGGGGCGAGGTGCCCGTCGCCTATGTCGAGCTGAAGCCGGGCAAGGCGGCGACTGAGGCCGAAATCATCGAGCACTGCCGCGCGCTGCTCGCCCGCTTCAAAGTGCCGAAAGCGGTGATCTTCGCGGAGATCCCGAAGACTTCGACAGGCAAGATCCAGAAGTTCCGGCTGCGGGAGATGACAAAGCAGCCTTAACGCCCGATCCGAAACGGAACCGTTTTTCGGAAAGCATCATTTCAAATTCCTTTGCGTCAAAAAACACGGGGCGGCGTTGCAGGCGCACCCGGCGTGAACCACATGCGCTTCATGGGCCAACTCCGTCCAGAGATGTCACCCTCTGTCGTCAGCGCCCAAAATCGTGCCTTGACAGGTGACGGTTTTCAATTTACGAGTGACGAAATTCTAAATTCGTCAGTCGTAAATTTTGGCCAACGAGATGCTTGAAACCCTAGACGCCACCGCCGATTCCGCCCGCCAGGAAAATGTCACGCGCATCCTGGATTGCGCGGAGCGATTGTTCCGCCACTACGGCTACGGCAAGACCAACGTCGCCGACATAGCGCGCGAACTCGGCATGTCGACCGCCAACATCTATCGCTTCTTCGCCTCCAAGGTGGAAATCCACCAGGCGGTTTGCGGCCGTATGCTCGAGACCTGCTACCGGTTGACCTACGAAGCCTGCCATAGCCCCAGCACCGCCAGCGAAAAGCTCCGCCGCTACGTGCGTACGCACTATCAGTGGACGCTCGAGACCATGATCGACCAGGAGAAGGTCCACGAGATGGTCATCGTCGCCATCGAGCGCGACTGGCACGTCATCGAAAAGCACATCGACAGCATCCATGAACTGGTCGCGGAAGTGATCCGCGAGGGCATCGCTACCGGCGAGTTCGTCGATCAGGATCCGGTGATCGCTTCCCGGTGTTTCGGCGCTGCCATTATCAGCCTCTGTCATCCGCAGATGGTGGCCCAGTGCCTCGCCAAGAAGAACCGGGCAACGCCGGACGAGCTTGCCGACTTTGCCATCAGAGCCTTGAAGAAATGACCGTTGCCGCCCGTCGGGCGGCGATGCCGAGAATTCATCTCCACAGTTCGGGAGTACGAAAAGTGTCTCTGTCCAAGTCCATCACCAACGGGCGACCGGCCGCCGGCCTGGCATTGATTGTCGTTGCCGCCCTCGGCCTCGCCGGCTGCTCGCAGGAGAAAGCCGAGGTCACCGAGATCATCCGCCCGGTCAAGGTGGTCGAGATCGCCAAGGCGAGTGATACCCGTCAGCTTTCCTATTCCGGATCGGTGCGTGCCCGCACCGAGATGAATCTCGGCTTTCGCATCAACGGCAAGATCACCGAGCGCCTTGTCGACATCGGTGACCGCGTCAAGCCGGGCGACGTTCTCGCCCGCATCGATCCCACCGACTACGAGCTTTCGGTGAGAAGCGCTCAGGCCAGCCTCGATGCTGCCGACCGTCAGGTCGAGACAGTCGAGCTTACGCGCAAGCGCGCCGAACAGCTCTACGCCAAGAATTTCGCGCCGAAGTCGCAGCTCGAGCAGGCGACGCTCGCCTATAATCAGGCGGTCGCCACGCGAGACTCCGCCCGCTCGCAGCTTGCCCAGGCCCAGAACCAGGTCCGCTATACCGATCTCAAGGCGGACAAGAACGGCATCATCACCGCCGTTGCCGCCGATGTCGGCCAGGTGGTCGGCTCCGGCACGCCGGTGGTGACCGTTGCCATCGACGGCGAGAAGGAAGTCCTGATCGCTGTTCCGGAAACCGATATCGCCGAATTCAAGCCGGGCAAGACCGTCAAGGCTGGCTTCTGGTCCGACGAGGCGCTGACGCTCTACGGCAAGGTCCGCGAAGTCGCCGGCAGCGCCGATCCGCAGTCGCGCACCTTTGCCGTTCGCATCAGCCTGCCCAACGATCCTCGCGTGCTGCTAGGCATGACCGCCTCCATCGAAGCCGCGGCGGACAACCGGCAGCAACTGGTGTCGATCCCGCTGGCCGCGTTGGCGCAAAAGGACAGCCAATCGATCGTCTGGACCGTCGACCGCAATGGCGGGACCGTCCATGCGCATCCGGTCAAGGTCGCCGCCTTCACCCCCGACGGCGTCAGCGTCGCCGACGGGCTGAAGCCGGGTGACGTGGTCGTCGCCGCCGGCACGCAGTTCATGACCGAGAATCTGAAAGTCAAGCTGACCGGTGATGCAGCGCAACAGTCGGCGTCGGCCGATGACGCTGCAAGGCGCTTGCGCTGACGGCCAGGCAATTCACGGTTTCCGGGCGGCAGGCGCCCGATTGTCGAGATCTCAGGTCGATGTAACCCCCACGTCGATCCTCGCGTCCCACCGCGATGTAGATCTCTCAACTCGGCAAGGCCTCGCCGTCCGGAAGCCCACATCGGAAGTTCCTTGGGCATGTGAAAGCGCGTGCTCTGTTGATCAAATTGAAACGGACTGACGCCGATGACTACCGACACCAATGAAAAGCGGTCTTTCAATCTTTCGCGCTGGGCAATCGGCCATCCGAGCATTGCCCGCTTCCTGTTCGGGCTGATCATCGTCGCCGGTGCGCTCGGCCTGATGCGCATGGGCCAGAAGGAAGACCCCGATTTCACCTTCCGCGTCATGGTTGTCCAGGCGATCTGGCCAGGCTCCTCGATCAAGGAGATGGAGGACCAGGTCGTCAACAAGATCGAGCGCAAGCTGCAGGAAACCCCACACCTCGATTTTGTCCGCTCCTACACCCGCGCCGGCAGCGCCATCATCACCTTGCAGGTCAAGGGCGACACCAATCCGGCGCAGGTCGCCGATGCTTTCTATCAGGTGCGCAAGAAGGTCGGCGATATCGCCAATGAGCTGCCGCAGGGGCTGCTCGGGCCCTACTTCAATGACGAATTCGGCGATACTTTCATCACCCTGCATTCGATCAGCGGCGACGGCTACAGCTATCCCGAGCTGAAGAAATTCGCCATCCAGGCGCGTGACATGTTGCTGACGACGCCCGGTGTCGAGAAGGCCGTGATCATCGGCGACCAGCCGGAAAAACTCTACATCGACGTTTCGTCCAAGGCGCTTGCCGAACGCGGCCTGACGCTGACCGACCTGCAGAATGCGATCCGAGGCCAGAACAATGTCGACCCGGCAGGTTCGGTCGACACCGGCCAGCGTTCGGTGCGCATTTCGGTCGAGGGCGATGTCACCAGGGCGGCCGACATCCGCGAGCTTCGCCTGCGCGCCGGCAACCAGGTGACGCGCCTTGGCGACATCGCCACCGTGACCTCGGGCCTCGAGGATCCGTACCAGCGCAAATACCGTTTCAACGGTCACGACAGCGTCCAGCTCGGCGTCGTCATGGCCAAGGGCTTCAACGTCACCGACGTCGGCAAGGACGTCGAAGCAACCTACAAGCGCTTCGAAGAGGCGCTGCCCTATGGCGTTGCGGTCGATCAGATTTCCGACCAGCCGCACGTGGTGAAAGAGGCGGTGAGCGAATTCATGGAAGCGCTCGGCGAAGCGCTCCTGATCGTGCTTTTCGTTTCGTTCCTGTCGATCGGCTGGCGTTCGGGCCTGGTAATCGCGATCGTCATTCCGCTGGTCCTGGCGGCTACGTTTGCCATTATGTACGAGCTCGGCATCGACCTGCAGCGCATTTCGCTCGGTGCGCTGATCATCGCCCTTGGCCTCTTGGTCGACGACGCGATGATCGTCGTCGAAATGATGGAGCGAAAGCTCGAGGAAGGCTTGGTCAAGGTCGAGGCGGCGAGCTTCGCCTACTCCTCGACCGCTTTCCCGATGCTGACCGGCACGCTGATCACCACGGCCGGCTTCATTCCCGTCGGGTTCGCTGCCTCGACCGCCGGCGAATATGTGCGCACCCTGTTTTACGTCGTCGGCATCGCGCTGGTCGTGTCCTGGTTTGCGGCGGTCTATTTCACGCCGTGGCTCGGCCACATGATCCTGAAGCAGCGCAAGCACGCCGGCAACCATCACGATGTCTTCGACACGCGCTTCTACCGCCGTCTTCGCTCGACCGTGGCATGGGCGGTGCGCCATCGCATCATCGTCCTGGTGATGACGCTGATGACGTTTGCCACCAGCCTGTGGGCGTTCCAGTTCATTCCGCAGAATTTCTTCCCGCAATCGTCGCGTCCGGAAATCCTCGTCGATCTCTGGCTGCCGGAAGGCACCAGCATCAAGGAAGTCGAGACCCAGGCCAAGGCGCTCGAAGCCAGGATGATGGACGACAAGGACAAGCGCTTCATAGCCACCTATATCGGCGAAGGCGCGCCGCGCTTCTTCCTGCCGCTCGACCAGCAGCTTCGCAACCCGAACTTCGCCCAGCTTCTGGTGATGGCCAATGACGAACCGGCCCGCGAGCGGCTGATCGTCAAGCTGCGCACCATCCTGGCTGAGGATTTCCCATCGATCCGCGCCAAGGTTGATCGCCTGTTCCTCGGTCCGCCGACCGGCTGGCCGGTGCAGATGCGCGTCATGGGTCCCGATCGCCAGGAGGTGCGACGCATTGCCGACGAGGTAAAGGCGAAGTTCCAGGCAAATCCGCTGCTCGGCGCCATCCACGACGACTGGCTGGAGCCGGTGCCGGCGATGAAGCTGGTGATCGACCAGGATCGTGCCCGTGCGCTCGGCGTCACCTCGCAGCGCATCCGCCAGATGCTGCAGGCGACCATGTCGGGAGCGCCGCTCGATGACTTCCGCGACGGCGAGGAGACGGTTTCGATCGTCGCCCGTGAGCCGGAGGCAAGCCGTCACCTGCTGTCGGCGGTCGACTCCGTCTATATACCGACCGATTTCGGTGGCTCCGTGCCGCTGTCGCAGGTCGCCAAGATCGTCCCGGTGCTGGAGCAAGGCGTCGAATGGCGGCGCGACCGCTTGCCGACCATCAGTGTACGCGCCACGCTTCCGGATGGCGTGCAGCCGAACGATGTCGCCATGAAAATGTACAGCGAGATGCAGGGCCTGCGCGCCAGCCTCGCCCCCGGCTACAAGATCGAGATCCAGGGCGGCGCCGAGGATGCGGCCGAAAGCCAGGCCTCGATTGCGGCGAAAGCGCCGATCATGCTGGCCGTCATCGTCGTGCTGCTGATGATCCAGCTGCAGCATTTCGGCAAGGCGATGCTGGTGCTGGCGACCGGTCCGCTCGGCATTATCGGCGCGGCCGCGGCACTTTTGATCAGCGGCGCGCCGTTCGGCTTCGTCGCCATCCTCGGTGTCATCGCCCTGCTCGGCATCATCATGCGCAACTCGATCATCCTGGTCGATCAGATCGACCAGGACATCGCCGCCGGCGTGGAGCGTTCCGAGGCCATCATCGGCTCGGCGGTGCGCCGGTTCCGGCCGATCGTGCTGACGGCGCTGACGGCGGTGCTGGCGCTGATCCCGATCTCGCGCGGCGTCTTCTGGGGGCCGCTCGCCTACGCCATGATGGGCGGCATTCTCGTCGCCACGGTGCTGACCATCCTTGTCCTGCCGGCAGCCTATGCGCTGTTCTTCGGCAGGGAGCCCAAGAAGGTGGTGGAGCAGCCGGCCGAGACGGAAGAAAAGAACGAAAGGCCGCAACTGGCCCTGGCGGCCGAATAGCGCTGTTGGCAAATGTGACCTCCGGCGGTTTAATCCGCCCACCAGGCGTAGGCGCCGGAGGAGGACGTTATGACCATGCCTCAGACAGCGGCGGCGCTGCGGCTGCCGATCGACGGGCGCCATCGCCGGATGTTCATCGGCGGTGGCTGGGTTGATGCCCGCTCCGGTCGGACCATGGAGAGCCGCAACCCCGCCACCGGCGCGGTCATCGCCACAGTGCCGCGCGCCGACCGCCAGGACATCGACGTCGCGGTGACTGCCGCCCGCAAGGCGTTCGAGGGGCCATGGAGCCGGTTCAAGCCTTATGAGCGGCAGGTGCTGCTGCTGAGGATCGCCGACCTCTTCGAAAAGCACTGGGAAGAGATCAGCCGCTCCGACACCACCGACATGGGCATGCCGATCATACGCACCCGCGCCAACCGCAACCGCGTCATCGGCATGCTGCGCTACTATGCCGGCATGGCGACGGCGCTGCACGGCGAGACCATCGACAACTCGCTGCCCGGCGAAATCGTCTCTTTCACCCGCAAGGAGCCGGTCGGCGTCGTCGGCGCCATCATTCCCTGGAACGCGCCAACGGCGGCGTCGATCTGGAAGATCGGCCCGGCGCTGGCGACCGGCTGCACCATCGTGCTGAAACCATCGGAAGAGGCGCCTCTGACGCCGCTTTTGATCGCCGACATCATGAACGAAGCCGGCGTCCCGGAAGGCGTCGTCAACATCGTCACCGGCACCGGCGCCGAGGCAGGCGCGGCACTCGCCGAGCACACCGGCGTCGACAAGATCGTCTTCACCGGCTCGACGGCAACCGGCCAGTCGATCGTGCGGGCCTCGGCTGGCAACCTCAAGCGCGTCTCGCTGGAACTCGGCGGCAAGTCGCCGGTCATCGTCTGCACCGATGCCGATCTCGACAAGGCGGTACCGGTGGCGGCGATGTCGGTGTTCGCCAATTCCGGCCAGATCTGCATTGCCGGCTCGCGCCTGTTTGTCGAACGCGCCGTCCATGACGAGTTCGTCGAGCGGCTGGCGGCATATGCCAAGGTTCTCAGGGTCGGCGACGGCATCGACCCGGCGACCGAGATCGGCCCGCTCGTCTCCGAAAAGCAGTTGCAACGGGTCACCGGTTACCTTGAGGCCGGCACTGCGGAAGGGGCGAAACTCGTCACCGGAGGCACCCGGCTTGTGGAAGGCGCGCTTGCCACCGGCAATTTCGTCGCGCCGACCGTCTTTGCCGGCGTCTCGGACGACATGAAGATCGCCCGTGAGGAGATCTTCGGGCCGGTGATTTCAGCCTTGCCGTTCGATGCTCTGGACGAGGCGGTCGAGCGGGCCAACAACACGCCTTACGGCCTGGCTGCAGGGGTCTTCACCCAAAATCTCGCTACCGCCCACCAGCTGTCGCGCAAGATCCGCGCCGGCTCGGTCTGGGTCAACACCTATCACGCCATCGATCCGGCCGTGCCCTTCGGCGGCTACAAGATGAGCGGCTACGGCCGCGAGGGTGGCGCCGAACACCTCGACGAATATCTCAACACCAAGGGCGTGTTCATCAAGATCGATTGAGCCTGGCGCCAACAGGGTCAGAAACGAAAAACCCGCCTCGGGAGGCGGGTTTTTGGAGCCAATTGGCACCATACTCAATTTAGTAGCATAGCTGCGGGCACAAAGCAAGAACAAAATAGGGCTATGCCTCAAATAATCGACGTGCCGGGCGTCTCGATGTTCCGGCAGGGGATCGGGCGCATCGCGCACCCGATCCCTCAAGGCAAGCCTCAGATGACGAACAGCCAGTTGGCGAGCAGCATCACCGCGGCGCCGGCGACCAGCGTCAGATAGGGCAGCAACCCCGCCTTTCGCACTGTAAGGTCGGACGAGCTCATGCCGAGATCGGCCAGCATGTGGTCGGGGAACTTGCCCTTGTCCTGGATGTAATGCCGGAAGCAGAACACCGGGATGATCAAGGCTGCCGTGATCAGCCCTGCCCACAATGCCATCGGGTTCCAGACCTTGGCTCCGGCGCCCATGAAAACAGCGTTGACGTAGGCAAAGATCGCGCCGAGGCCGAGCAGCCAGCTCGGCGCCTTCCAGGGCCGCGCGATGTGGCCATTGTCGATGCGGTGGATCCAGCCGGCATTGAGATTGAGGAAGTTGAAGATGATATAGCCGCAATTCGACACCGCGAGGATGAAGAAGAAGCTTGTCGCGTCGGCCGAGGCGATGGCCAGCACGATCAGGTTGAAGACCAGGTCGGTCCACATCGCCCGCGTCGGTGCGCCATGCTCGTTGACATGGCTGAGGTAGCGCGGCAGCCAGCCGTCGACCGAACCTTGGTAGAGCGTGCGCGAAGAGCCGGCCATCGCCGTCATGATGCAGAGCACCAGCGCCAGGATCATCAGCATGACCAGCAGGCTGTGGATCAGCTGTCCGCCGCCGACCATGCCGGCCAGCGCATCGGCAACGCCGGAGCCGTCGACGATCGGCGTCGCCAGCATGCCGTTCAAGCCGAGCACGCCCTGAAAGGTGAATGGCACCAGGATGAACAGCAGCATGCACAACAGGCCGGAGTAGAAGATCGCCTTGAAGGTATCGGTGCCGGGGTTCTTGAATTCGGAGGTGTAGCAGACCGCGGTCTCGAAACCGTAGGTCGACCATGCCGCGATGAACATGCCGCCGAGCACCAGCGTCCAGCCGGCGATGTTCCATGCGCCGGGCTCCGGCGCATAGGCTGCCGCGAGCGGCACCAGCGGCGAGAAATTTGCCCAATCGATCTGGCCGGTGACGATCGGCACCACGCCGACGATCAGCATCGGGATGATGACCAGCAGGCCGATATATTTCTGCACGTTGGCCGTGCCCAGGATGCCGCGGTGCTGGATCGAGAAGATGATCAGCATCAGTACCGCGCCGATGAAAAAGGTGGCGTTGAAAGTAAAGGAAACCGGACCAAGCGTGTGACCGTAGAGCGTCCAGCTGCGGATCGCCGGCGTCGCCGCCGCGGTGACCGCGGTGATGGCGTCAGCGGCGCTGGTTCCGGCATGGGCCGCAATATAGGCGGCGACTTCCGGCGAAGTGTCGGTGAACAGCGGCACCGGCGCCAGTGCGTTGAGGATGTAGGCTGCGGCGATCGAGCAGCCGAGCGACAGCACCGGCGACCAGGCGAACCAGTTGCACCACACCGAAAGCGGCGCGATGAATTTCGAATAGCGCAGCCATGCGGTGGCGCCATAGATCGAGGCGCCGCCGGATTTATTCGGGAACAGCCCGGCGATTTCCGCATAGGTGAAGGACTGCAGGAAGCCCATGACCATGGATACGGTCCAGATCAGGAAGGCCAGCGTTCCGGTAGTGCCGGCGATGCCGCCGATCGAAAACAGGACAAGGGCCGGAACGCCGCTCGCGACCCAGAAGGCGCCGCGCCAATCGATGTTCCGGTGCAGCTGCCCTTCGGCAGGCGGCACCAAGGTGGTGACTATCGTGCTCATTTACGTGGATTCCCCATTTTTGATGTTCCCATCGGCAACAGCCACAGTCTCGCGAGGCGTCATCGACGCTCACGTTGAACGGCCCCAGGCGTTTTCCGCTCAGTAGTATTTTTTTCTTAGCAGTGAAGATTGACCCAACGCGCTTTCACGTCAAGCGCTTTGTGACGCTGTGCACATTGCGTTTGTGGAACAGTCGAGCTTCGTTGGCGCTGCCAACGGGTGCGGTCTTCCTTCTCCCACGACAGCAACGGGAGAAGGGAAGAACCAGACAGCATCGATCAGGAGCGCGGCCTGGTCTTTTGCGGGTCATAATGGGCAAAGGCGACGACGCGCGCCGGCAGCCGCTTGCTGTGGCCGTCGAGCTTGCCGATCTCGACCTCGGTGCCGACCGCCGAATGCGCGACGTCGAGCCTGGCCAGCGCGATGGTCTTGCTTAGCAGCGGCGAGCGCATGCCGGAGGTGACCACGCCGATCTGGGCGCGGCCGACATGCACGCAATCGCCGTGGCCGACGGCGACATTGGCGTCGATGTCGAGGCCGACCAGCTTCCTCTGCGGATTTTCCTTGCGCCGGATCAGCGCCTCGCGGCCGATGAAATCGTCGCTCTTGGTCTTCAGCGGTACGGTGAAGCCGATGCCGGCCTCGAACGGATCTGTCTGGTCGGAAAATTCGTAACCGGCAAAGATCAGCCCGGCCTCGATGCGCACCATATCGAGCGCCTGCAGCCCCATCGGCTTCAGGCCGTGCGGCTGGCCGGCCTGCCAGATCGCGTCGAAGACCTTGTCGGCGTCGCGCGGGTGGCACCAGATCTCGTAGCCGAGCTCGCCGGTGTAGCCGGTGCGCGAGACAATGACGGGAATGCCATTGCCGCCGCCGATGCGGGCGACCGCGAAACGGAACCATTCAAGCTCGTCGATCGACGGCTGCAGCGGCGAGGTCCAGACGATCTGCCGCAGAATGTCGCGGCTTTTCGGTCCCTGCACGGCGACATTGTGCATCTGGTCGGTCGACGAGCGCACCAGCACGGTGAGGCCGAGTTTTTGCGCTGTTTCCCGCAGCCATTCGCCGGATAGATCGTCGCCGCCAACCCAGCGGAAATTATCCTTGCCAAGCCGAAGCAGCGTGCCGTCGTCGATCATGCCGCCGTGCTCGTAGCACATGGCGGAGTAGACCACCTGACCGACGCCAAGCTTCTTGATGTCGCGGGTCAGGGTATATTGCAGCAGCGCTTCGGAATCCGGCCCGGTGACCTCGAACTTGCGCAGCGGCGACAGGTCCATGATCACGGCGTCCTGCCGGCAGGCCCAGTATTCGTCGATCGGGCCTTGCCTGGCGAAGGAATTGGCCAGCCAATAACCCTTGTACTCGACGAAGTTGCGGGTGTGCTTGGCAAAGCTCGAATAAAAGGCGGTCTCGCGGGTCATTTTCGGTTCCGAATCGGGCGTCATGCGTCTGGCGATCGCTCGCGAGAATTTGTGCTGGCCGGAATAGGTTCGCACATGGATGTCGGTCAGGTTCCAGCCATTGGCCGGCGTGGTGTCGTCGGGGCAGGCCGACGAGACGCAGACGATGTCCGTGAGCGCCCTGAGTAGCACATAGTCGCCCGGCCGCGACCACGGCTCGTCCGAAACCACGACGCCATGCGCGTCGATCGCCGTGTTGAAGAAGAAGTTGATCGCCATCCAGCCGGCGCGGGGCGTGACGCCCTTGTCGGCCAGCGCGCGGTTGAAATTCTCCGAGCAGTTGGGATGGCCGGGATAGCCGATGTCGTCGTAATATTTGGCGGCGCAGGCGAGCGCGAACGCATCGTGCCGGCCGCAAGTGTCCTGCACCACCTCGACCAGCGGCTCCATGTCCTGGTCGTAGTATTTCGAATGCAGGCCGGGCATCGGATAGCTCGAACCCATCAGCGTGCGCGTCGTCGTCACGTCGAGCGGATGATCGCGGCCCTTGTCCAGCTTGCGCGCCGAAAAGCACTGGAAATCCGTGCATTGGCGCCCGTCGACATCGATGATCTGCAGATAGTCGCCCGCCTTGACGAAGTAGGCCTCCGCCGTCGCCGAATGGACGCGCAGGTCGAGCACGGGATCGGCCAGCGGGTCGGCAAGCCTGGATTTCGCCGCCGGGCGGATGGTGGCGCGCCGGACGATGACGCTAAGCGGCGTCGCGGTATCGTGGCCGTCGACCAGCATCGGCCCGCCGGGCGCGGCAATCAGCATCGAACCGTCGCGGGCGACCGTAAAAGCCTGTTCGGTACCGGCAGGGGTGGCGCCGCCGAAAACGCGAACCCCCTTTGCCTGATCGAGCTGCACCTCGCGCCGCTCGAGGCCTCGGCGCAAGGAAGCGAGGCTATCGTCGCCCTCGGCCAGCATCGCCTTGATGCCGGCGGCATTGCTGTTCGATTGCTCTCCGAGAATGCCGGGATCGGTCGCGCCGCTGCTGTCCCATGCCAGCAGCTCGCAAGCCTGCCCGCCCTCGACATTGCGCACGCTGATCGTATCGCCGGCCTCGACCTCGATTAGCACCGCGCCGTTGCCGTGGACGGTGTAGCGCTCCATCCCGGCCGGCAGCGCGATCTGGCCTGGCCGCAGGATCAGGCTCGGCCGCGGCGGTCCGGCGACGACGGCGGGGTAGGGCGACTGGCTCATCTCAACCCTGGTTTCGAGAAACAAGTTTGCCTGTGTGTGAAATTGTTTTAGCGGGAAGAATAGGGCAGAAGAGCCGGAGTTGGCAAGGTGAAGGTGGAGCGCGCGCCTCTTCCTTCTCCCCTTGTGGGAGAAGGTGTCGCCGAAGGCGACGGATGAGGGGTGTTCCAGGGAACGCCAGCCTCTCACTCCGCTGGAACGCCCCTCATCCGTCTCGGCGCTGCGCGCCGATCCACCTTCTCCCACAAGGGGAAAAGGAAGGCGCGCCAAGGCTATGCCAACCCCTCGCTGTGGCTGATCTCGACGCCATGCTCGGCGGCAGCGTCGAGCATCGTGTGCCACAGGCTTTCCGCGAATGTCGCGAACACCAGAAGATTGAACACCGCCTGCCCATCCGGCCGGTCATTGCCACGCCAGAGATTGATACTGGTGTGATCGACCGCGGTCGCCGCAGCGGTGCCGGCCGGGAACGCCGCCGGGTGCAGGTCTAGTGACAACAATTTCGCCAACATCGAGCGCGCCTTGGCTCCCGAGACGCTGATCAAGGCGCGCTCATGCGACTGATCGGAAAGCGAGGCGGACTGCGAGAACGCCTGGCTCAGCTTCTCCATCGCGTGAATGCCGCCCTTCGACAAGACGAGGAACTGATCCGGTCCCGACCAGATCAGCGTGGCGTCGGGAACTCGGACCGTGTTGGGCGCATTCGGGGCGGCAACGCCGAAGCGGGTTTCGGCAGCCTTCGCCAGTTCTGCCGCCTTGCCGCGCCGCGCCATCACCTGGATCAGGTCGAAATTGCGGATCTCGGTGAGCGATACGCCGGCCGCCGTGCCGCGCGCGCCGTAGCCGCCGACAACAAGCGCTTTCTCCAGCGGACTGCGGGCAATCCAGGAAAACTCAGCCACGCTGGCGCCCTCCATCCGGATCGTAGAAGACAGGACTGCAGAGCTCGACATCGTAATCTTCGCCACGCAGCGGATCGTGCGCATGGACGATCTCGCCGATGCGCTCGCGGCCGCGCTCGACCAGCCCAAGCCCGATCCACTGGTCGAGCATCGGCGAAAAGCAGACCGAGGTGACATAGCCCTGGTCATTGTCGGGACCGGGCGTCTCGCCCTTCGGGATAATATGCGCGCCGGAACGCAGGCGGCGCGTCTTGTCGACCGGCTTGATGCCGACGACGACCTGGCGGTCCGGCGCGACCAGCGCCTCGCGCCCGGCCATGACGCGGCCGATGAAGTCTTTCTTGGTCGACATCATCTTGCCGAGGCCGAGGTCGGCGGCGGTCGTCGTGCCGTTCAACTCCGGTCCGGCGACATGGCCCTTTTCGATGCGCATGACGCCGAGCGCCTCGGTGCCGTAGGGCGTAACCCCGAATGGCTTGCCGGCCAGCATCAAATTGCGCACCAGCGCGTCGCCATAGCGGGCGGGAACCGAAATCTCGAACGCCATTTCGCCGGAGAAGGAGATGCGGAACAGCCGCGCTCTGATGCCACCGCGCAACGCGACTTCGCGCGCCCCCATGAACGGGAAACCTTCGTTCGACAAATCCTCGGATTCATCAACGACCTGTTTCAGCAACTCCCGCGCGCTCGGCCCGGCGATCGAGAATTGCGCCCACTGGTCGGAGACCGAGGTCAACTGCACGTCGAATTCCGGGAATAGCACCTGCCGGCAGAATTCGAGATGCTGCATCACCAGCCCGGCCTTGGCGGTGGTGGTGGTCAGGAAATAATGGTCCTCGGCGAGCCGCGACGTCGTGCCGTCGTCATAGACGATGCCGTCCTCGCGCAGCATCAGCCCGTAGCGGGCTTTTCCGACGGCAAGATTGGAGAAAGTGTTGATGTAGACGCGGTCGAGGAAAGCGCCGGCATCCGGGCCGTGCACGTCGATCTTGCCGAGCGTCGAGACGTCGCAGAAGCCAACGCCTGAGCGCACCGCCTTGACCTCGCGCGTCACCGATTCCAGCCAGTCCTTTTCGCCGGCGCGCGGATACCATTGCGCCCGCTTCCACAGGCCGGTGTCGACGAACACCGCGCCCTGTTCGGCTGCCCAGTGATGCGACGGCGTCAGTCGTGTCGCGTGGAAGTTTTCGTCGCGATGATGGCCGGCGAAGGCGCCGATGGCGACCGGCACATAGGGCGGGCGGTAGATCGTCGTGCCGGTCTCGGGAATGGACTTGCCTGACAACGCAGCCATGATGGCGAGGCCGGCGACATTCGAGGTCTTGCCCTGGTCGGTGGCCATGCCGAGCGTCGTGTAGCGCTTGAGATGCTCGACCGATTCAAAACCTTCCCGCTGCGCCAGTTCGATGTCGGACGCGGTGACATCGTGCTGGTAGTCGACAAAGGCCTTGCCCTTGCCGGCGACGTGCCAGAGCGGGGTCAGCGAAAAGGCTTCTTCGTCGGCGACCGGCGGCGTGCCGGCATTACCGCCGCGGCCGGCGCTTTGTGCTGCTGCGGATCCGGCGGCAAAGCCCTGGCGCAGGCACTCGCCAAGTTCGAAGGCGCCGTTGGCGGCGCCGGCGGCCACCATGCCGGGCGGCGCGCCGTCCGGCACGAAGGCTGCGATATCGTCCTGCCATTTCGGCCGGCCGCGATGATAGGAGGTCAGCCCGACCGCCGGATTCCAGCCGCCCGAGACGGCTAGCCCGTCGGCCTCGACCTCGGCGCGCGCCCCACCAGTGAGCGATACCACGATTTTCCGGACCCCGTCCTTGCCGCCTTCGACCCCGCTGACCGAGCCGTTGAGCACGGCGAAGCCGGTCTTTGCGGCAAGCGCGCGATGCGCGGCGGAGACATCCGGGCGCGCATCGATGACCGCCGCGACCTGCAACCCGGCGGCAAGCGCGGTCTCTACGGTGCGCCAGCCATCCTCATTATTGGTGAACAGCGCGATCCTCTTTGCAGGGGTAACCGCGTAGCGCGCGACATAGGTCCGCATTGCCGAAGCCATCATCACGCCGGGCGTGTCGTTGCCGGCAAAGACAATCGGCCGCTCTATGGCGCCGGCGGCGACGACGCAGCGCTTGGCCACGATCCGCCACAGCCGCTGGCGCACCTGGTGCTCGGGCGGCGAGGGCAGGTGGTCGTTGACCCGCTCGATGGCGCCATATGTGCCGCCATCATAGACGCCGAACAATGTCGTGCGGGTCATGATGCGGACGTCGGGCACTGCGGCGAGTTCGGCCAGCGTGCGCGTAATCCATTCGGCCGCCGGCGCGCCGTCGATCATGCCGCCGTCGGCAAGCAGGCGGCCGCCAAGCGCAAAATCTTCCTCGCACAGGATGACGCGGGCGCCGCCGCGCCCGGCCGCCAGTGCCGCAGCCAGCCCGGCCGGGCCGGACCCGGCAATCAGCACGTCGCAATGCGCCCACGCCTTGTCGTAATGGTCGGGATCGGCGATGCCTGCAGCGCGACCGAGGCCAGCGGCGCGGCGGATCGCCGGCTCGTAGACCGCTTCCCAGAATTTCGCCGGCCACATGAACGTCTTGTAGTAAAAGCCGGCGACGAAGATCGGCGCCAACAGCTGGTTGACCGCCATCAGATCATGGCGCAGCGACGGCCAGCGGTTCTGGCTGGCCGCTTCCAGACCGTCATAAAGCTCGGCCGTGGTCGCCCTAGTGTTGGGCTCGCGTCGCGCTCCACTGCGCAGTTCGACCAGCGCGTTGGGCTCCTCCGAACCAGCGGTCAGGATGCCGCGTGGGCGATGGTATTTGAACGAGCGGCCGACCAGCTTGACGCCATTGGCGATCAGCGCCGAGGCCAGCGTGTCGCCTTGGAAGCCGGCAAAGCTCTTGCCGTCGAAGCGGAAGCCCAGTGGCGCGGCGCGATCGATGAGACCGCCTGATACGAGACGATAGGGCTGGCTGGAGGTCACGATCGCCCGCCTTCCGTCGCTGTGGCCTGATGAGCGCTGACCTGGACAGAATTCATCTTGCAGCCTGCTTCGCACCAACGCCGGCCGCCGGCTCGACGGAGGAAATCTCATGCGTAAGCGTGTTGCGGGCGACCTTCAGCCAGGCCCGGCAGCCGCCGCCATGGTACCAGTATTCGCTCATCGGCCCGGCGATGTTGTCGCGCAGATAGACGTAGTCGAACACCTCGTCTTCGGAGGCGCCGGCTGCCGGGCGCGCCGGCTTGGCGTCGCCGAGATAGGTGAATTCGCCGAGTTCGCGTTCGCCGCAGAAGGGACAGACAATGCGCATGCTTCTTCAGCCAGCCTTCAATGCAGGTTCGGTTGGGCGCCCTGGCCCTTTTCGTCGATCATCGCACCTCGCCGAAAGCGGTCGAGGCGGAAGCGGGCAGCCTCCTTGTGCGGCTCGTCGCGCGCCAGCAGATGGGCAAAGACCAGGCCGGAGCCGGGCGTCGCCTTGAAGCCGCCATAGCACCAGCCGGCGTTGAGATAGAGCCCGTCGACCGGTGTCTTGTCGATGATCGGCGAGCCGTCCATCGACATGTCCATGATGCCGCCCCACTGACGCAGAAGCCGTATCCGGCCGATCATCGGCATCAGCGCCATGCCGCCGTCGCAGACATCTTCCATGACAGGCAGATTGCCGCGCTGGGCGTAGGAATTGTAGCCGTCTATATCGCCGCCGAAGACCAGCCCGCCCTTGTCGGACTGGCTGACGTAGAAATGGCCGGCGCCGAAGGTCATGACATTGGGGATCAGCGGCTTGATCGCCTCGGAGACGAAGGCCTGCAGCACATGGCTTTCGATCGGCAGCCGCATGCCGGCCATCGCCGCGACGCGCGACGAGGAGCCGGCGACCGCCATGCCGACCTTGGCGGCACCGATCCTGCCGCGCGATGTCTCGACGCCGGTCACCTTGCCGCTGCCGTCGCGAACAAAGCCGGTCACCTCGCAATTCTGAATGATGTCGATGCCGAGTGCGCTCGCCGCACGCGCATAGCCCCAGACCACGGCGTCGTGCCTTGCCGTGCCGCCGCGTCGCTGCAAAAGCCCGCCCTGCACCGGAAAGCGCGCATTGTCGAAGTTCAGGAACGGCATCATCTTCCTGACCGCGGCGAGGTCGAGCAGTTCGGCATCGATGCCGTTGATGCGCATGGTGTTGCCGCGCCGTGCGTAGGCGTCGCGCTGCGCGTCGGAATGGTAGAGGTTGATGACGCCGCGCTGGCTGACCATGGTGTTGTAGTTGAGGTCCTGCTCCATGCGCTCCCAGAGCTTCATCGAAAGCTCGTAGAACCCTGTATTGCCTGGCAGCCCGTAATTGGAACGGATGATGGTGGTGTTGCGGCCGGCATTGCCGGAGCCGATCCAGCCTTTTTCCAGCACGGCGACATTTCTGATGCCGTATTCGCTGGCGAGGAACCACGCCGTCGCCAGGCCATGGCCGCCGCCGCCGATGATCACCACGTCGTAGTGGCTCTTCGGGGTGGCGTCGCGCCAGGTGCGCTGCCAGTTCTTATGGCCGGAAAATGCCGCCCGGGCGAGGGAGAAGATCGAGTATTTCATGAACCTGTTTCGCGCCGGGCGTGCAACAATTCCGGATCAGATGTCGAGCGTGTGGTCGCGCTCCCACTGGGTGAAGTGGGAAGCATAGGAATTCCATTCCTGCTGCTTGAGCTTTAGATACGCCGACGAGAATTCCTCACCCAGCGCCGCCTTGAGCGATTTGTCGTTGTCGAACTCGCGCAACGCGTCGAGCAGGTTGAGGGGCAGCTTCGGCGCGCCCTCGACCGTATGGCCGAACTGGTACATGTCGATGTCGTAGCGCCGGCCGGGATCGGCCTTCGAGCGGACACCGTCAAGGCCGGCCGCGATGATGACGGCCTGCAGCAGATAGGGGTTTGCCGCGCCGTCCGGCAGGCGCAGCTCGAACCGGCCTGGCCCAGGCACGCGCACCATGTGGGTGCGGTTGTTGCCGGTCCAGGTCACGGTGTTCGGCGCCCAGGTAGCGCCGGAGATGGTGCGCGGTGCGTTGATGCGCTTGTAGGAATTGACCGTCGGGTTGGTGATCGCGGCAAGGGCGGAAGCATGTTTCATGATGCCGCCGAGGAAATTCCGGCCCTTTGCCGACAGGCCGAGCTCCATCGCATTATCGGCAAAGACATTGGTCTTGCCGTCCCTGTCCCACACCGAGATATGCGCATGGCAGCCATTGCCGGTCAGGCCCTGGAAGGGTTTAGGCATGAAGGTTGCGCGCAGGCCGTGCTTTTCGGCGACCGATTTCACCATGAATTTGAAGAAGGAATGCTTGTCGGCGGTCGCCAGCGCATCGTCGAAGGCCCAGTTCATCTCGAACTGGCCGTTGGCGTCCTCGTGGTCGTTCTGGTAGGCGCCCCAGCCGAGCGCCAGCATGTGGTCGCAGATCTCGGCGATCACGTCGTAGCGGCGCATCACCGCCTGCTGGTCGTAGCAGGGCTTCGACGCCGTATCGTATTCGTCGGAAATCGTCTTGCCATCCGGCGAGATCAGGAAGAATTCGGCCTCGACGCCGGTCTTGATGTGCATGCCGTCGCCAGCGGCCTCGGCGATCAACCGCTTCAGCGTGTTGCGCGGCGCCTGCTCGACCGATTTGTCGTCCATGATGCAGTTGGCGGCAACCCAGGCGACCTCCGGCTTCCAAGGCAACTGGATCACCGAGGCCGGATCTGGCACCGCCAGCATGTCGGGATGCGCCGGCGTCAGGTCGAGCCAGGTGGCAAAGCCGGCAAAGCCGGCACCGTCCCGCTGCATGTCGGCGATCGCCTGCGCCGGCACCAGCTTGGCGCGTTGCCCACCGAACAGGTCGGTGTAGGATATCATGAAATATTTGACGCCCTTTTCCTTGGCGAAGGCGGCGAGATCGTTCCCCATTATAGTTCCTCGCTTTGGTTTGTTTTAGAAGCCGTTCTTGCCCGGTATCCAATTGGTGCCGGCCAGCGGCACGCCGGCCATGGCTGCGGCTTCGATCGTCAAGGCCACAAGATCCTCGGGCTCGAGATTGTGCAGGCTATTCTTGCCGCAGGCGCGGGCGATTGTCTGAGCCTCAAGTGTCATCACCTTAAGATAATTAGCCAGCCGTCGTCCGGCCGCAATCGGATCGACCCGTTTCATTAGCTCGGGATCCTGCGTGGTGATGCCGGCCGGGTCGCGTCCCTCATGCCAGTCGTCATAGGCGCCGGCGGTGGTGCCGAGCTCGTTGTATTCCGCTTCCCAGCGCGGATCATTGTCGCCGAGCGCGACAAGCGCTGCCGTGCCGATCGACACCGCATCGACGCCGAGCGCCAGGGCCTTGGCGACGTCGGCCCCGTTGCGTATGCCGCCCGAGACGATCAGCTGCACCTTGCGGTGCATGCCGAGATCCTGCAGCGCCTGCACCGCCGGCCTGATGCAGGCAAGCGTCGGCTGGCCGACGTTCTCGATGAACACTTCCTGGGTTGCCGCGGTGCCGCCCTGCATGCCGTCGACGACGACGACATCGGCGCCGGCCTTTACCGCAAGGGCTGTATCGTAATAGGGCCGGGCGCCGCCGACCTTGACGTAGATCGGCTTTTCCCAGTCGGTGATTTCGCGCAGTTCCAGGATCTTGATCTCGAGATCGTCCGGCCCGGTCCAGTCGGGGTGGCGCGAGGCCGAGCGCTGGTCGATGCCTTTCGGCAGCGTGCGCATTTCGGCGACGCGGTCGGAGATCTTCTGGCCGAGCAGCATGCCGCCGCCGCCTGGCTTGGCGCCCTGGCCGACGACAACCTCGATCGCGTCGGCACGGCGCAGATCGCGCGGGTTCATGCCATAGCGCGACGGCAGATACTGGTAGACCAGTGTCTTCGAATGGCCGCGCTCTTCCTCGGTCATGCCGCCGTCGCCGGTCGTCGTCGAGGTGCCGGACAGCGTCGCGCCGCGGCCGAGCGCTTCCTTCGCCGGCCCGGACAGCGAGCCAAAGCTCATGCCGGCAATGGTGATCGGGATTTTCAATTCGATCGGTTTTTTTGCATAGCGCGAGCCGAGCACGACGCTGGTGTCGCAGCGCTCGCGATAGCCTTCGAGCGGATAGCGCGAGATCGAAGCACCGAGGAACAGAAGGTCATCGAAATGCGGCAGCTTGCGCTTGGCGCCGGCGCCGCGGATATCGTAGATGCCGGTCGCCGCGGCGCGACGGATCTCGGAAAGCGTGTAGTCGTCGAAGGTCGCGGATTTGCGCGGCGTCGTCGGCGGGTTGCGATAGGTCATTGAGCCTCAATACGCGTCGGCGTTGTCGATATTGAAATTGTAGAGGGTACGAGCCGAGCCATAACGCTTGAACTCCGCCGCCTTGACGCCGGTCACGCCGGCGCGGTCGAGTAAGCCTTGCAGCAATTCGAGATGCTCGGGCAGCATCTCCTTGGCGATGCAGTCGGCGCCGAGGCTTTCGACCTTGCCGCGCACGAAAAGCCGCGCCTCGTAGATGGAATCGCCGAGCGCATCGCCGGCATCGCCCAGCACCACCAGATTGCCGGACTGCGCCATGAAGGCCGACATGTGGCCGATATTGCCATGGACGACGATGTCGATGCCTTTCATCGAAATGCCGCAACGCGATGACGCGTTGCCTTCGATGACGAGCAGCCCGCCGCGGCCGGTGGCGCCGGCATACTGGCTGGCATCGCCTTTGACGACGATCTGGCCGGACATCATGTTTTCGCCGACGCCGGGCCCGGCCGAGCCATGCACGGTGATGGTGCCGCCGTCGTTCATGCCGCCGCAATAATAGCCGACGCTGCCGCGCACATCGATGGCGACCGGCTGGTCGACGCCGACGGCAACCGAATGGCTGCCTCGCGGGTGGAGCACCTCCCAGGCAGTCTCGTTCGAACCGGGCGCCAGATCGTGCAGCGCCTGGTTGAGCTCGCGCAGCGACATTTCGGCCAGGTCGAAGACCCGTGACGCATGGCCCGGCTCGCGAACCGCCTTGGAGAGGTTGATTGCCGGCATTGGTTCAATGCTCCCAGAAATAGACGGTTGCGGGCTCGGGTTCCCAGACCTTCGCATTGTCTATGCCGGGCAGTTTGGTGAGCGCACGATATTCCGAGCCGAAGGCGACATACTGGTCGGTTTCGGCCATCACGGCGGGCTTGCAGGCGATGGGGTCGCGCACCACGCCGAAGCCGTTCTTGGTGCCGACGACGAAGGTGAAAAAGCCGTCGAGATCGCTCAGCGTGCCTTCCAGCGCCTCGCCCAGATTCTTGCCATGCGCCATCTGCGAGGAGAGATAGGCGGCAGCGACCTCGGTGTCGTTCTCGGTCTCGAACGTCATGCCTTCACGGATCAGTTCGCGGCGGACATTGTTGTGGTTGGACAGCGAGCCATTATGCACCAGGCACTGGTCGGCGCCGGTCGAGAACGGATGCGCGCCCATCGTCGTCACCGCCGATTCGGTCGCCATGCGGGTATGGCCGATGCCGTGCGTGCCGGTCATCTCGCGGACGCCGAAACGGCCGACGACTGCTTCCGGCAAGCCGACTTCCTTGTAGATCTCGACGACGTCGCCGGCGCCCATGATGCGGATGTCGGGGCGCAGCGTCTGGATCGCCTCGCGCGCTTCGTCGATCTTGGCAGGCATCGTCCGGACCACGGCATGCGTCGACTTCGCAGCAATGCTCACCGGCGCGCCGATTGCCTTGGCGAGTTCGGCGTCGAGGCCGCCGAAATCGCGCTCCGGCTTGGCCGACTGGATGGTGATCTTGGCTTCACTGGAGGGCGCGCCATAGATGGCGATGCCGGCGCTGTCGGGACCGCGATCGCTGAGCGAGATCAGCATCTCCGACAGCATCGCGCCAAGCTGGGGCTCGAGCGACTTGTCCTTCAAAAACAGTCCGACGATTCCGCACATGTCAGGCTCCGCGAGTTTGTTCCTCCGAGATGTATCGAATGAGTCCCGGGAATTCAATTGGCATGAAAAAAATTTTCCTGTCGTTATATATCGGTTGAGGCGCCGTCGGCCGCACTATCGCTGCGCTGGCCGCCATTGTGAACCCATTTGGCATAGCGGATGCGGGCGATCTTGTAGGCATCCAGGATCGACAGGGCATAGATCAGGACGCCGCCGGCATGGCGGCCGATGAAGCTGGCATCGGGCGGCGCGATCTTGGCGGTGACCCAGGCCAGGACCACCATGAAGAACAGGAATTGCAGGCCGCGCACCGGCACGCCGAGCACGACATGCCCGCTCGCCGGCAAAACGATCGCAGCGCCCAGAACCAGATAGGGGCTCGGTGGTGCGGGGGAGGTGGTGATCTGGCTGGTCATGCCGCCTGCCGTTCGCTTTGATTGATGGCATCGCGCAGCGCCGAAGCCGACGACAGCAGCCTCTCGATCAGCCCCGGATCGAGCCTGACCGTGCCGAATTCGGCTTGCCGGAATACGCCGTAGCGCGCCCGCTCGGCCTCGGCCAGCAGCCAGACGATGCGCACGCCGTTTGGTGTGATCAGCAGTTCCTTGGCGCGCTCCTCGGCAAAGATATCGAGGTGGTCGGCGATGACGGCTTCGGGGAAGCGCACGCCCTTGCGGTCGCTCCGCAGCACCGCCTCGGCTGGAAATCCGGCGGCCTTCGGCAGTGTCTGGACGAGATGATCGAAATTGGAAAACGTCGTCGGCGATCCCGGCCGCATCATCATGTCGAAAGTGCCTGGCACCGCGACCTTTTCGGTGATCGAAACGCTCAGCCAGCGCGCCGGCAGCTTCCTTATCGCCAGCGTGTCGACGATGGTCCGCACCTGCACCCGCCGGCCGTTCCACGAGCCGGCGAAGGTGACGACTCCGGCGGCGCCGTCCGAGATGTTTGCCACGTCGGGGATGATATCGCGAAGCCCCGCTTCGTCGGCGGCAAGCGCAGTCGAAGCCTTGGCGCGGCTGGCGCGCGCAAGCCAGGCTATGTGGAGGACGAGAGCCAGGGCAACCGCCCCGGCGAGCAATGCTGAGATCACCTAGCGCACCTCGTCACGCAAATGCCCGCCCAGACCGGCGCGCCGTCAGTACCCCTGCGGCTTCGGCCACGGCATGGTGAACTGGGCACCACGGCGTACGAATTTGTAGCGGTAGAAGTGGAACCACAGCGAGATCAGGAAGTAGAAGGCGACCATGGCGATCAGCTGCGAGCCGAAGCCGAGGAAGATCGCAAAGAAGGTGACCACGCAAAGGCAGAACAAGACGATCGCCGGCAGCGGATGGAAGGGATGGGTGTAGCCGCGGCGGATCGAGCCGAGCGGCCACTTCTTCCTGAACATGATGATGTTGATGCTCATGAAGGTGTATTGCAGCACGCCCGACAGGATCGAGAAGGTGATCGCCTGGTTGAGGTCGGCGATGAAGGCAAAGGCGAGCGCGATCGGCAGCAGGAACAGGATCGAGCGATAGGGCGTGCGGTATTTCGGATGCACCGCCGAGAACCAGGTCGGCAGATAGCGGTCGCGGCCGAGCGAGAACCAGGCGCGCGCGGCGTCGTTGATGCAGCCATTGGCGGAAGCAAGTGCAGCAAGCAGCGTCGCGATGAACAACAGGTTCTCGAGCAGCGCACTGCCGGTCAGTTTGCCTGCGTCCCACAGCGGATAATAGGTGATGCCGAGATATTCCCAGGGCATCAGCGAGGCGCAGACATACCAGGTCATCGCGGCCGCGATCAGAAGCGTGATCATGCCGGCCATCGTGCCGTAAGGCAGCGAGCGCGCCGGCGAGCGAACTTCCTCGGCGGCCTGCGTGGTGCCTTCGATGCCGAGATAGTACCAGATGCCGAACTGGAAGGCGGCGATGACGCCGATCCAGCCATAGGGCAGGGCGTTGCCGGGGGTGACCAACTCGTTCAGCTTGAGCACGGCGCCTTGGGTCCACGGGCTGACCGAGAAGAACAGGATGACGATCGAGACATAGGCGATGGCGGTGATGACGAAGTTTACGTTGAGCGTCATCAGCACGCCGCGATAGTTCAGCCATGCCAGCACGACGATGGTCGCGGCGATGAAGGAATTGTGGTTGAGGCCCTCGACGCCGGCCTTGGCGACAATGGTGTCGCCAAGCAGGATCGCGTCCGACACTTCGAGCATGGTATAGGCAAAGACCAGGAAAAGCGCGACGTTGAAGGCCATCAGCGGCCCGACAATGTGCTTGGCCTGGGCATATTGGCCGCCGGCGGCGGCAACCGTCGAGGTGACTTCGGAATCGATCATCGCGACCGAGGTGTAGAGCAGTCCGACGATCCAGCAGACGATCAGCGCCGCCAGCGCGCCGCCCTTGTCCGCCGCGAAATTCCAGCCGGTGAATTCGCCGACCAGAACGATGCCGACACCGAGCGCCCAGACATGAGCGGGGCCGAGCACCCTGAGCAGTGAGACCCTGTCGCCTTGCGCTTGCACCGCTGGTTCAGCCGTGATCGTCATCGTTCAATCCCCCACTCAGATCCGGTGTTTTTCGGACACGGCTTCAAGCTCGCCTTCCCTGGACGAGGTCAGCATCTCTTCGGAATAGGTCGTGTCGATCTTGAACCAGTCGTAGAGCATCCACAGCGCGAGCACGATCGAGATGCCCCAGCATGCGTAAGAGAGTGCCACCCACATGACGATGCTTCCTATCTATTTGTCGCCGAACTTTTCGTCGATGACGTCGCGGTATTCGCGGTCAGATGCGCGGAACAGAAAGATGAAATAGCCAATCAGCACCGCGGCCATGATGATCAGCGTCGGCCAGTCGATGATGTAGTGGAACCGGTTCTGGATGATGTCGTGCGCGGTTTCCGGCGTGTAGCCGAGCTTTTCCCAGATCGAGGCCATGGTCGGGTTCTGGCCGAGCGCTTCCCACGTCTTGGCGTCGAGCGCGTCGATGGATTTTGCCGCCCCTGCCAGGCCTAGTTTCAGCGGCAGCCACAGCGCGACGAAAATCGCGACCACGACGACGGCGATATCGAAAACCTGTCCGGCCTTGCTCTGTTCGGGCGGTGTATAGCGGGCCATGCGTCTCCCCCTCAGGACTTGCGGTTGCGGTAGGCGTCGGCATTCTTGATGTCGAGGCCGTAGATGAAGTCCTTGTCTTCCTTGTAGTGATCGACCATCGCCAGGATGGCGGCCGTGTTGAAGATCAGCACGGCGGCCGCGGCGACCGCGACGACGAGCTTGATGCCGGCATCGGGGATGTATGGCCATGTCATGAACAGGACGAAAAGGATCGTCGCCCATAGGCAGACGATCAGGAGCACCGATCCACGAAGGTCGGAACGGTACAGGGCTTCAATGCGCTGCTGCATGTCGGACATCGGTTCCCCTCCATCGCTCTCTTTCAAGAGAGTGAAATTTTTTTCATAAATTCAAGCCGAATTCCGCAATTGTCAAGACGATTTTACGCAACGTTAACCGTTTGTTTGATCCGCCGAATTTTGCCTGACAATGAAATTATTTGCTTGCGGGTATTGCAGGCTCCCGGCGTTTGCGATCAATATTCGGGCAACGCTCCCGCCGCTGTGCAGGAGCAGGGGAAAGCAAACGTTTTTCGAAACGGAGGACAAGCGGATGACGGCATCCTGGAGATTTTCGGCGCTTGCGGACCGCCATCGCGCGCTCGGCTCGAAGCTCGAGGACTGGAGCGGCATGGGCACCGCCTGGACCTACGACAAGGACGCCGACGAAGAGTATATCGCCATCCGCACCAAGGCCGGCCTGATGGACGTGTCCGGCTTGAAGAAGATCCACATCACCGGGCCGCACGCCTCGCACCTGATCGACCTGGCGACGACGCGCGACGTCGAAAAGATCTATCCCGGCAAGTCGGCCTATGCCTGCATGCTCAACGAGGCCGGCAAGTTCACCGACGACTGCATCCTCTACCGCACCGGCCCGAATTCCTGGATGGTCGTGCATGGCTCGGGCACCGGCCATGAAGAGCTGCAGCGCGCTTCCGTCGGTCGCGACGTGTCGCTGCGCTTCGACGACAATCTGCACGACCTTTCGCTGCAGGGGCCGCTAGCCGTGGATTATCTGGCAAAGCATGTGCCCGGCATTCGCGACCTCAACTATTTCCACCACGTGCAGACGCAGTTGTTCGGCTTTCCGGTGATGATCTCGCGCACCGGCTACACCGGCGAGCGCGGCTACGAGATCTTCTGCCGTGGCCAGGACGCCGGCACGATCTGGGACAGGATTCTCGATGAGGGCAAGAGCGCCGGCATCATCCCGTGCCGCTTCACCACGCTCGACATGCTGCGCGTCGAGAGCTACCTGTTGTTTTACCCCTACGATAATTCGCAGAAATATCCGTTCGAGAATGAGGGGCCCGGCGACACGCTGTGGGAGCTTGGTCTCGACTTCACCGTCAGCCCCGGCAAGACGGGCTTTCGCGGTGCCGAGGAGCACTACCGCCTCAAGGGCAAGGAGCGCTTCAAGATATTCGGCGTGCTGCTCGAAGGCAGGGAGCCGGCCGACGAGGGCGCACCGGTCTATCGCGACGGCAAGAAGGTCGGCGTGGTGACCTGCGCCATGTATTCGCCGCTGGCCAGGAAATCGATGGGCATCGCCCGGCTCGACGTCGACTGCGCGGTCCAGGGCACCAGGCTCGAGATCCGCAACAAGAGCGGCGCCATCAGCGCAACCGCCGAGCCGCTTCCGTTCGACGATCCGAAGAAGACCAAGCGCACGGCGAAAGGCTGAGGCATACTGCGGGTATGGCAGCGAAAAGCATCATCAGCCGCCCGGTCTATGGGATCCTGTCTCCGCAGCCCGGCAAGCACCATCTTTTCGTAGCGGACGCAGAGGGAGCGCTGGCGATTGCCGATCTGGCCGCCAAGGCACCGGCGGATTTCTTCGGCGGCGCCCACATCATCTTCATTCCCGGCCGCGACGGTAAATATGCCGAGGCGCTCGAAGCACTGAAGCCGGCGCAGCTCTACCTCGGCCATTCCTTCGCCAGTGCCCTGCCGCGGCTGAAGCAGACGCTGGCCAACGCCCATATGGGCCTCAGGCTCTACCTTGCCGGCACCGAAGGGCTGATCGGCCAGGCCATGCAGGCGGCGCTCGAAGCCGGCATCGACCACACCTCGATCCAGACCGAGCATCGCGGCTCGCTGGCGCGCCGCATGCAGTGCGTCCATTGCAAGGGCATCACCGAGAACGTGACGACGCAGCCGGCAACCTGTTCGCATTGCGGCCTGCTGCTTCTGGTGCGCGACCACTATTCGCGGCGCCTCGCCGCCTTCCAGGGCGTCTGCATCAACGCCGAGGACCGCAGCGAAATTCCTCCGATCGAGGAGGTCTTTCGATGAGCACCGGCACCACCAGACTCGATGTCGTCGTCAGCGATGTCGTCCCGATCAACGAGTTGGTGACGCGCTTTCATTTCCGCAGGCGCGACGGCCAGCTTTTTCCGACCTTTTCCGGCGGCGCCCATGTCGTCGTCGAGATGCGCGATGGCGAACGCACCAGGCTCAATCCCTATTCGCTGATGGGCTCGCCGCTCGACACCCGCGAATACACCATCTCGGTGCGCCGCGACGACGCCGGCCGCGGCGGCTCGCTGTTCATGCACAGGCAGGTCAGGCCGGGCAGGGAGATGGTGGTCAGCTACCCCGTCAATCTGTTCTCGCTCGATCTTCGGGCCAGGAAGCATCTGATGCTGGCCGGTGGCATCGGCATCACCCCGTTTATGGCGCAGACCGCGCAGCTGGCGGCGCAAGGCGGCAATTTCGAATTGCATTACACCTGCCGCACCGCCTCGCTCGGCACCTATGCCGACCTGCTGAGAGAGCGCTACGACCGCCGGGTCAGGCTCTATCACGACGACCGCGACGAGCGCGTCGATCTCGACCGGCTGTTGTCGTCGCAGCCGCTCGGCACCCATCTCTATGTCTGCGGGCCCGTCCGGCATGATCGGCTGGGTGCGCGAACGCGCCGCTGCCCTCGGCTGGCCGCCAGAGACCGTGCATTTCGAGCATTTCGCTGCACCCCAGCCCGGCGCGCCGTTCGACGTGACGCTGGCCCTCAGCGGCAAGACGATCCGCGTCGATGAGCAGCAGAGCCTGCTCGAGGCGATCGAGGCCGCCGGCGTCGATCCGCCCTATCTCTGCCGCGGCGGCGTCTGCGGCCAGTGCGAAACCAACGTCATCGCGCATGACGGCAAATTCATCCACAACGATCACTGGCTGAGCGAGGAAGAGCATCGATCCTGCAAGAAGATCATGCCCTGCGTTTCGCGCTTCGAGGGCAGGTCGTTGGTCCTGGAAAGATAGGAGGCGAGCTTGGGAATCACCTTTCGCAAGGAAACATTCCGCGACGACTTCACCTTCAGGAACAGCCCCGAACACATCAGGCGGTTTCCCTTCCCCTTCCACGAAGACAGCTACATGTATGCGGTCAATATCGAGCCGCATGTTCTGGGGCCGAAGGGGAGCGTGCTCGAAAACCTGATCGACGTCGACGAGCACTATGTCGCCGAGATGCAGGACCGCGCACTGGTGCTGGCCGAGGATCCGCTGCGCTGCCAGTCGCTGCCACATATGACACTGGCCGGCTGGGACCTGCTCGAACTCCTGATGGAGCAGCAGGCGCTGGGCTATCCCGAGCATTTCACGCTGATCCGCGACGGCGATCGCTGGCGCTGGATCAACCGGCCGCTCGGCATCGACGACAGCTTCACCTTCGGCGACGTCTCGACGCTGCCCTATGGGCCGATGGAATATATCACCCGCCAGAGCCAGGGCGATTTCTGCATTCTCGACCAGCGCGACGGCAATCTGTGGATGGATGCCGGCATGGTCACCACCCAGGCCGACTGGTCGCTCGATTTCGACATCGGCATGAACTTCTTCGAATGGCACGCGCCGGTGCCGCTGGCGCATGAGAAGGGGATCTTCGTCCGGGCGCTGAAATTCCTCACCAACATCCAGCAGGGTAAGCCGGCGCGCCGTCTGAACTGGACGATGACCATCAATCCGCGCCTCGACACCAGCCCGGAAAATTACCACAAATGGGGTCCGGACCGCGCCACGGTGACGCCGGAAAACGTCGGCGAAAAAGTGCATCTGCGCGTCGAGCTGCAGAGTTTCTGGCGGCTGCCCCGCTCGAACGCGATCGTCTTCCCTATCCGCTGTTACCTCATCAAGATGGACGAACTGGTGACGCAGCCGAAATGGGCACGCCGCCTGCACCGCGTCATCCGCGACCTGCCAGACGAACTCGCCAATTACAAGGGCCTGACGCGTTATCGGCCGACGCTGGTCGAATGGCTGTCGAAATTGGATGATGGCAGCCCGACATCGCCGGGCTTCGGGCCGGAGTAAAGCTACCCGCGAAGCTGCTAATCTCCCCCACGAGGGGGGAGATTGGCCAACTCACCCCGCGCTCTGCGGGTAGCAGATGATCGACAGATAGCGCATCGGCAGAACGCTCAGCACTTCCGGTCCGTGCGGCGCATCGGCGTCGAAGAACAGGCTGTCGCCGGGCTTCATCGGGTAGAGATTGCTGCCATGCCGGTAAACCACTTCGCCTTCGAGCATATAGAGGAATTCCATGCCTTCATGCTGGAAGGTCGGGAACACGTCGGAATCCTCGGTCAGCGTGATCAGATAGGGTTCGACGACGACGCCGCTGGTGTTGGAGCCGATATGGCCGAGCAAATTGTACTGGTGGCCGGCGCGCGTGCCGCGGCGTTCGACGTCGAGGCCTTCGCCGGCCTTGACGAAGACGGCACTGCGCTCCTCCTCGAAACGGCGGAAGAAGGCGGTGACGGGAACGCCGAGCGCCCGCGACAGCGCCTGCAACGTGGTCAGCGATGGCGAGGTGATGCCGTTCTCGATCTTCGACAGCATGCCGAGCGAAATGTCGGTGGCGGCAGCCAGATCGGCGACGGTGATGCCGAGCTTTTTGCGGAATGCCCGCACCTCGCGGCCGATCGCGACCTCAAGCACTTTTTCGCGGGTGTCGCGAATGGCGTGCGGGTTCTGGGTGAGCGGCACGCGTATCTTGCGCGGCTCGATCGCGGCGGGTTTGGCTTTGCCCGCCGCGGCGCCGGCATCTTGCTTCAGATTGGACGCTCTTTTCGCCATTTCGCCACCCCGGACCTTGCCGATTCATTTCACTCACGGTGAACATATTCGGTGCCGATACAGAAGCGCAACTCTCACGGCAAGCCGAATTGCGCAATGACCGGATTTCGCCCGAGCTTCCACGTCGTTTAGAAATCCAACTCGGCGAAGCGCGGTTTCGCGACAAGCCCTGTTGACAGCATCGAAGGGGCAATTACTGTCCTGTCAGTGAAATTTGTTTCGTTAGAGAAATGAGATCGGGAGGCCCGCAATGAAAGATCGTGTTGCCGTCATTGGAGCCGGGCCGTCCGGCATGGCCCAACTCCGGGCCTTCAAGTCGGCCGCCGACAAGGGCGCCGATATTCCCGAGATCGTCTGCTTCGAAAAGCAGTCCGACTGGGGCGGTCTGTGGAATTACACCTGGCGCACCGGCCTCGACGAGCACGGCGACCCGGTGCATGGCTCGATGTACCGTTACCTCTGGTCGAACGGCCCGAAGGAATGCCTCGAATTCGCCGACTACACGTTCGAGGAGCATTTCGGCCGGCCGATCGGCTCCTACCCGCCGCGTGCCGTGCTGTGGGACTACATCAAGGGCCGCGTCGAAAAATCCGGCGTGCGCCAATGGGTGCGCTTCAACAGCCCGGTGCGGATGGTCACCTTCTCCGACACGACGAAAAAATTCACCGTCACCGCGCATGACCGCACCAACGACGTCACCTATTCGGAAGAGTTCGACAATGTCGTCGTCGCCTCGGGGCATTTTTCCGTGCCCAACGTTCCCTATTTCGAGGGCTTCTCGACTTTCAATGGTCGCATCCTGCACAGCCACGATTTCCGCGACGCGATGGAATTCAAGGGCAAGGATATCTTGATCATCGGCCGCTCCTATTCGGCCGAGGACATCGGCTCGCAATGCTACAAATACGGCGCCAAATCGATAACCTCGAGCTACCGCTCGAAGCCGATGGGCTTCAAATGGCCGGAGAACTGGAAGGAAGTGCCGCTGCTGCAGAAGGTCGTCGGCAAGACCGCGCATTTCAAGGATGGCAGCACCAAAGACGTCGACGCCATCATCCTGTGCACCGGCTATCTCCATTCCTTCCCGTTCCTCACCGAGGATTTGAAGCTGAAGACCGCCAACCGCATGTGGCCGGACGGGCTCTACGAGGGCGTCGTCTGGGAGAAGAACCCGAAGCTTTTCTATATCGGCATGCAGGACCAGTTCTACACCTTCAACATGTTCGACGCGCAGGCCTGGTTCGCCCGCGACGTCATCATGGGTCGCATCAAGCTGCCGTCGGCCGAAGCGATGGCGGAGCACGGCCGGAAATGGCGGGCACGCGAGGAGACGCTGGAAGACGCCGAGCAGATGATCTGGTTCCAGGGCGACTACACCCGAGAGCTGATGGAGCAGACCGACTATCCGGGCTTCGACGTCGAGGCCGTCAATCGGACCTTCATGGAGTGGGAGCACCACAAGGCGGAAGACATTATGGGCTTCCGCGACCATGCCTACCGCTCGCTGATGACCGGCACGATGGCGCCGCTGCACCATACGCCGTGGCTGCAGGCGATGGACGATTCGATGGAGAGCTATCTCGAGGTGAAGGGCGTGGCGGCGGAGTAGCAGTGATTGCCTTGCCTCAGACAACTTCCCGCGCCGGGTCGGCTGCCAGCGCCAGGGAATTTGCGACGTGCTCGAGGTGCTCCTCGTCCAGAATGCTGGTCGCGACGCGGACAGCGTTCGTTTTTCCCGTCGAAAACTTCGCTCCGGCATGGACCGCGATGCCGTGGGCGGCCAGCGTGACCATCGCGTAAGGTTCCGAAGCAACCGGAATGAGGACGCTGAGACCGTGCCCGGCGTCGATATCGACATTGCGTTTGGCCAGTTCGCAGGCGAGCCGTTCGCGGCGGCGGCGGTAGACCTGCTTCGCCCGCTCCACCAGGGCGGCCGTGGCCGGGTCTTGCAGCAGCCAGGCGGTGGCCGCCTGCAGGATGCGGCTGGTCCATCCCGAGCTGAAGCTGCGGTAGGACTGGATCTGCTCGACGATCGTCGCCGATCCGGACAGGACGGCGAGCCGCAGGTCCGGGCCGTGGGTCTTGGAATAGGACAGGATATGGACGACGCGATCGGGAAAACGCCGACCCAGCGAAATGCGCGGCGCCGAGGCAATATCGCCAACGCCGTCATCTTCGACAATCAGCACGTCGGTACCGGCGAGCAGGTCGCCGATGACTTCCAGCCGCGCCGGCGACATGCAGGCGCCGGTCACCGAATGGACGCGCGGCTGGAACAGGAACGCCACCGGTCGCTGCCGCAGTGCGCTGGCGAGCGCGTCCGGCAGGGGGCCCTCACCGTCGCAATCTACCGGAATGATCGGTACGTCGAGATCTTCGAGGATGTCGAGCAGGCGAAGCGCCGTCGGGTTCTCGATGGCCACCGGCGCTCCCGGCGGGACCAGCGCATGCAGCAAGGTGTAGATGGCGTTGTAACCGCCATTGGTGGCCAGGAACGCACCGGGATCGTACGGCCATGACGGGCGCACTGCGGCCTCCAGCTCGGGCAGGATACGCACCCGCTCGTAACTGTTGAGCTTTTCGGCGCGCGCACCATGCGCCAGCGCGATGTCGAGCGGCGGCAAGAGCCTCACATCGGGCTCCGCGATCGCCAGGTTCAGAACATCCTGTCCGTAATTGCCGCCGCTCATGTGGCGCTCGGGCCGCGCGGCAAAGCGGTTGCCCATGATCCAGGTGCCGTTGCGTCCGCGGCCGCCGATGATCTTGTAGCGCCGCAACTCGCTCCACGCCTGCGAGACCGTCGCCGGGCTGACGCCGAGCACATAGGCCAGATCGCGCACCGGCGGAAGTTTCGCGCCGACCGGCAGCGCGCCGCTTCTGATCAGCGCACTGGTCTCGCGCGCGATGCCGCGCATCGTGCGGTCGCCAAGGCGTTCAGCGAACCATCCTGCATCGAAATCCATCGGCACCCGCGACCATTAAAGCTAATGTTCAATAACATAATAACATTTGATCGGCCAAAATTAAACATTTACCAATCGCCGGTCAAACATAGCGTTGAAGTTCATGCCGATGCCCGTTTCCATCACTGTAGCCACCCGCGATTGGGACTATCTCACCCCTTTGGTGCTGGGTGACGTCACTTCGAGCCGCTTGTCGGTGAAGGTTGATCGCGTCGCCACGCTCATTCCGGACCTCGGTACCGATCCGAACTACGATGCGGCGGAGGTCTCGTTCAGCCGTTATGTGTCGGCCATGGCTTCGGGCGTCGATACGGTGGTTGGACTACCGTGTTTCATTATGCGCGGCTTTCGCCATCGCTGTATCATCACGGTCGAGGCCAGTCCGCTGGAGCAGCTTTCCGACCTTGCCGGCAAACGCATCGGCGTCACCGGCTGGCGCGATTCCGGCAACACGTGGACGCGCGGGGCGCTTCGCCGGGAGGGCGTCGGCATCGAGGATGCGTATTGGTTTGCCGGCCGGTTGACATCCGAGCACCCGATCGCCGACCGCCTCGACGGATTCGGCAGGCCGGGGCGCATCGAAGCAGCACCGGGCGAGCGCCCGATGATGGAGCTGCTGGCGCAAGGCGAGCTCGACGCCGTTTTCACGCCCTTCATGCCGGACGGCTTTTTCGGCCCGGCTTCCGGCTTCCGGCAAGTGCTGCGCGATTTTCGCGCGGCCGAACGCGCCTATTTCGCCGACGTCGGTTATGTGCCGGGCATGCATCTGGTCGCCGTCAAGGCTGCAATGGCCAGGGAACATCCCTGGCTGCCGCAGGAACTCGCCAGGCTGATCGACGAAAGCCAGCGCGTCTGGACGGCAAAGCGCCGAAAATATGCCGACACCTCGCCGTGGGTCCTCGAGGAGCTGCTTCATGCGGGGCGCGACCTGCCTGCCTCCTGGAACGCCAGCGGCCTGCCTGCCAACCGGCGCATGATCGAGGATTTCGTCACCGAGCTCCATGCCCAGGGCATTCTGACGGAACCGATTTCCGCCGAAGCCTTGTTTCCTTTCGAGGCCAGGTCGCGGGCCACCGCAGCCTGACAACGCAACGAAGAACACGAAGGAGAATGCCATGAGGACAATCAGCTTCATATTCGCCTCGCTCGTCGCCATGCTGGCGCAGGCCAGCTTTGCCCAGGACGTCCAAAAGCAATCGGTGAACGAAGACTTGCGCGCCCTGCTGCCGGAAGAGATCCGCACGGCGGGAAAGATCACGGCTGTCAACAACGGCTCGTTCCCGCCCTATGAGATCGTCACTGGCACCGAACTGACAGGGGCGACCAAGGACATTTCGGACGCTATAGGCCAGCTGCTCGGCGTCGAGGTCGACCATGCCTCGGTCGCCGGCCTGCCGGCTTTGCTGAGCGGCATCAACGCCGGCCGCTATCAGTTCGCGATGGGGCCTGTCGGCGACTATCCCGACCGCCAGAAGTCCAACGACTTCATCGATTGGGTGCGCGAATACGTCGTCTTCGCCGTCGAGAAGGGCAACCCGCAAGGCATCACCTCGCTCGACACCGCGTGCGGCAAGCGCATTGCCGTGATGTCGGGTGGCTCGGCCGAAAAGGTCATCAAGCAACAGGCGCAGAAATGCACCGAGGGCGGCAAGCCGGCCGTCGAGGTGCAATCCTTCACCGACCAGCCAAGCTCGATACTGGCCGTCCGGTCGAAGCGCTCCGACGCATTCTTCTCCTCGCAGGCGCCGCTGACCTATTTCGTCGAGCAGGCGAAGGGCCAGCTGGAACTCGCCGGGGTCGGCCAGGCCAACGGCTTCAAGGACATCTACCAAGGCGCCGTCGTCAAGAAGGGTTCGCCGCTGGGCGGCGTGCTGCTCGACGCCTTCAAGATCCTGATGAAGAACGGCACCTACGCCGCGGTGATGAAGAAGTGGGGCCTCGAGAAGAACATGATCGACGCGCCCGGCATCAACCAGGGCCAGTAGAGGCTGCCATGACCGACGCGACCGCTGCCTACGCGGCCGGGCTGCCGCGACGTCCCGACGACGCGCTGCGCGACGTCAAACGAGCCCACCGGCCATTCCCGCTCGTCCGGCTGGCGCTCTGGGCATTCACCGTCGCCGTCGCCGCCGGTTTCGCCTATATCGTCGCGGTCAACCCGAATTTCGGCTGGCCGGTGGTCGCCCAGTATTTCTTCGATCCGACGGTCATGCAGGGGCTTTCCGTAACGCTCGGCCTGACGGTCGTGGCGATGATCCTGGGCATCGTGCTCGGCCTGCTGCTCGCCATCGCGCGGATGTCGAAGGACAGGCTGGCATCCTTCCTCTCCGGCCTGTTCATCTGGTTCTTCCGCGGAACGCCGCTGCTGGTGCAATTGATCCTGTGGTACAACCTTTCGACGCTGTTTCCGCGCATTTCCATTGGCTTCGCCAGCTGGAACACCAACGACCTGATCACGCCTTTGACGGCCGCCGTTCTTGGTCTGGCGCTGAACGAGGCCGCCTACATGGCCGAGATCATTCGTGGCGGGCTGCTGTCGGTGGACAAGGGACAGGCCGAAACGGCTGAAGCCTTCGGCATGACCCGCGCGCGGGCCTTGCGGCGCATCATCATCCCGCAGGCGATGCGATCGATCGTCCCGCCGACCGGCAATCAGCTGATCAGCATGATCAAGGCGACGTCGCTGGTCAGCGTCATCGCCATGGCCGACCTGCTCTACTCGGTGCAGTCGATCTACAACCGCACCTTCGAAATCATTCCGCTGCTGATGGTTGCAGTGCTGTGGTACCTGCTGATCACCTCGATCCTCAATGTCGCGCAAGGCGCGATCGAACGTCACTACAGCCGCGGCGACCGCGGCGCCCGTGAGAAGACGGCGACCGCCACACTGGAGGCCGCCAATGAGCGCGCATGACACGCCCCTGGTCAGGGCACGCAACGTTCACAAGGCGTTCGGCCCGCTCGAGGTGCTGAAGGGCATCGACCTGGATGTCGCGCCTGGCGAGGTGGTGGTCATTCTCGGACCGTCCGGCTCCGGCAAATCAACCTTCCTGCGGTGCATCAATCATCTGGAGGCGATCGATCAAGGGTCGATTGAGGTGGACGGCGAGCAGATCGGCTACCGGCTGCACAACGGCCGGCTCGACAAACTCTCCGACCGGGCGATCGCGGCGCAGCGGCGCAAGATCGGCATGGTGTTCCAGCAGTTCAACCTCTATCCACACATGACGACCCTGCAGAACGTCATCGAGGCTCCGGTTGGCGTTCACCGGGAGAACCGCAAGGAGGCGATCGGCTACGCCCGCGAACTGCTGACCCGTGTCGGTCTGGCCGACAAGATCGACGCCTATCCGCGCCAGCTTTCAGGCGGCCAGCAGCAGCGGGTCGCCATCGCCCGCGCGCTCGCCATCCGCCCGAAATTGATGCTCTTCGACGAGCCGACGTCGGCGCTCGATCCGGAACTGGTCGGCGAGGTGCTCGCCACCATGCGCGATCTCGCCAGGCAGGGCTTGACCATGATCGTGGTCACGCATGAGATCGGCTTCGCCCGCGAAGCGGCGGATCGGGTGGTGTTCATGGACGACGGTAATGTGATCGAGGCCGGGCCTCCGGACGAGGTTCTCGCTAAACCCAGGCACCCGCGCACGCGGGCCTTTTTAAGCCGTTTCATCTGACAGCAAAGCCGGCACGATTACGTGCTCGGCCGGCAAAGGACCTTCGATGCCAAAGACCTCCAACCAGTTCGCCGACATTTCCGACTTCGCCGACAAGGCCGCGGAGCTTGCAGCGGCCCGCCAGCACCTGCACGCCCATCCCGAGCTTTCATTCCAGGAGCACGAAACCGCTGCATACGTTGCCGAACGGCTCGAAGGCTGGGGCTACGAGGTGACGCGCAATGTCGGCGGGCTCGGCGTCGTCGGCCGCTTGCGCCAGGGCAGCGGCCGCAGCATCGCCATCCGCGCCGACATGGACGCCTTACCGATTACCGAAGCGACCAATCTCCCTTATGCCAGCCAGGCCAGCGGCAAGATGCACGCCTGCGGCCATGACGGCCACACCACGATGCTGCTCGGCGCCGCCGAATACCTGGCGCGCACGCGGCATTTTAACGGCACGGTGAACCTCATCTTCCAGCCGGCCGAGGAAGCCGGCAAGGGAAGCGGGGCGCAGGCGATGATCGCCGACGGCCTGTTCGAGCGCTTTCCCTGCGATGCGATATTCGGGCTGCATAACCATCCGGGCGCGCCGACGGGTTCGTTCCTGATGCGCGCCGGGCCGCTGATGGCGGCGAGCGATACCGTCACGATCAAGATAACCGGGCGTGGCGGCCACGCCTCGCGTCCGCACCTGACGGTCGACCCGATCGTCGCTGCCGCCAACATCGTCATGACCCTGCAGACGGTGGTGTCGCGCAACGTCAACCCCATCGAGACGGCTGTCGTTACCGTCGGCACCATTCACGGCGGCACGGCCTCCAACGTCATCCCGGAACACGCCGAGATCGCGCTGAGCGTCCGCTCTTTCTCGGCCGAGATCCGCGACACGCTCGAGCAGCGAATTCGCAATATCGCAGCACTTGTGGCGCAGGCGCATGGCGCAACGGTCGAGATCGATTACGAGCGCGGCTACCCGGTGGTGATCAATTCCGAGGGCGAGACGTCCTTCGCGACAGACGTCGCTGTCGAGCTCGTCGGTCAGGACAAGGTGTCCGTCTGCCCGTTGATCCCCGGCAGCGAAGATTTTTCTTATTTCCTCGAACACAAACCCGGTTGCTTCCTGCGCCTCGGAAACGGCGAGGATTCAGCCATCCTGCACAGCCCGAAATACGATTTCAACGACGGCAATCTGACCGTCGGCGCAGCGCTCTGGGCTCGACTGACCGAGAGATTCCTGGCCATTTGATTCACATCTGCGGCTTGGATTGTCGATCGGCCGGTCGAGCAGAATTGGGGCGACCGGCCGCGCGACTATCAACGAACTCTCACCGCATTCCGCCTCTTCGAATAGGATAAGAGTTTCGCTCTCAGACGAACAAAAAGTCGCTCGTCGTCAGCGTGTTCGTAAAGTTTGCGAGAGTAACTTGATCGACTCCCGCGGTAATGATGGTGTCGGTTCCAGTTTGCGCAATAGTGAGATCATCGAACGATTGCACGCGCTCCACGCCGCTAAACACGATAGTGTCGCCTTGGGTCTGGCTGAAATCGTAGATGGTGTTTTGGGTTCCGACCGTCATGGAACCATCGTCCTTGAATATGAATTGGTCTCTGCCGCCCTGAGCCAACTCGCTCAGTTGCCCGTCGCCCCACATGTCATTGATGACCGTGCAGCCGGGTGCCGCGCTCCCGGCGTACAGGGTATCGTTTCCGCCCTTGGCCGAACCGGACATTTGCAGAGCGTCGCCGCACAGGAAGTTACGGACCTGGCCGCTTTCGCTGTTCTGGCCCCCAGTAAGAATGTCGTTGCCGCCCTGGGCGGAACCGGACATAGAGCGCGCGTCGCCGTATAACTCGTTTAGAACATCAGGAAAGGCGCTTTTGTCCCCGCCCGTCAGGGTATCATTGCCGCCCACAGCGCTGCCGAGCATCGTGACCGCATCGCCATACCCCAAATTATGAGTGCCTTGCAGCACGGCCACGTCGTCGCCCCCAAGCGCGTGATCGAACATACTGCCGCCCGCGTCCCCGTAGAACGTTATCTCCGAGCCACCCGCGCTCGTGAAAGTGTCGTTGCCGCCCGCGGCGAAACCGGAAAGATCACCGCCCGCATCGCCATAAAGAGTTTTGCTCCCGATCTCCCCACCCAGGTCCGTATAGTGGTCGTCGCCGCCCTGAGCATGGTCAGACATGTTGCCGCCGGCGTCACCGAAGAAGGTGTTGGTGGAAAAGAAGCTACCCGTGAAGGTATCGTTGCCACCCTTGCTGTAGGCCGACATATCGCCGCCGGCATCGCCGTAGAAAGTGTTGAAGGAGTCGGTCCTGCTCGTGAAATTGTCGTCGCCGCCTTGCGCATTGCCGGACATGTTGCTGCCCGCGTCACCGTAGAAAATGTTATTGGCTTCTATCGAGCCCTGGAAGGTGTCGTTGCCGCCCTTGCCATGGTCGGACATCTCGCCGCCCGCGTCACCGTAAAAGGTGTGATCGGCTCCTTGTCGAGTGCTGGTCACGAAAATGTCGTCGCCGCCTTGAGCAAAGCCGAACATGTTGCCGCCGGCGTCACCGTAGAACGTGTTGTCTACCCGTCTACCCACTTCACTGCTCAACGTATCGTTGCCGCCCTTGCTGTGGTCCGACATATCGCCGCCGGCATCGCCGTAAAAAGTGTTGAAGGAGTCGCCCTCGGCTCTAAAACTGTCGTCTCCGCCCAGAGCATGAACGAACATGTTGCCGCCGACGTCACCGTAGAAGACGTAGGTGCCCAGCGAGGCGCCTGTGAAACTGTCGTCGCCGCCCTTGCTGTGGTCCGAGCTATCCTCGCCGGCATCTCCGTAAGCAGTGGTGGTGGAGGATGGCGATCCCGTGAAGATGTCGTTGCCACCCCTCGAGAAATCTAGCAGGCTGCCGCCAGCATCGCCGATTAAAATGTTTGTATTTAGATCGCCTGCGAGGACGTCATCGGTGCCCCGTTGACGATCTACTAGATCACCGGGAGTAAAGGGAACGCGTATAGCCATTGTTCGCTCTCCTGTTGAGCCTGCCCGTCCGATGACAGCCGTACGATGTGAGGTAACAGCGAGCAATCATCCCGAATGGCTATATCTTTAGGCGTAGGGATCGGTGCCTCGTTAACGGCGCGCTTGGCGGCAGCTTCCTGAGGCCGTCCTATTCCGGACTATCCCAGCCTTGCGCGAGCCTTCGCCGTCCAGGCGTTGAACAGCCGGTCGGCGACGATGCCGATGAAGGCAATGGCCAGGCCGGCGACGATGCCGCGGCCGGAATCGGCCTTGGACAGGGCGATGAACACCTCCTGGCCGAGATCGCGGGTGCCGACCATGGCGCAGATGATGATCATCGCCAGTGCCATCAGGATCGTCTGGTTGACGCCAAGCATGATCTCTGGAAGGGCCAGCGGCAGCTGCACGCGAAAGAAGGTCTGCCGCCTGGTGCAGCCGGACACCTTCGCCGCCTCGATCAGCGCCGGCGGCACCTGCCGGATGCCGTGATTGGTGTAGCGGATCGCCGGCACCACGGCGAAGGCGACGGTGGCGATCATCGCGGTGACGTCGCCGACTCTGAACAGCATCACCACCGGAATGATGAAGCAGAACGACGGCAGCACCTGCAGCGTGTCGATGACCGGCGTGACGGTCTTTTCGAAGCGGTCGCTGCGCGATGCCATCAGCCCGATCGGAATGCCGATGAGGCAAGCGATAAAGGCCGAGATGCCGCACAAATAGACCGTCGCCATGGTCTTTTCCCAAAGGCCGGTGACGGCGCAGAACGCTGTCAATGCCGCGACCAGGGCGGCGAGGCGGAAGCCGCCGAGCTGGTATCCGGCAAGGCCAAGGAGACAAACCGCGCCCAGCCACGGAAAGCCCTCGCAGAAGGCGCGCACCGGGTTCAGCACGTTGAGGATAAGCGCCACGCGGAACGCTTCGATCGTGTCGAAGAAGTTGATGGTGATCCAGTTCACCGCCGCCTTCCACAAAGGCGCGGTGGTGAAGGTGATCGCCTTCGGCACCGCGGCGAAGGCCGGCACGAACAGGCCGAGCAGCGTGGTGACGGCGAGAATGGCGACGGCCAGCGTCAGGTTGGGATAACGCCGCCAGAAGCTGGTGCCGGCCTGATGGCGGACATTGCCCTTGGCGTGATTGTGCGCGATCGCCTGGCTCAGCCGGTCGAGTGCAATCGCCAGTGCGACGATGGCGAGGCCAGCTTCCATCGCCTCGCCGACCTTGAGCGCGCGCAACGCCAAAAGCACGTCATAGCCGAGCCCACCGGCGCCGATCATCGAGGCGATGATCACCATATTGAGCGCCAGCATGATGACCTGGTTGACGCCGACCATCAATGTCGGCCGCGCCGACGGCAACAGCACCCGCCACAGCTTCTGCCGTGCCGTGCAGCCGGCCATCTCGCTGAAATCGTCGATCTCCGACGGCACCCGCGACAGGCCGAGCATCGTCGCCCGCACCATTGGCGGCGTCGCGAAAATTGCCGTCGCGATCATTGCCGAGACCGGGCTGTTGCCGAACAGAAGCAGCATCGGGATGAGATAGGCGAAGGTCGGGATCGTCTGCATCAGATCGAGGGCAGGGGAGATCAACAGCCTCTCCGCCCAGGGCTTGCGCCATGCCCAGATGCCGGCGAACAGCCCGGTGACAATGCAAAACGGCACAGCGATCGAGATTAAGCCCAGCGTCAGCATGGCGCTGGTCCACTGCCCGAACAGCGCGATGTAGAGAAAACAGCCGCCGGCCAGCGCACCCAGCTTCCAGCCGCCGGCGGCGCGTCCGGCAAGGTAGGCGGCAGCGCAGACGCCGACCCAGGACAGGCGCGGCAACACGACCATATCGGCGCCATGGCCGATCTTGAAATTTTTGGCCAGAAGAGCGAGCGCGAAATCGAGCGGCACGCCGAGCACCGCGGTGATCGAACGGGTCAGCCAGGAGAAATTCGACTTCACCCAGTTCATCAGCGCACCGACCCAGTCTGCGACAGGAACGATCGCGCCGGCCGGGTAATTGACCGCCCAGGGCAGGCTTTCCTGCAGCAGGAAGACGACAAGCACGGCGGCGAGCGCGCAGGCCCAGATCGCCAGCCAGGTTTGAACCGGCCGGGGCCTCGCTGCGCTGGCGCTTGCCGTGACCGTCATGCGCCGGCCCCACGACGTTCTATGCCGGCCAGAAGATCGATCACCGCCTGCGGCGTGACTAAGCCGATCGGCTTGCCGGTGCCGTTGACCACCGCGAAGGGCTTGCCGGCAGAGACGATATCAGCCGAGAAACTGGCGATCTTGGCATCCGGCGCGACCGTGCCCCCGTACTCGGCGCCGTCGCAGGCGCGCATCAGGCTGCGCGCCGATATCACCTTGGCGCGATCGACATCGCGGGTGAATTCGGCGACGTAGTCGGTCGCCGGGTTGACCACCAACTCTTCCGGCGTGCCGATCTGGATGACCTCGCCGTCCTTCATGATGGCGATACGATCGGCTAGCCGGATGGCCTCGTCGAAATCATGGGTGATGAAGACGATGGTCTTGTGCAGCATGGTCTGCAGCCGCATCAGCTCGTCCTGCATCTCACGGCGGATCAGCGGATCGAGGGCCGAGAACGGTTCGTCGAGGAACCAGATTTCCGGCTTCGTGGCGAGGCTGCGGGCGATGCCAACACGCTGCTGTTGTCCGCCGGAAAGCTCGCGCGGATAGAAATGCTCGCGGCCGCGCAAGCCAACCAGCTCGATGACTTCACCGGCCCGCTTCTCGCGCGTCGGCCGGTCCTGCCCCTGGATGCCCAAGGGAAAGGCGATGTTCTCCAGTACGTTGAGATGCGGCAGCAAGGCAAAATTCTGGAACACCATACCCATACGGTGGCGTCGCAGCTCGATCAGCGCGGCATCGGAAATCTTGAGCAGGTCCTTGCCTTCAAACTCGACCTTGCCGTGGGTCGGCTCGATCAGCCGCGACATGCAGCGCACCAGCGTCGACTTGCCTGACCCGGAAAGTCCCATGATGATGAAGATCTCGCCCTGGCGGATTTCGAGATCGACGGCGCGCACCGCCCCAACCAGTCCGGCGGCGGCGATGTCCGTCATGCTGGCCTTGCCGTCGCGCCGGCGGATGAAATTGGCCGCGTCCGCGCCAAACAGCTTCCAGACATTGCGACAGGCAAGTTTTATCGGGCGTGCATCGTTGCCCGCTTTCGACGCCTGTTCAATCGTATGGCTCATTCAATCGTCCTTCTGGAATAGGGGATCGAGACCCGGCCCTGAGTGGCCGGGTCGTCGCGTTTCCAGTCAGACGGTCACTCGGCCCAGGCTTTCCAGTCGGCTTCGTGGGCGGCGATCCAGGCGGCGGCGACGTCTTCCGGCGTCTTGCCTTCGAGATCGATCTCGCCGCTCATCTTGTTGAGCTCGTCGGTATCGACCGTGTAGTTTTTCGCGACCTTGTAGGCGACCGGCCATTTGTCCTTCATGCCGGCCCAGGAATATTTCCAGATCTCGCCATGCGGCTTGCCGCAGTCATATTTGGCATCGGGGTTCACGCCCCATTTCGGGTCGTTGTAGCATTCCGGCGTATAGTCGGGGAATTCGACCCATTCGCCCTTGTATTTGGCCGGCGCCCAATGCGGCGAATAGATCCACAGCATGATCGGCGCCTTGCGCTGATAGGCCGAGTCCAGTTCGGCGAACATCGCCGCATCAGTGCCGGCATGGATGACGGTGAAGGGCAGTTTCAGCGCCTCGACGCGTTCGTCGTCAAAACCTTCCCATGTCACGGGTCCGCCGAGATAACGCCCCTTCGGCGCGGTTTCGGCGGTCGAGAACGCTTCGGCGCATTTCGGGTCTTTCAGCGCCTCCCAGTTAGGCAGGCCGGGGCATTTCTCTTTCATATACTCGGGAAACCACCATTCTTCCTTGGCCTTGGGTCCGAGCTTGCCGAGGCGTTCGGTCTGGCCCGTCGCGTCCGAGGCCTTCATCGCCTCGCCGGCCGTCGTGTCCCAGAATTCCAGGCCGACATCGATGTCGCCATTGGTCAGGCCGGTGGTCAGGCTGGAGAGATAGTCGGCGGTCGGGTACTCGACGGTGTAGCCGAGCTTTTCGAGGATGCAGCCGAGGATCTTGGCGTTCAGATTGACGCTGGTCCAGTCGAACAACGCGATTTTGATCGGGTCGTTGGATTCCGGCGCTGCCGCATAGGCCGAAGACGTCAGCGCGCTCGCCGCGGTAAGTATTAAGGCTCCCATTGAGAAACTCGAAATCATGCTCCGAAGTGACATGCTTGTTCTCCTGTCAAGCTCTGGTGAAGTTATTGTTCGTTCCCTTCTTGCGTCTTTTTTTGATTGTGTTGGAAAAGCTGGTCGTTGCGCAAGGGCGTTGGCGCCAGATTGCTGCCGGCGCTGAAGCGGCGCAGAGCGGATGGTGCCCAATTTTGTGAAACCGTGCCGGAGAGGACCGTGTCATGGCTGCCGATGGATTGCGGCCAAGGCAGTCCGCGGATCGATCGCCGGTCTGGCGGCGCTCTGAAAGATGCGAGCCATCACGGTCCCATGATCTCAGCTGTCGGGCTGGCGAACCCATCTCGCCAGAGCCGTTTCATGGGATGAAATTATATATACCAACATTCATGTCTCGCAACGCATTATGCCGTCACGGTCATGCAATTCGGACAGGGCACTGGCGCCCGAGTATCCTCACGACATGATCAGGCCGCCATCGACATTGATGGTCTGGCCGGTGATGTAGGCCGCATCGTCGCTGGCGAGAAAGCTGACCAGGCCGGAGACGTCCTCGCCGCTGCCGGCGCGGCCCATCGGGATGTTCTTCACCCATTCGGCCATCAGCTCGCCGGGCTTGTAGTCGCCCATCAGCTTGCCCCACGCGGCGTCGTTATAGGCCCACATGTCGGTGTCGATGATGCCGGGGCAGATCGCGTTGACGGTGATCTTCTCCTTTGCCACTTCCTTGGCGAGGCTCTGGGTGATGCCGACGACGCCGAATTTCGAGGCCGCATAATGCGGCGTGTAGATAAAGCCCTGCCGCGCCTGGCCGGATGCGGTGTTGATCAGCCGGCCGCCGTCGCCATGCTTGCGTATGCGCGCGATCGCCTCCTGGCAACACAGGAACACGCCCTTGGTGTTGACCGCCATCACCTTGTCCCATTCGGCCTCTGTCATCGCCTCGACCCTGGCGATTGTGATGACACCGGCATTCTGTACGGAGATGTCGACGCGGCCGAACTGTTGCTCGGCCAGGTCATAGAGGGCGACGACCTCGTCCTTCCTGGTCACGTCCATGCGCAGCGATGCGACCCTGGCGCCCGCAGCCTTCAGGTCGGCGGCAACCTCATCGACGCGCGTGTCGATGGCGCTGATGACGACTGCCGCACCTTCCGCGGCGAAGCGCCCGGCCATTGCCGCCCCAATGCCGCCGCTGGCGCCGGTGATGACCGCCGTTTTTCCCTGGAATCGCTTCTGCATCTTTTCTCCTACCAGCAGACGAAGCCGCCATCGACGATCAGGTCGATGCCGGTGACGAAACTCGAGGCGCGGCTGGCCAGGAACACGGTCGGGCCGACCATCTCTTCCGGCGCCGCCATGCGGCCCATAGGGGTGTCGCGCTCGAAGATTTTGACCTGGTCGGCGACCTCCGGCCGCTTGTTCATCGGCGTCAGCGTGTAGCCGGGGCTGACGACATTGACGCGCAGGCCGCGATCGGCCCATTCCATGGCCAGGCTCTTCGACATGTGGATGACCGCGGCCTTCGACGAATTGTAATGCGCCTGGGTCAGGCCGCGATTGACGATCGAGCCCGACATCGAGGCGATGTTGATGATCGAGCCCTTGCGCCGCGTCAGCATGGCGCGGGCCTCGGCCTGGCAGGACAGGAACACGCCGCTGACATTGACGTCATAAAGCTTCTGCCATTTCTCCAGCGACAGCGTCTCGGCCGGCTCAGCTCCGGCGACGCCGGCATTGTTGACGGCGACCGTCAGCGCGCCGAGTTCCTTCTCCGTACGCTCGATCGCGGCCGCGAGATCGGCCTCTGACGTCACCGTGCCGTTCAGCACCAGCGCCTTGCGGCCAAGTGCCGTGATCCGGTGCGCGGTCTCCTCCAGCCCGCCTTTGGAGGCGTGGCCGAAGCAGGCTATGTCGGCGCCGGCCTCGGCCAAGCCGATGGCGATTGCTTGGCCGATGCCGCTGCCGGCGCCTGTAACAAGTGCCACGTCACCATGAAGTTCGAATAGTTTCATCGTCGGTCCCTCTGTTCCAACCGCCGTCCTCCGGAAATAAAGGGGCGCCAACTCTGTTGCTGGCGCCCCGCGCGGTCTGGTGCCCGGGAGGATACCACCTGCTGCGCTCTGTTTCGATGGGCCGTCCTAGCTTGTGGCGAGTTCCATCACGGCGACATTGCTCGCTTCGCTGCGGTCGAGAATGCCGCGTTGCCGGCCGCGGCTCAGTACCAGCACGCGATGCGACAGGCCGAGCACTTCCTCGAGGTCGGAACTCACCACCACCACCGCCATGCCGGAACGGGCAAGGTCGGCGATGACATCATAGATCGCGGCGCGTGCACCGACGTCTATGCCGCGCGTCGGCTCGTCCAGGATGAACACCTTTGGCGGGCGCGACACCCATTTGGCGATGATCACCTTCTGCTGGTTGCCGCCGGAGAGCTTGCTGACCGCCTGGTTCGGCCGGCCCTTGACGCCGAGCCGGCGAATGCCGGCCTCGGCGAATTTCTGCACCGCCTTCGGGAACACCCAGCCATTCGGCGCGACATGGTCGAAATTGCCGATCGCCAGGTTCTCGCCGATCGTCTGGTCGAGCACCACGCCTTGCGCCTTGCGGTCTTCCGGTACGAGAACGACGCCGGCCCTGATCGCCGCCGCCGGGCCATTGAGATGCACCGGCTTGCCGGCGACGCGCACCGAACCCGATGAGATCGGATCGGCACCGGCGATCGCCCGCACCAGCTCCGTGCGTCCGGCGCCGATCAGCCCGGCAATGCCGAGGATTTCGCCGGCCCGCACTGAAAAGCTGACATTTTGAAAGCTGCGTTCCGGCGAGGACAGGTTCTCGACCTCGAGCAGCGTGTCGTTGCCCGGCGCCGATACCGTAGGGAACATCCGCTCGACGCTGCGGCCGACCATCTGCTCGACCACGGTGCGCACCGGAATGTCGGCGCGCTCGTGCCGGGCGACGATGCGCCCGTCGCGCATCACCACCACGCGATCGGCGATTTGGGCGATCTCGTCCAGCCGGTGGCTGATATAGATGAAGGACATGCCTTCCGCCTTGAGCTTGCGGATTTGCTGGAACAGGAGCTCCGTTTCCTCGCCGCCAAGGGCGGCCGTCGGTTCGTCGAAGATCAGCAGCTCGGCATTGAGCGTCAGCGCCTTGGCGATTTCGACCTGCTGCTGGGCGGCGATACGCAGCGTGCGCACTTTGCGCTCGGGCGAGACATCGAGGCCGAGGCGCTTCAACTGGGCCGATGCCCGTGCATTCATTGCCGCGCGGTCGATGCGGCCGCCGCGCATCGGCAGGCGCCCCACATAGACGTTTTCGGCGACCGACAGATCGGGCAAGAGCTTCAGCTCCTGGTGGATCATGCCGATGCCGGCGTCGATCGCCGCGGCAGGATTGGCGGGGGAATAAGGGTTCCCCCGCCAGGTGATGGTGCCGGCATCGGGTTTCGTCGACCCGGCGATGATGTTCGAGACGGTCGACTTGCCGGCGCCGTTTTCGCCAAGCAGCGCCACGACCTCGCCCGGCCGCACCTCGAAGCTCGCATCGGCCAGGACCTGCACTGGCCCGTAGCTCTTGCAGAGGCCGCTGACGACGAGCCCGTTATGGGGGCTGTGCGTATGGCGAGGATCGGTGGACATCGTTGCGCTCGCTGACTGCCGGACTGGTCTTAATCAGGGATGCTTGGCGATGAACTGCTCGACATTGTCCTTGGTGGTCAAAGTCGCATCCTGCAGCTGTTCGGCGGGAATGGTCTCGCCGGCCACCAGCTTGATTGCCGCGTCGACGGCAAGCCGGCCCATGCCTTGCGTCTGCTGCGTTGCCGTCACGTCGAAGACGCCGTCCTTTAGTGCCTTGAGCGCCGCCACGTCGCCGTCGAAGCCGGCAACCCAAACCTTGTGGCCAGGATTGGCGACCTTTACCGCCTGCGCCGCACCGAGCGCCAGCGCGTCGGCCTGGCCGATGACGATCGACACGTCCGGATGCGACTGCAACAGATCCTGCGTCAGCTTGAAGCCTTCGTCCTGGTGCCAGCCTTCGCTCCACAATTCGCCGACCACCTTGATGTCGGGATAGCCCTTCAATGCTTCGCCACAGCCCTTCGAGCGATCGACCTCGGGCGTCGTACCCTTCTGGCCGTGGATGATGATCAACTCGCCCTTGCCGCCGGCCTGCTTGGCGATGTAGTCGCAAACCGCCTTGGCCGATGCCACGCTGTTGGTGGCGATGAAGGTGTCGCCGGGTGCGCCGTCGGCGTTGCGATCGACATTGATGACAGGGATGCCGGCCGCCTTGGCCGTCTTGGTCGGCACGGTGGCGGCGGTGGCGCCGGCCGGAATGTAGATCAGCGCGTCGATGTTTTGCGTGATCAGGTCCTGCACCTGGCTGACCTGGGTCGCCGAATCGCCCTTGGCATCGACGGTAACGACCTCTATGCCCTTTTCCTTGCCGTAGGCTTCGACGGACTGCTTGATCTGGTTGAAGAAGTCGGCCTGCAGATTGGCGACGGCGAGGCCGAGCTTCTTGGCCTCCTTGGCCGACGCCATATCGGACAGGCCAAGCAGCGGGATGACGGCCGCGGCGGCAAGCAGCAATGAACGTTTGGTCAGCATGTTATTCCTCCGTTGATGTTCAATCTGTCCTGCCCGCGCATCGCGGCGCCCCTTGGCCGAACAACTCCCAGTTTCGGATCACCGATCCGTTTTCGCCCGAATATCCGGGTGAATCTCATTGAGCCCAATTCTTCATTGTGCCCCATTCTTCATTGTGCTCGGCGCCGCCAGGTGTCGGTGGCCACTGCCAGCGCGATCACCACGCCGATAACCACTTGCTGGATGAAGGGCGAGACACCGAGCAGGTTCAGCCCGTTGCGCAGCACGCCGATGATGAGGACGCCGATGGCGGTGCCGCCGATCGAGCCGACGCCGCCCGACAGGCTGGCGCCACCGATCACTACCGCCGCGATGGTGTCGAGTTCGTAGCCGAGGCCGGAGCTCGGCTGGACGGAATCGAGCCGCGCGGCAAGCACGATGCCGGCGAGACCGGCCAGTACGGCGCAGATCGCATAGACCCAGTTCGTCAGCGACTTGACCGGTATGCCGGACAGCCGGGCGACTTCGGCACTGCCGCCGATTGCGTACAGGCTACGGCCGGTGGCGCGGTAGTTGAGGAAGATCGCGAAAACGACGGCAAGCACGATCATCAGCCCGACGGTGACCGAGAGGAAGCCGAAATGCCGGATGATCGACAGGCTGGTGAACCAGTCGGGAAAGCCGACGATCTGCGAGCCGTCGGTGATCATGTTGGCGAGACCGCGCGCCACCGACATCATCGCCAACGTGGCGATGAAGGGTGGCAGCTTGGTGATCGTGACCAGCAGGCCCGAAACCAGGCCGCAAAGACCGGCGACGACGAGGGCCGCGGCGATGCCGGCGGGCAGGCCGAGATTGAGATAGTCCGGATGGGCGACGAAGCCCATCACCATGGAAGCCAGTGCCAGCACCGAGCCGACGGACAGGTCGATGCCGCCGATCAGAATGACCAGCGTCATGCCGATCGCCATGATGCCGAGCACGGTGACCTGGTCGAGCACGTTGAGGATGTTGCGGACGGTCAGGAACGTGTCGGTGGTCAGCGAGAGCGCCAGGCACAGCAGAACCAGCCCGATCAGCGGACCCATGGTTCCGGCAAAGACAGCTGAAAACCTTGCGCCCGCCGTAGCCTGCGCGCCAGAGCCTGCCTTCAACTCGCTTGCCTTCAAATTGCTTGCGTCGTTGCTCACAGCCACTTTCTCTCCTCCACAGCAATCCGGCACTGCATCACCGGGCCACTTTGCTCACCAGGCTCCTCCCTGTGAACAATTTATCTTTAACATGCAATTTTGTTCAGCTAAACTGTTCGTCGGAAAATTGTCAAGGCCTGCCGCTTCATTCGACGACGGGTTTGCGCTGTCCGCCGGTTTGCCTTACGCAAGGTCTCCGAAATCTTGGGCATTTCGAAGTCGCCGGATTGGAATATCCTGAGCAGAGCCGGCGGCTGCGGCAAGGCAAACAGATGACGATCGTAGAGAACGAAAGAGCCCCGCGCTTCCCCGACGCCGAACTCAAGGCCCGCGCCGCCTGGCACTATTATGTCGAGGGTCTTACACAGGAGCGGATTTCCGAAATTCTCGGCGTCGGCCGCATCAAGGTGCATCGCATTCTCTCCGCCGCCCGCGAAGAGGGTGTCGTCCAGTTTCGCATCCGCGACAGCGTCGTCGAATGCGTGATTTTGGAGGAAAGCCTCAAGCAGCGGTTCGGGCTCAGCCAGGCTGTTGTGGTGCCGTCGGCGGCCGACCGAAGCAACGCGCCGCTGATGATCGGCCACGCCGCCGCCGCCTACCTGGCCGACCATGTGAATGCCGGCGATGTCATCGCACTGGGCTGGGGGCGGACACTGAAATTCGCCATCAATGAATTGCCGCGGCGGCCCATCGCCAGGACGACGGTGGTTTCGATGCTTGGCGGCCTCACCCATGCCCAGCCGCTTAACCCGACAGAAAGCGCTTGGGATTTCGCCGAAAAGATCGGTGCGGAGTGCTTCCTGCTGCCGGTGCCGGTCTATGCCGACAGGCCGGAGCAGCGCGACGCTTTCATGAGCCAGCGCAGCGTTCAGGACGTCGTCTTCCGTGCACGCCGGGCAAACATCGCCGTGCTCAGCGTCGGCTCGTTTTCCAACGACAGCCCGATCGCCAATTACGGCTTCATCAAGCCAAGCGAACTCGAGGAACTGCAGGCGGCCGGTGCCGTCGGCGATATTCTGTGTCATTTCATCGACGCCGAGGGCCGCCCGGTCGACCACGAGGTCAACCGCCGCGTCTGCGCCTATCCGCTGCAGGATCTGTCGGATATCCCGAGCATCATCCTGGTGTCGGGAGGCAGCGAAAAGGTAGCGGTAATGCGGGCTGCGCTCGCCAACACCAAGGTATCGGTTCTGATCACCGACGAAGACGCGGCCAAGGGCCTGCTCAACCGCTAGATTTCGCCGAGAGCGCTGAGGCGGGTGTGGATGTCGCGCGTCGCCTGATAAAGGTCGCGGTAGATTTCCTTGCGGCTGCGATAGGCGGCGACAAGCCCGTCGACCGGATCGACATGCCTGGTGGGAGCGGCAGCCATTGCCTGCGCGGCGGCTTCCGGCGAGGCAAACCAGCCGACAGCCGCTGCCGCCAGCATGGCAGCGCCGAGTGCGGCGGCTTCGTTGACCGGCGAAACCGAGAGCGGCCGCTCGAGCACGCTTGCCATGATCTGCATGAGCAGCGCGCAATTGGTGCCGCCGCCGGCGGCAATCATCGCCGCCGGTCCGCCGGCCTGGGCTTCCATGGCCTCGGTGGCGACGGCCTGCTCGAAGGCGATGCCTTCCAGGACAGCGCGGAAGAGATGCTCCGGCCGGTGATCCAGCGACAGGCCGACAATTGCGCCGCGCGCCGCACCGTCCCAATACGGGCTCATGACGCCGGCCCAATAGGGCATGATGAGCAGGCCCTCGCTACCCGCGGCAACATCCAGCGCCACTTTCTCCAGCGCTGCCGCCGAGGGCGAACCGGTGGTTCGCACGATCCAGTCGACCAGCTGCATGCCCGAGCGCAGCACGGTCTCCAGCATGAAACCGGAGCCGGTCGGCGAGACCAGCGTGCGAAAGGCGTCCGAGGTTTTCACCTTGCCGGAATAGCAGCCGCTGACCACGCCGGAGCCGAGCGAGAGGTAGCTCTTGCCCTCGCCGTAGACGCCCATGCCGAGACCCATCGCCTGACCGTCTCCGGCGCCGGCAACGACCGGCGTGCCGGCCCTCAGGCCGGTCAGCTGCGCTATGCTTCCGGAAAGACTGCCGCAGACCACGCCTGGTGCGACCAGCTCGGGCAATTGCTTCATCTGCAGTCCGGCGGCCGCAACGAGGCGGGGACGCCAGGTACCCTTCTCGACGTCGAGCAGCCCGAGCGGATCCGCACTTGCGGTGCTGGTGACCAATCGCCCGGTCAGCCGCTGGACGAAGAAGCCGTGCACGTCGACCAGTGCCGCTGCCTGGCGAAGCACTTGCGGCTGGTGCTCGGCAAGCCAGGCAATGGCGTAGAGCGCCGGCGTCGGGTCCGGCGGCTTGCCGCTCCAGTCGCGGATCGCCTCGCGGCCGAGTTCGGCCGAAAGCCTGATAACCTGCGGCCGGGCGCGTTCGTCGAGCCACAGGATCGCCGGCATGAGTGCTTTGCCGGCGCTGTCCACCAGCGTGAAGGTCTCTCGCTGGTGAGCGATGCAGATCGCCGCCACCCGCGCAGCGCCGACCGCCTCGGTGACCTGCTTCAATGCGCCAAGCAGCGCCGTCCACCAATGTTCGGCGTCCTGCTCGAAATGGCCGGGCTTCGGATTTGAAAGCGGGTACGGCTCGCGCGCCTGGAACAGCTCCTCGCCGTCGCGCGCGAAGGCAATCGCCTTCACGGCCGTGGTCGAGGCGTCGATCCCGATTACGACATCGTCCATCAGGCGGAGATCCGGCGGGGTCAGGCTGCGTTTGTAACGAACCGTCCGTCCGACTGGTCGAGACGGCGGCGGATCTGGGTTATCACCATCGAATCGTCGGGTACACAATTTTCATAGGTCAGGAAGTCGCCGGTCTTGAGCGGCTTGACCACCTTGGCGCGTTCGGCAAGGCCGAGCGGCAGGGCGCCACGGGCGCGCGCATCCCCCCAGGTCATGGCGAAGCCGCGATAGTCGTTCTCGCCGATCATGCCGAGCGACTGGCCAACGCCAAGATCGCTCTTGGCGACCGCGACCGCCTCGGCCACAGGATGGTCGAGCGGCTCCATGTCGGCCCGCTTGTAGACCACGGCGCGCGCCGCCGACAGCGGCACTTCCAGGCTGGTCAGATGATAGGGCCGGAAGATCGTAAAATAGGGCCCCTTGCCGACCTTGAGGTCGATCATGCGCTCCAGCACACGCGGATGCCGGGTCTCGATGATGCAGAACACGCCGGGCGCCACACCCTTGCCGATCGAGTAATCGACAACGCCCTTGCGATGCAGCACGCCGCCATCGTCGCGCGGGCAAAGCACGCTGGCCAGTTCCTCCAGCGTCGCGGTCGGGCCGTGCATGCCCGGCACGTCGGGCACCAGCCCGGTCGCATTCGCGATCGCCACCATCTCGATCGCCGTCTTCGAGCCGTCGACGAATTCGACCAGCATGCGCGCATTCATGTTGCGCTCGGCCGCCTCCTTCTCGTAGTCGGCCGGCATGGCGTCGATCTTCAGCGGATTGTTCTTGCCCTTGCCGGCGGCGATGATGTTGAAGCCGAGGCTTTTGGCAAAGCCGATGATCTCCAGTGTGCAGGCCGGCTCGTCGCCGGCCGCACCGGTATAGACGACGCCGGCCTTGCGTGCCTCCTCCTTCAGGAAGCGGCCGATGGTGATATCGGCCTCGACATTGAGCATGACGATGTGCTTGCCGTTCTTCATCACTTCCAGCGCGAACAGCGTGCCGATATTGGGATTGCCCGTCGCGTCGATGATGACGTCGATCCGGCCGGCCGCCGCCAGCGCATGCAAATCTTCGGTCACCGCGATCTTGCCCGCCTCGATGGCGCGGTCGATCGCGCCCGCATTGCCGGCTTGGACGATGTCGGAACGGTCATGGCCAGCGAGCAGCGCCGCGTCGATCGCTGCCTGCGGCCTGACTTCGGAAATAGCGCCGATCCGCATGCCCGGCATCAGCGCGACCTGGACGACGATGTCGGTGCCCATCTGCCCGGCGCCGGCAAGTCCGATAGTGATCGGCCCCTGCTGTTCAGCGCGCTGCAGAAGTTCCGCTGCAAATTGCGGATGGGACATGTCGCTTCCTCCAGTTCCTGACGCGCCGCAGCGTCGAAATCAACGTTTTGAACATTTCTATTTGCAAATGAAAAATATTTCAACCGGCAATTGGACATTGTCGCTCTGCAATCGGCGATGACGATTGGATGAGCGGTCAATCCACACGGCCGTGCCTCCGCAGTCAGAAGGACGCGGCATATTCAGGTTGATTCGGTGCAGCCTTGTGCAGTTCAGCTGCCGATTTCGAAGAAGGGCGCACCGAGCAGGCCGGGAACGACATCGATGCCGAGGCCCGGCCCATCCGGAATGCCCATACGGCTTCCCGAAACCGGCGGCATGTTGGATGCGGTGCGCACCGTCACCCATTCGTGAAAGGCGATAGCGTGCAGCCGGCGCTCCTCCGGCGTCGACAGCGACAGATGCGCCATGGCCGATGTGTCGATCTCGGCGCCGCCAGTGTCCTCGACCGTGATCATGAAGCCGAGGTCGACGGCAAGGTCGCGGATCTGGCGCGTTTTGGTGACGCCGCCAAGGCGTGAGATCTTCAGCGTCAGCCCGTCGGCGGCGCCCTTGCGATGGATGTCGAGCATATCGTCAAGCGAGGCGACGGATTCGTCGAGCACCATCGGCTTGTCGAGCGAGCGGCGCACCGACAGGCATTCGTCGATCGTCGTGCAGGGCTGCTCGAACGTGTAGTCGATGTTGCGCGTCGCATCGGCGAACTGGCGCGCCTGGTAAGGCGTCCAACCGGCATTGGCGTCGCAGAAGATGACGGTGCCCTTCGGCACGGCGGCGGCGACGGCTGTGACGCGTTCGATGTCGTCATGGACGTTGCCGCCGACCTTGACTTGCAGCCGGTGAAAGCCGTCGTTGAGGATGCGCTTGGCGAGTGCGGCCATCGCGTCGACGGTGCCGTGGGTGACGACCTTGTAGAGTTCGGCCGTCTCACTTTCGCGCCCACCGAGCAGGGTGACCAGCGGCACGTCGGCGGCGCGCGCCGCGAGATCCGAGCATGCCATGTCGAGCGCCGACTTGATGTAGGGATGGCCCTTGAACACCGTGTCCATCAGCCTGTTGATACTGGCAAGCCCGCGTGGGTCATGGCCAATGAGATGCGGTGCGATCTCGACGACGCCGGCGCGCGTGCCGGCGGCGAAGGCAGGCGAATAGAAGTTGCCGAGCGGCGCCATCTCGCCCCAGCCGGTGAGCCCGCTATCGGCGGTGACGGCGACGATCACCGCGTCGAACGCATCGGCGACGCGCCCCTTGGACATACGATAAGGCCCGTCAACGAAGGGCTGCACGACATGATAGGCCTTGATGGTTTTGATCTGCACGTTTTCTGTCCGTTGCCTATTTTCCGGGATGACCACCAGAATTGTCTGGCTCAGCCGCCTTCAGGCGGTCCGGCACGATTGGCGCCAGCACCCTTTGAGCCGCGCTGTTCCAGCCCGCGCGCATAGGCGAGCAGTTCTTCGAAATCGAAATCGATGTGCTCCTTGGCGTGGCGCTGGGCAGCGCGCATGTCGCTGCCCTTGAGCAGCCGTACATAGGTCTCGTGAGCATCTTCGGCAGGCACCGGCTCGTTGCGCGCCCGCTGGTGCAGCGCGAAATACATCTGCAGCCGGCTGGTCAGCCGCTGCCACGTTTCAAGCAGCACCGAATTGTCGGCCCATTCATGGATCAGGCCATGCAGTTGCAGCGCGGTTTCGATCTGCCGCGTCGTGTCCAGTTCGCGCGTCGCCTGCTTCACCGCCGCATGGCGTCGGTCGATCTCGTCGAAGAAGCGCTCGTCGCGAAGCGGCCAGGTCCGCGCGATGGCGAATTCGTCGAGCACCTTGTTGAGCGAATAGGCATCGTCGATATCCTTCGCGGTAACGTCGATGACGAAGGTTCCGGCGTAAGGAATGCTGGTCAGGATGCCTTCCTGCACCAATTCGCGCATCGCCTCGCGCAGCGGCGCGCGGCTCACCCGCATCTGCTCGGAAATCCTGAGTTCGTTGAGCTTCTGCCCAGGTTCCAACTGGCCGGTCAGGATCGCCCGCCGGAGCAGCGCCACGATCTCGGCGCGTCTTGTCGTGTCGGCGATCGGACTGAAATCCAGCGTTGCCATTCCGGCTGCTCCAGCAAACCGGAAGGAAAAACAGATTGTCGACAATCTTACAAGAGGCTGGTTGTGGATTTCTTAACTTCCGCTTGGCCGGCGGCTTGCGGCGCAGGCAAGGCCGTCAGGCCGCACGGCCGCAGAACCGACCCCGCTGAACATCACGCCGGCTTCTCGAAGCTGGCGTATGTAGCGCCTTCCCCAAGGAATTGCGTAAAACGAAACATAGCAAAACGGCGCCCTTGGCGTGGGAGCCGAGGGCGCCGCGGGACCGGACCTGATGGGGGTTATCAGGTGGCCGGTTTCTCGGGCAGCGGCGAGACCGGCATTCCCGGGCCGATCTTCTGCAGATTGCCGGTAATGACCCGGTCGCCTTCGGCCACACCGCTCAAGATGGCGACCTGATCGCCATTGGTCGGTCCGAGCGAAACGATACGCTGGTCGACCGTGTTGTCCTTGCCGACGACATAGAGATATTTGCCGAGCTGGCCTGAGCCTAGTGCCGTCTGCGGTACCATCAGCGCATCGGGCTGCTCTTTGACGTGCAGCCGGACGCGGACATATTGGCCGGGGAGCAGCGTGAACTTCGCGTTGCCGATCGTCGCCCGTGCCGTGATCGTGCCGGTCGAGCGATCGATCGTGTTGTCTATGAAGGTAAGATCGCCCTTCTGGCGCGGTTCCGTTTCACCGGGAAGCAGGACATCGACACTGATCGGTCCCGCGGCCCGGGCTTCCTCGATCTGTGTCAGGTCCGTTTCGCTCGGATTGAAGGTGACGTAGATCGGATCGAGCTGCACCAGCGAATTGAGCACCGTGCCGGCAACGCTGACCAGCGTTCCAACGGATGCTTGGCTGCGTCCGATGCGTCCCGCGAACGGGGCGCGGATTTCGGTATAGCTCAAATTGAGCTCGGCGGTGCGCAAGGCGGCCTGGTTCACGGCGAGCGAGGCCTGAGCCTCACGCAAGGTGCTGGTGCGCTGGTCGAACACGTCCTTGGCGAGATAGCCGCTCTTGGCGAGCTCGCTGCCGCGCCCGAGATTGGAGCGCGCATAGTCGAGTGTTGCCGTGTCGCGCTGGATAAGCGCCTTCGCCTGCTCGAGGGCAGCCTGGAAATCCTCAGGGGCGATCTTGTAGAGAAGGTCGCCCTTCGCAACGTCACTGCCGTCGATGGCGACCTGCTCCTGCAGGTAGCCCGGCACGCGCGCCTGCAGCGTGATGCTGCGGATCGGCTCCACCCGGGCGGCGTAGTCGAGATAGATCGGGATCGTCTTCTTGACGACGCTCACCACCGGCACCGGCATGACGAAGGCTTCCGGCTTGGGTGTTGCCGCCCCGGCTGTGCCGGCGTTGAGGCTGAGGCTGCCCATGTCGAGCAGGTGAACGCTCGCCACCGAAATCGCCCCAAGGGCGACGGCCGTTCCCAGCGCGATTTTCCATTTACGCATGATCAATTCTCCAGTCCTATTCAGCCGCTTCGGCCAGGGGCTCGAAGGCGGGTTCGGCAGTTGGTTGTTCGGTCGCTTCGGAAACCGGTTCGCTCTCGCTGCGGCGCTCGCGCAGTTGCTCGATCACCGCATAGAAGACCGGCACGAACACCAGCGACAGGATCGTCGCCGCGACCATGCCGCCAAAGACGGTGGTGCCGATCGACTGCCGGCTTGCGGCACCCGCACCTGTGGCGAACATCAGCGGCAGCACGCCGAGGATGAAGGCGAAGGCGGTCATCAGGATCGGTCGCAGCCGAAGCCGCGCCGCTTCCATTGCGGCGTCGACGATGCTGAGGCCTTCTTCGCGCCGACGCCGGGCAAACTCCACGATCAGAATCGCGTTCTTGGCCGCCAGTCCGATCAGCATGACGAAGCCGATCTGCGAATAGACGTCGATCTGCATGCCGCGCAGCCACAGCACGACGAACGCACCGAACAATGCGAGCGGCACCGCCAGCAGCACCATGAACGGCATCGCCCAGCTCTCATACTGCGCGGCGAGGATCAGGAAGACGAAGACGATTGCAAGGCCGAAGACGACGGATGCGATCGATCCTGCCTTGAGCTCCTGATAGGTGATGCCGGTCCATTCGTAGCCGAAATCTCTCGGCAATGCCGTGGCAGCGGCACGCTCCATTGCCGCCACCGCCTGGCCGGACGAAAAGCCGGGGGCGGCGCCGCCATTGATCAGCGCCGACGCATTGTTGTTGTAATGCGGCACGGTCTCGGGGCCGACGATCGGCACAAGCTTGCCCAACGTGCTCAACGGCACCATGCCACCCGACGCATTGCGGACATAGAGCCGCGATATGTCGGCCGGACCGGCGCGAGAGTCCTTGTCGGCCTGGATCGTCACCCGGAAGGTGCGGCCGAACAGGTTGAAATCGTTCACATAGAGCGAGCCGAGATAGATCTGCAGCGTGTTGAAGACGTCCGGCAGGTTGAGCCCGAGCAGCTTCGCCTTGGCGCGATCGAGATCGTAGTTGAACTGCGGCGTCGAGGTCGAGAACGACGAGAACAATTGCTGCGGGTTGAGCTCCGGCTGCTTGCGCGCCTCGGCAATCACGGCTTGCGTCGCATCGTTGAGCGCCACGCTGCCGCGGCCGGTCAGGTCCTCGACCTGGAACTCGAAGCCACCGGTGGTGCCGATGCCCGGGATCGACGGCGGGTCGAAGCTCAGCGCAAAAGCCTCCGGAATTTGCAGCAGCTTGTTGCGCACGTCGGCGACGAGTTTCGAGGCGCTCTGGTCGGGGCCGCGTTCGTCCCATGGCTTCAGGATCGCGAATTCGACCGCCGAGTTCGACTGCGCGGCACTGGTCAGGAAATTCAAGCCGCTGATCGAGCCGACGATGTCGACGCCGGGCGTGTTTTGCAGGATGTCGCGCGCCTTTTGCGCCACCGCATCGGTGCGTTCCAGCGAGGCCCCGTCCGGGAGCTGGATGACGACGAAGAAATAGCCCTGGTCCTCGACCGGAAGGAAGGTCGACGGCAGGCGCTGCCAGACGAAATAGGTCGCGACAAGTCCGGCCGCGAACACGCCGAGCATGATCCAGCGCAGGCGGATGAGAATGCGTACGCCATTCGCATAGGCATGCGCCAGCCGTTCGAAGCCCATGTTGAACCAGCGGAACAGCACGAACTGTGTTTCCGGCCGGTGGCGCAGGAAGGCGGCGCTGAGCGACGGGGTAAGCGTCAGCGAGACGAAGGCCGAGATGCCGAAGGAGATCGCCACGGTCAGGGCGAACTGGTTGTAGAGTCGGCCGGACACGCCGGGAATGAAGGCGACCGGCACGAACACGGCCATCAGCACGGCGGTCGTGGCGATGATCGGGCCAGTGACCTCGGCCATCGCCGTGCGCGTGGCAGCCAGAGGTTTGAGGCCGGCCTCAAGTTGGCGTTCGACATTCTCGACGACGACGATGGCGTCGTCGACGACGAGGCCGATCGCCAGCACCATGCCGAGCAGGCTGAGCATGTTCAGCGAGAAGCCAAGCATATGCATGACGGCCAGCGTCGTTACCAGCGACACCGGAATTGCGATCGTCGGGATGATCGTGGTGCGCCAGCTTTGCAGGAAGATGAACACCACGGCGACGACCAGGACCAGCGCTTCGCCGAGCGTGATCAGCACGTCGTGCATTGAGGCCGAAACGAAACGTGTCGTATCGTAATGCATGGCGTAGCTGACGCCCTTCGGGAAACGGCCCGACAGCTCCTGCATCTTGTCCTTGACGCGCTGCTGCAGATCGAGCGCGTTGGAGCCCGGCATCTGGTAGACCGCGAGCACCACCGTCGGGTCCTTGCCGAAGAAGGCCGACGACGAATATTGCAGCGCACCGAGTTCGATGCGGGCAACGTCGCGCAGCCTGACCAGCGAGCCGTTGGCGGTATTGGCCCGTACGACGATGTCGCCGAACTCCTTGGGATCGCTCAGCCTGCCGACGGCGTTGACCTGCATCTCGAAGGCAGTGCCGGCCGGAGCCGGTGATTGCCCGATCTTGCCGGCCGCCACCTGGACGTTCTGCTCGGCGACGGCGTTCTGCACGTCGACGGCAGTAATGCCGAGATTGGCGAGCTTGTCGGGGTCGAGCCAAATGCGCATCGAATAGCGCCGCTCGCCGAAGATCTGCACGTCGCCGACGCCGGGCAGCCGCTTCAGCGGATCGACCACCTGCAGATAGGCGAGATTGCTCAGCGCGACCGGATTGACGGAACCGTCCGGCGAGGTGAGGTCGACGATCAGGACGAAGTTCGGGTTCTGCTTCTTGATCGTCACGCCGCCCTGATTGACGATGGCCGGCAGCGAGGAAGCCGCCTGCGAAACGCGGTTCTGGACGTCGACGGCCGCCGTGCTCAGATCGTAGCCGACGTCGAAGGTGATGGTGATCGTCGACGAGCCGTCATTGGAGCTCGACGACGACATATAGATCATGCCTTGGACGCCGTTGATCTGCTGTTCGAGCGGTGTCGTCACCGTGTCGGCGACGACCTGCGCGCTGGCGCCCGGGTAGTGAGCACTGACCACGACCTGGGGCGGCGTGATGTCGGGAAATTGCGAGACCGGCAGAAGGAAATAAGAGATTCCCCCGGCGAGCACCATGATGATGGCGATCGCCGACGCAAAGATCGGACGATGGATGAAGAAGTTTACCATGAGATGCACGCCTCGCCCGATGCTCTGGCCCGGCCGAAGGCCTTGGCCACCCTGGACAGTCGCCGGCTGCGCGTCGAGCCGGAATCTTCGAGAAAGCCGAAATCTTGCAGGGGGCGACGCGGCGCATTGCGGCGCTCGGCCTGCTCGTCCGCCAGCGTACGCAGCATCGCCTCGAAAGACCGCGGGTCGACGCGGTCGGCTTTCATCAGCATGCGGATCATCGGATCCCTCACGACTTCATCGATCGTCAGATCATTGCGCTGCGACATCGAAGCGGCTCCTGGTTTTGGCGATCCGCGGCGAGCCGCGGATCGGGTGTTCTCTTGCTCGCCGGCCGAGGCCGTGCGGTGCGGTTCGTGCCCTTGCCGATCGGGGCGGGGCTGATGGCCGGCACTTGCGAGTTTGACATGATGCAATGCGGGTGTTACAGGTAAGTAACATCGCTAACGTTACAGACCGGTAACACCCTAGTCAAGAGGTGCACCGAGGGAATTTCGGAAACGCAATCACGGAGGTTTTGATGACAGACGGTGTTGTGGAGCGTGTTCGCCCCCGGGACAGGATCCTTGAGACGGCACGGGACATGTTTCACAAGCATGGCATTCGCGGCGTCGGCATCGACGCCATCACCGAGGCCGCCGGCACCAACAAGATGACGCTCTACCGGCATTTCGAGTCCAAGGACGACCTGATCATCGAATGTCTGCGGGCGACCGCCTGCAGCGCCAACGCGATGTGGGAGAAGTTCGAGGCGGAGAATCCGGGCGACAAGCTGGCGCAGCTGCACGCCTGGGTCCGGATGGCGGCCGATTGCCTGATGTCGGATCGCCGCGGTTGCGACATGGCCAACGCCGCCATCGAGCTGAGCGAGGCCGATCATCCGGCAAGGCAAGTGATCAAGGAACTCAAGGAAGCGCAGCGCGAGCGTCTGGTCTCGCTGTGTCGCGATGCGGGTATCGGACAGGCCGAGCTTCTCGCCGATACGCTGTCGCTTCTGCTCGAGGGCGCCCGCGTCAGCCTGCAAAGCGTCGGCGCCGAGGGCCCGAGCGCGCAGTTCGTCCGCATGGCGGAAGGCCTGATCACTTCTTTCAGGGCCAGATAATCTCGCAAGCGGCGAAACGATCCGCGGCGTTTTGATTGCGCGCCGTGCCGCTGGGCGACGTCTCGTCCCATCGCGATGTTCCATCTCGCGTCGCCCTTGCCGCAACAGCATTGCTGGCGCGGCGTTGTTTGCTGGTCGTCAGGCAGGATAGGGCCGTTGGCGAACCGGTGAGAGTGACAAGTGTGACAGGATTTCGCCCGATAAGCCGCGGCGGTCGCAGCGAAGCTCATCGATCCGCGGATCAGCAATCGTGTCCGGTGTCAGTCACGATCCCAGCATCGCCCGCTATCCCGGCGCCGGAACAAAAAAAGCCCGCTGCCGGGAGGAGGTGGCAGCGGGCTCGATTTCGAATACGGCACGGGAGGAGGTGTACCGCACTCAGCGTCGGCATCGCATCTGGGAGGAGTAGATGGCCGACACCTGCGAAACTATCAATTGCCCAATGATTCGGCAACCAAAAAAGTTGCATAGGTGATGTGCAGATTTGCGGTATCAACCGAATTTTAACGATCAAGGCCCGAGCGACCATCGCCCCCGCACGACATCACTGCACCGGGACATTTTCCTTGAAGATCAGGCGCGGCTCGATGAATTTCCGCGTCAGATAGGGCGCCGACGAGGCGATCGAGCCGAGCAGGCGAATGACCGACTGTTCGGCGATCAGCCGCGCATTCTGGTCGATGACGACGTCGAGCAGATCGTCGACCAGATAGCCGCGCGTCTCGCGCGTCAGGTCATGGCAGATGAACACCGGCTTCGTCCGCGGCCTGGCTTCGAGCAATGCTTTTGCCACGCCCGAGCGCCCGGCCCCGATACAGTAGATGCCGAGCAGCTCCGGCTCGTTGTGCAGCGCCTTCATGGTCGCGGTATAACTGACCTCCGGCTCGTCGTTGATCTCGACGGCGCTGGTGACGGCCAGGTTGGGGAACTCCTCGCCGAGCACGGAGCGAAAGCCCATCTCGCGTTCCTCATGGCCGCGATAGGAGCGTGATCCGACCACCATCGCCAAATGGCCCTGGCGGCCGCCGAGGAAACGTCCCATCAGCAGCGCCGCGGTGCGGCCGGCCACTCTGTTGTCGATGCCGACATAAGCTGAGCGCGGCGCGCCGGGAACGTCGGAAACCAGCGTGACCAGGCGGATGCCGGCCTCGACGATCTCGCGCAAGATGTTGCGCGTTCTCGGATGGTCGATGGCGATGACGCCGACACCGTTCGCCTTGAGAGAGAGGTTTTCGACGGCCATCTGCAAGGCACTCGGCGAGATGCCGGTGAGCTTGTGGATGCGGCAGGAGGCGACCAGCGGCAGGCGCGCCGCATAATCCTCGATGTGCCTGGCCAGATCGGCCATGAAGGCATTGCTGCCCATCGGCAGGAAGAATTCGAGATGTGCCGGCCGCGAGGGCAACGCGACCTGGTCGACGACCGGCAGATAGCCGAGCTGCTTGGCCGCCTCCATCACGCGCTGCCGGTTGGCGGCACTCGCCCCCGGCCGGTTGTTGAGCACACGGTCGACCGTCGCGGTCGACAGGCCGCAGCTCCTGGCAATATCCGAAACGGTGGCTTTCATGTCGCAACCATGTGGCGATGCGATCCAGTGCCTCGACGATAAGCCCGGCCCGGCTGCTCACCCGGGCCGTTGCGTGCCCTCGGCCAGCGCGTCACGGATCTCCTTGTCCGACATGCCGGTGATGACGCGCTCGACTTCGGCGACGCTGGTCTTCTTCGGGTCGATATCGTCGGCGACCACCTTGCCGCGGCGCATGACGACGATGCGGTCGACCACCTGGAAGACATGATGGATGTTGTGGGCGATGAAGATGCAGGAATGGCCGGAATCGCGGGCACTGCGCACGAAGCTCAGCACCCCTTGCGTTTCGGCGACGCCGAGATTGTTGGTCGGCTCGTCTAGGATGATAAGGTCGCTGTCGAAATGCATGGCGCGCGCAATCGCCACCGCCTGCCGCTCGCCGCCGGAGAGTGAGCCGATCGGCGTCGTCGGCGGGATGTTCTTCGAGATGCCGACCTGCTTGAGCAGGTCACGGGCAACCACGTTCATCGCCTCCTGGTCCATGCGGTTGAGGAAACGCGGCGGCTTGATCGGCTCGCGTCCGAGGAACAGGTTACGGGCGATCGACAGCTGCGTCACCAACGCGGAATCCTGGTAGATCGTCTCGATGCCATGGGCGATGGCGTCGCTGGTACTGCGCAAATTCACCTTCTTGCCACGGATAAAGATGTCGCCGCTGGTCAGCGGGACCGCGCCCGACAGCACCTTGATCAGCGTCGACTTGCCGGCGCCGTTGTCGCCGAGCAGTCCGACGATCTCTCTTTCGTTGACATGGAAATTGGCATCAATCAGCGCCTGCACGCGCCCATAGGACTTGCGGATGTTCGTCATGCGGATCAGTGGCTCGACCATCGTCTCAAGTCCCTGCCTGATGCCGGCGTTCCAGCCATGAGTGGAGCGCCATCATGCCGAGGATGATGGCGCCGATGAAGATGTTGTAGGCAAGGCCCGGCACACCGATCAGCACGATGCCGTTGCGCATCACGCGCAGGATCAGGATACCGAGCACCGTGCCGATGATTGTACCGCGCCCGCCGGTCAGCGCCGTGCCGCCGATCACCACCATGGCGATGACTTCGAGCTCGTAGCCGGTGCCGCTGTTGGGGTTGGCCGCCGAGGTACGCAGCGAGGAGATGACGCCGGCGAGCGAGGCCAGGATCGACGACAGGATGAACAGGCCGATCTTGACGCCGCTGACATTGACGCCGCGCGCCCTTGCAGCACTCGGGTTGCCGCCGGCCGCCTGGATCCAGTTGCCGGTCCGGCTCTGCGTCAGCACGTAGCCGAGCGCGATTGCGGCGGCGATGAACCAGAACAGCGACATATAGATACGGAACGGCCCGATGAAGAAATCGCCGACCAGGGCTTCCGCCAGCCAGCTGCCCTCGGCGCTCCAGGTCCGCTGCGGAAACCCGCTGGTGACGAACAAAGCGGTGCCGCGCACCACCAGCAGCATGCCAAGCGTCACCAGGAAGGACGGGATCTTGAGCTGCGTCACGAACCAGCCATTGACCAGTCCGATGAAGGCAGCGACCACCAGCGCAACGACGAAGGCGGCTTCGAGCGAGGCGACGCCGCTGTTGAACAAGGTCCACATCAGGACCGGCGAGAAGCCGAACACCGAGCCGACCGAGAGGTCGAATTCGCCTGATGTCATCAACAGCGTCATCGCCAGCGCGATCAGCCCGAGTTCGACCGTGAAGGCCAGCGTGTTCGAGATGTTTTGCGGCGACAGGAAGTCGTGGTTGATGCCCCAGAACACGGCGATCTCGATGACGAGCAGCACGAACGGCCCGAACTCAGGCCGCGCGATCGAGCGTTGGATAAGAGAACGATTTTCCACCTTGGACCCGCGATAGGATTGGATTTGGCCGAGACCGCAAGCGGTTCGGCGGAATGATGAGACGGTCACGGCCGCCGAAGCGGCCGTGACCAACTCGATCGCGGACCTATTTGCCGGACAGGATCTTGTCGTATACCGCGGCGGTGTCCTTCTCGTAGAGCGCGCCGGTGATCACGTCGAAGCCTGGCGGGATACCGCTTGCCGCCATGTTGGCGAGCGAGAGCGCGACGTAGCTGGTCGCCTGCGGATCCTGCCACTGCGCGGCATTGACGTAGCCGTTCAGCACTTCCTGAGTGGTGTCGAGCGAGTTGCCCCAGCCGACGACCGGGATTTCGCCCGGCTTGACGCCGACCTGGTCGAACACCCGCTTGATCGAACCGGTGACCAGGTCGCCGAGGCCGATAACCGCCTTGACCTTGGCCCTGTTGGCGGTGAGGTAATCGACCATGCGGTTAATCACTTCGGCCTGGTCGAGCGTCGCTTCGGTGATCTCGTAGGTGATGCCGAGCGGCTCGAACACGCTCTTGATGCCTTCCTCTTCCTGGACGCCATAGGTGGCGCCGGGAATCTCGACCGGCATCCAGACGAAGTCGCCCTTCTTCACAAGGCCCTTGTCGACCAGATACTGCGCCCAGTGCTTGCCGAAGGTGACGTTGTCGCCGCCGACATAGGCATTGAAGTCCGCCTTCGGGTCGGGCGTGTTGAAGTTGATGATCGGGATGTTCGCCGCCCGCGCCTCCTTGACGATCTCGACAAGGCTGCCCGGATCAGGGCTGGTCGTGGTGATGCCGTCGGCCTTGGCGGAAATCGCGGCGCGAATAGCCTCCTGCTGCGACGCCACGTCGCCATTGTGGAACGATGTGTTGACAGTGTTGCCGGTGTCCGCCGCCCATTGCTTGGCCCCGGCAAGGAAGTAGGTCCAGACCGGATCGGCCGGGCCGCCATGCGAAATCCAGTAGAACGTCTTGGCCTGTGCCGCGGCCGGAATGGCCAGCGCCACTACCAAGCCAAGTACAATCAGTCTTAGCCTCGTCAGCATGTGATTTCCTCCCATTTGAACCGAACTCCTCCTCCGACGACGATCACCGCGAAAGGCCGTGCGCGGCCAAAACGGTGGTCGCATTTTGCCAGCGTCGACCTGGGCGCATTAGAGCATTCCCTTTTTCGATCGATGGCAAGCCTCCATCCGCCAATGGACGTTGGCGCAATGCACGACGCCATCAGCAATCCCATCAGATTGCATCAGTTTGGCTGATATTTTCCAGGCGGCCGACGATCGGCCCTGCGACGTCACGCAATGCCGCGCGGCGGCGCGCCGAGCACGGATTGCTCTAGGTCGATAAGCGTCCCGGTCATCAGCCCGGAGGCGTCGCTGAGCAGGAACAGCGTTAGCTGGGCGACTTCGTCCATGGTCAGCAATCGACCAAGCGGCAGGCCGGCGGCGGCGATCTTTGCCCAGTTTTCGCCCTTGCCCAGCGTGCGCGCCTGCATCTCTTGTTCGGCCGGCGTCGCTACCCAGCCCATGTTGATGCCGTTGACGCGGATGCGATCGGAAAGATGCGCGTTGGCAATGTTTCTGGTCAGCGTCGAAAGCGCGCCCTTGGTGGCGGAATAGATGGCAAGGTCCGGCGCACCGCAATGCGCATTCACCGACAGTATGTTGACGATGGCGCCCGCCGCCCGCCGTGTCTTCATGTCGGCTACGGCCGCTTGCATGAGGAAGAACGGCGCGCGCGCATTGACGGAAAACAACCTGTCCCAGTCGTCGATTGTGCCAGTTTCCAGCGAGGCCCGGTCGGTGAGGGCCGCGGCGTTCACCAGACAATCGATGCGGCCGAGTCTTTTGATCGCTTCCGCCATGACAGCTGCAGGCGCGGCCGGATCTCCAAGCTCGGCCTGGATGAAGACGACGGGCCGGCTTGGTCGTGAAAGCTCTTCGGCGATGCGTGCGCCACGCTCGGCATTGCGGCCGACAATGGCGATCCCTTCGCCGCCGCCGGCTGAGGCCAGCCGGGCGATGGTCTCGCCAAGCCCTTGCGTCCCGCCGGTAACGACAAGGGTCTTGCCCTCAAGAGCGACGATCAATGGACTCTCCCGAATGCCGACGAGCAGGTAATTTCCAATCAGAGAATTCTAGATCTATCGGATGTTAGGCTGGGGGACTAGATGAGGTCGGCCCTTGCGAGGTCGCGCATCAGATGGCTGGCGCCATAGGTCCAGTGTGGGCAGTCGGGCGACAGCCGCACGCGGTTGACCAAGGCGCCGAACTTCTCCGAGGATATGGTGACGATGTCGCCGACCTTGTGGGTAAAGCCTTTGCCTGTTTCGCCGCGATCCTTCGACGGCACGAACATCGTGCCGAGATAGAGCGCCAGCCCGTCCGGGTATTGGTGATGTGGCCCCATGGCGGCGGCGACCAACTCTTCTGGCGAGCGGCTGATCTCGGCCATCGAACTGGCGCCCTCCAGCGAGAACCCATCCTCGCCTTCGACTTTCAACCGTACGATCGCCTGCTTCACGTCGCCGATGGAAAATGTCTCATCGAACAGCCGGATAAAGGGGCCAAGTGCTGCCGAAGCGTTGTTGTCCTTGGCTTTGCCGAGCAGCAGCGCCGAGCGCCCCTCGACGTCGCGCAGGTTGACGTCGTTGCCGATCGTCGCCCCGACGATCCTGCCGCTGCTCGCGGCGATCATGGCGATCTCCGGCTCCGGATTGTTCCATGTCGAAACCGGATGCAGGCCGACATCGGCGCCGAAGCCGACCGAGGCCATCGGCTGGCATTTGGTGAAGATCTCGGCATCGGGGCCGATGCCGACTTCCAGATATTGCGACCAGGCGCCGCGCGCAATCAGCTTGGCCTTGATCTCCATCGCTTCCGGCGAGCCGGGCTTGAGCTTCGACAGATCGTGGCCGATCAGCCCGGCAATGTCGGCGCGAATGGCGTCGGCCTTTTCCGCCGAACCGCGCGCCTGCTCCTCGATCACCCGTTCGAGCAGGCTGACGACAAAGGTGACGCCAGACGCCTTGATCGCCTGCAGGTCGACGGGGGACAGCAGGTACGGTTTCCCCGGATCGCGCGCTGTCTCGAAACTGTTGGCCGCAATGGCATCGAGCGGGCCGATCGGCCGCCCGTTTGCCGAGCGGACGTGCGCTGCCGGATCCGGCAATTCGCAAACGTCGCGTACGGTCGGTGCCACATTTGACGTGATGTCGAAGACCGTGCCGTCACGCACCGTGACCACCAGCGGATGGGAAGCATCGCTCGCCCGGGCGCGGCCTACAAAGAGGCCTTCGGCGGGCAAATGTGTGGCGTTCGTCATGGCTTACGTTTCCTGTTGTCTTGTCCTTGGGCCGCGGCACTTTCAACAAATTCCCGGCAAAGGTCTATCCGGTTTCCAAGGCCAGCTTTGTCAATCTGTTAAGGTCGTCTTGCGCTGCTGGATCGTAATCGATTTCGCCCTGCGCCAATGGCGAGCCGAAAACAGGCTGTCAAATCCATGAAATCGTCATTAGGATTTTCACTGAAAAGCGCAGCCCAGGTGACCCTTGTCCTTACGGTTTTCCGACCCAATATGGCAGAAGCCGCGGACAGCCACTGCGTTCCAGTCGCTTGTTCCTGCAGGCCAATGCGTCGATGTCGTCATCGTCGGCGGCGGCATCATGGGGCTGTCAACGGCCTTGCACGCTGCCCGGCTCGGCCTTGCGGTCCAGGTGCTGGAGGCCGGCGAAATTGGCAATGGCGCGTCCGGTCTGAACGGCGGTCAGGTTATTCCTGGCCTGAAATACGATCCGGACTGGCTGCTGGAGCATTTTGGTCTCGAACGCGGTGAGGCGCTCGTCAACTTTGCCGCCTCGACGGCGGACGCCGTTTTCGAAATGATCCGCGACGAAAAACTGGCGGTGCCGTTCGTCCGCAACGGCTGGATCCAGGCCGCGCACACCGAGACCGCGCTGAAAGCGGCGGCAAACCGGGATCGGCAGTGGCGGGCGCGGGGCGCCGATGTCCGGCTGCTTAGCGGGACGGAGATCGCGACGATGACCGGCGCGCAAGGCTATCTCGGCGGCTGGCTCGATCGCCGTGCCGGCGTCATCGATCCGCTCGCCTACACGTCGGAACTGGCGCGCGTCGCTGCAGCGGCAAGCGTGAAGATCGCCGAGCGCCAGAACGTGATGCAGATCAGCAAGAATGCCGGCAATTGGCACGTTTTTACGGAAAGCGGCGCCGAACTCAAGGCCAAGGCGATTGTCCTGGCGACCAACGCCTATACCGGCGGCCTGCTTCCCGGCCTTGCCGAGACGATCATCCCGCTGCATTCCTTTCAGATCGCGACAGCACCGCTATCGTCCAATCTCGCGGCGGCGATCCTGCCGGAGGGGCAGGCGGTTTCGGATTCGCGCCGCATCCTCGTCTATTACCGCAAGAGTGCCGATGGTCGGCTGGTGCTTGGCGGACGCGGCCGCATGGCCTTGCCGAACGGCCCGGCCGACTGGGCGCATCTGGAACGCGCGCTGCTGCGGCTCTACCCGGCGCTGTCCGACGTGGCCATTGAAAAGCGCTGGTTCGGCCGGGTGGCAATGACGCCGGACCATCTCCCGCATATCCACGAGCCAGAGAAGGGTCTGCTGGCGGTGGTTGGCTGCCAGGGCCGCGGCATCGGCCTGATGACCGCGCTTGGCGAGCGCATCGCCTCCTATCTGTCGAGCGGCGACACCAGGCAATTGCCGTTCCCGATCTCGCCGATCCGGCCGATTCCGTTTCACGCCTTTCGGCAGGTCGGCGTTGCCGCGACCATCGCCTGGTACCGGATGCTGGACGCCTTCGAACGCTGACGTTCATTCCCAAACGTGAAACAGCTTGACAGCTTCACGAATATGAAAAAAGCTTAGCCGATTTCAAATACCATAGGCAGTCGATGTCGACCATCGCCGCAACGCAGCCGCTGCCGGAACCCCGGTCTTCGCCGGGATTCCGCTTCGCCATGCTGCTGCCGGGCGGGCTCGTCACCTTTCTGCTGATCCTTTTCGCCCTTGGCCTGGTGTTCTTCCTGGCCTTTCGCGGCAATGACGGCTCGCTGCTGGGGACTGGTTTCACCCTTGCGAATTTCGTCACGGTGGCCACCGATCCGCTGTACTGGACGGTTACGCTGCGCTCGCTGGGCATCGCCGGCCTGGTAACGCTGGCAACCGTCGTCACGGCATATCCTGTCGCCTATTATCTGGCTTTCCATGCCGGGCGGTGGCGTGGGCTGCTGCTGTTCCTGCTGACCCTGCCGTTCTGGACCAGTTATCTGCTGCGCGTCTTCGCCTGGAAGATCGTACTTGCCTATAATGGCGTGCTGAACTCGGCGCTGATCGAAAGCGGCATCTGGTCGGAGCCGACATTGGCCTTCCTTAATACGCCGGCAGCGGTCATCGTCACGCTTGCCCACGCTTATGCCCCGTTCGCCATCCTGCCCATCTATGTGGCGCTGGACACGATCCCGAAATCGCTGCTCGAAGCCGCTTCCGATCTCGGCGCAAAACCGTTCACCAGCTTCCGCCGCATCGTGCTGCCCAATTCGATGCCGGGCGTGCTGGCGGCGGCCCTCGTCGTCTTCGTGCCGACCGTCGGCGACTATGTCACCCCGGCGTTGGTCGGCGGCCCGGCCAGCACCATGATCGGCACGCTGATCCAGGCCGAGTTCGGCAAGGCAAATGACTGGCCGTTCGGCGCCGCACTCGCCGTCGCCGTCATGCTGGTCATCCTCGCCGTGGTGCTGGTGGTGCGCTTCGCCGACCGCCGATACGGCAGCCGCACATGAACAAGGCGCGTGTCGATGCAAAACAGGGCGGCGGCTGGCTCGGCGCCTATGTCCTTGCCTATTTGATATTCCTGTATTTGCCGATATTGCTGATCCCGCTGTTTTCCTTCAACAATTCGATCCAGGCGGCGTTTCCGCTGCAAGGCTTTACGCTTGAATGGTATGGCACGCTTTACGGCAATTCGGCGCTGTCCGGCGCGCTTGCCACCAGCCTCGTCATCGGCGCAATTGCTGCCACTGGCGCAACACTCTGCGGCGTGACCGTGTCCTATATGGACCTCTACGGCCGCTCGCCGCTGGCCGCCACGATCAGTGCTATAGCGCGGCTGCCGATCCTGATCCCAGGCGTCATCGTCGGCATATCGCTGCTCATTCTGGTCAACCTCGCCGGCTTTGGGCCGTCGCGCATTGCCATTGTGCTCGGCCATGTGTTGGTGGCGCTGCCGACGACGGTGGTGGTCATGCGCAGCCGCTTCGCCGCCATCCCGAAGACCATCCGCGAGGCAGCGCTCGACCTCGGCGCTTCCGACTGGACGACCTTCAGACGGGTGATGCTGCCGCTCAGCCTGCCGGCCATTACTTCGGCGTTCATGCTGGCCTTCCTGACCTCCTTCGACGAGTTCATCGTCGCCTTCTTCCTTGCCGGCACCGAGCCGACGCTGCCGCTTTATATCTGGAGCCAGCTGCGCTTCCCGAAATCGCTGCCGACCGTCATGGCGCTCGGCACTTCGATCTTGGCCGTGTCGTTCCTCATCGCCGCACTCGCCGAAATGCTTCGCCATCGCGGGCTTGCTGCCACCCGGCGGTCAGCGCCCGCCAACCTGTCAAAACCAGAAGAAACCGAAAGAGGAGAACTGCAATGGCATTCGACCTGAAATCAATAACGGCAAAGACAGCGAAAACCGGACTGGCTGCCTTCGCGCTGGCGCTTGCGTCGACTGTCGCCTTTGCCGGGGACAAGCTGCAATATTTCACCTGGTCGGGCTATGAGCTGCCCGACTTCAACAAGAGCTTCCTCGCCGCGCACCCCGATGGTGTCGAAGCCTCGATGTTTGGCGACGACGATGACGCTTTCACCAAGGTCAAGGCCGGCTTCCGCCCCGATGTCGCGCACCCATGCTATGACAAGGTGGCGCGCTGGAACAAGGAAGGCCTGCTGCAGCCGATCGACACCAAGCGCATCAAGAACTGGGATTCGATCTTCCCGGTCTTCAAGAACCTGCCCGACCTGCAGGCCGGCGACGGCAAGGTCTGGATGGTGCCATGGGACTGGGGCAACACCTCGATCCTCTACCGCACCGATCTGGTGAAGAACCCGGAAGCCAGTTGGAACCTGCTTTGGGACAAGCAATATGCCGGGCGTATGGCGACCATCGATGCCGTCCACGACACACCGGTGGTGGCAGCCCTTCTCGCCGGCGTCAATCCATTCGACATGACGCCGGAACAGATGGACAAGGTGGCAGAAAAACTTCGCGAGCAGCGCCCGCTGCTCTCGAACTACACCACCGACATGACCTCGGTCGAACAGGCATTGGCGAGCGGCCAGCTGGTCGCGGCCATGACCTGGAACGCCTCGGCCACCTCGCTGAAGAAGCAGGGCGTGCCTGTCGAGTTCATGAAGCCGAAAGAAGGCATGCTGACCTGGGCTTGCGGCTTCGTCATGCTCAAGGACGCCAAGAACGTCGATCTAGCCTATGACTTCATCAACAGCCGGCTGGAGACGGATTCCGGAAAGTATCTGATCCAGGCCTACGGCTATGGAAGCTCGATCAGCTCGGCTTTCGCCGCCGTGCCGAAGGAGGAGTTGGAGAAACTGCAGCTGCCTTCCGATCCCGAGGTGATGCTGAAGACCACGATCTTCACCGGGCCGATGAAACAGAATGACGAACTCGCCAAGATGTTCGAGAAGGTCAAGGCAGGCGGCTGAGTTCACAATTCCTTCTCCCGTTGCGGGAGAAGTGTCGCCGAAGGCGGCGGATGAGGGGTGTTCCAGATGGCACCGACGGCACTCCGGCCGACACCCCTCATCCGTCTCCGCGCTTCGCGCCGATCCACCTGCTCCCACAAGGGGAGAAGGGGAACTTACCAAACAAGGACGAACGAATGGACATGTTGGACGAAGCGGCTGAGAAGCCGAAGGATGACGCCGACGTCAGGGTCGGCCGGCGCGTGCGGGCGCTCAGGCTGGAGCGCAATCTCTCCCTGGCCGAACTCGCCGCCAAAGCCGGCGTCTCGATCGGGGCGCTGAGCCAGATCGAGCGCGGCATGTCGTCATTGCGGGTGCGAGTGATCTGGCCGCTCGCCGCCGCACTCGACATCGAGCCGTCGGCGCTGATCGTTGACGGCAACGATGCCGGCAACGATCTTTATTGCGTGCGCGCCAACAGCCGGCGTCAGATCCCGGTCAAGTCGGAAGGCATCGCCAAGGCGCTGCTGTCGCCGCCGGCTGCCACGCTGACCGGCATGCTGGTGACGGTGGAAGCCGGTGGCGGCACCGCCGAAGCCTACGCCCATGCCGGCCATGAATTCGGCTTCGTCCTGTCGGGCGAGGTCGAGCTGGTGGTCGATTCGACCAGATACGGGCTGAAGGCCGGTGACAGCTTCGCCTTCAAGAGCACCTTGCTGCATGCCTTCCGCAATCCGGGCAGCGAGCGCTGCCAGATCCTGTGGGTCAACACCACCAAGCCGTCCGAGGTTCGCGATGGCGCCTGATCCGCTCGTCCGGCTGGACAAGGTCTCCAAGATTTTCCCCGGCGGCATCGTCGGGCTCGACACCGTCGATCTCGATATTTCGCGCGGCGAGTTCCTGACCCTGCTCGGACCGTCCGGCTGCGGCAAGACCACCAGCCTGCGGGTCATCGCTGGTTTCGAAGGCCCGTCGAGCGGCAGGGTCCTGCTCGAAGGGCGCGACATCACGGGGCTCAGGCCCTTCGACCGCCCGGTCAACACCGTATTCCAGGACTACGCGCTGTTTCCGCACATGAACGTCGCCGAAAATGTCGGCTTCGGCTTGTCGCTGCGCAAGCTCGCGGGTGCCGAACAGGCAAAGCGCGTCGGCGCAGCGCTCGACATGGTCGGCCTTGCCGACAAGCTCGGCGCCCGCGTGTCCGAATTGTCGGGTGGCCAGCGCCAGCGCGTCGCGCTTGCCCGCGCCATAGTCTGCGAACCGCGCGTGCTGCTGCTCGACGAGCCGCTGTCGGCGCTCGATGCGCATCTGCGCGAACAGATGCAGGTCGAGTTGAAGCGCCTGCAGTCGCGCCTCGGCACCACTTTCGTCATGGTCACGCATGACCAGACCGAGGCGCTGTCGATCTCTGACCGCATCGTCGTCATGAACGAAGGCCGCATCGAGCAGATCGCGCCGCCGGCGACCCTCTACGACCGGCCCGCCACCAAATTCGTCGCCAGCTTCATCGGCACGATGAACCTTCTGCAGTCGCGCTTTGTCGGCCGCGACGGCGAGCGCTTGCGGTTCGCCGCCGGCGCCCTGCCGCTGGAAGCGGTTTCGGAGACGGGCGAATTGCCTGGCGAGGGCACGGTGCGCACCATCGGCGTGCGTCCGGAGGATCTTTTGGCGACGACCGAGGCCACGGCCGGCACTGTACCGGTGCGGGTGAACAGCATCGTCTTCCACGGCCGCACCTTGCGCCTTCATGCAGAGCTGGGGCAGGGGACACAGGTGGTGATCGACGCGCCACGCCCGACAGAGGGTTTTCAATTCAGCGTCGGCGATGTGGCGCATATCAGCCTGCGCCGCGGCGCCAACTGCCCTATGCTGCCCAGCTAGGGTCAGGACTCATTGATCCAGAAGATGAAGGCTGCAGCGAAGGCGATCGCCGACAGGAAGGTGTGAGCACATCGGTCGTATCTGGTGTGGATGCGTCGCCAGTCTTTGAGGCGTGCGAACATGTTCTCGATCCTGTGGCGTTGTCGGTATAGGACAGGATCGTAGCTGTGCTGAACACGATGCTTGGCATGGGGTGGGATGCATGGCGTGATACCGCGCTCGACGAGCGCCTGGCGGAAGGCCGCTGAACTGTAGGCCCGATCGGCGAGCAGGGATTTGGCGGCGGGCAAATCCTCGATCACTGCCGCAGCAGTCTTGTGATCATTGGCCTGCCCTTCGCTCAGATGCAGCAGCCGCGGACGTCCCTTGCCGTCACAGACCACTTGCAGCTTGGTGGTCAGTCCGCCTCGGCTGCGTCCGATACATCGGGATAGAGCCCCTTTTTAAGGAGGCGGGCGGCAGTGCGATGCGCTTTGAGATGGGTGGCATCGATCATCAGATTGTCCGTTTCGCCGCCCTGCGCGGCCAGTTCCGCCAGGATGCGGTTGAACACACCCAGCCGACTCCAGCGGATGAAGCGGTTGTAGATAGTCTTGTGCGGACCGTAGTCGGAAGGGACATCTCGCCAGCGAAGACCATTGCGGATCACGAACAGGATGCCGCTCAGCACCCGGCGGTCATCTACACGCGGCACACCATGCGACAAAGGAAAATAGGGCTCGATCCGGCGCATCTGCTCCGGCGTCAACATCAGCAAATCACTCAAGGCGGCACCTCCTGCCACCTTGAATCACCCAACAGAGATCAACTCAACAAATTAATGGGTCCTGACCCTAGTCTCACTCATTTTTGGAAAACCGGAGCACGGCCCATGAGCAATCATCTCAATTTTTTCATCGGCGGCAAATGGGTCGGCCCCGTGGTTGCGGCAACGCTGGATGTGATCGATCCGTCCACCGAAGAGGCCTACACCAAAATCTCGGTCGGCTCGAAAGCCGATGTCGACAAGGCCGTGGCGGCAGCCAAGGCGGCATTCCCGGCCTTCTCGCAAACCAGCAAGGCCGAGCGCCTGAAGCTGCTGAAGCGTATCCTCGAAGTCTACAATGAGCGCTACGAGGACATCGCCCAGGCGGTCAGCCAGGAAATGGGCGCGCCGATCAGGTGGGCGCGCGAGGCGCAGGCCTGGGCGGGCAGGGCGCATATGGAAGCCACCATCAAGGCGCTTGAGGATTACGAATTCAGCGAGAAGCGCGGCACCACCATGGTGGTCAAAGAACCGATCGGCGTCTGCGCGCTGATTACGCCGTGGAACTGGCCGCTCAACCAGATCGTCTGCAAGGTGGCGCCGGCGATCGCCGCCGGCTGCACGGTCGTGCTGAAGCCTTCCGAGATCGCGCCGATCAGCGGCATCATCTTTTCCGAGGTGATGGACGCCGCCGGTACGCCGAAGGGCGTCTACAATATGGTGAATGGCACCGGTCCGGATGTGGGCCAGGTCATGGCCGGCCATCCCGACGTAGACATGGTCTCGTTCACCGGGTCGACCCGGGCCGGCATCATCGTCGCCAAGACGGCGGCCGAGACCGTCAAGCGCGTCGCGCAGGAGCTGGGCGGCAAATCGGCCAACATCGTGCTGCCCGATGCCGACTTCGAGACGGCGGTGCGCAAGGGTGTCAACGCCTGCTTCGGCAATAGCGGCCAGTCTTGCGACGCGCCGTCGCGCATGCTGGTACCAGCCGCCCGCCACGACGAGGCGCTGACGATCGCTAGGAAGGCCGCCGAACGGCACAAGGTCGGTGACCCGCGCTCCGAGGAGACCAAGCTCGGGCCGGTGGTCAACAACATCCAGTTCGACAAGATCCAGCGGCTGATCGAGGCCGGCATCGCCGAGGGCGCGACGTTGGTCACCGGCGGCCCCGGCCGGCCGGAGCACCTCAACCGCGGCTATTATGTGCGGCCGACCGTTTTCGGCCACGTCAGACCCGGCATGACCATCGAGAAGGAGGAGATCTTCGGGCCGGTTCTGTCGGTCATCTCCTACGAGGACGATGATGATGCGGTGAAGATCGCCAACGACACCGTCTATGGGCTGGCCGCCTATGTGCAGTCCCGGGATATCGAACACGCCCGCAAGATTGCCAGCCGGCTGCGTGCCGGGCAGGTGTCGATCAATTATCCGGAATGGGACACGTTCGCGCCCTTCGGCGGCTACAAGCAGTCCGGCAACGGCCGCGAATACGCCGACTGGGCCATCCACGATTTCCTCGAGATCAAGGGCATCATCGGCTACGGCGCCTGAGCCTTCGACATTGGCATTACGCCAACCGTCAAGTTTGTTGCGAGCGTTGGTGCCTTCGGCAGCGGCGTTCGGTTGAACGGCCACAACGATTGCGTGGCCGCAATGTAAGTGCGAAGCAGGGTCGCCTCAGATCGTTTTGACGTAGCCCGCCAACTGATCCGCCACCGTGCCCCAGCCGTCGTAGAAGCCCATCTCCTCGTGGCTATTGCGCGTGGCTTCGTCGCGGTGGATGGCGGTCGCGGTGTAGCGCGTCGCCTCGCCCCGCGATTGCAGCGATATGACGGCTGTAATGAATGGGTCGCCTGACGGCCGGTAGCCTGGCAGCAGCGCATCGGTCCACACCAGCCGCTCATCCTGGACGATCTCGAGGTAGCAGCAACGCCTGTCGTTGACTTGCCTGCCGTCGGGCGACTGCATGCGGGTGCGGAACAGGCCGCCGGGCCGCAGGTCGATCTCGCAATCGGTGATGATCCACGGCTTCGGCGTGAACCATTGGCGGACATGCTCGGGCTTCGTCAAGGCCATCCACAGCAGTTCGCGCGGCGCCTCGATCGACCGTTCGAGCACGAGGTCGAGCTTCGGATCGGGTTGGAACAACGGAGCCATGTTCATCTGTCTTTCTCCTTGAGTTTCAGCACGTAGTCGTCGAACTGGTCGAGACGGCGCTCCCACAGCGCCCGCTGCTCGGCCAGCCAGTTTTCCGCGAGCTTCAGCGGCTCCGGCGCGAGCCGGTAGGTCCTGACGCGGCCTGCCTTCTCCGAATGCACCAGCCCGCAGCCTTCCAAAACCTTGAGATGCTCGATGAAGGATGGCAGGGCCATCTCGAACGGCTGGGCAAGCTCGCTGACCGAGGCGGGGCTTCGGTTCAGTCGCTCGACCACGCGTCGCCGGGTCGGATCGGCGAGCGCCCGGAAAATGCCGTCGACGGGCGGGGGGCTTTCGGTCTGCAGGCTCGTCATAGTCGTTTCCTTGCCTCGGCCATTCCGCGTGACCAGAGTTGGCTTAGAAACACTTAGGGAAATTCCTTACTATTGGCAAGGGCGAAAATCATGGATGGCCGGCAAGCCGCTGGAAAACTGAGAGGTGCGGTTTTAGGATGCCGTCAGATTCGACCGGCCCGAGGATTCGTTTTTGTCGATCACCATGTATGGCATCACCAATTGCGACACGATCAAGAAGGCCCGTTCCTGGCTGGCGAGCCATGATCTTGCCTATCGCTTTCATGACTACAGGGTCGAGGGGCTGGATGCGGATCGGCTGAACGGCTGGTCAGGCAAAGTCGGTTGGGAAATTCTGCTCAACAAGGCGAGCACGACGTTTCGCGAACTGTCGGAGGAGGACAGGATGGGCCTGGATGAAAGGAAGGCCAAGGCGCTGATGCTGGCAAAGCCGACGATGATCAAGCGTCCGGTGCTGGAACTTGGCGATAGGATTCTCGTCGGGTTCAAGCCCGATGTTTATCAGCAGGCGGTTGGCGGGAAGTAGAACCGACCGACCGCGATCCGTCGCGCCCCCCTCTGTCCTGCCCGGCATGCATATTGATCGTATCAGACGCTTGTGGTTTTCCCACGCAAATAGCTCGCCAGCGCGACCGCATTATTATGGGCCTCGTCGTGCGCGCCGTAGAGCAGCGTCACCTTGCCCTCACGCAGCAAGGCGCGCAGTTCCGCTACCGCCTCGCCGTGCCGGTCGAGCTCATCGCTGTATCGCCGCTGGAACTCCGCCCAGCGCGCCGGCTCATGGCCGAACCATTTGCGCAACGCGTTGCTTGGCGCGATGTCCTTCAGCCATAGCGTCAGCGCCGCGTCCTGCTTGGCGATGCCGCGCGGCCATATGCGGTCCACCAGCACCCGCTGCCGGTCATCGGGCGACGGCGGCTCATAGATGCGCTTGACCGCGAGTTCCATTGCCAACCCCGCATGCGTCACCGGCGCGGCTGCGTGCTGGTGCTCTTAAACCCACTCGCCCTCGCGCATCACCGGCACGCGGCTGCTGTCCTTGTGGACGCCGTCTATATCGATCTTGTCCGAGCCAATCATCCAGTCGATGTGGATGAAACTCTTGTTGCCGCCGCGCGCCGCGATCTCGTCCTGGCTGAGCGAGGCGCCGTCGACAAAGCACTTCGAGTAGCACTGGCCAAGCGCGATGTGGCAGGCGGCGTTCTCGTCGAACAGCGTGTTGAAAAACAGCAGCCCGCTCTTGGCGATCGGCGAGGAATGCGGCACCAGCGCCACCTCGCCGAGACGGCGCGAGCCTTCGTCGGTATCGAGCACCTTCTGCAGCACATCCTCACCTTTCGAGGCCTTGGCCTCGACGATGCGGCCCGCCTCGAAACGCACCGCAATGCCGTCGATCAGCGTGCCCTGGTAGGACAGAGGCTTGGTGCTCGTGACGTGGCCTTCGACGCGCCTTGCATGCGGCGTGGTGAAAACCTCTTCGGTCGGGATGTTCGGGTTGCAGGTGATGCCGTTCTTGGCGGTCGAGGCGCCGCCCATCCACTCGTGGCCGTCGGCCAGCCCGACGGTCAGGTCGGTGCCGGGGCCGGTGAAATGCAGTGCGTGGAAATTGTGGCCGTTCAGCCATTCGGTGCGGCTCTTCAACGCCGCATTGTGCGCCGTCCAGTTGCCGATCGGGTCTTCGACGTCCACCCGCGAGGCGGCAAAGATGGCATCGGCGAGCTTGGCCACGGCGACGTCTTCGGCATCGTCCGCGAAAACCTGCTTGGCCCACGCCTGATCGGGATAGGCCACGATGTTCCAGTTGATGTCGAAGCCGGTGATCTTCTCAAGCGCCGGCTGATAGGCCATCGAATTTGCCTTGTTGGCACGCGCCACCTTTGCCGGGTCCTGAGACGAAAGCAGCGACGGATCCTCGCCGCGCACGGCAAGCCTCGCCGCATTGTTGGCGAAGGCTTTTGCCATGCCTTCATAGAGCCAGCCGGCGGCGCGGTCAAAACCGGCGTCGGCGCCGTAGCGGAAGCGCGCGAGAGTGATCTCGTCGTCGTTGAAGATCGGCGTCACCAGGCCGGCACCTGCCTTGTAGGCGTGCTCGACGATCCGCCGCGTCAGAGGCAGCGCGGCGATAGACGAGGTCAGCACCAGATCCTGACCCGGCTGCAATTGCAGCCCGACCTTGACGGCGACCTCCGCCAGCCTGTCGAGCTTCACCGGGTCGATGGTTGCGGAAACGCCGCGCGAATGTGTGGTCATGATCCTGCCTGCCGTGATTGGGGACTGCGTCTTACATAGACCGGCGTTACCGACCTTTCCACTCTGATGACGCCGGCAGGTCTAGCTGACGCTCTCGAGCGACCTGAACTGCGCCATCGTCGCCTCGATCTCTTCGCGCACCCAGATCTTGAAATCCCTGACCTTGCGGCTTTCGCCCTTGCTGGCCGAAGTCACCAGCCAATAGCCGAGCCCGCTCTGGGCGCGTATGCCGAACGGCGCAACGAGACGGCCGTCGACCAGCGCGTCGGCGGCCAGCAATTGCCAGCCGAGCATGACGCCGTGACCGGCAATCGCCGATTCCAGGCACAGCATCGGATCTGTGAAGCGCGCGCCCTTCATGAAGGTGACCGGCTCCACCCCGGCCGCTTCGAACCAGCTCTCCCAGCTGATCATCGACCTTTCGTCGGTGATCGCACAGGTCAAAGCAAGGTCCTCGATCGTTTTCAGCTTGCTGGCGATCATCGGTGCACAGACCGGAAACACCTCTTGCGCCAGCAGCAATTCGGCCCGCCCGCCCGGCCATTTGCCGTCGCCGAGCCGGATGGCGACGTCGATGTCCGAACGATCGAGATCGGCAAGCCGCACCGAGGCATCGATGCGCAGGAGCACGTTCGGATGCCGGGCAAAATGCCGCGACAGCCGCGGCAGCAGCCATTTCGAGGCGAACGCCGGCGCCACCGAAACCACCAGCGTGCACTCCGAGCTTTCATCGGCAAGCGCCACCGCCTGTGCGAGTTCGCGAAACCCGGCGCTGAGCCGCGCCGTAAAGACGACACCGAATTCGGTCGCCACCAGGCCAGCTGGCGTCCGGTCGAACAGCGCCCGGCCGAGCTGCTTTTCTGTCCGGTTGATCTGCTGGCTGACGGCGCTGACCGAAACGTTGAGCTCGCCGGCCGCCGCCGCGAGCGAGCCCAGGCGGGCAACGGTTTCCACGGCGCGCAAGCCGTTGAGATGGACGCGGTTCAGAGTAGCCATACAGTTTTTCTAAACTCGAACGGCTGAAATCTTAATTGCCAGACACTGCAGGATGCCGGATTCTAAGTGGGTTACGCAGAGTGACGAGGCAATCTGATGAAGATTTTGTCATGGCTCGGAGCCTTTTCCCCGATCGGAACGCAGCCGCACCGGCATGACAGCGAGGCCACCAGCTGGGTGACCGATCCGCTGTCGCATCCGCTGCTCGACACCATGTCGGAGCGCGAACTCGCCGACATGCCATTCAGGCTGACCGCGCGTCGTACCCGCTACGAGACGGCCTTGACGAGGACCTGCTGCGGCAGAGTCTCCTGAACGAAGCACCTCAGGCGAGCCAGCCGCCGACGGGGCTGCGCAACCCCTTCTGGCCCAACAAAAGGCGGATTGTCTCGGCGGCAGGCGCACTTATTGTGCACCGCGATGAACATCGCTTCGCCCTTGCGCTTGGCAATCGCCGGCATGATCGCCCTGGCCGTCGCCATGGGCATCGGCCGCTTCGTTTATACGCCGATCCTGCCTGGCATGATGGACGAGCTCGGCCTGTCGCCGGCTGATGCCGGCTGGATCGCATCGGCCAACTATCTCGGCTACCTCGTCGGCGCGCTTGCCGCCACCGGCGGCTGGGCGCAAGGCCGCGAGCGCCAGCTGATGCTGGCCGGCCTTGCCGCCACTGCGATCCTCGCCGGGCTGATGGGCCTGACCGGTACCATGGCCGCCCTTCTCCTCATCCGCTTTCTTGCCGGCCTCGCCAGTGCCTTCGTGCTGGTCTTCATGACCAGCATCGTTTTCCGTCATCTCGCCGCGGCCGGGCGAAACGACCTGCAGGCGCTGTATTTCGGCGGTGTCGGTCTCGGCATCGCGGCATCCTCGGGGCTGTTGGCGCTCCTTGTCACCGAACACGCCGGCTGGGCGGCGGGCTGGCTGTGGTCCGCGGCGATTTCGGCCTGCGGCTTTGCCGCCGTCGCCTTGCTCGCCGGCGGCACCTCGGCTGCGAACAGCGTTGCCGGGCCGGAGCCGGCGTTGCCAAAAAACCCTTCACTGGTGAAGGTCATTGTCGCCTACGGCCTGTTCGGCTTCGGCTACATCGTCACGGCGACGTTCCTGGTCGCGATCGTCCGCCAGGGCGGCGGTGGCCGGGTCTTCGAGGCCGTGGTTTGGATGGTCACCGGCCTTGCCGGGTTCCCCTCGGTCTGGCTGTGGCAGAAGCTTACGGCCAGGATCGGGCTTTACGCCACCTATGCCCTTGGGTGCCTGGTCGAGGTGGTTGGGGTCAGCGCCAGTGTCGTCATGGACGGACGCACCGGGCCGCTGCTCGGCGGCCTTCTTGTCGGCGGCACCTTCATCGCCATCACCGCGCTTGGCCTGCAGGCCGGACGGCAGCTTGCCCCGCAAGCACCACGCCGGATGCTGGCGGTGATGACGGCCGCCTTCGGCCTCGGCCAGATCATCGGCCCGATCGTCGCCGGGCTGCTTGCGCAGGCCTCAGGCGACTTTTTCCTTGCCTCGATCGTGGCCGCCGCCGTCCTGCTCGCCTCCGGTGCGATCGCCTGGTCGGCTGCGCCAAAATCGCCATGATTGTGGTCTTGCTCGGCGCCGGGAACCGGGCACGGCATTTTCTTTCCCACTAATGTGTGACTTTATGCCCGCTGAACCCGCTGATTTGCGCATCGACCGAGGATTTCCCCACAGTGTTTGTATCCTTCTTCCCGCAGCCGAAGCTGTTCTTCAGTTCGCTGGCCGTCTGGAGCCTTGCCGCTATCCTGTTCTGGTTTTTCGGTGGCGAACAGCTGGGCGCTGTGTTCGGCTTGCCGCCGGCCGCGGCTGATGCACCGCCCATTATCGGCATCACCATACTCTGGTCGAACCCGTTTCTGTGGTTCTATCTCTATTTCGCTTTTTGCGTTGCCGTCTTCTATGCATTCTGGAGCTGGTATGCACCGCATCCGTGGCAAAACTGGTCGATATTGATCAGCGCAGTCATCCTGTTCCTCATCTACTTCAATGTGCAGGTCAGTGTAGCGGTCAACGCTTGGTACGGCCCTTTTTATGACTATATCCAGGGACTTATGTCGGGGACTATCAAGTCGACCGCAGGAGAGTTTTATGCCGGACTAGGCAGCTTCGCTTGGCTTGCGCTGGTCGGGATGAACGTGCAGGTGATCAACGCCTTCATTGTCAGTCACTGGATTTTCCGCTGGCGAACGGCGATGAACAATTACTTCATCGAGAACTGGAGCAGGCTTCGCCACATCGAAGGCGCCTCTCAGCGTATCCAGGAAGATACGATGCGGTTCTCGCAGATCATGGAGGATCTGGGCTCGAGCTTTGTTCAGTCGATCATGACCTTGATTGCATTTCTGCCGGTGATGATTCAACTGCAGAGCCACATTAGCGAATTGCCGGTCGTCGGTGCCATCCCCCAGCCATTAGTCTTTGCCGCGCTTGCCTGGTGCCTGTTCGGAACGATTTCGGTTATGGTTGCAGGTCTGAAGTTACCTGGGTTGCAGTTTCGCAACCAACGTGTCGAGGCTGCCTATCGCAAGGAACTCGTCTACGGCGAGGATCATGCGGACAGGGCCCAACCGGCAACCACTTCGGAGTTGTTCGCCAACGTTCGTCACAACTACTTCAGACTGTATTTTCACTATATCTATTTCAATGTGGTCCGTTATACCTATCTGCAAGCCGACGGTATCTTCTCAATGTTGATCCTGGGGCCGTCCTTTGTGGCTCATAAGATAAGTTTCGGGGCGTTTAGCCAGATTTCCAACGCGTTCGGCCGAGTGACCGGATCGCTGCAGTTTCTGCTCACCTCATGGTCGACCATCGTCGAGCTGCAGTCAGTACATAAGCGCCTGCGCGCCTTCGAGGCGACGCTCGAGGGCGAGCCACTGCCCGAAATCGACCAGCGCTATCTGGAGCGTGAGCAAGCCGGCTTGCGCCCTGAAGATCAGCCGGTGAGCTAAAGGGTAGCGGGCGGCGATCCACTTGGGCTCAGCCGCCCACCGCCGCCTGCCTTTCGCCTCGCCGCGAAACATAGTCGCGAAAGCTGATGCACTCGACGTCGGCCTTGATGCAGACCTCGCCGGCAAAGCGTTCCAGCGCGTTCCAGTAGGCGCCGTCATTCATCAGCGTGAAGTGGAAGCCGAGCTCAAGCGGAATGCGCTTGCCCCGGTATTGCGCATCGAAGGCGGCGCGGAACGCGTGATAGGTCCGGTCAGCGAACTCTTCCGCCATGCTCGGCCGCTCGAAGCCGCCGGAATGCCTGACATAGAGATTGTAGTCCATGGCGATCACCCGCCTTGAGCTCGGCCCTTCCGGGATCTGCGGCAGCGAAAAGCGCGTGATGCCGCTGACGGTCGGTGGCTCAACCGGCTCACGCGAGACGCCGCTTGCGTCGAGCAGGAAACCGGCCGCGGGCAGCGCCTCGTAGAGCGCCTTGTTTGCCGACAGGTAGGGCGCGCGAAACCCGACCACCGATTTGCGGGCGAAATCGCGCCAGTCCTTCGGTTCAGGAGCAATGCCGTTGATCGAATAGGCGTTTTCGAGAATATGCTTGAACGAGCCGAACTCGCTCAGCCAGTCGGCTTTGCTCCAGTCCTTGCCATCGAAATGACCACAGCCATGGCTGCCGATGTCGTGGCCTTCCCTAGCGGCGAGGTTGATCTGCTCGAGCCGCTCGGCGACTTCCTGTTTGGAGGCAGCGAAGCCGATATTCGATTTGCCTTCTGTCTTGCCGGGCGCGGTGTATTGCTTGCGTGTCTCGGGCGACAGCAGGAACACGCAGGAGACAAAATAGGTGAAATGCGCGCCTGTGCGCCGGGCCAGCGCCCGGCTGCGCTGCCACTGCGAAATGTCGCGGGCGCTGTCGAATGAGATGATGACGATCTGCTTCGGTTTTGTCGGCGGCGGCGGCGGGTCGGCAAATGCCGCGCCGGTAGCAAGCGCGGCAATCGAAAACGCAACAACGCGGGACAAACGGGGCAAAGGCATCTGACCGGATCAAGGAATGTAGAAGCGACGCCTACCGCTGAAATATGGCACGGGTACGATCGACCTGTACGGCCGCCGTTGGCGGCGACTGCCTCGTGAATAGGCGATTTTCCTGCCGAACCCCTTCCATGCCGGCAAAATTTCGCTAAAACGCGGGCTCATCAACCGCCCCGCCCGGGGCATGAATGGTTTTGATCCATGTCGGACGACAGTTTTATCCGCGAAGTCAACGAAGAGATTCGTCGCGACCAGGCGCATGCGCTGTGGGACCGTTTCGGTCCCGCCTTGCTCGTGCTGGCCGTGCTGGTGGTGCTCGGCACTGCTGCTGTCGTCGGCTACCGCTATTGGGACGAAACTCGCGCCAACCGCTCGGGCGATGCTTTTTCGCAGGCGCTCAAGCTTGCCAATGACGGCAAGAACGACGAGGCGCTTGCCGCTCTGGAGGCGTTGGAGAAGGACGGCTACGGCGCCTATCCGCTGCTCGCCCGCATGCGCGCGGCAACCGTCAAGGCGGACAAGGGCGACGTCGACGCCGCCGTCAAGGATTTCGACGAGGTCGCCGCCGACACCAAGATACCCTCCGGCATTCGCGACATGGCTCGGCTCAGGGCAGCGCTGCTTCTGGTCGACCACGGCTCTTTCGCCGATGTCTCCAGTCGCGTCGAGGCGCTCACCGCCGAGACCAACACGCTGCGCCATACGGCGCGCGAGGCGCTTGGCCTTGCCGCCTGGAAGGAAGGCAAGGCGGCGGATGCATTGAAGCTGTTCGACCAGATCGCCGCGGATGATGGCGCCCCGCGCAACACGCGCGAGCGGGCGACTTTGATGTCCGAGCTGATCCGCGGCTCGGGCGGCGTGTCGTGATAGTCCATGACCTTCAAAGTCGCCATCATCGGCCGGCCTAACGTCGGCAAATCGACCCTTTTCAATCGGCTGGTGGGAAGGAAGCTGGCGCTTGTCGACGATACGCCGGGCGTCACCCGCGATCGCCGCGTCCATGCCGCAAAGCTCTACGACCTGCATTTCGACGTCATCGACACCGCCGGCTTCGAGGATGCGGCTGCCTCGACGCTGCCCGGCCGCATGCGCGCCCAGACCGAGATCGCCATCCGCGAGGCCGACCTGATCTTTTTTACGATCGATGCCAAGTCCGGGCTGATGCCCGACGACAAGACCTTCGCCGAGATCGTGCGCAAGTCCGGCAAGCCGGTTGTCGTCGTTGCCAACAAGGCTGAGGCGCGCGGCGCCCAGGGCGGCATGCTGGAGGCCTGGGAGCTCGGCCTTGGCGAACCGATCCCGGTCTCGGCCGAACACGGCCAGGGCCTGCCCGATTTGCGCGACGCGGTGATCGCAGCACTTGGCGAGGCGCGCGCCTTCGGCGAGGACGAAGAGGCCGGCGAGGATGAGGTCGCCGCCAGCGAGGTGCTAATCGGCGAGGACATCACCGACCCGGACGCCGAGCCGAGCTATGACGACACCAAGCCGATGCGCATCGCCGTCGTCGGCCGCCCCAACGCCGGCAAGTCGACGCTGATCAACGCACTAATCGGCGAGGAGCGGCTGTTGACCGGCCCTGAGGCCGGCATCACTCGCGATTCCATCTCGGTCGACTGGGACTGGCATGGCCGCCGCTTAAAATTGTTCGACACCGCCGGCATGCGCCGCAAGGCCAGGATCCACGAAAAGCTCGAAGTGATGTCGGTGCAGGACGGCTTGCGCGCCATCCGCTTTGCCGAAATCGTCATCATCGTGCTCGACGCCACCATTCCCTTCGAGAAGCAGGATCTGCAGATCGCCGACCTGATCATCCGCGAGGGCCGTGCCCCGGTGATCGCCTTCAACAAATGGGACCTTGTCGATCATCCCCAGGAGTTGCTGGCCGAGCTGCGCGAAAAAACCGAGCGGCTGCTGCCGCAGGCGCGCGGCATGCAGGCGGTGCCGGTGTCGGCCGAGACCGGGCGTGGCCTCGACAAGCTGATGGATGCTGTCATCAGGACGCATCGAGTTTGGAACAGCCGTGTGTCGACCGGCAAGCTCAATCGCTGGCTGGAAGGCATCCTGGCGCATCATCCGCCGCCCGCTGTCGCCGGGCGTCGGCTGAAGATCAAATATGTCACGCAGGCCAAGACGCGGCCGCCGGGCTTCGTCGTCTCCTGCTCACGGCCGGATGCGATGCCGCAATCCTACGTCCGCTATCTCTCGAACAGCCTGCGCGAGGCTTTCGACATGCCCGGCGTGCCGATCCGCATCGCCTTGCGCACCTCGGACAATCCTTTCGCCGGCAGGGCGAAGAAGCGCCGCTGAGCTGCGCGTCTTCTGGGCGCCAGCATCAGGCTACGCTCGGCAGGCCGCTCGCGGGCAGCGCCTGCACATTTTCGGGAAGGCGATTCCACCGACACCTGCAGCAGGATGTCGGCAAGTCGCGCCGCCACCGGGTCTGGCTCGGCCTTCCTTGCGATGCGGCAACAGGCCCATCTCAGGCAGTGCGGGCAGCCCGGCGATCTCCGGCGTCATCGCCCTGACGGTGGCCGGCGCGAGTGGGGGCAGCCTCTGCACCTAATGGGCGGTGTAAGCTCCGTCCACCAGATGGTAGCTCCCAGTGATAAAGCTGGCCTGGTCGGACAAGAGGAAGCATACAAGAGCCGCTACCTCTTCTGGTTTCCCGCGCCTGCCCATCGGCTGAAGACCTGCCATGCGCCGGCTGGCTAATGCCTCCATTTGCTCCGACAAAAGAGGCGTTTCGATCCAGCCGGGGCCGACTACATTGATCCGGATGCCCATCCTGGCATATTCGATCGCCGCAACTTTGGTTAGTCCAACGACTCCGTGTTTCGCTGCCGTGTATGCGGACGCAGTTGGCAAGCCGACGGAACCGAGGACGGAGGACATGTTCACGATGGCGCCTCCGCCTCGATCCAGCATCGCGGCGATTTCGTACTTCATGCTGTAGAAAACGCCATTTAGATTGACGTTTATCAGCTTGTGCCAGTTGTCGAGCGGATAGTCTGCCGTGGCTTTTCGAATGCCGTCGATACCTGCATTGTTTACCGCCATATCCAGTCCGCCGCATTTCTGGACAGTGAACTCGATCAGCTTTTCCACGGCTGCCGCATCCGTGACATCTACCGCAAAGTCGTAGGCCCTGCCGCCTTGCGAGCTTATTTCGGCGGCTCTGCAGTGCGCGGCCTCGGCATCAAGGTCGGCGACAACAATCTCGGCTCCTTCTTGCGCGAGTTGCCGTGAAACAGCCGCCCCTATTCCGGAGCCTGCGCCGGTCACAATCGCGACTTTACCATGGAAGTCAGGCTTCATCGTCTCTGTCCTATGCCAATTTTGACATAACCGAACAGAGGCAGACGGTTATCGCAAGAAGTTTCGCTCCAATTCGCTTGTCAATCCTGTGAATTCATTTTGCCACCACACAGCGAGACTTGGCGCGCAGGCCTTGGAATGGTAGAGACGAGGGCGGCGGTAGATGACCAGTTTCCTAGCAGGTACAAATGGAAGAACACCACATTGCGCGCCGGGGGCTCGTGCTGGGTAGTCTGGCTCTGATGGTCTCCGGATGTACGTCGATTTCATCCGCGTTCGGACCAAGGCGTGGCCTGAATCCTCGTTACCGACGACAGCACGTGCGGTACGACGGAAACGAGCCGGCCGGAACGATCGTCGTCGATACTTCGCAACGCTTTCTCTATGCCGTCGAGACGGACGGGTGGGCGACGCGCTACGGCGTTGGCGTCGGCGAGCAGGGACTTTCGTTCAAGGGTACAGCGACCGTCGGCCGCAAGGCGGACTGGCCGTCGTGGACACCCACCGCCAGCATGATGCAGCGCAAGCCGCGCCTGGTGAAGTATGCAGGGGGGGTCCCTGGCGGACCAAACAACCCGCTTGGTGCGCGTGCCCTTTATCTCTATCAAGACGGGCGCGACACCCACTTCCGGATACATGGTACAAACGAGCCATGGACGATAGGCACAGCGGTATCGAACGGGTGCATCCGTATGATAAATGACGACGTCATTGACCTCTACGACCGTACTCCTTTGGGCACGACGGTGGTGGTTGTTTGATGGTGGGCAGGCCTGATCTCCGTTGCATGGTGAACCCTGCCAGCACGTCACCGCAAAGGTGCCGCCGGCAACTGGATGCCAACTGTGTCATTTCTGCACTAGGCGTTGGTGTAGATCGCAGCTAACTTGGTGGGGCTGCATATCGTTTTAGTTGTGGCGATTCTATAGGCTATTCCGCCCCCGGGGAAAGGATTGCTTGATGAACAGGATATTGGTTGCAATGGTTGCTGTGCTCGCCGTTGCCAGCCTGAGCGGCTGCGCGAACGACTGGATCGGCAAAGGAAAGGGTAAGGCTCCGGCACCCGCTCCGGTAGAGGAACCAGTGATTAAGTAAGGACCGGCTTGTATGGGGAAGGGGTGCCAAGCCCTTCCCCATACATACGCAGCCGGGGCTTTGGCCGGCTTCATAGCGTCCGGCGCGGTTGGCGGGCATAGGCCGTTATTAGGTCTGTGCATTGTGAAGTTCGGGAATGGACGCGGCGATGACGCTTGTAAGTAGCCGTCTCTTGCTTGTGGCATTGGTGGCCCTCCCGGCAGCGGCATGTCAGACGAAAGACCTGCCGCCCCAGCCGAATTTCGTATCTTATGCCGATGGCGGAGCTGCGCCTAAAAAAAACGACGAGCGGTACTTCATCGAGTTCCGCTCCCGCTACGCCCTAAGCTACGGCCACACCTACGCAGTTTTTGGGCGCCTGGACCGGGCCGGGAGAATGATCGATCCCCAAGTCGCGGGCCTTCACCCGGCTTCGAACAGTGCGGTTCCCTATGTTCTGGGCCATATCGTGCCGGTGCCAGCCGAAACCGGGTGGAGCGACGGTGATCTGGAAGAACCATACAGATCCGCAAGCTGGCGAATCATATTGACCCGGGCCGAATACGACAAAGTCGTTGCCTACATCCGCAAGCTGCAGGCGAGCTCGCATGTCTGGCAGGCGACGGTCTTGAACTGCAACGGCTTCGTGGCGGACATCGCTCATTCCATGGGATATAAGACTCCCGCCATTCAGCTCCGGCCGCAACAATTCATAACCGAGCTTCGGGAGATGAATACATAACCAAGATTCGAGGGATGAATGGGACCGAATGCGATCGGTACTGCCCCTCCGGCTTTCGCGTGTGCGGACTAACTCGGAGAGGATCGCTGCGCCTGAAGGTAGGCCGGTGACGAAATCGAGGCGATGGGTGAAGTGGCCATACTCAGGGGCAGCTGCTACAGTCGCGATCGCAGAAAGGGCGCTGGTGACCTGAAGTGACCATTGCTTTAGCCTCACTTGGCGAGATCATATGGGTGATCGGCATCGTCGCTTGGTACGTGATCCGGTATCCCTTCGAGCGCCGGGCAAGGCGCGTGCGAATAGTAGCTGGCGGCCGCTCAAGTTCCGACACCGTCGGGCTTGCATCGGCTCTCCTTGGCCTGGCGATCCTGCCTGGCTTCTATGTCGCCACCGGCATCCCCGCAGCGGCTGATCATCCGGCCAGCGTGTGGTCGGTGGCGCTCGGAACCATCATCTTCTGCTCAGCGCTGTGGATTTTTCGCTTATCCCACAAGGAACTTGGCCGTAACTGGTCGATTACGCTCGAGATTCGCGAACGGCATGAACTGGTCAGCGCCGGGCCATACGCCTTGGTCCGTCACCCTATGTACACCTCTTTCCTGCTTATGGGGCTCGGCCAGCTCTTTCTGCTGCCGAACTGGGTTGCGGGCATATCGGGTTTGGTTGGTTTCGCAGTCCTTTTCCTGCTGAGAGTGGATAAGGAAGAGCGTATGATGCTGGAGAATTTAGGCTCGCAATACCGTGTCTATATGGAAAGGACCAAGCGAATATTCCCTTATCTTTATTAGAGGTCGTTTTATGCGAGGCCGAGCCCTCAAGCTTTCCGCGCCCCGGCGCCTTGTTGGCGACCTGATGAGGTTTTCGATCGGCGTGCCACGGGTCGCGGTGCAGCGTCAGATGAATCTCGGCCCACTCGTAAGGGCTAGAATGGCGCAGCAGACCAGGCCCTCGTGGACCGCGATCTTCCTGAAAGGGTATGCGCTTCTTGCCCTAGAGACCCCGGAGTTGCGGCGCGCCTATGTCAAGTTGCCCTGGCCGCAGCTTTACGAGTATCCGGCAAGCGTAGCCTCGATTGCCCACGAGCGCGAATATGATGGCGAGCCGGCCGTTCTGCTGAGCTGCATCAAATGCCCGGAGCGCTACTCCATCACGGAACTTGAGCGATCCATCCACGCGGCTCGATCACGGCCGATCCAGGAGGTCCCGGAGTTTCGGCGTGCCTTGCGGATGGCAGGTGCGCCCGCGCCAGTCAGGTGGCTGCTTATGTGGCTAGGGTTGAACATCGCCCGGCAAAGGGCAAATTACTTCGGTACCTTCCAACTGTCCGTCTATTCTGGTCTCGGTGCGGAATCACTCAACCCGCTGACACCACTGACCACCCTTCTAAACTACGGTCCGATCGGCAAAGACGGATCGGTGAATGTCCGCATCCACTACGATCACCGGGTCATGGATGGAGCGAACGTCGCACGAGCACTGGAGAGATTCGAAAAGATTCTGAACGGCACTGTCGCCAATGAAGTGGTGCTGCTCGGTCAAGGTGTTTCCGCTCCTGCAAGACAGAGGAATGCGAAGTGATTTCGCACTGTGAATTCCGGCCAGCTATCGTCGTGATTGGCGGCTCGGGTGGAATTGGCCGGGCGATTGCGAGCGTCGCTGCAAGGGAGCGCGGTGCGGTTGTGCTGGTTGCCCGCTCACCTGAGGGTTTGGCCGCCGCGGCGTCTGAGGTTAGGGAGGCGGGCGGCGAGGCATTCACGCTCGAGTTGGATCTCGTGGCAGGCGATGCGCCAACGCGCCTGGAGGGCTTTCTGTCCGCACACGGCCTGGTCTGTGATGTCCTGGTCAACAGCGCCGGGTACGGCCTGCGGGGCGCGACGCCGGCGCTGCCTATTGATGGTCAACTCGGCATCATCGATCTCAATATACATTCCCTCACAGAACTGACCCTTCATTTTCTGCCGGGAATGGTGGCACGCCGACGGGGCGGGGTGCTCAATCTCAGTTCCGTGGCCGGGTTCGTTCCCGGGCCTTATATGGCTCTGTACTTCGCTAGCAAAGCTTTCGTGCGCTTCTTCTCAGAGGCGCTTCACCAGGAATTGCGCCGAACCGGTGTGACGGTCACATGCGTTGCACCAGGCCCGGTGTCCACGGAGTTTCTCGCAAGATCAGGCGCCAATCAGACGGTGCTCTTCAACATCTTGCCCAAGGTGGATCCGAAGTATGTGGCCGAACAGGCGTGGCGAGCGTTCAAATCCGGTCGTCGCCTCGTCGTACCGGGTATCTCGGGTAAGTTGGCTGCCCTTGTGGCAGCGCTCCTGCCTTCCGCGGCGCTGCTGCCCCTGGTCGGCCGGCTGCAACGCGGCGGCAATGATCAATGTCCTTGCGGTTCAGGTATGAAGTTCAAGAAATGCTGCGGTACCCGCCAGATTCAGCTACGCCGGGGCCCTCGGGGAATTATCCCCTGACCGGACCAGCATGTCACCGAAAAACCTCATTGAAACAAGAGACCGCTCGCCGATGACGGGCGTAAAGTAAGCATGTTGGTAGCATAGAGGCGAGGCTTTCGATATGCCCGGCGCGCCGATCCGCATCGCTTGCGCACCTCGGACACCTGTTCGCCGGCCGGGAGAGATTGGCCGTTCCCTCCGCTTTTAGCCAATCTCCGACGCCGAAAGACGGGTGGGACGGCGAAGCTGCTAATCTCCCCCTCGAGCGGCCCTCGAGGGGGAGATATCCGGCAGGACAGAGGGGCGCGCGAGGGATCGCCAGCATTACTGCTTCTTCGACCGACTAAGTTATGGAGCGCCCTGCGCCCCTTTCGGCTCGTCTGCGCTAAGCCGCTTTCCTCAGACCATCCGCGTCGCCACTTCCCGGCAACGCTTCCAGCGCCGCCTGCAGCAGGATGTCGCCAAGCCGCGCCGCTATCGGATCGGGCTCGGCCTCCTTGCGGTGCAGGAACAGCGCCATCTTGGGCAAGGCGGGCAGCCCGGCGATCTCCGGCGTCATCGCCCTGACGCTGGCCGGCAGGCCGATATCGGTGCGGATCGTCAGTCCGAGCCCGGCGGCGACGGCTGCCCAGATGCCGCCAAGGCTGGGGCTGGAGAAGGCCATCCGCCATGCCAGGCCGGCGCGGTCCAGCGTTTCGGTCGCCACGCTGCGCAGCAGGCACGGCGCTTCGAGCGCCACCAGCGGCAACGGCTCGCCATCGCGCAGGCAGGTCTCGATCTGTTTTGCCGGGCCGATCCAGCGCATCTGGACGTCGGCGAGATTCCGGCTGTAGGGCAGCGTCGCGCCATTGTGCCAGGCAAGCGCGATATCGACGCTGCCCGAAATGATCCTTTCGGCAAGCTCATGGCTGCGCGCGATCCTGGCCTCGATCTTGACCTTGGGATGGGCGCGGGCGAAGCGCCCGAGCACATCCGGCAGCACCGCCTCGCCGAAATCCTCCTGTAGCCCAAGCCGTACCCAACCCTCCAGCTCGACATCGTGGATGGCGGAGGCGGCCTCGTCATTGAGCTCGATCAGCCGGCGCGCGTAGCCGAGCATGGTCTCGCCCGCGTCCGTCAGCGCCAGGCCACGCCCAGATTTGCGGAAGATCGGCGTCGCCGCCTGCTCCTCCAGCTTCTTCAATTGCGCACTGATTGCCGACGTCGAGCGGCCGAGCCGGTCGGCGGCCTTGGCGAAGCTGCCCAGCTCCATGCCGGTAATGAAGCTGCGCAGAACTTCGAGATCGAATGTCACGCGTCGCATAGCGATAATCCTGATATTTAGGACATTATGTGAAAAACTTCCTGATATTCAGTACGAAGTTATGGCGGTAGAGAGAGCGCGTCAAGACCCGAACGCAACCAGCGCATGCAGGAGCTGAACCATGTCCGCTGTCGACACACGAGCAGATTGCAAACCGCTTCGCCCGGCCGCCGTTACCACCCTGTCAGAGGCGGCGGTGCTTCGACCCAATCATCGCTGGAAGGTGCTGGGTATCGGCGTCGCCGCCAACGCCTGCTTCTCCGCGACATTCTCCGGCATTCCGGCCACGGCGGTGTTCCTACGCTCGGGCTATCATCTCTCCAATGGCGAGCTCGGTCTGGCGCTTGGCCTTCTCGGCTTGGGCGTGGCGCTGAGCGAATTGCCGTGGGGGCTGCTGACCGATCGCTGGGGCGACCGCCGCGTGCTGCTGACCGGGCTCGGCGCAACCGCGTTGTGGCTGCTCGTCATGGCCGCGCTGGTCGTGCCGTCACCAGCCCAAATTCCCGGCGTCGCGCTTCTCGCCGCTGCCCTGCTGGTCACCGGATTGCTCGGCGGCAGCGTCAACGGCTCCAGCGGCCGCGCCATCATGGCCTGGTTCGGCGAAGGCGAGCGTGGCTTTGCCATGAGCATCAGGCAGACGGCGGTGCCGCTTGGCGGCGGGCTTGGCGCGCTGGTGCTGCCGTCGCTCGCTTCGGCCCATGGCTTCACGGCGGTCTTCGGACTTCTGGCGGCTGCATCCGCCGTCTCGACCTCACTCGCCTGGCGCTGGCTGCATCAGCCGCCGGCGCACGACCATGCCCATTCGAGCAGCGCGGCAAAGCCGGCCGGCCCCGCGCCGCTGCGCAACCCGGCCGTCTGGCGCATCGCGACAGCCATCGGCCTGCTGTGCTTCCCACAGGTGGCCGTGCTCACCTTTGCTTCCGTCTTCCTACATGATTTTGCCGGCATGGGAACAGCCGTGATCAGCGCCAGCCTGGGTGCCGTGCAGGTCGGCGCCATGGTCATGCGCGTCTGGAGCGGCCGCTATACCGACCGTCACGGCAACCGCCGGTCGTTCCTGCGTCTGTGCAGCATGCTGAGCGTGGCCGCCTTCGCCGTGCTTGCGGCGCTCGTCTTGTTTTCGGCCCAATTCTTGTCAGGCCAAGCGCCGATGCTGTCGCCGGCGATCGTTGCGATGCTCGTCGTGGCCGGCATCTGCGTCTCCTCCTGGCACGGCGTCGCCTACACCGAGCTTGCGACGCTGGCCGGCGCCAGCCAGGCCGGAACGGCGCTCGGCCTTGCCAACAGTCTGGTCTTCATTGCCTTTTTCCTGGTGCCGATCGCCATTCCGGGGCTTCTCGTGCTCTGCTCGTGGCCAGGCGTCTGGCTGGGTGCGGCTATTTGCGCGCTGATCGCCTGGCCGATCTTTCTTCCGCCAACGGACAGCCGCAAAAGCGCCTGACTTCGACACGAGATGGGAAAACAAGGTTCTAAGCTGTTAACGCCCCATCAAGGTTAATGCATCATTGTAGCTCTCCAGTGGGGTCCGTTGCGTTTCTGGAGAGTTCCGTGCATCGACGTGTTTTGACGCGGCTTGTCGCCGCCGCCGGTGAGAAAAAGCGTTCCTTCCTGTCTCCGTTTATTATTGGCCTTGGCATCTGGATCGGCTTTCCGAGTGTCGTTGCCTATCAGGACATGACAAGCCTGGTCTCCGGTCTTGAGGCGCCGAGCGTCCGCTGGAACGCCTATGTCGAGAAATCCGTCGCCGGCTCCGTTCACGCCGCCGAAATGCCCTTCCTCGATTCCAGCAGCACCGGCTCGCTCTCCGGCTCCGGCGTCCAACTGCCCGGCATCGGCGCCGTCTCGTTTCGCGGCAAGGGCGGCATCGCCGGCACGACGCCGGACGAGAACCGTATCACGCGTGCCGACAAGAAGGGCCGCATCATCGAGGTCTCGCCCGTCTCGCCGCCGAAGAACTTCAACGCCGGCTCGATCTTCGAGCGAACCTCCTCGCTGCTGCGCCCAAGCATGGACAGCGGCCTGAGGATGGCCTTCGCCAAGCCCGAGATCAAAGGCAAGGAAATTCAGATCGCGGCCTCCTTCCACACGCGCGTCGACAAGAAGCCGGATTCCGGCGTGCCGGCGATGCTTGCCGCGCTGGTCAACAACGATCATCCCGACGTGCTGGCGACCGCCTATGCCTCGTCTGCCCCCGATTACGCCAAGGCGTCGCCTTTCGAGGCCTTGCTGCAGGACGAGGACCCGAACGATGGCCGCTTCATTCCGCCCCTGAGCAAGGGCGATCATTCTTGGATGCAGACGCCGCTGCCGGCGAGCGTCTTTTCCAAACCGGAGCAGGCCTGTCTCGCCAACGGCATCTATTTCGAGGCGCGCGGCGAGTCCGTGCGCGGCCAGGCCGCCGTCGCCCAGGTCATCCTCAACCGTGTCCGAAACCCGGCCTATCCGAACTCGATCTGCGGCGTTGTCTACCAGAACGACAACTGGTTCAACCGCTGTCAGTTTTCCTTCGCCTGCGACGGCAGGAAGAAGCGGATCGACAACCCCGCTGCCTACAAGACCGCTCAGGATGTCGCCATGGCCGTCACAGCCGGCAAGATCTTCATTCCGGAAGTCGGCTCGTCGACCCATTATTACGCCAACTACGTCCATCCGGGCTGGGCGCGGACGATGCAGAAAATGACCAGGATCGGCCTGCACATCTTCTACCGCACCTATGGCGGCGGCTGGAGCTAAGCGCTCTGGCGGCCCTTGCATCTTTCCCGCGAGAGCGGCCGATGGAAGACGCATCGCCGTGGGGATTCGGCCGCAGCCCGCCGGAGACCGCGTCGGGCACGATGTCGCACCCAGGCAAGTAGCTGATTCATAACGAAAAAATACTTGAGCTCGAAGGTCCGCCCGTGGCTTGACGGGCGCGGACCCTCTAACTATGTTGCCGGCGACTTTAAGAAGCGGACGGACGGTAACGGTCTGACCGGGCAGGGGGGGTTGCGTGGCCGACAAGAATGGGCCAGACGGAACCGGCAAAACCGGCCGCGGCAAGCAGCATGAAGCCGACATCCGCGACGACGATCTTGAGCGCCGCCGGCGCGACCTTGAAGCATCGCTTGCGACAAGGCGGCCGGATCGGCTCGAGGGGAAAGACGACGCGAAAACGGGCAGTGTGGCCGGGTACGGCCAGGCGCTCAAGCTGTCCAGCGAGTTCATCGCCGGGATAGTGGTCGGTGCGGCTCTCGGCTGGTTTATCGATCGCGTGGCGGGGATATCGCCATGGGGTCTGATAGTCGGGCTGCTGCTGGGTTTTGGCGCCGGCGTGCTCAATGTCCTGCGTTCAGCCGGGCTTGTGTCGGAATTCGGAACGGGCGACAAACCGCGCGATCCGAAAGAATGAATTGAGGCGCCGCATGCCGGCGCATTGAACAGAATGCTGAAGCCGTCTGCGGCTTTGATGGGGATTTAAAGTGGCTGCTGACAAGGTCGATCCGATCCACCAGTTCCAGATCCATCCGATCATTCCGATTCACATCGGCGGCTATGACCTGTCTTTCACCAATTCGGCTCTGTTCATGCTTGCGACGGTTGCCGTCGCGGCGGCGTTTCTCTATCTCAGCACATCGAGCCGCAGCCTGGTTCCGGGCCGCCTTCAGTCGGTCTCGGAAATGGCCTATGAATTTGTCGGCAATATGCTGAGGGACGCCGCGGGCACGCAGGGCATGAAGTTCTTCCCCTTCGTGTTCTCGCTGTTCATGTTCGTGCTTGTCGCCAACCTGCTTGGCCTGTTCCCGTATTTCTTCACCGTCACCAGCCACATCATCGTCACTTTCGGCCTCGCCGCGCTGGTGATCGGAACGGTTGTCGTCTACGGCTTCACCAAGCACGGCGTTGGCTTCCTGAAGCTGTTCGTCCCGCATGGCGTGCCGGTCTACCTGCTGCCGCTGGTGGTGCTTATCGAGGTGATTTCCTTCGTCTCACGTCCGGTCAGCCTGTCGGTTCGTCTGTTCGCCAACATGCTCGCCGGTCACATTACGCTGAAAGTGTTCTCGGGCTTTGTCGTCAGCCTGAGCGCGCTCGGCGCGGTCGGCGTGGCGGGTTCGGTTCTGCCGCTGGCCATGGCCGTGGCGCTGACGGCGCTTGAGTTGCTGGTCGCGTTCCTGCAGGCCTACGTCTTTGCCGTGCTGACCTGCATGTATCTCAACGACGCCCTGCATCCCGGGCACTAACTAGGTTCCGGCATTGCCGCCGGATCGAATTTGCAACGGAATTTTAGATCCAAAGGAGTTGAACAAATGGACGCAGAAGCAGCAAAGTACATCGGCGCCGGCATCGCATGCCTCGGCATGGGCGGCGCGGGCGTTGGCCTCGGCAACATCTTCGGCAGCTATCTGGCGGGCGCGCTGCGCAACCCGTCGGCCGCCGACGGCCAGTTCGGCCGTCTGATTTTCGGCTTCGCCGTGACCGAAGCGCTGGGTATTTTCTCGCTTCTCATCGCGCTTCTCGCCCTGTTCGGCTGAATATTTGTTCGGCTGAACATTGGGAAGAATTGAACAGGCCGGCCGCGATCCTGCGGCGGGACTGAATTTCGGGGATAGTCCATGTTCGTGACATCTGCCTTTGCGCAAGAGTCCGCGCCCGCCGCAACGGAAGCCGACGCGCACGCCGCCACCGGCGTGCCTGCCGAGGCGCACGGCACGTTCCCGCCATTCAATCCGGCAACGTACCCGTCACAGCTGGTGTGGCTGGCAATCACTTTCGGGCTGTTCTACGTCTTCTTGAAACGGGTAGTGATGCCGCGCGTCGGCGGCATCATCGACGTTCGCAACGACCGCATCACGCAGGATCTCGATCATGCTGCCCGGTTGAAAAGCGAGGCCGATGCCGCCGTTGCCGCCTATGAGCAGGAATTGGCGGAAGCCAAGGGCAAGGCCAATGCGATCGGTCAGCAGGCCAACGATGCGGCCAAGGCGGAAGCCGAAGCTGCCCGCAAGACGATCGAGGCAGCGCTTGACCAGAAGCTTGGCGAGGCCGAGGCGCGTATTTCTTCCATCAAGGCCAATGCCATGAAGGAAGTCGGCACGATCGCCGAGGACACCGCTTCGGCCATCGTCGAGGCGCTTGTCGGCGGCAAGGCCAGCAAGGCCGAAATCGCGGCCGCGGTCAAATCCGTGGCCGGGTGAGGAGCGCATCATGGACGCCACATCTCTCGCGACGCTTTGGGCAACGGTTGCCCTCGTAATCTTCCTCGGCATCGCCATCTACATCAAGGTGCCGGGCATGATCGCCAAGGCGCTCGATGCGCGGGCCGACAAGATCAGCTCCGAGCTCGAGGAGGCGCGCCGGTTGCGCGAAGAGGCACAGCAGCTGCTTGGCCAATACCAGCGCAAGCGCAAGGAAGCCGAGCAGGAGGCGGCGGCCATCGTTGCCGCCGCCAAGCGTGAAGCCGACATGCTTGCCGCCGAGGCGCACCAGAAGACCGAGGACTATGTCGCCCGGCGCACCGCCTTGGCCGAGCAGAAGATCGGCCAGGCCGAGCGCGAAGCGATCGGCGAAGTGCGTGCCAGCGCTGTCGACATTGCGGTCGAAGCCGCGCGCGCGCTGCTGGCCGGCAAGATCGACGCCAAGGCCGGCGCCGACCTGTTCAACGCCTCCCTGCAGGATTTGAAGTCGAAACTGAATTAAGCGACTTCGTCGAGAAATTCATCGGAAGCCGCCGGGGAAACCTGGCGGCTTTTTTGTTGGCGAAAGCGGCAGAGCGCATAATCTCCCCCTTGAGGGGGAGATGTCGCCAAAGGCGACAGAGGGGGGCGGTACGTCCTGGCGCGACGCCACTGGGACGAAAGAGAACGTTGACGCTTCACACGAAGGCGACCCCCTCTGGCCTGCCGGCCATCTCCCCCTCAAGGGGGGAGATTGCGCGCTCAGCCGCTTTCGCCAATCTCAATCCAAACCCGAAAAACCCTCTTCCTCCAGCACCTCGGTGCCGCCGAACCGGAACGGCGCGAAGGAGGCGCGGTGCAGCCGCGCCACCGGCCCGTGCAGATCGATTGCCGTGCGATGGCGCACAGTGGCGTAGCCCATATGCAGTTCGAAGCCGTAACGCGCATGATGGCTGCCGCAGCCGCACATCATTCGGTCGCGCAACACCTTGGCGACGATCGAGGCTGCGGCGATCGACTGCGAGCGCTGGTCGCCCTTGATCAGCGCTTTGCCCTCGCAGGGCAGGCCGGGCGGCACGTCGCGGCCGTCGGCCAGTGCCAGCTTCGGCCGGATTGACAGGCCGGCCACTGCACGGCGCATCGCCTCCAGGCTGGCCCTGAGAATGTTGGAGGCATCGATGCCTTCGGCGCTGACCGAGGCCATCGACACGGCGAGTGAGGAGCCGAGGATTTTCATGAACAGCGCCTCACGCTGCAAATGCGTCAGCCGCTTGGAATCATCGAGGCCGTCGGGGATGTTGGCGGGATCGAGCACCACCGCTGCCGCCACCACCGGCCCGGCGAGTGGGCCGCGGCCGGCCTCGTCCATCCCTGCCACCGGCCAAAGGCCTTCGGCCATCGCTCTCGTTTCGAACGAGAAGTCGGGTTTCTCGACGATTTCGAAGAGAAGCGGAGAATCGGAACGCGGGCGAGCCATGGTGCGGCGAGGTTCGCATCGGCTCCGATTCTCCGCAAGTCCCCTCCGGGTCGGGCGGGGCACCGGACCAGGAGGGGGCTACCGTCTGCAAGCCCGGGGACAGGACAGGCCGGACGGGATTTTTCGCCTTCTGCGGCCGCTTCAAAGCGGCTGGCGCGAGACGCTTTGTCACAGCAGCATCAGCTGCTCGGTTGCCTTGGCAGCGGGGACGAACTGGTCGGTCCTGAGCGAGCGCCGTTCGGCATTGAGGCCGAGCCGTTTGGCGGCGATCTCGAAACGCCGGCCGATCTGCCAGGCATAGGGGCCGGAGCCTTTCATGCGCTTGCCCCATTCCGAATCGTAGTCCTTGCCGTCGCGCATCGAACGGATCAGCGACATGACGTGGCGATAGCGGTCGGGATAGTGGCGCAGCAGCCAGTCCTTGAAGATCGGCGCGACCTCCAGCGGCAGGCGCAGCAGCACATAGCCGGCTTCACGCGCGCCCGCTGCCTGCGCCGAATCGAGGATGCGCTCCATTTCCGGGTCGGTCAGTCCGGGGATGATCGGCGCGACCATCACCGAGGCCGGAATGCCGGCGTCCGAAAGCTGTCTGACCGCCTCCAGCCGCTTGGTCGGCGTCGACGCGCGCGGCTCCATCGTTCTGGCCAGCATCCTGTCCAATGTCGTCACCGACAGCGCCACCTTGGCCAACCCTCGCTCGGCCATGCGCGACAGAATGTCGATATCGCGGATCACCAGTGCCGATTTGGTGACGATGCCGACCGGATGGCCGCGCGCCTCCAGAACTTCGAGGATCTCGCGCATGATCCGGTATTGCTTCTCTATCGGCTGATAGGGATCGGTGTTGGTGCCTATGGCGATGGTGCGCGGCTGGTAATTGTCCCTGGACAATTCCTTGTCGAGCAACCGCGCCGCATCCGGCTTGGCAAACAGCTTCGATTCGAAATCCAGCCCCGGCGACAAGCCCATGAAGCTGTGCGTCGGCCGCGCGAAACAATAGACGCAGCCATGTTCGCAGCCGCGATAGGGATTGATCGAGCGGTCGAAGGAGATATCGGGCGATTCGTTGCGGGTGATGATGGTGCGCGGCTTCTCGACCTGTACCTCGGTCCTGAAGGGCGGCAGCTCCTCCAGCGAATTCCAGCCGTCATCGAACACATGCCGGCTGACCGGCTCGAAACGGCCGGACGGATTGATGCCCGCCGACCTGCCGCGATTGCGGTCCGGACGGACGCGCATGCCGCTCTGCTCGATCATCGCATTCGCCATCTCGGCCCTGCCAGCGCCGAAGGCGGCAATGTCGGCACGCACGATCTGTTCCATTTTGGCCCTTTCCCAGGGACTATCCGCCCGCTGTCGAATCGCTCTGCTCATGAATGTATTCCTATCGCATCGATGAGAACAAAGCAAGAACTTTCTCGCGGCGCGCCGCAAAAACTGGCGCTGCCCACCGCTTTCCGCTATTCGGCTAAACATGCTCAGCGTCCTGATCGAAACCCTGAATGACGAGGAGGGCCTTGCCCGCACGCTCGCCTCGCTGATCGGCGGCGCGGTCGAGGGCGTGGTGCGCGACGTTCTCGTCTGCGACACCGGCTCGACCGATCAGACGCACCGCGTCGCCGAACATGCCGGCTGCCACTATGTCAGCGGCGGCATCGCTGCGGGCATCAGGCAGGCCAAGGGCGACTGGCTGCTCTTGCTGGAACCGGGCGCGCGGCTGGGGGAGGGCTGGATCGACGAGGTCGTCGCCCATACCGCCAGGCAAACCATGGCGGCGCGATTTTCGCGGGCACGCGGCAGCCGCGCGCCCTTCCTGTCACGCGTCTTTGCCGGAAATCGCGCTCTCGCCGAAGGCTTGGTGATCAGCAAGCGTCAGGCCGCCGCGCTATCAAAGAGCGCCCGCAGCGCCGAAGCGATCGCCCGCGGCCTGGCGACCAGGAGGCTCCACGCCGAGATCTGGGTGGCGCCGCGGAAGTGACGGCTTACCATCCCGGCCTAGGGAATGCCGCCCAAGCAAATTTTCTGGCGGGTCGTCGCTTATTGTGCATTGCACAAAATCTGGCCGGGGGTTACCATTCCCTGCGAAACGGGCGAATGGGTTTGGGGTGTGCCGGAGCGGCGGCGACGACTATCGTCGATGCTGTTCCATCGACATTTGAGGACCCCGATGACCCTTTCAAGCCCCGACAAGTCCGGCGCTGCAAGCCTCGAGGCGATCGCACGCAACGGCGGTACGCTGCGCCGCATCGCCGCCCGCATCCCGACCTATCTTTCCGACCTTCGCGAGAATCCGGCATGGCTGCCGATGTTCATGCTGGCCCGCACCATGCCGGCGCGGCGCCTGCACTGGCGCGGTGCAAAGCCCGTTCCGCCGGCGCGCAATGTCGGTGAAACGATGTTCGCCGGCGTCGATCGCGATGCCGTCGTCGGCGCGCTGCGGACGGAGGGGCTCTATTCGGGCCTGATGCTGCCGGCCGCCATCCATGAGGAGATTGCCCGCTTCGCCGAGCGCACGCCATGCTTCGGCAATTTCGACCGCCGGCTGGAATTCCTGCCCGAAAAACACGCCGATGCCGAAAAGCATTTCGGCCGCCCGCTGCTCAGCGGTCACTATTTCGAACGGGTCCTCGACTGCAACGCTGCGGTCGCCGTGCAGCGCGATCCGCTGCTTCTCGATATCGCAGCGCACTATCTCGGCAGCCAGGCCAAGCTGATCACCACCCGCGTCTGGTGGAGCTTTCCGACCGGTGGCGTCTCGGACGCCGACAAGAACATGGCCTCGCTCGGCAAATACCATTTCGACCTCGATGACTGGCGGATGCTGAAGTTCTTTTTCTACCTGGTGCCGGTCGACAACGACACCGGGCCGCATGTCTATGTCCGCGGCTCCCACAACCGCCGCATCCTGAAGCATCAGCTGACGCTGCTTGTCGGCCATTCGGCGGAGGAGGTGCTGGGCGTCTATGGCGAGCAGAGCCCGGTCACGCTGACCGGGCCGGCCGGCCTCGGCTTTGTCGAGGACCCGTTCGGCTTCCATATGGGCACCGTGCCGACGCGCACGCCGCGGCTGATGATGGAGGTCGGCTTCGGCGTGTCGCCGCCCTCGCGCCGCCGTTTTCACGGCGAGCCGGTCATTCGCTAAACCGAGGTCGCTTGGCTGATACCTTGGCTCGCTTCAGCCGCGCCGCAAATGCTCGTCCAGCCGCGGCATGATCTCGACGAAGTTGCAGGGCATGTGCCGGTAGTCGAGCTGCGGCTTCAAGATGCCGTCCCAGGCGTCCTTGCAGGCGCCGGGCGAGCCCGGCAGCACGAAGACGAAGGTGGCGTTGACGACGCCGCCGGTTGCCCGGCTCTGGATCGTCGAGGTGCCGATCTTGTCGTAGGATATGCGGTGGAACACTTCGGAAAAGCCGTCCATGCGCTTTTCGAAAATCGGCTCCAGCGCTTCCGGCGTCACGTCGCGGCCGGTGAAGCCGGTGCCGCCGGTGGTGATGACGACATCGATCGCTTCGTCCCTTGACCAACCTAGGACCTTGTCGCGGATCTTGTCGCGGTCGTCGGTGACGATGTCGCGGGCGGCGAGGATGTGGCCGGCCTCGGCAATACGGTCGGCCAGCGTCTGCCCGGATTTGTCGTCGACGAGGCTGCGCGTATCGGAAACGGTCAGTACCGCGATGCGCACGGGAACAAAGGGGCGGCTCACGTCAATCCTGGCCATGGGCATCAGCCTCCGATCTCACGCTTCGCGTCGCCGCGACAAACCAGTCGGGATGGCGGCCGCGGATATCGACGGCCGCGCGCTTGGCCACGTTGCCGGTCTCGAACAGCCCGAAGCAGGTGGCGCCGGAACCCGACATCCTGGCAAAACCGGCTCCGGCCTTGTTAAGCACGGAAAGCGCCTTGCCGATGGCGGGCTGGATTGCACGCGCCGCAGGTTCGAGATCGTTGCGGGTGATCTCCAGCCAGTTGCGGATGCTGTGGAAGTCGAGGCTGTGCGGCAGCGGCGGCAGCGCCGCATTGTCGCGGCGGCCAAGCGCCTCGAACACGTCGGCCGTCGAGACGGCAGTGCCGGGATTGACGAGCACCAGACCCAGCGCCGGGAAATCCGGCACGAGTGTCAGCTCGTCGCCGACGCCGCGGGCTATCAGTGGCTTAGCAGCGAGGCACATCGGCACGTCGGCGCCGAGCGACAGGCCGATCCGCGCCAGTTCGGCATCGTCAACATCAAGTCCCCAGGTCTGGATCAGGGCGCGCAGCACAGCCGCCGCGTCGCTCGATCCGCCTCCGACACCGGACGCGACCGGCAGGTTCTTTTCGAGCCGGATGGCGACAGCCGGCGCGTGTTGGGAACCGGCCTCGCGACGCAGTGCGTCGCGCGCTCTCACCACCAGATTATTGTCGTCGACCGGCACCGCGGAGGCGTATTTGCCGGACACGGAAAACCCATCGCTGTCGGCAAGTTCTGTCTCGATGCGGTCGCCGAAGCGCGTGAACACAGCCAGGCTTTCGATCATGTGATAACCGTCGGCGCGCCGGCCGGTGACGTGCAGCGCGAGATTTATCTTGGCGTGCGCATGCAATGCCCGGAGGCTGGCCTCGGCGTTGATTGGCTCGGCCGCGAGGGGGACGACGGTCAATCCTTGGCCAGACGGTATTCGCCGGTCTTCGGATCCTTGACCAGTGTTCCCATGGTCCCGTTGGCCGTCTGCTTTTCGGCCCGACGTACCTTGGCGGTCACCCGCTCGGCTTCCCTGACGAAGGAGCGGTAGCCGAAATAGGCGGCAATGCCGACGACGGCGAAGAAAATGATCTGCGGCATGTCAAACTCCTCCCTCGCAAGGCCGGCAAGGCCGCCGGTCGGGTCGGTTGATGATTTATGCTAGACGCTTTCACCGGCTTTTCAAAGCCCGAAGCGCGCCCACAGCGCGCGCTCTTCCGCCGCATCGATGACGCCGCTTGCCGCGGCGGCAGCGATGTCGGGCGCCGAAAAGCTCGAGCCGAACAGGCCGAAGCGGCCGAACAGGCCGCGCGGCGCGGTGATCAGCTTGAGCTGGGTTTTCGGCCCGAAACGGCTCTTCAGCACGCTGCGCATGTCGCCGAGCGCATCGACCAGCCCGAGTTCAAGCCCCTTCTTGGCCGTCCAGAACAGGCCTGTGAACAGGTCGGGATCGTCCTTGAGCTTGCTGCCGCGCCTGTCCTTGACGAGGTCGATGAAGGTCTCGTGGACCTCCAGTTGCAGCGCCTTCAGGCGCTCGACGTCCTCCTTCTTTTCCGGTTTGAACGGGTCGAGCACCGCCTTGTTCTGGCCGGCGGTGTGGACGCGGCGCTCGACGCCGATCTTCTTCAACAGCTCGGGAAAGCCGAACGAGGCCGACACCACGCCGATCGAGCCGACGATGGAGGACGGGTCGGCAAAGATCTCGTCGCCCGCGACCGCAATCATGTAGCCGCCCGATGCCGCCACGTCCTCGACGAAAACCAGGACCTTCTTGTTCTTCTCGCTCGCCAGGTCGCGGATGCGCCTGAAGATCAGCCGCGACTGCACCGGCGAGCCGCCTGGCGAATTGATCGAGATGGCGACCGCCGGCGCATCGAAGGAAAACAGCTTTTCGAGAAGACCGGCGGTGGAAGCGAGCGACAGGCTCGGCCGGAACTGGCCGCCGCCGGGCATGATCGTGCCGTGCAGCCGGATGACCGGAATGGTGACGACGGTGGAGCGCCAGGATTTCGGCAGCAGGCGGTTGAAAAGGCGTTTCACGAGGGGGCGGTCTCCGGTCGATTTGCTTGAGGCATGTAGGAATGCGCCGGCCAACGGCAATGCCGTCACCCCGGCAATCAGAATGGATCAGTCTCCGAACAGCGACGCCAGCCCGTTATTGATCAGCTCTGCCCGCTCCGAAGGGCCATTGCCTGAGTAGGCATGCAGCATCAGCGGTGGCTGGATCGACAGCTTGCCGCGTGCGCCGAGTGCTGCCCGGACGACGATGCGGATCGCTGCCGCCTCGGGGCGAGGATGGACGGCCAGCATCTCGGCGTCGCCGAAGCGGCCGGCAACGGCATCGAGGATGGCGCCGAGCTGTTCCGGCCGGGCGATGACGGCCAGCCCGCCGCCCGGCCTCACCACCGCGGCCGCGCTGCGGATCCAGCTGTCGAACAATCCATCCTCCGAGACATGCGCGGCCTTTCTCAGCGGATCGGGCGTCGCGCGATCCTCGGCGGCATTGAACGGCGGGTTCATGATGACGAAATCGAAGCTGTTGTCCTCGAGGCCGGCGGCCGTTCGCGCCCGGCCCGACAGCGCGACATCGGCGACGAGCACCGAGGCGCGGTCGCTGAGATGCGCATTGCCGGGATGGGCAAGCGTGGTGGTGGCGAAGGCCGCCATTTCCGGGGAACGCTCGACAAGCACGGCCGCGGCAGCGGGGCAGCGCGACAGCACCGCCAGGCCCGCGGCACCGGCACCCGCGCCAAAGTCGGCCAGCCGCCCGGCGAAGGAGGACGGCACGGCAGCCGCCAGCATCATCGCATCCATGCCGGCGCGGTGGCCGGCCTTTCTCGGCTGCACCAGCCAGAAGCGACCACGATGGAAGGCATCGACCGTGTGAGTCGGCATGTCCGGGACAAGGGCAGCGGGCGACGCGGACATTATTTTTGGCGGATCTCGTTGGCGATGCCGGCATCCGTCAGGATGCGCCGTGCCGCATCGGCCTTGTCGGCGTCCACCATGACACGGCGGGGCAGGATGCCGATCGAGCCGTCGAGCACGCTCATGTTCTGGTCGGCGACGAAACAGCCGATACCGGCATCGCGCATCAGCGATTCGACAAACGAAATGATGACAGCGTCGTTGGTGCGGATGAGCTCTATCATCGGATGAAACTCGCAGTTTGCGGCGTTGATGTAAACGTAGGCGTGATCATGTACCAGAGCCGGCGCGCCAATTCGCCTCTTGCCGCACCGGTGGGTGACACCCTAGAGTCTGTCCAGGGACCATGTTGCCGTCGTGCATATCGAGGTTGGGAGTTTTGCCGTGGGTGTCGTTCTCAACATTGAAAACGGGAAGCGCGAAGCCGCCTCGATAAAGGACCTCATCGACCTGACCGCGGCCGACATGGGGCGCGTCAACAAATTGATCCTGTCGAAGGCCGGCTCCGATGTCGAGATGATCCCGGAGATCGCCAACCATCTGATCTCGTCCGGCGGCAAACGGCTGCGGCCGATGCTGACGCTCGCCGCCGCCCAGATGTTCGGCTATTCCGGCGACGGCCATGTCAAGCTCGCCACATCGGTCGAATTCATGCACACCGCGACACTTCTCCACGACGACGTTGTCGACGAAAGCGGCATGCGGCGCGGCAAGAAAACGGCGCGCATGATCTGGGGCAACCAGGCCAGTGTTCTGGTCGGCGATTTCCTGCTCGGCCAGGCCTTTCGCATGATGGTCGATGTCGCCTCGCTGGAAGCGCTCGACATCCTGTCGAGTGCGGCCTCGGTGATCGCCGAAGGCGAGGTGATGCAGCTTGCCGCCGCCAAGAACCTCGAAACCACCGAGGACGAGCATTTCGCCGTGATCAAGGCCAAGACCGCGGCGCTGTTCTCAGCTGCCGCCGAGGTCGGCCCGGTCATCGCCCAGGCGACGCGCAACGATCGCGCAGCACTCCGCTCCTACGGCATGAATCTCGGCCTTGCTTTCCAGCTGATCGACGACGCGCTGGATTATGGCGGCACCAGCAAGGATCTCGGCAAGAATGTCGGCGACGATTTCCGCGAGGGCAAGGTAACGCTGCCGGTGATCCTCGCCTATCGGCGCGGCACCAAGGCCGAGCGCAGCTTCTGGAAACGCGCCATCGAGGACAATGCCGCCGACGATGCCGGGCTGGAAAAGGCAATCGGCCTGATGCTCCGCCACGGGGCGATTGCCGACACCATCGGGCGCGCCCGCCATTTCGGCGAGATCGCCCGCGACGCCCTGGCGCCGCTCGAAGCGACGCCGCAGAAGTCTGCACTGATCGACGTCATCGATTTCTGCATCAGCCGGGTGAATTGACAGGCGTCGGCGCCGCGACGCCGGGGAGGGGCCGTTCTCATCGCGCCTTTGCCGGAAGAGCCATTGCTGCGAGCAGGCTGACGGCGATGCCCGCCGCCGCGAGCCAGAAGGCGACGCGGATGCCGTCGGCGACGGCAATTTTCAACGCATCGCCGGACAATTCGCCGATTTGGCTGTTCGCAATCGCGATCAGCACGGCCATGCCGATGGCGTTGCCGACATTGAGTGTCGTCGAAGCCATGCCCGAGGCGACGCCTTGCTGATCATGGGCAACGCCGGAAGCGGCGGCAATCCACATTGCGGTCCAGACGATGCCTTGTCCGACGCCGGAGACGATCAGGCCGGGTACGAGGGACAGATAGCTGCTCTCCGCGGTTGCGCCTGATACCATCAATGCAGTGCCGACCGCGCCGACGATCATGCCGCCGACCAGCGTGCTGCGCGTGGAAAAGCGCGTCGCCAGACGCTCGCCGGCTTGCGTGCCGGCGGCGATGGCGACCGACGGCACGAGAAAGGCGAGGCCCGTCTGCAAGGCAGTGAAACCGTGCACGTTCTGCAGCAGCACGGTGAGGAAGTAGGGCAGCGCTCCGAAAGTCGCCATGTAGAGGAAGGTTATCGTCATGCCGGCGACGAGGCTGCGGTTGTAAAACAGGCGCAGCGGCATCAGCGGATCGGCGCTCTTCGCCTCGATCATCGTGAAGGCGATCAGGAAGAATGCCGCCAGTGCTGCGCTGACGATAATTGCGGTCGATCCCCAGCCATACTCAGGCCCCTGAACCAGGGTGAAGACAAGCAGCGTCGCCCCGGCGGTGACGGTCAATGCGCCCGGCAGATCGAAGCTACGGTGCTCGTGCCGCTTGCGATCGCGCGGGATGATGGCGAAAGCCGCGATGATGGCGATCCCGGCCAGCAGCACGTTGACGTAGAAGACCGACGGCCAGCCAAAGGCGCTGGTCAGAAACCCGCCGGCAAGCGAACCGAACGTCAGGCCGCTGGCGCCTGCGCCGCCCCAGACGGCGAGCGCCCGGTTGCGTTCCGGTCCTTCGGCGAACAGACGGTTGATCAGCGACAGCGTCGCCGGAAACAGGAATGCGGCGCCGATGCCTTGGACCGCGCGTGCCGCAATGATGATTTCCGGTGACCATGCCAGGCCGCCGACAAGCGAAGAAAGCGCGTAGAGCCAGAGTGCGAAGATGAAGACGCGGCGCTGGCCGATCAGGTCGGCGGCCCGGCCGCCGAACAGCAGGAAGCCGCCGGTAAAGACCGTGTAGGCGCTCACCACCCATTGCAGGGTCTGACCGGAAAATCCGAGGCCGGCGCCGATCTCCGGCAGGGCCACGAAGACGATGTTGAGGTCGAGCGAGATGATGAGCTGCGCGAAGGCGAGCAGCGCCAGCGTTGCGCCGCGCTTCACACCGGTTGTCCCTTGCGTTGCGATTGCCCCGAGCGGCGCGCCTTGATCCAGTGAACTCATGTCGGTCTCCTTGTCGATAATTATTTAATGATCGACAAAGAATTGAGATTTGCAATCCGAAGTCAAGCGGATTATTTGTTGATCGACAAAAATTGGAGGCCGCAATGGCGGGAAGGCCAAGGGAGTTCGACCGCGACCAGGCGCTGGAGAAAGCCCGGGACGCTTTCTGGAGACGTGGCTACGAGGGCACCTCGATGGCCGATCTCGTTTCGGCGCTTGGCCTCGCATCGGCGCGCATCTATGCCGCCTTCGGCTCGAAGGAGGATCTGTTTCGCGAAGCCGTGGGACTTTACGAGGCCAATGAGGGCGGCTTTGCCACGCGTGCGCTGCACGAAGAACCAAACGTCCGGCGCGTCATCGAGCGCATGCTTCGCGACGCCGTCGAAATCTATACGCGGCCGGGGCAGCCGCAGGGCTGCATGGTGGTGACGGCCGCCACCAATTGCGCCGTCGAAAACGACGCCGTGCAGCAATGGCTGGCGGAGCACCGGCTGGCGCGTACCGCATCGATCATCGAGCGGTTGAAGCAAGCGGTGCGCGAAGGCGAATTGAAGCCGGGTACCGACGCCGAGACGTTGGGTGATTATTACGCCACGCTGATGCACGGCCTTTCGGTGCAGGCACGCGACGGCGTGCCGAAAAAGCGGCTGCACGATCTTGTCACCGTCGCCATGCAGGCGCTCGACGCAAGCCTTTCGCAAACGTCCTGAGTTCCGGGGCCGTTACGCCGGTTTCCCATTGCCGGCTTGTCGCAATGCGGTCGTGCGACCTCTTTCGGCATGGTTTATTAATTGCTTGACCCGATTGTGAATTCGGGCCGGGTTGAAGCATGACCCCAAAAAGGCCATGCTTTACCTGTAAAGATCGAGTCTACGGCGATCCCGCTGACGCGGAGATGGCGTTTGGCTGAAAGGGATATGATGCGGCAAGGATATGCGCGCTGGCTGACGGGGCTGGCAATCGCGACGGGCATGGCGATCTCGGCTTTGCCGGCGCATGCCAGACAGACCGCCGAGCCGGTCAGGATCACATCCTTCTCGGGAGCCTATCTCGCGGCGCGGATTGCCGAAGGCGACAACGACCTCGACAGCGCCATTTCCTATTACAAGCAGGCGCTTGCGTTCGATCCGAACGATACGGGACTGCAGCAAAGCCTGATGCTGTCGCTGATCGCGCAGGGGCGCTTCGACGAGTCCTTGGTCTATGCCGACAAACTCAAGGCGGTTCCCGACGTCGAGCGCTTCTCGCGCCTGGCGCTGGCGATCGATTCCTTCCACAAGAAGGATTTCTCCAAGGCCGAATACTGGCTCCAGCTTTCGCTCGAATCCGATCTCGACCGGCTGATCTCCGGCGTCATGACCGGCTGGGCCAAGCAAGGTGAGGGCGACGCCGGCGAGGCTATGGCTTCCATCGACAAGCTGCAGGGCCCCGACTGGTTCAGCCCGTTCAAGTCGTTCCACCGTGCCTTGATTGCCGACGCCTCGGGCCTGCCCGACAGGGCGGATGCGCTCTACACCGCCACCCTGCAAGACACGGCCGCTGGCGGTGCGGCGCCCGAAACATGGATGCGCAACGCGCAGGCCTACGCCTCTTTCCTCGCCCGCAAAGGCGACAAGGCCAAGGCGCTGTCGGTGCTCGACAAGGCCGAGGCGTTTGCGCCCGGCAAGGTCGAGATTGCAGCGCTTCGCGACAAGATCAACAAGGACGAAAAGATCGAACCATTCGTTGCCGGTCCCTCGGACGGCGCCTCGGAGATCCTGCTCGATCTCGCCACCGCGCTCAACCGCGGCGGCGGCGAGCCGTTCGTGCGGCTTTATCTGCGATATGCCCTGGCGCTGCGGCCCGGCAACGACGCGGCGCTTGTTCAGCTTGCCGCGGTCGCCGAGCAGTTGAAGGACGGCGAGGGCGCCATCGCGCTCTATCGCCGCATTCCCGCCGGCTCGCCGCTGAAGGAGCTTTCGGACCTGCAGCTTGGCCTCAACCTTGCCGATCTCGACCGCAATGACGAGGCGATCGCTCACCTCAAAGCCATCGTCGATGCGCATCCAGACGACATGCGCGCCTATCTGGCGCTCGGCGGCGTCTATTCCGCGAAGGAGGACTTCCGCTCCGCCGCCAATCTTTACGACAAGGCAGTCGAGGTGCTGAAGACGCCGACCGCCGCCAACTGGAACATCTTCTACCAGCGCGGCATCGCCTATGAGCGGCTGAAGGAATGGCCGAAGGCCGAGCCGAATTTCCGCAAGGCGCTGGAGCTCTACCCCGACCAGCCGCAGGTCCTGAACTATCTCGGCTATTCCTGGGTCGACAAGAACATGAACCTCAAGGAAGGCCTCGCGATGATCCAGAAGGCCGTCGACCTGAGGCCGAGCGACGGCTACATCGTCGACTCGCTGGGCTGGGCCTATTACCGCCTCGGCCAGTTCGACGACGCGGTGCGCGAAATGGAACGCGCCGTTTCGTTGAAGCCGGAGGATCCGGTGCTCAACGATCACCTCGGCGACGCCTACTGGCGCGTCGGCCGCAAGCTGGAAGCCACCTTCCAGTGGAACCAGGCCCGCGACCTGAAGCCGGACCCGGATGTGCTTGCCGCCTTGCAGCAAAAGCTGATGAAGGGCCTGCCGCCGATCGAATCCAACACGGCGCAGGAAACCCCCAAGGTGAAGGCCGAGCCGGCGCCCGCCCCGAAGGGATGACTCCATCGCCTTGACGGTCGCGGAGCGGCACTCTACGAGGTGCCGCATCCGCCGGAGGCCGCCGTGACCGTTGATATCCCTGCCCATATGCATCCCAGCCGCTCGTTCCAGGGGCTGATCCTGACGCTGCATAATTACTGGGCGGACTATGGCTGCGTCGTCCTCCAGCCTTACGACATGGAAGTCGGCGCCGGCACATTTCATCCGGCCACGACATTGCGCGCGCTCGGCCCAAAACGCTGGAACGCCGCCTATGTCCAGCCCTCGCGCCGCCCCAAGGACGGCCGCTATGGCGAGAACCCGAACCGACTGCAGCACTATTACCAATACCAGGTGATCCTGAAGCCCAATCCGCCCAATCTGCAGGAGCTTTACCTCGGCTCGCTGGCCGCGATCGGCGTCGATCCGCTGCTGCACGACATCCGGTTCGTCGAGGACGACTGGGAAAGCCCGACGCTGGGCGCCTGGGGGCTGGGTTGGGAGTGCTGGTGCGACGGCATGGAGGTGTCGCAGTTCACCTATTTCCAGCAGGTCTGCGGCATCGAATGCGCACCGGTAGCGGGCGAGCTCACTTACGGGCTGGAGCGGCTGGCCATGTATGTCCAGGGCGTCGACAATGTCTATGACCTCAACTTCAACGGCCGCGAAGGCGCCGACAAGGTGACCTATGGCGACGTCTTCCTGCAGGCCGAGCAGGAATATTCGCGCCACAATTTCGAATTCGCCAACACCGCGATGCTGCTGCGCCATTTCGAAGACGCCGAAGCCGAGTGCAAAGCGCTGCTACAAGCCGGCGCCCCTGTCTCCCCCCTTGAGGGGGAGATGCCCGCGAAGCGGGCAGAGGGGGTCATCTCAGAAGGCACCTCAAGTCAAGCGTCGAGCACTGTGCGGGCGACCCCACCCGGCCCTTCGGGCCACCCTCCCCTCAAGGGGGAGGGTTGTCACCGCATGGTATTCCCCGCCTACGACCAGTGCATCAAGGCCAGCCACGTCTTCAACCTGCTCGACGCACGCGGCGTGATTTCGGTCACCGAGCGCCAGAGTTACATCTTGCGGGTGCGCAATCTGGCCAAAGCCTGCGGCGAGGCGTTTCTGCTGACCCTGGCGGGCGGAATGGCGGCTTAAAGCGCGTCGCGTTCGACCGGCCTCATGCGACGCGCTTTAAGTTCTTGTTTTGATGCATGTCGTTATCGCAAAACCGCTGCACACTTTTGCGCGACATGCACATTAGCTCCAGGCGATTTCGACAGGAGCGCTGATTGGCAACGTACCTTGGCCGCTTGCACCGGCTATCGTCCGCAGCGCTTGCCTGACGCCGGGCATCGAGAACGTGCCATGCACCTGTGCTGTAAAACAGGCGCTGAGCGCGAGGATCTGCAGGAATGTCGATGCCGTTTTCATTCGTTCAGCCAATAGTTCTCTGCCTGAGCGTTGGTCGCTTCAGCGCTGCGTTCGGTTGATGGAAATCTTTGACCCAAGGACGGGCGGACCGCTTCGTGTCCGACAGGCGGATGAATTTTTTCGGAAATCGCCGTTGGATGCCGCGATCGTGCAGGCCCGACTTTGCTGGGAAGGGTGACAGCGGCCGGCCGAGTTGCTATGCCCCGCCCGGACCATTTGCCGCGTGAGCACACTCAATGCCCGACCTGCTTTTAGAACTCCGTTCGGAAGAGATTCCTGCTCGTATGCAGAGAAAAGCTGCCGGCGACCTGAAGAAGCTGCTGACCGACGGTCTGGTCGAGGCCGGGCTGACTTATGAGGCGGCGCGCGAATATTGGACGCCGCGCCGGCTGGCGCTCGACATCCGCGGTCTGACCGCCCGCTCGAAGGACATAAACGAGGAGATCAAGGGCCCCTCGACCAAGGCGCCCGAGCAGGCGGTGCAAGGTTTTCTGCGCAAGGCCGGCCTTGCCTCGATTGCCGACGCGCATGTTCATTCCGATCCGAAGAAGGGCGACTTCTATGTCGCCCATATTGCCAGGCCGGGCCGGCCGGCCGAGCAGATCATCGCCGAGCTGGTGCCGGGCATCATCCGCAACTTTCCCTGGCCGAAATCGATGCGCTGGGGGCCGGCTTCGGCCAAGCCCGGCTCGTTGCGCTGGGTGCGGCCGCTGCAATCGATCCTGTGCACCTTCGGCCCCGAAACCGAGGAGCCGGTGGTGGTCGATTTCGAGATCGACGGCATCCGCTCGGGCAATGTCACCTACGGCCACCGTTTTCATGCGCCGGGCGCCATCACGGTGCGCCGCTTCGACGATTATGTCGCCAAGCTTGAGGCGGCCAAGGTCGTGCTCGATGCCGACCGACGCAAGGAGATCATTCTTGCCGATGCCAGGAACCTCGCCTTCGCCAGCGGGCTCGACCTCGTCGAGGACGAGGGGCTGCTGGAGGAAGTGTCGGGCCTGGTCGAATGGCCGGTCGTGCTGATGGGCGAATTCGAGCAGGATTTTCTGACCATTCCGGCCGAGGTGATCAGGCTCACCATCCGCGCCAACCAGAAGTGTTTTGTCACGACGCGCCAGATCTCCCCCCTCGAGGGGGAGATGTCGCCGCAGGCGACAGAGGGGGTCGCCTCGCGTGGATCGGCGGCATCCCCTGTCCGCGACAGGGAGTCGCGTCAGGTCGTGCCGACCCCCTCTGGCCTACCGGCCATCTCCCCCTCAAGGGGGGAGATCAGCCAATCGCCGCTCTCCAACCGCTTTATCCTGACCGCCAACATCGAGGCCAAGGACGGCGGCAAGGAGATCGCCCATGGCAACGGCAAGGTGGTACGCGCGCGCCTGTCCGACGCGCTCTATTTCTGGAAGACCGACCAGGGCGACCTGCCGGATCTCGACCAGTTGCAGGCATCGGCGCAAAAGTTCGGACTTGATCTCAAAAAGCCGCTCGACCAGCGCATGGCCCGCCTCGACCACCTCAATGTAACGTTTCATGCCAAGCTCGGCACGCAAGGCGAGCGGGTGGAGCGGATTGCCAGGTTGGCCGAAGAACTGGCACCAATCGTGGCGCAGTCGATCTCCCCCCTCGAGGGGGAGATGGCCGGCAGGCCAGGGGGGGTCGCTTCGCGTGAAGCGCCGGCATCCTCTGCCCAAAATAGGAAGCCGCGTCAGGACGTGCCGACCCCCTCTGTCGCCTTCGGCGACATCTCCCCCTCAGGGGGGGAGATTCCCGCGCTGGCGCGTCGCGCTGCCGTTCTGGCCAAGGCCGATCTCACCACCGAAGTCGTCGGCGAATTCCCGGAACTGCAAGGCGCCATGGGCCGCAAATACGCGCTGCTGCAGGGCGAGCATCCGTCGGTCGCCGCCGCGATCGAGGAGCATTATAAGCCGCAAGGCCCGTCCGATAACGTGCCGACCGATCCGGTTTCGATCGCAGTAGCGCTTGCCGACAAGCTGGATACGCTGGTTGGATTCTGGGCGATTGATGAAAAGCCGACGGGATCGAAGGACCCTTATGCGCTGCGGAGAGCGGCCCTGGGGGTAACGAGGATACTGATTGAGAACGGGATTAGGTTGTCCCTGAAATCTGTGGCCAATGTCGCGTCCGAAAATATTGCTGATCACATACGCGATCCCGAACTCGACCGACAGTTCGAAATTGCTGCGGAGCTAGAGCAGCAACTCGGGGGAGATTCGCTTACCGATCTCGTCATCGAACGCGATTCCGCAATCTCAAACAACACCTTTGAGCGTTCTGGAGAAAGGCAGCAGCAAGAGATCAACAACCTCCTGTCCTTCTTCCATGACCGCCTCAAAGTCTATCTCCGCGATCAGGGCGCCCGGCACGACCTGATCGACGCCGTACTCGCGGCAGGTTCGCGCCCAATCTCCCCCCTAGAGGGGGAGATGTCGGCGAAGCCGACAGAGGGGGGCGCTGTCCCGCCAGCCTCTCATTCTGTCGCGCCCCCCTCTGCCCTGCCGGGCATCTCCCCCTCTAGGGGGGAGATTGGCCTATCGCAAAACGACGATCTCCTGCAGATCGTCCGCCGTGTCGAGGCGCTCGGCTCCTTCCTCGACACCGAGGACGGACAAAACCTGCTTGCCGGCACCAAGCGCGCGGCGAACATTGTGGCTGCCGAAGAGAAGAAGGGGACGGCGATCGCAACCAGCGTTGAGCCGGCTCTGTTCCGGGAGGACGCCGAAAAAACCTTGTTTGCGGCGGTCAATCAGGCCGAGAGACAAGCCGGCGAAGCAATTCAAAACGAAGACTTTTCCGCCGCCATGCTGGCGCTTAGCGTGTTGCGCGAGCCAGTTGATTCCTTCTTTGAGAAAGTCCTGGTAAACGATGAGGACCAGGCGGTGCGCGCCAATCGCCTGGCATTGCTCGCCCGCATCCGCGCGGCGACGGACCGGGTCGCCGATTTCTCGAAAATAGCCGGCTGACATCCGCGAAAAAATCATCGCTTGTGCTTCAGGCGCTATTTGGGCTGATCGGGAGCTGCTAGCGGCGCAGGCTGCGGCGCGGCCGGCTCAGGGGTTTTGCTGGCGACCTTTGGATCGGCCTTGCTGTTCGCGGCGGGCGCGGCAGCGGTGGCCGGCGCGGCTTTGGGCGCGGGCGTTGCAAAGGCATCGCCGACGATACCGCCGCGAATGATCATCGGGCTTCCGTCGAAGCCATGACTCGGCTGGCTCGGGATTGCCGCGACCTTTTCATCGGTGACGTTTTCATTGACGTCAGGCAACTTCTCGCCGAGCGCGACGATCGACGGTGTTTTCGCCCGTTCGAGGGCGCCGGCACTTACCACCGACGGCGTTTCAGTCGTCTGCCCGACAAAAACGAGCGATGAAGCCTGCGCCGTGCCGGCCATAACCGCCAGGCCAAGCGCGCCAACGATACGCATCGAAAGCATGATAGTTCCCTTGTCCAAGAAGACGGCACCCTAGCCGAGGGCAATTGATGCCGGCTTGCGAGGAAACATAGCATTTTAGCGATTTGCGATTCGCCGACGCCTGGGCTTGCCCGCCCGGCGTCGCCGTATTAGGCACCCGCATCCGTGAGGTGACGACAGTGGCTGAAATTCGTGCCGTCGGCGAGGCGATGGAAAGGGCGTTGGCGCTGCTCGAGAGCGGCGATGTCGTCGCCATCCCGACCGAGACCGTCTATGGGCTGGCCGGCGACGCGACCAACGGCGTTGCCGTGGCTCGTATCTTCGAAGCCAAGGGCCGACCTCGCTTCAACCCGCTGATCGCCCATGTTGCCGATCCGGCGATGGCCGAGCGCATCGCGCTGTTCGATCCGCTGTCGGAAAGATTGGCGCAGGCATTCTGGCCGGGGCCGCTGACGCTCGTGCTGCCGCAACGGCCCGGCAACGGCATTCATCCGCTGGTCACCGCAGGGCTGGACACCATCGCGCTGCGCATGCCGAAAGGCTTTGGCGGCGAGCTGATCGCCAGGCTCGGTCGCGCGCTGGCGGCGCCCAGCGCCAATTCCTCGGGCAGGATCAGCGCCACGACGGCGGAAGCCGTGGCCGCCGACCTCGGCCCCAGGATCAAGCTGGTGGTCGATGGCGGCGCGACGCCGGTCGGGCTGGAATCGACCATCCTCAAGGTCGAAGCTGGAAAGCCGCGGCTGCTGCGGCCGGGCGGCATTGCCGCCGGAGAGATCGAAGCGGTCGCCGGGGTGAAGTTGCTGCGCGGCGCTTCGGCCATCGAGGCGCCCGGCATGCTCGCCTCGCACTATGCACCAGGTGCGGCGGTGCGGCTCAATGCTGCGGAGGTCGCACCGGGCGAAGCCCTGCTGGCCTTCGGCCGCAGCCGTGCCGAAGGCTGGCGCGATGCAGCCGCACTGCGCAATTTGTCGGAGACCGGCGACCTGCGCGAGGCAGCGAGCAATCTCTTCGCCCATCTGCAGGATCTCGATCGCAGCGGCGCCAGAACCATCGCCGTCGAGCCGATACCGTTCGACGGGCTGGGCGAGGCGATCAACGACAGGCTTTCGCGCGCCGCCGCCCCGCGTGACAAGATCGCCCCTCGTGACAAGATGGATTGGGCACCATAGTTTCCACCCATGAACGACATTTCCCCCGACCTCGACCCCGCTGTCGTCGCGCGCTTTGCGGCAATCGTCGGCGACAAATATGCGCTGCGCGACCAGCAGGACATCGCGCCTTACCTCACCGAGCGGCGCGGACTTTGGCATGGCAGGACGGCGCTGGTGCTGAGGCCGGGGACCGTCGAGGAGGTCAGCCGCATCATGCGGCTGGCGACCGAAACCGGCACGCCCATCGTGCCGCAAAGCGGCAACACCGGGCTGGTCGGTGCCCAGGTGCCGGACGCATCCGGCCGCGAGATCGTGCTGTCGCTGTCGCGGCTGAACCGCATCCGCGAGATCGATACGCTGTCAAACACGGTGACGGTCGAAACCGGCGTCATCCTGCAGACGCTGCAGGAAGCGGCCGATGCCGCCGACCGGCTGTTTCCGCTGTCGCTTGCCGCGCAAGGTTCCTGCCAGATCGGCGGCAATCTCTCCTCGAATGCCGGCGGCACCGGCGTGCTTGCCTACGGCAATGCGCGCGAGCTCTGCCTCGGCGTCGAAGTGGTGCTGCCGACCGGCGAAGTGTTCGACGATCTGCGCAAGCTGAAAAAGGACAATACCGGTTACGATTTGAAGAACCTGTTCGTCGGCGCGGAAGGCACGCTCGGCATCATCACCGCCGCCGTGCTCAAGCTTTTCCCCAAGCCCAAGGGGCGCGAGGTGGCATTTGCCGGCCTGTCATCCCCGCAGGCGGCACTGTCGCTGTTCAGCCTGGCGATGGATCGTGCCGGTGCAGCGCTCACCGCCTTTGAACTGATCGGCCAGAGGCCCTACGACTTTACGCTTGCCCACGCGCAAGGCGTGGTGCGGCCGCTGGCCGGCGATTGGCCGTGGTATGTGCTGATGCAGATCTCGTCGGGCCGTTCGGCCGACGATGCAAGGGCCCTGATCGAGGAGGTGCTGGAGGCAGGCCTCGAGCAAGGCATCGTCGGCGATGCGGTGATCGCGGCAAGCATTGCCCAGGGCGACGCGTTCTGGAATTTCCGCGAGGTGCTGCCCGAGGCGCAGAAACCGGAAGGTGCCTCGATCAAGCACGACATCTCGGTGCCGGTGGCGTCAATCCCGCCATTCATCGAAAAGGCCGCCGGTGCCGTGCAGTCGGTCAGTCCCGGCGCACGCGTCGTCTGCTTCGGCCACATGGGCGACGGCAACCTGCACTACAACATCTCCCGGCCGGTCGACGGCGATGACGAAGCGTTTCTCGGCCTTTACCACGTCATGAACAAGGCCGTGCACGACGTCGTGCGCTCGTTTCATGGCTCCATCTCGGCCGAGCACGGCATCGGCCAGTTGAAGCGGGACGAATTGATCGCGACGGCACCGCCGATGACGATCGAGCTGATGCGCCGGGTGAAGGCCGCGTTCGACCCGGCCGGCATCATGAATCCCGGTAAGGTTATCTGATCCTTTCGCCGGCCTACGCCGGTTCGCAATCCGATAACCATCCGCCCCGGATCAGCAAAATTTAACCGACTTTCTTAAGCGCGAGGATAAGAAGCTCGCGCTAATGTTTCTCCACAACGAGGCTGGGAAAACCGGCCCGGAGAACCGGAAACACCGGCTCTCAGGAGAAACAGGAAAGGCACGACATGAACACTGGACTGAAGCCAGTCTGGGCCGGGCGCAATATGCGCCTTGATCCATTCCGCCTGCCGCAGGTGGTGAGCTACGCGACGCGTGACGACTATGGCGACGTTACCTTCACCATCGACCAGCGCGGCGCGGTTATCCGCCGCACGCTGGAGATGAGCGGCGTGCCGGCGATCATCGCTCTGCCCGCCAACGCGTTTCGCGGCGTCGCCGCCCGCGCCATGGAGGATCCGGATGGCAATGTCACAGTGACGCTCGAGCTTCTGCACAACGACCCGATGCTGTCGGTGCCGCTGCTGGTCGCCGACGATCTCGATGACGTCGCCGCCGACTGGCGCGCCTGGGCCGACGCCTACCGCCTGCCCATGCTGCTGATCGAGGCCGACGGCATTGCCCGCACGCTGGAAGAATCGCTCGGCGCCGCCATCAAGGCGCTGCCGGCGCAGGACCGCCGCAAGGGTCGCGTCTCGACCATGCGCCGCCCGCGCTTCCTCGCCCGCCGCCGCGCCGGCGATCTCGGCCTCAGGCTGGTCATCGGCGGCGAGGAGCTTATTTCGCGGGAGTAGCTAAACCAGCGGCTTCAGCGTCACCCAGGCCGCGCCGCCGATCAGGCCGAGGAAGATCAGCCAGCCGACCTGGTTGTTCGATCTGAACAGCCTTAGGCACTGGTCCGGATTGTCGATGTCGAGCACGGCGATCTGCCGGGTCATATGCGCGCCGGCGGCGATCAGCCCGGCGAGCGCCGGCACCGGTGCCTGCGCCGAGGCAAAGGCAATGGCGAAGCAGACCAGCGCTCCGCCATAAAGCCCGGCCAGCCAGGCTTTGGTGTTATCGCCGAACAGGCGCGCCGTCGAGCGCACGCCGACGATGGCGTCGTCTTCCTTGTCCTGATGCGCATAGATCGTGTCGTAGCCGATCACCCACAGAATCGAGCCGATGTAGAGCATGATTGCCGGCCCATCGAGATCGCCGAACTCGACCGCCCATCCCATCAGCGCTCCCCAGGAAAAGGCAAGGCCGAGAACCAGTTGCGGCCAATTGGTATATCGCTTCATCAACGGATAGATGGCGACGATGACCAGCGAGCCGATGGCCAGCGAGATGGCAAAGCTGTTGAACTGCAAAAGCACAGCGAGGCCGACCAGTGCCTGCAGGACAACAAACATCCAGGCCTGTCGGCGCGTGACCTTGCCGGCCGGCAGCGGCCGCGAGCGCGTGCGTTCCACCTGGTTGTCGATGTCCTCGTCGACCAAATCATTGTAGGCGCAGCCGGCGCCACGCATGGCGAACGCACCGAGAAAAAACAGCAGCAGGTACCACGGCGACGGCAGCAGCGAGAGCAGCGGATCCGTCGGACGCGGATAGGCGCTCGCGGCAAGTGCAGCCGACCACCAGCATGGCCACAGCAGCAATTGCCAGCCGATCGGCCGGTCCCATCGGGCAAGCTGCGCATAGGGCCACAACCCCCGCGGCAGCGCGCGATAGACCCAGTGGCCGCTCGGCGCATCGGCGACGCGGCCCTGGGCCGCTTTCGACTGGACGGTTTCCATTTTGCTGAAGTGGCAGCAGAGGCGAATGCCGTCAAGCGTCAAGCAGCCCCCGCACACTCGCCACGCGCAATCGGCGCTTCGGCAGCCAAATGTCTTGACCCGTCGGGCGCGGCGCAATAGCGCAGTCCTGGTCTTGGAATGACGAGGAATCTGGGCATGCGTGTTTTACTGATCGGCTCCGGCGGACGAGAACATGCGCTGGCATGGAAGATGGCGGCGTCACCGCTGCTGACCAAACTCTATGCGGTGCCCGGCAATCCGGGGATCGGCCGCGAAGCCGAGCTGGTGAGGCTCGATATTGCGGATCACACGGCGGTGGCCCGGTTTTGCCGCGAGAATGAAATAGACCTCGTCGTGGTCGGGCCGGAAGGGCCGCTGGTCGCCGGCATTGCCGACGACCTGCGCGCCGAGGGCATCCGCGTCTTCGGCCCGTCAAAGGCGGCGGCACGGCTGGAAGGATCAAAGGGTTTTACCAAAGACCTCTGCGCCAAATACGGCGTCCCGACCGCCGCCTATGGCCGCTTCCGCGATCTGGCTTCGGCCAGGGCGTATGTCGAGAAGACGGGTGCGCCGATCGTCATCAAGGCCGACGGCCTAGCTGCCGGCAAGGGCGTCACCGTCGCCATGACGCTTGACGAGGCGCGGACCGCGCTCGACGCCTGTTTTGATGGCTCCTTCGGCCAAGCCGGCGCGGAAGTGGTGGTCGAGGAGTTTCTCGTCGGTGAAGAAGCAAGTTTCTTCTGCCTGTGCGACGGCACCACCGCGCTGCCCTTTGGCACGGCGCAGGACCATAAGCGCCTCAGTGACGGCGACACCGGCCCGAACACCGGCGGCATGGGCGCCTATTCGCCGGCGCCGGTGATGACGCCGGAGATGATCGACCGAACCATGCGCGAGATCGTCGAGCCGACCATGCGCGGCATGGCTGAAACAGGCGCTCCGTTTTCCGGCGTGCTGTTCGCCGGGCTGATGATTACTGACAAGGGGCCGAAGCTGATCGAATACAACACCCGTTTCGGCGACCCGGAATGCCAGGTGCTGATGATGCGGCTGAAGGACGATCTGCTCGTCCTGCTCAACGCCGCCGCTGACGGCCAACTGGCGCACACCTCGGTGCGCTGGCGCGACGACGCGGCGCTCACCGTGGTGATGGCGGCCAGGGGTTATCCCGGAGCGCCGGAAAAGGGCTCGGTCATCCGCGGCGTCGAGGCGGCGGCGGGCGAGGGCGTCGAGATATTTCATGCCGGCACCGCGATAAACGGCGGTGCACTCGTCGCCAATGGCGGTCGCGTGCTCAACATCACGGCGACCGGCCGCACCGTCGGCGAGGCGCAGAGGAAGGCTTATGCCGCGCTCGACCGGATCGACTGGCCGCAAGGCTTTTGCCGCCGTGACATTGGCTGGCTGGCACTGGCGCGCGAGCAGTCGAACTGACGCTTCAGGCGGCCTCCGGCTTCAGTGCAGGCCGCGGTCAAATTCGGTCGAGACGGTGCTGACCGCACCGGCGGTGGGGGCAATTGCGGACACCGAGGCCGCACGCTTTTCGTTTCGCATCCAGGCGACATATTCGGCAATCCCGCGGGGAAGGCTCGGCGTCGTCTTCGCAGCCGGCATTTGAAAGCCGCTGCTGAAGCTGGCCAAGCGCGCCCTGAGTACCGCGACCAGTTGCTCGAGGCTCGGGGGTGCTGCCACGGTGGCGTAGGTCATGGCAGTGCCGGCGAGCCCCGCCTCGCGTGAGAGCGGCACCGGTATCAAGGCGAGATAATCCGGCTGCACGTCGATCAGGCCGCCGAACGGCCACTGCGCGCGCAATTCCGTCGCGTTCATCGGCGCGACGCTGACGTCGATATCGTTAGGTGTGCCCGCGACCCGGTAGGGACAGCGGAACCGGCCGCAATTTGCTCGCGCCGAAAACTGCCAGAGCGCATACCCCTGCCAGTTGCCCATCGGAAAATGCAGGCCGATGTCTGGCTTGTAGCGCGCATACCACAGCGGCAGCCGGGACAGGAGCGGGTACTTATACTTGTTGTCGGCGATATGCCGGGCTGTCGTGCCGTTGGTGTAGAGCACCGGAAAGCGGCCAACCCGACGATGCACATGGCGCACGAATTCCTCGGCATCCTCGAGCGACATCCATTGGGTGGGGTCATCGTCCTCGATATCGAGGGCAAGCAGGTCATCCGGCCCGGGTTTCACGAAATTGATGAAATTATTGGCCTGTCCCACGGGGTTGCCGGGGCGGGCGAGATGATAGGCACCCCATTTCAGGCCCAGTGCCTTGGCCACCACCTTGCGCGTCTGGAACAGTTCCTGTGCCATCGCATGGCGTTTCCAAAGCGTCTTGCACAGCCGCAGCTCGGTCTCGTCGCCGAAACAGAAATAGGGTGGCGGCATTCCGTCCGATGCCTTGTTGATGAAGCCGACAAGACGCTTGTCGTCGGCTAGCCGGGTCCAGTAGATGGAATTGTATTCGTAAGCGTCGACGACCAGTGCCCGGTCCGCATCCTTCCACGGTTCGGAGAAATCCGAGGCCTTTGCCGGCTTCAGCGCCAGGGTCATCGCGGCCGCGACAAGGAGAAGCGCTGAGCGGACAAGGGGGCGCGCCGGCGTTTTCAAACAGCAGATCCTTGCTGGCCAAAGCCAAATCCTGAACGGCCATGGTTAAGGAAATGCTCTCGATCGCGGCCCGGGGACGCCAAGGCTCGGACAGCTTCTCCGTCGATGGTTTTGATGGTCGTCAATGTCGAGAGCGGGTTTGAAACGGGTCGGGCGCCGGCACTTGCGACAGCGTTCCCGCCGTCTCGCGCTTACGGTGATGGGCGAGCGAGCATTGCGGCGAGCACAATATGCCGCGATCAGACCAATAGGCTGCTCCGTTCTCCATCTTACCTTCGTGATAGCAAAAACCGGTCGCCCGGTAGGGCAGGCCGCATTCGATGCAGCGATAGGCGTCAGGTCTGGCGAGCACGGGCGGTCCGATCCGGTATTCCTGATTCCGCCGGTCGAACTTATCCCGGCTTTTGGCGAATTTAGCCTGCGTCGCAGCAATTGGCAAAATCCGCGTGACAAAGTTTGACGTTTACGTAAAAAGAAGATCGCCAGGGAAGCCGAAAGCAGATGATTTTGCCTCGGCACGGGTCTTAAGTAGACCTTCCGGACTGAGGGCGGCCGGACGGAGGAGGAGCAGCGCCATGTATCGGGCACCGGTCGAGGAAATCGCCTTCGCCCTGAAACATGTCGCCGGCTTGAAGCCGGCGCTCGATGCCGGCACCTTTGGCGAACTCGGCGAGGACCTCGTCGACGCCATTCTGGCCGAGGCCGGCCGCTTCGCCAGCGAGGAGGTCGCACCGCTTTACACGATCGGCGACCAGCACGGCGCGGTGCTCAACGGCGCTGCCGTCACTACCCCGCCCGGCTGGAAGGAACTTTATCGCCGCTGGATCGGCGGTGGCTGGAATGCGCTGTCGGCGCCGGAAGCGTATGGCGGCCAGGCGCTGCCGGCCATGCTCGGCGTCGCCGCGCTTGAAATGTGGAACTCCGCCTCGATGGCGTTCGGCATCGCCCCGACGCTGACCATGGGCGCGGTCGAAGCACTCGACAAGCATGGCTCGCAGGCGCTCAAGGCCAGATATCTGGAAAAACTGGTCTCCGGCGAATGGATGGGCACCATGAACCTGACCGAGCCGCAGGCAGGCTCGGACCTGAATGCCTTGCGAACCCGCGCCGAACCGGCCGGCGACGGCACCTACCGCATCTTCGGGCAAAAGATATTCATCACCTATGGCGAGCACGATTTCACCGACAACATCATCCATCTGGTGCTGGCGCGGCTGCCGGACGCACCGCCCGGCACGCGCGGCCTGTCTTTGTTCCTGGTGCCGAAATTCCTCGTCGGCGACGATGGCGCGCTGGGCGCACGCAACGACGTCTTCTGCTCCGGGCTGGAGCACAAACTGGGCATCCACGCTTCGCCGACCTGCACGATGATCTATGGCGATGGCTTCGAAGGCGCTACGCCCGGCGCGATCGGCTGGCTGGTCGGCGAGGAGAACAAGGGCCTCGCCTGCATGTTCACCATGATGAACAATGCGCGCCTTGCCGTCGGCATGCAGGGCGTGGCGGTCGCCGAGGCGGCGATGCAAAAGGCGCTCGCCTATGCAAACGACCGCCGGCAAGGAAAGGCGGCGAGCTATCGCGGTGCCGGCATGGCGCCGATCGTGCATCACCCCGACATCCAGCGCAGTCTTCTGACCATGAAGGCGCTGACCCAGATTGCCCGCGCCATCTGCTATTCCTGCGCCCACGCCATCGATCTCGCGTCGCGGAGCGACGATGCAAAGCACTGGCAGGAGCGCGCCAATCTGTTGACGCCGCTGGCCAAGGCGTTTTCCACCGATGTTGGCGTCGAGGTCGCCTCGCTTGGGCTGCAGGTGCATGGCGGCATGGGGTTCATCGAGGAGACGGGGGCAGCAGCGCTTTATCGCGACGCGCGCATTGCACCCATTTACGAAGGCACCAATGGCATCCAGGCGATCGATCTGGTGACGCGCAAGCTGCCGCTCGGCGGCGGTCGGCATCTGCATGGCTACATCGCCGAGCTCAAGGCCGTCGCCGATGCGGTGCGAGCGTCGAACCTTGAAGGCTTTGGCCGCACCGCCGATCGCCTCGACCAGGCGCTTGATGACCTGTCACAGGCGAGCCGTTCCCTGCAAGACCTGCAGGCCGAAGGCCGTCCGGACGAGGCGTTGGCGGGCGCCACACCTTATCTCAGGCTGATCTCGCTTGCCGCTGGCGGCGCCTATCTGGCGCGCGGCGCGCTTGCCGACCAAAGCCGCATCGCGCTGTGTCGGTTCTTCGCCGAGAACCTGCTTGGCGAAGCGGGCGCGCTCAAGGAGCGCGTCATCGGCGGCGCCGACAGCCTTGCCGTTGCCGGCAAAGCGCTGATTTCAGCCTGACGTTCGCACGCGCCGAAATTCACAATGCCCGAAATTCACAAAGGACCAATCAGTGACAGACCACATCCTCGTCGAACGCCAGGGTGCCATCCAGATCATCCGCATGAACCGTCCGGACAAGAAGAACGCCCTGACCCGCGCCATGTACGCGACGATGTCGGCGGCTCTTGCCGGCGGCGACGCCGATCCGACGATCCGCGTCCATGTCTTTCTCGGCGTGCCCGGTGCCTTCTCGTCCGGTAACGACCTTGCTGATTTCATGGTCGTCGCCTCGGGCGGCGAAGGCGGTACCGAAGTCTGGGATTTCCTGATGGCGCTGGCCAAAGCGGAGAAGCCGATGGTTTCCGGCGTCGACGGCATTGCGGTCGGTATCGGCACCACGCTCAACCTGCATTGCGACCTGACCTTCGCCACGCCGCGCACAATGTTCCGGACGCCCTTCGTCGATCTCGGCCTTGTGCCGGAGGCAGGATCGAGCCTGCTCGCGCCGCAGATCCTTGGCCGGCAAGGCGCCTTCGCGCTACTTGGCCTCGGCGAGGGCTTTTCGGCCGAGCGCGCCAAGGCCGCCGGGCTGATCTACGAGGTGGTCGAGGAAGAGGCACTCGAAGCATCGGTATTGGCGGCGGCGGGCCAGGTCGCTGCCAAACCGCCGCAAGCGCTAAGGATCGCGCGCGATCTGATGCGCGGCTCGCGCGACGACCTTGTCGAGCGCATCGGCAAGGAAAGCCAGCATTTCCGCGAGCGGCTCAAATCCGACGAGGCCCGCGCAGCCTTGACGGCCTTCATGGCCAGGAAAAAGGCCTAGACCATCTGGCCTTGTCTCGCATCGTGGACCCGCCGGCAGCAACCGGCGGGCGGTTTCGCCATGCTCTCTTTGTCACATCGCCATTTTTTTACATTCGGCCTGGGCCTTTGCCGAAGACGTGTCGATCATGAATGTCTTGCCTTTGGCGTCGGTCATCAACATCATGCAATGCTTGATCGGTTTCGCCATTTTCATCATTTCGGCGCTCATCTTCGCGTCGGGCATCATGGTGCCCATATGCCCATCGGGCATGATCGCCATGACCTCCCCACCCTTCATCATCGTCATTGTCCCCATCGCCTCCTCCGCAAAGGCTTGCGAAGCGAAAAAGCCGGCAAGACCGGCTATCGTGACCAACCTGAGTGAATGCATTGCTTCCTCCTGAATTTGCGCCAGCGGCGCGTTGAGCCCTTTCCTGGTTCGTTGCGGCACGCTGGAACGTTTCACGCACACGAGATCGTGATCGTGGGATTGGAAACTCCAGGTCTCTATAGCCCGGCATGGGTCGCGCAGGAGCCTGATCTTACATGGTCTGCGGCCAGCGCTGCGCGGCGTGCATGACGGTGAGGATTTCGACAGTTTCGCCGTCGATGCGACAAGGGACGATATACGGCACATCGACCAAGACGAGTTCCCGTGTCCCCTTGATGCGCCCGATGCGCCCCATCGCCGGCTGTTCGGTGAGATGTTCCGCCGCCGTTACGATACGCGCAATGATCCTCGCGGCCGCCTCGGGATTGTCTTTCTCAACATGCGTGCCGATTTCATCAAGCCGCCGCAACGCCCGCTTGGTCCAGCGGATTCGCTTATGGCTCATGCCTGGCGGGTGGATTTAACGTATTTTCTAACGACAGCCTCTACGTCGCTGGCACCCGCAAAATCGCCTTGCGAGGCTTCAGCCAATCCTGCCTCTATCTCGGCGAGTTGCCATTCCTCACGGGCTACAAAATCCTCGATGGCCTTCGCAGCCACGTAGGAGCGCGAGCGGTCGAGCTTCTCGGCAAGCTGGTCTAGCCGGTCTGCAGTTTCGTCACGAACGCGCACGGTAAAAGCCGTCATGGCCACATTCCTCTGGTTCACTATGATTATTAGTGAACCAAAGTGGTTCGTCAAGGATTGCCGCATCGTCCTCTACGGATAAAGCCTCACCTTGTCCCAGCCGCCCTCGGCGTTGCGCGAAAAGACGACACGGTCGTGCAGCCGGAACGGACGGTCGTGCCAGAACTCGATTGTCTGCGGCACGATGCGGAAGCCCGACCAGTGTTTTGGCCGCGGGATGTCGCCGATCGCGTGGCGCGCCGTATATTCGGCAACCGCCTTTTCCAGCGCGAAGCGGCTTTCCAGCGGCCGCGACTGCTTGGAGGCCCAGGCGCCGATGCGGCTGCCGCGCGGACGCGTCGCATAATAGGCATCGGCTTCGGCGTCGGTGACAATCTCCACCGGGCCCCGCGCCCGCACCTGCCGGCGCAGAGATTTCCAGTGGAAGCACATCGCTGCTTTCATGCTGCCAAGGATCTCGCGGCCCTTGGCGCTCTCGAAATTCGTGTAGAAGACAAAGCCACCCTCATCGAACCCCTTGAGCAGCACCATTCGCACATTCGGCATGCCCTCGGCATCGACCGTCGCCAGCGCCACGCTGTTGGGGTCGTTGATCTCGCTCTTCGTAGCGTCGTCGAGCCACGCCGCAAAAAGCCGGAACGGCTCCGCCGCCTCGGTAAAGTCACCGCTTGTTAACCCGGTTTCGCTCATAGTTTTCCCAAATTTGTCGCCGGCTGGGGAGATTGCCGATTGTCGCGTATCGCGCAAGCTTTTGACAGTGGGCAATGGAGCGTTATCGCTTCGGCCAGCGCCAAAGCCATGATCGTGACAATCATCCTGCCGCTTGCCGCCTGTGGCGGGGGCGGCTTCAGCCTGGAGCAGGCGGAGGTGGACCGCTCGATACTGACCTCGAGCACGCCGGCCTCAGTCACGCCGCTCGATCAGGACCGCGCTTCCGACCAGGCTACGATCCGCAACGCCGTGTCCTCCGCCGACGTCGAGCAACTGGCCGGGCAGGCCATTCCCTGGGCGAATGCCGACACCGGCTCGCGCGGCTCCATCACCGAGCTCGCAGAATTCAGGGCTAACGGTGAGACATGCCGTCGCTTCACCGCGTCGCGCGAGAGCTTCGACGGCGTCGCGCTGTTCAAAGGCGAAGTATGCCTGGCCGGCGGCAGCGCCTGGCGAATGCAGGACTTCAAGGCGCTCTGATTTTCCGCCGGCTATATAGCGGTAAGCCACTGGAATTTCTTCCTATGCAAGCGCATATAGGAGGCGATCATGGAACCACTCCTTCTCCAGGGCAGTAAGCATGCGCGACCCCTATGAGGTGCTGGGCGTTGCCAAGAACGCATCGGCCAAGGACATAAAATCGGCGTACCGGAAGCTCGCCAAGAAGTATCATCCGGACCAGAATCCGGATCCCAAGGCAAAGGAGCGTTTTGCCGCCGCCAATCAGGCTTACGAGATCGTCGGCGACGAGAAGAACCGGGCGGCTTTCGATCGCGGTGAGATCGACGCCGAAGGCAAACCGCGGTTTCAGGGTTTCGAGAGTGCGGCCGGCGGCGCCGATCCTTTCGCCGGTTTCCGCCGGCAGCAAGGGCCGGGCGGCGCGCATTTCGAATTCCGCACGGGCCGTCCCGGTGGTGACCCGTTCGACGGCAACAGCGACATCTTCAGCCAGATCTTCGGCGATGCTTTCAGCCAGCAGCGCGGCGCCGGCACGGGCGGCCGCCGTCAGGCGCCGACGGCCGCAGATCTCAACGTGACGCTGGACGTCACCATCGAGGAAGCCGCCACCGCCGAGAAAGTGACGGCGATGTTCCCCGACGGCCGCAAGATGGCGGTCAAGTTGCCGGCCTATGTCGAGGACGGCCAGACCATCCGGTTGAAAGGCCAGGGTGAGCAAGGACCGGGGCAGCCGGGCGATGCGCTGGTCAAGATCCGTTTCCGCCGGCACCCGCGCTACCGCGTCGAGGGCCGCGACCTGCATGTCGACCTGCCGGTAGAACTGGCCGATGCGGTGCATGGCGCCAAGGTGGCAGTCGAAACCCCGACCGGCAGGATTGCGGTCAACGTCCCCCCTTGGTCGAGCTCGGACAAGGTTCTGCGGCTGAAGGGCAGGGGCCTGCCGGAAAAGGCCGGCGGTCACGGCGACCTCTACGCGCACGTGCGGCTGATGCTGCCGGAAGGCGGCGACGCCGAGCTAGAGGCGCTGATGCGCCGGCGAAAGCGCTGACGGTCGAAAAGGCCGGCGCTTGACGTCGTAAGCGGGCGTGAGTGGTTTCATGCCGCGTCGGTTATTGACAGGAAACGAGCAACCAGCGCCACTGGGCTGGCCGACCACAACTCGCGATCGGCCATGCGCGCACTAGATCTAGCGTCTATCAGTCGCCAAGTCTTCCCCCGCGGTGCCCCATCATCATTCGGGACGCGTACATTGTGGGCGAGCTTTTGCCCGGTAGATTCGCGTCAAGAACAATCTGCTCGACGAAACCCTGATTCACTTCAATCTCCACGCATTTGTCGAGCTTATCAACGATCCAGACGGCGTATCCTTCACTCTCCTTGGATTTATAGTTGGAGTCGTCTTCAGGAATATCTGCCTCCGGATTTGCTGGAATTAACATTACCTTGGGCTTCGGGAGATCATAAGTATGACCCTCGTAGGCATATCCAAATATTATACCGCAACTAAGTATTTCTTTATCACCATTTGCTGGGTTTATATCAATCGCCCCAAGCATAAGCATAAACCTATTTACGATCGAATTAACAAACACATAACTGCTATTGTTAGGTGGGGTTTTACTAAGATATTTCTTAAACCGTAAAATTCTTTTGTCATCAGGATCGCCGTCATCAAGTATCTTTGCTATTATTATAGAATGATTCTTGTATTTTCCTGTTATTGGCTCCAGTGTCTTTTTCTTTTTGCTTGATATAGGAAGACCAAGACCAGGTATTCCATAGAGGCGCACTTGTGTGGCGTTAAATGCTCCATGGGGATCTTTCGTGGTGTAAGTCGGTCGATGAAAATCGTCGCTCATGTTGTTACCCTCCGTTGCAATCACCAATTCATAAAATTTCCCGCCACCTGAAATTCTCTTCGAAGCTTGCCGCTATGGCCGGGCGGATGCGGTCGGACACTTCGATGATGGTGGAGGCTGCGACTGCGAATGTGAGATGATCGGCATCGAGGCGTGTCCACGCGCGCGCAAGCCCAAGCGCGACATCGTCGCGCGCCTTGATTAGCTCGGTCTTAAAAAGGAACGGACGGGCCCGGAATGCATCGCCCGTGAAGTCGGAGATGTGCCGCATGTCGGCTTCGCCAACCTGCCTGATGTCGAAGCCAAGCAGGCGCTCGTCGGCCAAGCCCTGCCGCACCAGGCCGGCATGGTAGAGATCGACCAGAGTATCGAACACCGCTCCCGTGAATGGGCGAGACCGGTCATGAATCTCTTCGGTCACTTCCGTCATCTTGCGCGAGTTACTGGCAAGGCGGATCTGGCGGTCGCCCGTCAGTTCGGCGATGCGGTTGAGCTCGTTGAGGACAAGCAGGTTTGCCTGGCTGTGCCGTAACAATCGATCCATCCCGCTGTCGAAATGCAGGAACGAAAGCAGCGAAATAAGATCGGCGTTGGCTTCGTGGAACGGCCCGAAGTCGCCGTCCTGCAGGCCTTGCGTGGGCACTCCGAAGAGAGAAAAGAGTATGGCGTGACCCATTTCGTGCGCGATCACGTCGAAGTTGAGGGCGTACGGATGGCCGCGCCCGTCGGCTCCACGCTCGCGGCCAAGCTCCAGATATCCAAACCCCGATTGCGCATTCTCCCAGTCAAGCCAGGGAATGATCTCAAGCCGCTCGTATGTTTCGGCGAAGTACCAGACAATCGGCTTGCCCAGATAGCTTTCCCAGATGTCCAGCACCCGGCTCGCGGCCGCGAACGCATGCGCTGCCAGGAACTGGCGCGACTGAAGAGAGAGGTGGTCGAAATGACCATCAAGGCCGGGTCCGGCTGGTGGGAAATACGCGCCAACAAAGGGCGGCAGGTAAGGATACTCGTACGGCTGCTTGTCCAGCACGGGATCACGCACATATATGCGATGATCCTCCGGGCCCGGATGGATCAAACCAGGCGATGTTGAAATCCAGACCGCCTCGGGTTTCTCGTACCCAGAAACGTGAGGCGCTTGTGGGTATAGCAGGAAGCGCGTTCCAGCCGACATCCCCGCCCGACCGGCGACATCGAGCGCGTTCAACTGCGCGGCCCCTCTCATAGTCGGCAACACTAGCACGAAGCCTGCACTTCGTAAATTGCACCAGGTATCACCGGCAACTCTGTCGTCAGATTGCTAAGCCGGCGTCCTCCAAATCCTGGACAAACGCGACCGTCATTCTGAAATTCTTCAATTCCGCCGGCACCAATGCCTTTTCTCTCATAAGTTGCAGAGCCGACAGTGCGTCGCGTTTCTTTTGCTGAACGAAAGCTCCTGCGAGAATTTGCCGGCAGGCTTCGATATCATGGTCACCGGCTTCCGGTAATGTCTCGCGGACCATTCGCGACAGCGTACGTTCCCTAAAATTGAGGTTCCGGGCCGTATTCCCAAGCTTTCCTGACAAATCGGTGGAGATCAGGTTCCGCCTCCAAGCGGCGCGGACGGTTATTCGCAAATCAACCAAAGCGTGCGTTAGTGGCGAAAAATTCACCGCCTTCGGACCGTACAGCACTGCCACTGCGTCATCAGGCAGGAAAGCGAAGCGGCGATACCATCGATAGATAAGGCCAACGCCGTGCATGTACGGGTAAAGCTCGGCGGCTCGCAAGGCTCCCATGCTTCCCGCACCAATTACCGGGATGGCCTGGCTGATCGCCCACAGTATCTCCTTGTGCCTCACTGCCGGCTCAGCCTGGAAAGCGCCGTCTATGATGACAATTGCAGCCGGGTCATAACGCTGCACCGCGGCTATGATCGAGCCTTGTACCGCGGGCGCCAGGCAGATCACGTCGGCCACCTGCTGTGCCTCTGGATGCGATAGCGTGGGGCCGGTGAAAACGAGCCGAGGTCGCATCCGGTCACTCCACTAAAGGGTACAATTGCGGGATAACTATCCTGACGGCCGACAGTCGGTTCCAAGGGCTGGTGTTGAGGCGGATCAGATACACCGCGCTGATTCCGCTTTCCTCCAGTCGTGCGAGAAGGCTGCCACGCAAGGTCTGCCCGCTCGCCGCTCGATCGGCAGGCTGGCGGGCGAAACTCACGTCCTTGCGGCCGCCGGTGATCAGCTGGCGGTGCGCCTCGATAAGCTGCCAGTCGGGATATTTCGGATAAGACGCCCGGGTCATGTCGTCGCGCGCACCCGAGATCGCCGCAAGCCGCGCCTGCGCCGCCTCATGGATCGCTTGGACGGCAGCTGCCGCCGGATCGAATGCAGCGGCCGAGCCGTCGGCCGGCAGATGGAGCAATGCCGTCTCTCGAGGATTGCTCTCCATCAGATGGCACCAAATCACAGGCAGGCCAACAGGCGACGGCGCGAGCCAAAGGCCGACGATCATGTCTTTTCGTGCGAGTTCATCCAATAAAGCCAAGACCCTTGCGTCATCGATGGTCGCTGGATCGATTCGCTGGTGTTGCAGAAAACCATGCGTCTTGAGAGCGCGGGCGATCGCATCGCGTTCGACGCATTCCAATATGCCGTGTGTGATGGCGTCTGCTTCATCAAGCGCGGCCGCCAGTCCGGTTGTGGTTGGCGTGAAAATTCCGTCACAGGGGCTGGGCGGTACGAGATAGGCCGTGTGCACCAATTCCAGCGGAACGAAGTCGCGGCCGCCGCCCAGCAGGTTCTCCGCCTCCATCCAAGCGATTTTTCGGCCGCGCCAATCAGCAGGGGCGGGCTCTCGCAGCCACGTCTCAAATCGCCCGTAGGGTATGCCGAGTAAAGTGGCCGAAGCGTAAGCTGCATCAAGATATTCGATGCGCTCGGCGAAAAAGCTCTCAGCGGATTCCAAAATGGCCGATATGGCAGCGCGAGCCAGGCTGGCACCCTTTCCCTGCGCGACCGCGTTTGAAAACGAGAACGGCCTCGTTGCCTGCACGACCGGGATGCCGACACGGTCCAGGCCGGTAATGTCCGCAATACGGGTGATGCCCAACGCTTGTCGCATCGACATCAGATACGTCAGCGCTTCGTCTGCCGGAGGACCAAGGCGCTCATATTGTTCCACTATCGGCTGGCCCGCAGTTCCGGCTCAGGGTTGACGATCAGCGGTTCGCCGGGCTCAACCGACTTCCTTGCCGCTTCGATACGGTCGTTGTAGCTCCGAAGCAGGACGGGCGAGAGATTTGACACGCTGAGCGTCTCGTAGGCCGCGATGAGGATGGGCACGGCATTTTGCTCGGCTGCAGTATTGAGGCTCTTCTCAAGGGCAGCTGCCACCTGGCCAGCTGCCGCGCCGTCAAGGACGAGAAGTTGTGCAATTCGCCGATGTAGTTCCGCCAGCCAATATCGACTGCCACCCGCCTCGGCCTGCGCCACCGCCGAATGAAGCAGGGCAAGCGCGCCACTGATCTCACCCGAGCGCGCGAGAAGTTCCGCCAGCATGCCGCAATAGACGGGCTCGTCCTCAGGTGTCTGCACTTGTCCATGCAGGCCGAGGGCCTCACGCATCTTGTCCTTGCCCCGCTCGAGGTGGCCAGCGTTGCCATCGCACCAGCCCTCGAAGATTTGTGCCGAGACGACTAGCGAAGGCAGGTGATGAAGCGCGGTCAGCTGCCGCAGATCCTCAATCACGTCACGCAACGAAGCGAAGTCGCGGCGATAGCAACTCAGCATCGCGCCGTTGATACAGGCATGCGCGATGCTGCTGACATGGCCAGTCTGCTGAGCCCAGCGGCGGGCCTCCGACATGGAGCGGAGAGCGCTCGTTGCACGTCCCGAGAACCACAGCGACAGTGCACGATGCGCCAAGCCGCACACGCGCGCGTCGTGCCCCCCAAAACGCGTGGCATTCGCGTGCCCCTGGCCCACGTCATAGTGCGGCAATCCAGCATCAACCGCGGCTATGCATCCACCATGGTCTCCGCGATTGAAATCGACTGCCCACAAGCAGTGCCTAGCCTGAAGCTGAATCTCGGGGTCGTTAACCTCCTTTAGATCACTGACGACGGCCTGCGCCCGCTCGCCATCAACGACCGAACCCGTGAACCACCAACCCCAATAGATCGGGAACCACTTGGCGCGCTCCGCTATCGGCCGACGCCGTGCGATATTTACGCCTTCGTCGTAGAGCCTGCGGGCGTGCTCGGAATTTGGCCCTTCGACAGCGGTCAATATCGGCCCGAGCGCCACCATCGCCGAGAGCCGCAGCGCATCCCGTTTGTCATGATCAGAAACCTGCCCGCAAAGCGCAATGGCATGCTCGAGCAGCTGCCTTGCCTCAGCCATAGCCGAGCGGGACGAGCTTTCCATGCCGGCATTGACGAACTCGCCGATCGCTTCGTCAAGCAGGCCACCTCGCTCAGCATGATCGGCAAGAGCTGCCGTTGTTAGCCAGCCAACGAGGCTGCGGTTGCCACTAGCCACCGCATAAAGACGCTGATGCAGGGTCCGGCGCCGTTTCCGTAGTGTTCCACTATAGATCGTTTCTTGGATAAGCGCATGCCGAAACGCGTACACTGTTGCTGCTGCATGCCTGGCGCGTACGAAGCCAGCCTCGGCCAGGGCATTGAGCGCCGCAGAGATTGTGCCCGGGTCAAATTCCGGCAAGAGCGCCGACAGCAAGTCCAGGCTGAATCTGTTGCCGGCGACGGCGGCCGCGCGCGCCACCTCGCGGGCGCGGCCGAGAGGCTCGAGCCGGGCGTCCAACACTGTTTCCAACACCGCCGCGCGGCCGAGCGAAACACCCTGTGGCAGGTGCTCAGTACCGCTAGCGGCATTCTCCGCCATCCATTGGCAAACCTCCTCGATGAACAGGGGTACACCGCCGGTGACGCGCTCGACCAACTCTATCAGCTCAGGCGCGGGCGCTCGCTTGCCCTGAGGCCACATCGTCGCGATTGCCCGCAAGGTGTCGGCATGCTCAAGGGGAGCGAGCAGGACATGCTTGCTTTTTTCATCCAGCCAGTCGCCAGATCCCGGCCTCGTCGTTGCGATCAAGAGCACGGGGCAACTAGGAACCAGTTTTGCAAGTTCACCCAGCAGTTGCTTCGACGTAAGGTCGATCCAGTGAATATCCTCAGCGATCAAGATCACTGGGCCACTGGCGCACGTTGCTTGTAACGCATGGCGCGCAGCCCAACCGGCTTTCTCTCGGATCACTTCCGGATCCATCTCATGGAAACCGGACCTCGCGCCTTCCACGCCGAGCAGAAAAGAAAAGATGTCGACGACTTCGGCGTCGTGAATGTCATGTGCTGCGAACACCTCTGCTACAAGCGCAGGGGTGAGTGCACGCTCGCCGTCGTCGAAATTGCCCAGCATCGCCTGCCGCAGTGGATACAGCGTCGAACGCGAGTCGCCTGGCATACATTGGAAGAGGAGCAACCTGTTGCGTTGGAAGCGCGTTCGCCGGCGCACCTCGTGTAGGATGCGCGACTTGCCAATGCCGGCCTCGCCCTCGATCACTACGACTTGGCCACGTCCCGAAACGGCCTCATTCCAACATTCGTGGATCAGCTCGGCCTCATCCGTACGGTCGACCAAGGGGCTGGTGAGGCGTCCGAACGCGGAGAAACGGTCTACCCCCCGCTTGTGACTCAGCGCCTGCCAGACCTGCTCGGGTTGCGCGAAGCCTTTGATGACGTGAGAACCGTAGAAGCTAAATACGTGTGAGCGCCGTGCCAGATTACGCGTCTCGTTGCACACGACGACGGTATCCGGCCGGGCAATTGCCTGCAGCCTGGTTGCCAGCGCAAATGCAGGGCCGGTTACCGTGTCCTGCGCTACAGCGGTGTCGCCCTTCAGGATTAGCGTCATCGAGGTCGCCACGCCTACCCTTACATGCAGGTCGCTCCTCCCTTTCTCCGCGGCAAGGAGCTTGCACGCCCTGACGATCCCAAGCCCGGCGCTGATCGTCAGCGACGCCGCATCCTTCGCACCCAGATCGACTGGGAACACAGCGACGCCGCCGTCGCCGACCTCGACCGTCACGGTTCCGGAGCACGATACAATCGCTTCCTTGGCGGCCATTTGAAACGCCAAGATAAGTTCCTCAAAATCTTCGATGCCGAGCAGGCCCAGCAGCTCGGTGGAGCCTACGAGATCGTAGCAAAGAGCGGTTAGTATGCGCCGTTCGTGACGGGTCTCGACACCGTCATCCATCAACCCTTTGCCGATCGGAAGGCGCGAGCCAGTCCCCGCCTTCGGAACATCAACTCGGCTCTTATGCGACATGTCACCCTCGCTGACAGGGCATACTATCAAAAGTATGACAGAGCACAAATTACTGAGCGGCGATCGCCGGAAGGTGCGACGGCTGCTCAGGACCTCTCGCCTGTGGGTTGGCGGACTCAACGTCAAATTTTTTGTCCAAAGGCAGACATTCGACGGCCTAAGCCCAGACGTCCGCTCCCGGCGCACCGCAAAGCGGTCGTCCACGGCCCAAAGTATGGAAGTCGGCTCGGGGTCATGACCGTGACTTCGGCCGCTGGCCAACGAAACTTCCGCCAAAGGGTCATCTTCCGCCGTGACACCGATACTGGCGTCGGATTTTTCCACTGGCCCACGGCTGCAAGGTCAAAGCGCTACAGCGTCCTTTGCGCGCCCGAAAGGACGCGCGGCTCTGTAGACCAGCGGCTTTGTCCCCCGAACTGTCCGCTTTGAACGCTTGAAGGGGCACTGTGGCTGTGCGATAGGCACTCCACAAAGCAGAGAACCTTGCGGAGAGCGCTGACATGGCGGGTGAACGGGGCCTTATGGCCGGCAAGCGCGGCCTTATCCTTGGCATCGCCAACAATCGCTCGATCGCTTACGGCATCGCCAGGGCCTGTGTCGATCACGGCGCCGAGATCGCGCTGACTTATCAGGGCGAGGCGTTCAAGAAACGTGTCGAGCCGCTCGCGGCGGAACTGGGCGCGCATGTCGCCGGCCACTGCGATGTGACCGACCCGGCCAGCCTCGATGCGGTGTTCGCCGATATCGCCAGCCATTGGGGCAAGCTCGATTTCCTCGTCCACGCTATCGCCTTTTCCGACAAGGACGAGCTGACCGGCCGCTATGTCGAGACGACGCGCGATAATTTCCTGCGCACCATGGATATTTCGGTCTATTCCTTCACGACCATTGCCAAACGTGCCGAGGCGCTGATGACCGACGGCGGCTCGCTGCTGACGCTGACCTATTACGGCGCGGAAAAGGTGATGCCGCACTACAACGTCATGGGTGTCGCCAAGGCGGCACTCGAAGCCAGCGTGCGCTATCTGGCCGTCGATCTCGGCGCCAAGAAGATCCGTGTCAACGCGATCTCCGCCGGCCCGATCAAGACGCTTGCCGCATCCGGCATCGGCGATTTCCGCTATATCCTGAAATGGAACGAATACAATTCGCCGTTGAAGCAGACGGTCACGCAGGAGGAGGTTGGCGATTCCGGCGTCTATTTCCTGTCCGACCTTTCGCGTGGCGTCACCGGCGAGATCCATCATGTCGATTCCGGCTATCATGTTGTCGGCATGAAGGCGGTCGACGCGCCGGATATTTCGACGGTCAAGGACTGACGCCACCGCCTGACCTCCTCCGGAAGACCTGATGTACCCGCTCGTCTATATCGTGCGCCACGGCCAGACGGCGTGGAACGCCGAGGCCCGGCTGCAGGGGCAGGCCGATACCGACCTCGACGAGCTTGGCCGCGAGCAGGCTAGCCGCAACGGGCGCAGGCTGGCCGAACTCATCGACAAGCCCGAAGATTTCGACTTTGTCGCCAGCCCGATGCGGCGCACGCGCGAGACGATGGAGCGCCTGCGCGCGGCGATGAAGCTCGATCCGCACGCCTATCGTACCGAGCCGCTGCTCGTGGAATTGAGCTTTGGCGACTGGCAGGGTTTCACCTTTGCCGAACTCGAGGCGAACAATCCTGGTTCGACCAGGCGCCGCCGGCTCGATAAATGGAATTTCCAGCCGCCCGGCGAAGGCGCCGAAAGCTATCAGATGCTGCTCGAACGGGTGAAGCCGTGGTTCGACGCGCTCGATCGCCAGACGGTCTGCGTGACCCATGGTGGCGTCATGCGCGTAATGTTCCGCTTGGTACTGGGGATGTCCGAACAAGATGCGGTCAGCATGGACGTGCCGCAGGACCGCGTGCTCAGACTGGACGGCCGGCGCCTGGAGTGGCTTTGAGACCGATGACGCAGCGTATGTTGAGATCAGGTCGGGCCGGCATCAGCTGAATGTCGACGCGTCCTACTCGGTCGATCCGGTGTCCGGCAGTTCCATATCGGTGACGACATTCTCGCCATTCGTCACGTCATAGGCGAGGACGATGTCCATGCCTGGCTTCAGCGCATCGAGGTCGGTTTCGGCGTTCAGCTTGTAGGACTTGCCGTCGTCCAGCGTCAGCGTCAGCGCATCCTTGTCGACCTTCTTGATCAGGCCTTCGGTCTGGCCGGCGAAGGCGGCGGTGGAAATCAACAGCGTGGCGGCAACAGCGCCAATCAGGATACGCATCATCGTCCTCTTTAATCATTGCCGGTACAGCGGCTCGGTCCAACGGAACGGAACTGAGCAGAAACCAATCGAATGTGTCAAAACTAAATCCGCCGGATCACAGTTTGACCACTGTGGAAAACGCCAATAGAAGGCAGGCGACAGCGCCGCGCGTCCTCCTGGACGCGCAAAGGACGCTGTAGCACTTTTGATTTTGTGCATGATCCTTTCCGAAAATCGCTCCGATTTTCGGGGTTATGCGCTAGGCCGGCTCCGACGCCGGCAGGGCTGGTTCCATGTCGCACAACACGTTCGGCCATCTTTTCCGCGTCACCACCTGGGGCGAAAGCCACGGGCCGGCGTTGGGCTGCGTCGTCGACGGCTGTCCGCCAGGCATCCGCTTCACTCGCGACGAGATCCAGGCCGAACTCGACAAGCGCCGCCCCGGCCAGTCACGTTTTGTGACGCAACGTCGCGAACCGGATGAGGTGAAGGTCCTGTCCGGCTTCGTCCTCGATGAGGACGGCGAGACGATGATCACGACCGGCACGCCGGTGTCGATGCTGATCGAGAATGTCGACCAGCGCTCGAAGGATTATGGCGACATCGCCCGCCAGTTCCGGCCGGGCCATGCCGATTACACGTACGAGGTCAAATACGGTCTGCGCGACTACCGCGGCGGCGGCCGCTCCTCGGCGCGTGAGACGGCGGCGCGGGTGGCGGCCGGAGCGCTTGCCCGGAAGGTCGTGCCCGGCATGGTGGTGCGCGGCGCGCTGGTGTCCATGGGCGATAAATCGATCGATCGCGCCAATTGGAACTGGAATTTCGTCGGCGACGCCGAAAACCCGTTCTTCACACCTGATCCGGCGTCCGTCGCCGTCTTCACCAAATATCTGGACGGCATCCGCAAGGCGGGCTCCTCGGTCGGTGCGGTCATCGAGATCGTCGCCGACGGCGTTCCGGCCGGGCTTGGCGCGCCGATCTATGCCAAGCTCGACCAGGACATCGCCGCCGGCCTGATGTCGATCAACGCCGTCAAGGGTGTCGAGATCGGCAACGGTTTCGAGGCCGCCCGCATCACCGGCGAGGAGAATGCCGATGAGATGCGCATGGGCAATGACGGCAAGCCGGTCTTCCTGTCCAACAATGCCGGCGGCATTCTCGGCGGCATCTCGACCGGCCAGGCGATCGTCGCGCGTTTCGCCGTCAAGCCGACCTCGTCGATCCTGACGCCGCGAAAGTCGATCGACAAGGACGGTAACGACGTCGAGATCATGACCAAGGGCCGGCACGATCCGTGCGTCGGCATCCGCGCTGTACCGATCGGCGAGGCGATGGTTGCCTGCGCCATTGCCGATCATTATCTGCGTCATCGGGGACAAACGGGAAGGCAGTAGGGAGTAGAGTAGGGGAGTAGGTTACGCAGCTCCCACGACAGCATTTTTTCCTTTTCTCTACTCCCGTACTGCCCTACTCCCCTATTCCCTGCGAGCGAAGCGAGCACTTATGCCTTACGACCAGAAGAAGATCGTCGAAGCCCTGCGCGCCTTCGAGCGCGGCGAGATCGTCGTCGTTATGGACGATGACGGCCGCGAGAACGAGGGCGACCTGATCGTAGCCGCCGTCCATTGCACGCCGGAAAAGATGGCGTTCATCGTTCGCAACACGTCGGGCATCGTCTGCACGCCGATGCCGCGCGAGGAAGCCAAGCGGCTCAACCTGTCGCCGATGGTCGCCGACAATGATTCGGCCCACACCACCGCCTTCACCGTCAGCGTCGATTTCAAGCACGGCACCACGACCGGCATTTCGGCGGACGACCGTACTCTGACTGTCCGCAACCTCGCCAACGGCAATGTCGGCGCCTCCGATTTCGTCCGGCCCGGTCACATCTTTCCGCTGATCGCACGCGAAGGCGGCGTGCTGATGCGTTCGGGCCATACCGAGGCCGCTGTCGACCTCTGCAAGCTCGCCGGCCTGCCGCCGGTCGGCGTGATTTCCGAGCTGGTCAACGATGACGGCACCGTCATGCGTGGCCCGCAGGTGCAGGCCTTCGCCGAAAAGCACGGGTTGAAGCAGATCTCGGTTGCCGACCTCATCGCCTACCGGCAGCGCAAGGAAACGCTGGTCGAGCGTGTCGCCTGTTCCGACATTGAGACGGCAGGCGGCAAGGCACAGGTCTTCACCTACACGCTGCCCTGGGATTCGATGCATCATGTAGCGATCGTCTTCGGCGACATCCGCGACGGCGAGGAGGTGCCGGTGCGCCTTCATTCCGAGGACGTGGTCAGCGACGTGTTCGGCACCAGCCACAGACTGGACGCCATCATGAAGACGATGGGCGAGCGTAAGCGCGGCGTCATCGTCTATCTGCGCGAAGGCTCAGTCGGCGTCGCCCATCAGGAGCGCAAGCGCCCGGCTGCCGGCGACCGCGAGGATCACGAAGAGGCTCGCCGCCGCGAAAACGAATGGCGCGAGATCGGCCTCGGCGCGCAAATCCTCAAGGATCTCGGAATTTCCTCGATAAATCTGATCGCCTCGCGCGAGCGCCATTATGTCGGCCTCGAAGGTTTTGGCATCCACATCGCCAAGACCGAGATTCTTTAGGCCATTCTCACGGTGCTGGTATGCGTCCGGCCCCGGCTCGGGGCCGGACGCACCGGAAACTATTCCGCAGCGACCGCGGCTGCGTCGCATGCCGCCATGTCGCAGTTCGGCGCGGCAAGGCTGCGCTGGCCGGCGAGCACGATGGCCAAAGCGATTGTGCCCGATGCCACCGATACCCAGAACCCGTTCTGCGCGCCGAAAGCGTCCACCACCCAGCCGGCGGCGAAGGAGCCGAGCGCCATGCCGATGCCGATGCCGGTCATCACCCAGGTCACGCCCTCGGTCAGCACCGCCTCCGGCACGCGCCGCTCGATCAGGCCGAATGCCGTGATGAAGGTCGGCGAGATTGCCACGCCGCTGACGAAGACGGCCAGTGCCAGCAGCGGCACGGTGTCGGCGACGAGCAGCGGCAGCGTGGTGAGCGCAATGATGGCGATTGCGATGGCAAGCTGAATCTGCAGCGGCACTTTCAGGTTCAGGGCGCCGATGACGATGCCGACGACGAACGATCCGAGCGCGTAGACGCCGATGACGAAGCTGGCGGCGCCCGGCTGGCCAAGCTCCTTGGTGATCGCCACGGTGCTCACCTCCGTGGTGGCGAAGGTCGCGCCGATGAAGATCAGGGCCAAGGTGATGATCTGGACCGGCCGCAGGCGGATTGCCGAGCCGCCCGAACCGTGTTCCACCGGTCGCGCTCGCGGTTCGGTCGAGCGCTGCAGGATGAAGGCCGTCGAACCGAAGGCCAGGAACAATGTGCTCGCGAGCACTCCCGCTTCCGGGAAAAGCGCGACACTCAGTCCGACCGACAGCGATGCGCCGGCGATGTAGACCAGTTCGTCCGCCGCCGACTCGAAGGCGAACGCCGTGTTCAACTCGGGGCGGTTGCGGAAGATTTCGGTCCAGCGTGCGCGCACCATTGCCGGGATGCTGGGCATGACGGCGGCGAGCAGCGCCGAGACGAATAGCGTCCATATCGGCCAATGCTGATTGGTCGCTGCAATCAGGATCGCGAAGGCGAGCGCGGAAATCATGGTGGTCGGCACCACAATCCGCGTCTGGCCGAGGCGGTCCACCAGTCGCGATACCTGCGGGGCGACGAAAGCGTTGGCCAGCGCATATGTCGCGGAAACGGCACCGGCCAGCCAGTATTGGCCATCGGTCTGCGACAGCATTGCGACGATCCCGATCGGAGCCATGGCCATCGGCAGCCGGGCAACGAACCCGGCGGCAGCAAAGCCCTTGGCGCCCGGCGCGCGAAAGATCTGGGAATAGGGATTTTGCATGGTCTGGCTCCTCGACAACGGCCGGTTCGGCGATTACATACGTAGCGTATGAGTTTAAATAGATCATACGTGGCGTATGTCAATTGGCATGCGAAGCGTATGTTAATAGGGCCAGTGCATGCACAAACCACGCAAGGAGATGATTGCCGAGACCCGCGCCAAACTGATTGCCGCGGCGCGCCAGGCCTTCGGCACGCTCGGCTATGCCGAAGCCTCGATGGATAACTTCACGGCATCGGCCGGGCTGACGCGCGGTGCGCTCTATCATCACTTCGGCGACAAGAAGGGCCTGCTCCAGGCGGTTATCGCCGAGATCGACGCCGAAATGGCAGCCCGGCTGAAGGTCGTTTCGGCCAAGCCGGACAATCTCTGGCAGGGCTTTGTCGACGAATGCACCGCCTATATCGAGATGGCGCTGGAGCCGGAGATCCAGCGTATCGTGCTTCGCGACGGGCCGGCGGTGCTCGGCGATCCATCGCAATGGCCAAGCCAGAGCACATGCATCCGCTCGATGACAGAGAGCCTGCAAAGACTGAGCGACGAGGGGACAATTCTCGCCGTCGATCCCGAAGCCGCGGCAAGGCTGGTCAGCGGCGCCTCGCTGCATGCGGCGCAGTGGATCGCAAATTCGAACGATCCCGAAGCGACGTCGAAGAAGGCAGTGAAGGCGTTCAAGGTTCTTCTGGAGGGGCTGCTCAATCGCACCGGCAGGCTGCATCAACCTGATCGACCGTCAGCGATGCAGCCCGAGGTTGACCGATCACCGGCCTGAGATCATCTTTTCGCCAATCCCAGGCGGCTCGCGGTGGGCTCGGCCGACGCCGGTTGCCTAAACCCTGTTGAACATCGCGTCACCAGCGCGCGAAAACATGGCCAAAGCGGTAAGGCGCGCCTATATCGGGGCATGGTCACGAGACTTTACACGCATCCGATTTTCCTCGAGCACATAACACCGCCCGGTCATCCGGAGCGGCCGGACCGTCTGCGCGCCATAGAGCGTGTGCTTGACGACGAGGCCTTCGCGGCGCTCGATCGCGTCCAGGCGCCTGAAGGCGACGAGGCAACCATTCTCTACGCGCATCCGCCCGAATTCGTCGAACGTGTCCGTGCAGCGATACCGGACACCGGCATCGCCCGTATCGACGCCGATACCACCGCCAGCCCGAAGAGCTGGCAGGCTGCCGTGACCGCGATCGGAGCTGCCAACGCCGCGGTCGATGACGTCTTCACCGGCCGTGCCGAGAACGTCTTCGTCGCCGCACGGCCGCCCGGCCATCATGCCGAAAAGACCACCTCCATGGGTTTTTGCCTGTTCAACACCGCGGCGATCGCGGCACGCTACGCGCAGAAGAACCATGGCGCCGGCCGTGTCGCCGTCGTCGACTGGGATGTGCATCACGGCAACGGCACGCAGGACATCTTCTGGGACGATCCGTCGGTGCTCTATTGCTCGACACACCAGATGCCGCTTTACCCGGGAACCGGCGCCGCGAGCGAAACCGGCGCCGGCAACATCGTCAACGCGCCGCTGGCGCCGCAGAGCGGCAGCGATGTTTTCCGTGACGCCTTTCTGTCACGCATCCTGCCGGCGCTCGACAATTTTGCGCCCGATCTCATCATCATCTCCGCCGGTTTCGACGCCCACCACCGCGATCCGCTGGCCGAGATCAACCTGACCGAGGATGATTTCGACTGGGCGACCGGCCAGTTGCTCGAACGAGCCGGGCGCCATAGCCGCAACCGGCTCGTCAGCGTTCTCGAGGGCGGCTACGATCTGCAGGGATTGGCATTTTCGGTCGCCGCCCATGTCGGGCGGCTGATGAAGGGATAGATGATGGCTGGTGAGACCAACGAGGACGTCAAGGCGATGAGCTTCGAGCAGGCGCTCGAGGCGCTGGAACGGATCGTCGACGATCTGGAGCGCGGCGACGTGCCGCTCGACCAGTCGATCCGCATTTACGAGCGCGGCGAGGCGCTGAAGGCGCATTGCGACCGGCTGCTGAAAGCGGCCGAGGACAAGGTCGAGAAAATCAGGCTGTCGCGTGACGGCAAGCCGGTGGGGACAGAGCCGCTGGATGCGGACTGAGGCGCGGCCTCGAACGACGATTGTGCTTACCGGCTTTGGACATCATCACGATTGAGGGTAAAACTCATCCCGTTTGAAACGGCTCCAGGACGAGAGGAGATTGCGAACGATGTGCAGAAACATCAAAACCCTGTTCAATTTCGATCCGCCGGCAACCAATGACGAGGTCCGCGATGCCGCACTTCAGTTTGTCCGCAAGCTGAGCGGAACGACACGGCCGTCGAAACAGAACCAGCATGCGTTCGACCATGCCGTCGAGGCCATTGCCGCCTCGGCGCGTGAATTGCTCGACAGCCTCGAGACGACGCAGCATCCGCGCAATCGCGAAGAGGTGGCGGCCAAGGCGAAGGCCAAATCTGCACTTCGCTTCGCCTGAGGGGACCGCGTGAGCTTCTTTCCCGGAAACGATCCGCAGATGGGCGATGCCTTCGCCAGCGATCAGATCGAACTGATGGTCATTCCGAATGCCAAGGACATCGGCGGATTTCAGGTTCGCCGCGCCTTGCCGACGGCCAGGCGCCGGCTGGTCGGACCCTTCATCTTCTTCGACCGCATGGGTCCAGCCGTTCTGCGGGCCGGCCAGGCGCTCGACGTGCGCCCGCATCCGCATATCGGCCTGTCGACGGTGACTTACCTGTTCGACGGCAAGATCAGGCACCGCGATTCGCTCGGCACCGAGATGGTGATCCAGCCCGGCGACGTGAATTTGATGACCGCCGGCCGCGGCATCGTCCATTCGGAGCGCACGCCGGAAGAACTGCGCGGCTTGCCGATGTCGGTTTCCGGCCTGCAGACATGGCTGGCGCTGCCGGACGGCAAGGAAGAGGTCGCGCCGGTCTTCGAAAACACCGCGGCCCTGCGCCTGCCCGAAATCGATGCAGAGGGTGTCAGCGGCCGTATCGTCATCGGTGCATTGTCCGGGCTGCGCTCCCCGGTCGCCACCGCTTCGGACACGCTCTATGCCGATCTCAGGTTGGCGCCGGGTGCCAGCGTGAAGATCCCGGCCGACGCCGAGGAGCGCGCCATCTATACGCTGGCAGGCGAGGTTTCGATATCCGGTGACCGCTTCCCGGCCGAGCGGCTGCTGGTTTTCCGGCCCGGCGATGAGATCGTTGTTTCATCGGAGGGCGGCGCCCATTTCATGCTGTTTGGCGGCGCTTCGCTCGGTTCGAAACGTTATATCTGGTGGAATTTCGTATCGTCCTCAAAGGAACGCATCGAGCAGGCGAAAGAAGAATGGAAGACGGGCCGCTTCGATATCGTTCCTGGAGACGAGCAAGAGTTCATCCCGCTGCCCGAAAGCTGATGCGCGTTACCGCCACATTTACATTCGCCGGCCAGCGGCATATTTCACGATGAACAGAAAATCTGACCAGGCTCGCAAACAGTGAACGCAAAGCCCGATACGCCGCTTCTCGACAAGGTCCGCGTCCCAGCCGATTTGCGCACGCTTGCCGAAGCCGACCTGCCGCAGCTGGCGTCAGAGCTTCGCGCCGAACTGATCGACGTCGTTTCCCACACCGGCGGCCATCTCGGCGCCGGCCTCGGCGTGGTCGAACTGACTGTCGCGCTGCACTACGTCTTCAACACGCCGGACGACCGGCTGATCTGGGACGTCGGCCACCAGGCCTATCCGCACAAGATCCTGACCGGCCGCCGCGACCGCATCCGCACGCTGCGGCAGGAGGGCGGCCTGTCCGGCTTCACGCGTCGCGTCGAGAGCGAATACGATCCGTTTGGCGCAGCCCACTCCTCAACCTCGATTTCAGCCGGCCTCGGCATGGCGATGGCGCGCGATCTGTCCGATGGCCGCAACAATGTCATTGCCGTCATCGGCGACGGCGCCATGTCGGCCGGCATGGCCTACGAGGCGATGAACAATGCCGGCGCACTCGATGCCCGGCTGATCGTCATCTTGAACGACAACGACATGTCGATCGCCCCGCCGACCGGTGCGATGAGCGCCTATCTGGCGCGGCTCGCCTCAGGCAAGACCTATCTTGGGTTGCGCGATTTCGGCAAGAAGCTGACGTCCTATCTTGGCGAGCGCGCCGATCGCGCCATCAAGCGCGCGGTCGAGCACGCGCGCGGTTACGTCACCGGCGGCACGCTGTTCGAGGAGATGGGTTTCTACCACATCGGTCCGATCGACGGTCACAACCTCGAGCACCTGATCCCGGTGCTGAAGAACGTCCGCGACAATGCCGACGGCCCGGTGCTGATCCATGTCGTGACCCAGAAGGGCAAGGGCTACGCCCCGGCCGAGGCCGCGGCCGACAAATATCATGGCGTCAACAAATTCGACGTCATCACCGGCGCCCAGGCCAAGGCGCCCGCCAATGCGCCGAGCTATACGAAGGTGTTTGCCGAAAGTCTGATCCAGGAGGCCCGAGAGGACGACCGCATCGTCGCCATCACCGCCGCCATGCCGAACGGCACCGGGCTTGACCTGTTCGGCGAAGCGTTTCCGGCGAGGACCTTCGATGTCGGCATCGCCGAGCAGCATGCGGTTACCTTCGCCGCCGGCCTTGCCACGGAAGGCTTCAAGCCTTTCGCCGCGATCTACTCGACCTTTCTCCAGCGCGCCTACGACCAGGTCGTCCACGACGTGGCGATCCAGAAATTGCCGGTGCGCTTTCCGATCGACCGCGCCGGCTTCGTCGGCGCCGATGGTGCCACCCATTGCGGCGCCTTCGACACGACCTTCCTGGCGACGCTGCCCGGTTTCGTCGTCATGGCCGCGGCCGATGAGGCCGAGCTGCGCCACATGGTACGCACCGCTGCAAGCTTCGATGACGGCCCGATCGCCTTCCGCTACCCGCGCGGCAACGGCGTTGGCGTCGAGATGCCGCAACGAGGCTCGGTATTGGAGATCGGCAAGGGCCGGATCGTCAGGGAAGGCACCAAGGTTGCGCTGCTTTCCTTCGGCACCAGGCTGCAGGATTGCCTTGCCGCGGCCGAGGAGCTTGGCGCGGCCGGGCTTTCGACCACGGTCGCCGATGCCCGTTTTGCCAAGCCGCTCGACGAGGACCTGATCCGGCGGCTGGCCCGTTCGCACGAGATCCTGGTGACGGTGGAAGAGGGCGCGGTCGGCGGCTTCGCCAGCCATGTGCTGCAGTTCCTGGCCCATGAAGGGCTGCTGGAGAGCGGCTTGAAGGTGCGCCCGCTCGTGCTGCCCGACGCCTTCGTCGACCATGCCAAGCCGGAAAAGATGTATGCCGATGCCGGGCTGGACAGCGCCGGCATCGTGCGCACTGTGTTCGTGGCGTTGGGGCATACCGCGCAGGCCCAGCGCGCCTAGTTTTTAGACGCATGTCCCGCGACGCCGAAGCGATTCAACTTGGCTGCAAGATGCCGGTCTGAATCAAAATCTCAACTGCTTGAATCAAATTGCCGGCGAACAGTCGTAACGTGCTGTTTACGCTGCTGGTTTCCGGCCGCGCACGCAGGTGTCCGGCGACAGCAGCGACGGTCTGACGCCGGCCGTCGAACGGCGGGTTTCGCGGAAGATATTCTAAAGCATGATCCCGAAGAGACTCTAGAAACTAGAACCACATATCCCGCACGCAGCGACCATCTCTCGGCAAATCCTCGAATGTATCGAGACCATCGAAATGGTCGATCGGGAGATCGGCGACGGCCTCGGGCGGCGCAAGCCTCACATTGACGGCGATGCGGTAGCGCCCAGCCGCATCGGGACGCAAACCGCGCCAGGCCAGGACGCAAGCGCACGTTGGACAGAAGAGAATCTCAAGTGAAGGATGAGCCTTTCCGACGCGACTATAGGCGCTTACGGGCCCGGCAAGGCGGATGCGTTCGTCGATATAGTCGTAAGCCCAGAGCGTGCCGTAGCGGCGGCAAAGTGTGCAGTTGCAGGCAGTGACCGAACCGGGATCGCCCTCCAGGGTCCAGCGGGCGGCACCGCAGTGGCAGGTTCCCGTCAGCATTTCCTCCTCCGCGTTTCGACCACAAAACGGCATCTCGTTCTTAGCATTGCGTCGCGCCTGGCGCGAGGTTCGACTGGTAGCGGAGCGGCTTGATGCGTTCACCGCTTTTCCAGCCATGCCTTGTCTCATCGCCAATATCCTTGCCATCATCGTTGGCATTCGCCATGAAGGCCGATGACTTCCCTTCCGCCAGCCAGCATACGCCAGAGGCTCGACGAATTGCTCGTCCACCGCGGCCTGTTTGCCAGCCGCTCGCGTGCCCGCGATGCCGTGGCGCGCGGCACCGTGACGGTCGATGGCATCGTCGCCCGCAAGCCAAGCCAGGCCGTTCTGCCTGAGTGCAACATCGTCGTTGACGATCCGGCGCAAGGTTACGTGTCGCGCGCCGCACTGAAGCTGAAGGCTGGTCTCGACCATTTCGGCCTCGACCCCACCGGCAGCGAAGCCCTCGATGTCGGCGCCTCGACCGGCGGCTTCACGCAGGTGCTGCTCGAACGCGGCGCGGCGCATGTCACGGCGATCGATGTCGGGCACGGCCAGATGCACTCCGATGTTGCCGGCGATCCGCGCGTGACGGTAATTGAAGGCCTGAATGCGCGCGAACTGTCGGCAGCCGATCTCGGCGGCCGTGTGCCGGATTTCATCGTCTCGGACGTCAGCTTCATCTCGCTGAAACTGGCGCTGCCGCCGGCGCTTGCCTTGGCCGGGAACGGCGCAAAGGCTGTGTTTCTGGTCAAGCCGCAGTTCGAGGCCGGCCGCGAGGCGATCGGCAAGGGCGGCCTGTTGAAGGACCCCTATGATGCGGCGCGCATTGCCGGCCTGATGCAGGACTGGCTCGATGCCATTCCCGGCTGGCGCTCGCTGGGGCTGCATCTGTCGCCGATAGAAGGCGGCGACGGCAACCGCGAGTTCCTACTCGGCGGCATCAAGGACGTCGAGACCCAGAAGCGATGAGCACCCGTTTCACGATCGCAAGGTTGGGCTCGCAGGGCGACGGCATCGCCGAGACGGAAACCGGCGAGGTTTTCATTCCGTTCGCGCTGCCGGGAGAGGTCGTCACCGCCGCGCGGGAGAAAGATCGCGCCACCTTGATGTCGGTCCTTGAGGCTTCGCCGTTGCGGGTCGATCCGCCGTGCCGGCATTTCGGCGCATGCGGCGGCTGCGCCGTCCAGCATCTCGAGACTGAAGCCTACCACCGGTGGAAGCGCGAAAAGGTCGTGCATGCGCTGAAGAGCAAGGGCATCGCTTGCGATGTCGGCGCGCCGGTGCCGTGCGCGCCGCACACGCGCCGCCGCGTCGTCTTCACCGCCCGGCGGAGCGAGGCGGGAATGCAGTTCGGTTTCGTTCGCGCGCTGTCATCCGAGATCATTTCGATCGAGGAATGCCCCATCTCGCTGCCGCAGATCGTCGCTGCGCTCGACCGTTTGAGGATGCTTGCCGGGCTGATCTGCACCACGACCAAATCGTTCCACATGGCGGTAACGGTGACCGGTTCCGGCCTTGATGTCGCGGTTCACGATTCCGGCAAGCTCGGCGAGAACCAGCGCCGCGTCGCGTCCAACTTCGTCGTGGCCGAGGGGCTAGCCAGGCTGTCGATCGACGGCGAGATCATTATCGAACCAAAGAAACCGGTCGTCCTGTTTGATGGCGTCGCCGTCGCAGTGCCTCCGGGCGCTTTCCTGCAGGCAACCGAGGCTGCCGAACAGGCGATGGCCAACATTGTCGGCCAGCATTTCGCGCGCGCCAAAAAGGTCGCCGATCTCTTCGCCGGCTGCGGCAGCTTCGCGCTGCGCCTGGCCGCAAGATCGGAGGTTCACGCGGTGGAAGGCGATGCGGCAGCACTCGCGGCGCTCGACCGGGCATTCCGTTTCGCCAGCGGCCTGAAGCGGGTGACCGGCGAACGTCGCGACCTGTTCCGGAGGCCGCTCACATTCAAGGAGTTGAATGCCTTTGACGGCGTAGTCTTCGACCCGCCCCGCGCCGGCGCCGAGGACCAGTCGAAGCAGATCGCGCGCTCCGACGTGCCGCTGGTCGCCGCGGTGTCCTGCAATCCGGCAACGCTGGCGCGGGATCTTCGCATCCTCCTCGATGGCGGTTACGCCCTGAAGAGCGTAACCCCGATCGACCAGTTCCTGTGGTCGCCACATGTCGAGGCAGTGGCATTGCTGGAGAAGCCCAAGAGAAGGCGCTAGCAGCATTTATCGGGCGTGAAATGCGCACTAAAAAAGCGCATTTGAGCGTACGCCGGTCAAATATTCTAGGAAATTTATAATGAGCCAAAGCCTTTGATATTTCGGCATCGCGCTGCGGCGAGGAGCGGACGCCGTTTCTCTCGTCGAAGCGGATGGCTGAACTGCTCGGGAACTGGCGGGCCTGAGCGGCATCGCCCGCGACACGTTTGCCGCTAAGACCGGAGCGCGCAAGGTCGACGCCGCATTGAGCCCCATCATTCGTATTCTGGCGACGGCCGGCGAGATGACCGGCGATCAAGTGCGTGCAGCGATCTGGTTCAAACATCAGCCGATCCCGGCTGGGTGGGAAAGACCGCCTATGATCTGGTTCGCGAAGGCAAGACGGATAAGGTTCTCGCTTACCTGCAGGCCGCTCGTTCCGGTATCTATGCCTGAACGGTCGCCTTCATGCCAGGCTGGGTGGCCATAAACTGCTATGCTTCTTGCACGCCGTCATATCCAGCCGCCTGCGCTGCCGTGACGAACTTACGATCAAAAGTCGCGAAGCCAACGCAGTGAGCAGATTTGCCCAGATGCAGCGCATCAGCGAAATCCAATCCCCTTTCCGAGAGGTCGAGCGCGGACGACACGACCGTCCCGTCTTCCACCTCTACCGTAGGGAGCCCGCTAAACGCCCGTAGCGTGCGGGCGATTTCGAGCGGTGCCAAACCGTAGGCGCTGCGCAACACCCACTCGACCTCCAGCATTACCGTGACGGCGACAAAGACTGGCTGGCTATCGATCAACGCGCGGGCGCGGGAAGACTGAGTCGGGTGATCGTCCGTCAGGTAGCGGACGATCAGGTTGGTATCAATCGCGAGCATGGCGCCGCCGCGCTTCGGCGAGCACGCCCGCGTCCATTTCTTCCAACGTCTTCGGTCTGCCGCTATAGCGCAGCGATCCAAACACGTCCTCTGGCCGCGTCTCGGCGAAGACTGGCGCAGGCTTCAGTAGCACTCCCTCCGGGGTATCTTCGACCAGAAGGCGTGTGCCGGCGTCCCATTCTCTCCGTTTCCGGATCGAACTGGGCAGGATGACCTGTCCCTTGGTCGAGACGGTGGTCACGAGCTTTTCCGCGGCAGCCATGATGGCGCTCCTCTGGATGTAAGACGAACGTAAGATAAGTGAAGATCGCGCCCAATTCAAGGCTCGAATAGCTCAATGGGACGACAGGACGGACAGGGTGTTCGAAACAGCGACGCCGGACCGCCGGCCGCATCAAACCCTGGTGCCGCCGACCGTCATCTGGTTCATCCTGAGATGCGGCTGGCCGACGCCGACCGGCACGCCCTGTCCGGCCTTGCCGCACATGCCGATGCCGGTGTCGAGCGTCATGTCGTTACCGATCATCGCCACACGATGCATGGCATCCGGCCCGTTGCCGATCAGCATGGCGCCCTTGATCGGCTGCGTTACCTTGCCGTTCTCGATCATGTAGGCCTCGGTGCAACCGAACACGAACTTGCCCGAAGTGATGTCGACCTGGCCGCCGCCGAACGACACGGCATAGATGCCGTTCTTGACCGAGGCAATGATTTCCTCCGGCTCCATGTCGCCTGCGGTCATGTAGGTGTTGGTCATGCGCGGCATCGGCTCGTGTGCGTAACCTTGGCGCCGCCCGTTGCCGGTGGCTTTCATGCCCATCAGACGCGCGTTCTGGCGGTCCTGCATGTAACCGACCAGCTTGCCATCGTCGATCAACACGTTGTGGGCAGAAGGCGTGCCTTCATCGTCGACGGTCAGCGAACCACGCCGTTCGGGAATGGTGCCGTCGTCGACGACGGTGACGCCTTTCGCCGCCACCTGCTGGCCAAGCAGGCCGGCGAAGGCAGACGTCTTCTTGCGGTTGAAATCGCCTTCCAGCCCGTGGCCGACGGCCTCGTGCAGCATGACGCCCGGCCAGCCGCTCGACAGCACGATGTCGAAAGTGCCGGCAGGCGCGGGAACCGCTTCGAGATTGACCAGTGCTTGCCGCAGCGCCTCCTTGGCCGCATGCTTCCAGCTGTCCTCGATCAGGAACTCGCCAAAATCCTTGCGCCCGCCCATGCCGTAGGAGCCGCTCTCCTGGCGGTCACCGTCGCCGACCACCACCGACACGTTGATCCTGACCAGCGGGCGGATGTCGCGGACCATCTGGCCATCAGCGCGCACGATCTCGACATGCTGCCAAGAGGCGGCGAGCGACGCCGTCACCTGCCGGACGCGCGGGTCCTCCGATCGCAGCCAGGCATCGATTTCCTGAAGCAGCTTGGCCTTGGTCTCGAAGGAAGGCGAGGGGATAGGGTTTCCGTCACCGTAGAGATGGCGGTTGGTGCGGGCGGGAGCCGCAGCAAGCCTGCCGGAATAGCCGCTCTTCACCGTCGAAACCGCGTCGGCGGCGCGCAGCAGCGAGGCTTCGGAGAGATCACTGGAATGGGCGTAGCCGCTGGCCTCGCCGGCGACTGCGCGCAGGCCAAAACCCTGGTCGGTGTTGAAATTGGCGGTCTTCAGCTTGCCATTGTCGAACATCAGCGCTTCGCTTTCGCTGTATTCGAGAAACAGTTCACCGTCGTCGGCGCCGTTTATAGTCTCGGCGACGATCTGCTTGATGCGATCGTCGGAAATGTCGAATTGGCCGATCAGGCTGTTCATGGCGCTGGCCTCTTGAGAAGTGATTTACGGCATGTAGGCGCCTGGGCGCCGTTCGGCAACTTCACGGTGGAACACCACGACCTAAGTCAAGCGGCGTGCCATCATGATTTCGTCGATCTCCCTGCCTTCATGAAGAAAGCCGGCCGGTATGCAGCCTACTTCGTGAAAACCTTCTCGTTGATAGAATCGTATGGCCGCTGGATTTTCAGCACTTACAGCCAGCTCGACCTGCCTTATGCCCAATGCTCGGGCGTGATCGAGCAGCAGATTGAGCATCTTGACGGCGTATCCGCCGCCACGCTCGCTGCCGCGCAAATAGACCATGACGATCGTCGCGCGGTGCGCCATCTTGCTGGCCGGCTGGCGCATCAGGCCCATTATGCCGACAGGTTCCCCGCTCCGAAAGCTGACGACAACCAGGTTGTTCGTCAGGCGCCGCCGCCATTCCTCGTCGGGAAGTTGCTCCCATTCCGCTGCGCTGCTGGCGAAGGCTTCGGGCGCAGCGCGCAAAGCCTCCAGGCGAATTCGCCTGAATATCTCGAAGTCGTCCGCATCGAGCAGTTTCAGCGTCAACGTGCAGCCTCAAGGCAGGGCGGCAAAGCCGTCGGCGAAACCCTTGAGGTCGACGGGAATGCCGATGCCCTCCTCCGGCGTCTGGAAGACGATGAAGGTGGCGGACGTACCGGTCTTCAGCGTGTCGAGCAGCGGCTTTTCCAGGATGACCTCGGCGTAGCAGCCGTCCTGGAAACAGCGCACGAAATAGGCGCGGCCGATATCCTTGCCGTCGACATTGAGGCCGAGCCCGTTGGGCAACAGCACGCCGAGCGGCGCCAGCACGCGAAGGATTTCGGCCTTATTGTCGGCTGTACGCAGCACGACGACGGAAAGACCCATTTCCGGGCGGTCCTCGGCGACGACGTTCTGCATCATCACGCATTGTTCGGACGTAGCACCGGCCGGCGTATCGCAGATGATCGACCACGCCCCATGCGTCGACTTCACCGTGCCGCTTGGCTGCGCGGCATTGGCCAGGCCGGCGCCGGGCAAGGCTATTGCGGCGGCAACAAGGATGACCTTCGCCAAGGTTCTCGAAAGCCAAGGGTTCATGACGGCTCCATTGCGAATCACGGCACTTTAAGCCGCACTAAACCCAAGTAAAGGACGAGACCCCGGCGATCTGCCCCGACACAGGCGACAATGCGCTTTTCCGCGCCAATTTCGCCCTAATTGCGACGGTTCCGCGCGCCGCGCGGCTCATTCTACTCGGATGTCGCTCTGGTGATTCGCGGCGAGCCGTCACCGCACGAAGCCAGCGCCGCGCTTGCGCGCAAAAATGCCGCACGGGTTCCGGCGCTCCTTTCTTGCGGAGGCAAATAGAGTATGGTTTGAACCAGCCTTGAATTGTCCGGGATTCCCGTCCCGGCATTGTTCGACATTCTTGCGGTCCGATCGCGAGGAACTGGGAGATGACGAGGGCGATGAGAAAATTCCTGGCAACCGCCAAAATCGTAGCTAGTGCCGCCGCCACGTTGTTTGCCGCTGCATCGGCTCGTGCAGCCCAGCCCCAACCTTGGGAAACCAGTTTTCAGCCTCCGGCGACCGACATTATGAGGCAGATCGAGTGGTTCGGGAACTACTCGTTCGCGTTCATCATTGTGATCACCGCCTTGGTGCTTTTCCTGATCGCCTACTGCATTTTGCGGTTCCGGGCGAGCGTCAACCCGACCCCGTCGCGCACCAGCCACAACACGCTGATCGAGGTCATCTGGACTGTCGGTCCCGTCGTCATCCTGCTCTGTCTCGCCATTCCCTCGTTCCAGCTGCTGACCGCGCAGTACACGCCGCCGGAAGAAGCCAAGCTGACCGTCAAGGCGACCGGAAATCAGTGGAACTGGGACTACGAATACCAGGTCGACAATACGCTTTCCTTCAATTCCGCGATCCTTCAGGATGCCGACAGGGCTGCTGCCGGCAAGGAAGATCGCGCCGCGTATCCGCGCCTGCTCGCCGTCGACAATGAGATGGTGGTGCCGGTCAACACCATGACCCGGGTGCTGGTGACGGCGACCGACGTCATTCACGCGTTTGCCATGCCGTCCTTCGGCATCAAGACCGATGCAGTGCCGGGCCGCATCAACGAGGTATGGTTCAAGGCCGACAAGGAAGGCCTCTATTATGGCCAGTGCTCGGAACTCTGCGGCAAGGACCACGCCTTCATGCCGATCGCTATTCGCGTCGTCTCCGATGCGCAATACAAGACCTGGCTGGCGGCAGCCAAGACCGACCTTCCCGGCGCCAACAAGGCGCTGATGGCCGAGGTCGATGGCACGAACAAGGTAGCGGCCGCCGGCAACTGATGCCGCGACCAGAAAAGATTCAGGGAACGGAGCCGATCATGGCAGACGCTGCAGTTCACGACGACCACGACCACAAGCCGTATCATGGCTGGGTCCGGTGGGTGTATTCGACCAACCACAAGGACATTGGCACGCTTTATCTGATCTTCGCGATCATGGCGGGCTGCATCGGTGGGGCCTTGTCGGTCGTCATGCGCATGGAATTGCAGGAGCCGGGCATCCAGATATTCACTGGCCTGGCGCAGATGGTCTACGGCATGAATGGTGACGCCGCCATCGACGGCGGCAAGAGCATGTACAATGCTTTCACCACCGCGCATGCGCTGATCATGATCTTCTTCATGGTGATGCCGGCGCTGATAGGCGGTTTTGCCAACTGGATGGTGCCGATCATGATCGGCGCGCCGGACATGGCCTTCCCGCGCATGAACAACGTCTCGTTCTGGCTGCTGCCGCCGGCTTTCATCCTGCTGATTATCTCGGCCTTCGTCCCGAGTGCGCCCGGCGCCTACGGCGTCGGCGGCGGCTGGACGCTTTATCCGCCGCTATCGACATCGGGCCAGCCCGGACCGGCCATGGACCTGGCGATCCTTTCAATCCACATCGCCGGCGCCTCCTCGATTCTTGGCGCCATCAACTTCATCACCACCATCTTCAACATGCGCGCGCCCGGCATGACCATGCACAAGATGCCGCTGTTCGCCTGGTCGGTGTTGATCACCGCCTTCCTGCTGCTTCTGTCGCTTCCAGTGTTGGCTGGCGGCATCACCATGCTGTTGACCGACCGTAATTTCGGCACCACCTTCTTCGCCCCGGACGGCGGCGGCGATCCGATCCTGTTCCAGCACCTGTTCTGGTTCTTCGGCCATCCGGAGGTCTACATTCTGATCCTCCCGGGTTTCGGCATCATCAGCCACATCATCTCGACCTTTTCGAGGAAGCCGGTGTTCGGCTATCTAGGCATGGCCTATGCGATGGTTGCCATCGGCGCGGTGGGCTTCATCGTCTGGGCCCACCACATGTACACGACGGGCCTGTCGCTCGACACCCAGCGCTATTTCGTCTTTGCCACCATGGTCATCGCGGTGCCGACGGGTGTGAAGATCTTCTCGTGGATCGCCACCATGTGGGGCGGGTCGATTTCGCTCAAGACGCCGATGCTGTGGGCGATCGGCTTCATCTTCCTGTTCACTGTTGGCGGCGTCACCGGCGTGCAGCTGGCCAATGCCGGCCTCGACCGCCCGCTGCACGACACCTATTTCGTGGTCGCGCACTTCCACTACGTGTTGTCGCTGGGCGCGGTCTTCGCCATCTTCGCCGGCTGGTACTACTGGTTCCCGAAAATGACCGGCTACATGTATTCGCCGGTGATCGCCAACACCCACTTCTGGGTCACTTTCGTCGGCGTCAACCTGGTCTTTTTCCCGCAGCACTTCCTCGGTCTTTCCGGTATGCCGCGTCGCTATATCGACTATCCGGATGCCTTCGCCGGCTGGAATATGGTGTCGTCCTACGGCTCGTACATCTCGGCTGTCGGCGTCGTCATCTTCCTGTTCGGCGTCTTCGAGGCGTTCCAGAAGAAGCGTGTCGCCGGCGCCAATCCTTGGGGCGAGGGTGCGACCACGCTGGAATGGCAACTGCCTTCGCCGCCGCCGTTCCACCAGTGGGAACAGTTGCCGAAGATCAAGTAGGCGGTTGCCTCCTTTAATACGGAACCGCCGGCCGACCGGCGGTTTTGGCCAACGGAATGATGGACTTTAAGTACGCATGGCCCTTGCCGAAGACAGACTGATTGACGAGCCAGGCTTCCGCATGTCGGAAGCGACGGCGGGCGATTTTTTCGCCCTGCTGAAGCCGCGCGTCATGTCGCTGGTGGTGTTCACCGCGTTTGTCGGCATGGTCGCCGCCCCGGTAACCATCAATCCGCTGCTGGTGGTGATCGCGATCCTGGCTATTGCCATTGGAGCTGGCGCGTCCGGTGCGCTCAACATGTGGTACGACGCAGACATCGATGCGGTGATGACGCGCACCGCCGGCCGTCCCGTGCCGGCCGGCCGCATCCGGCCAGGCGAGGCATTGAGTTTCGGGCTGGTGCTGTCGGTTCTGTCGGTGATGACGCTCGGCGTGCTGGTCAACTGGTTGGCCGCATCGCTTCTGGCCTTCACCATCTTTTTCTATGCCGTCATCTATACGATGTGGCTGAAGCGCTGGACGCCGCAGAACATCGTCATCGGCGGTGCTGCCGGCGCCATTCCGCCGGTCATCGGCTGGGCGGCGGTAACCGGATCGGTCAGCCTCGAAAGCTTGGTGCTGTTCCTGATCATCTTCCTGTGGACGCCGCCGCATTTCTGGGCGCTCGCGCTGTTCAAGTCGGAGGACTACGCCAAGGCAGGCATTCCGATGATGCCGAATGTCGCCGGCCATCCCGCGACCAGGCGCCAGATCTTTGCCTATGCGCTGGTCCTCGCGCCGGTTGGCGTGCTGCCATGGGTTCTTGGCTTCACTACGCCGGCCTATGGCATCGTTGCGTTGCTGCTCGGCGTCGGCTTCCTATGGTATGCGTGGAAGGTGCTGCAAATGGCCGATGACGACAGGGCGATGAAGCCGGCCAAGGCCTTGTTCGGCTATTCGCTGCTTTATCTCTTCGCCATCTTCGCCACCTACCTTGGCGATTGCGTCGTCGCGCGCGCGCTGACCGTCGGCGGAGCATGAGCATGGCCGAAAAGAAGCTTGAACTGGTCACGCTGACCGAACGTCAGCAGAAGGCGCGCCGCAATCGCTCGGCCGCAATCGGTTTCGCGCTGGCGGCGCTGGTCGTCATATTCTACGTCGCGACCATCGTGAAATTTGGCCACAGTTTCCCTGGCTCGATGTGAGCTGACGATGACCAGGCAAACAGTCACCGATCCTACGAAGAAGAATACGAACCGCGTCGTCGCTGCCGTCTGCATCGCGTTCTTCGGCGGCATGATCGGCATGGCTTACGCCGCAGTGCCGCTCTATGCGATGTTCTGCCAGGCGACAGGCTACGGCGGCACCGTCAAACGGGCGACCCAGCAATATGCCGATCGGGTGCTCGACCGCGACATCACCATCCGCTTTGATGCCAACACCGCCGGCGTTCCCTGGCAATTCCAGCCGGTCGACCGCTCGATCACCATCAAGATCGGCGAGACCGCCGAGGCGCATTTCAGCGCGACGAACAAATTCAGCCGGCCCATCACCGGACGCGCCACCTTCAATGTACAGCCTGAACTGGCCGGACCTTACTTCAACAAGGTCGAGTGTTTCTGCTTCACCGACACGACGCTGAAGCCGGGCGAGACGCTGGACATGCCGGTCGTGTTCTATGTCGATCCCGACATCGTCAACGCGCCGGAATTGAAGGATTTGAGGACGATTACCCTGTCCTACACGATGTTCCCGGTCGACAAGACCAAGCCGGTCGCATCATCGGTGCCGGCCGACGGCCGCCGCAACAAGATTTCAGATACCGAAGCAAGCCTCGGGGGTTGATATGGCAGACGCACACGCAAAACCACAGCATGACTATCATCTCGTCGACCCGAGCCCGTGGCCTTTCCTGGGCTCCGTCGGGGCACTGGTGACCGCGATCGGCGGCGTCTGTTACATGCAGTATCTCAAGGGCGGCGATTTCCCGATCTTCGGTTTCAACATTGCCAATCCGTGGCTGTTCTTCATTGGCCTTTTGATCGTCATCTACACGATGTTCGCTTGGTGGTCTGACACCATCAAGGAGGCGCATGAGGGTCGCCACACCCGCGTCGTGTCGCTGCATCTGCGCTACGGCATGATCATGTTCATTGCCTCCGAGGTGATGTTCTTCGTCGCCTGGTTCTGGGCCTTCTTCGACGCCAGCCTGTTTCCGGGCGAGGTCCATCAATACGCCCGCACCGCCTTCACCGGCGGCGTCTGGCCGCCCAAGGGCATCGAAGTTCTCGACCCCTTCCATCTGCCGCTCTACAACACCGTCATCCTGCTTTTGTCGGGCACCACGGTGACATGGGCGCATCACTCGCTCATCCACGGCGACCGCAAAGGCCTGATCAATGGCTTGGTGCTGACCGTCGGCCTCGGCATGCTGTTCACCATGGTGCAGGCCTACGAGTACATGCACGCGCCGTTCGGCTTCAGGGATTCAATCTACGGCGCCACCTTCTTCATGGCGACCGGCTTCCACGGCTTCCACGTCATCATCGGCACTATCTTCCTGCTGGTCTGCCTGATCCGCGCCATGAAGGGCGACTTCACGCCCAAGCAGCATTTCGGCTTCGAGGCCGCCGCCTGGTACTGGCACTTCGTCGACGTGGTGTGGCTGTTCCTGTTTGCCTCGATCTACGTCTGGGCATCGAACGGCGCGATGATCGAACCGCATTGAGATCGACCTGAGGAAATCGACAAGGCGGCTGCGGCGACGTGGCCGCCTTATCTTTTGCGGCAAATGCTCCTAGGATGATCGCATGAGCGACGACAAGGCGATCTGGCCACCAATCGATCCGATCTCGGCCGGCCTGTATGGCCGCTGCCCGCGCTGCGGCGAGGGCAAGCTGTTTTCGGGATTCCTCACGGTCGGCAATCGCTGCACCAATTGCGGCCTCGATTATTCCTTCGCCGATGCCGGCGACGGGCCGGCGGTGTTCGTTATCCTGATCATCGGCTTCATCGTCGTCGGCCTGGCGTTGTGGACGGAGGTGACGCTCAATCCGCCGCTCTGGCTGCATCTGCTGCTGTGGATTCCGCTGACGCTGGTGCTTTGCCTGGCGGCGCTCCGGCTGATCAAGGGGGTGCTGCTGACGCTGCAATACCGCAACAAGGCGGCCGAGGGCCGGCTGGACCGCGGCGAATGAGCGAGGCATCAGGTTTGATGGCCGGCCGGTCGCCGCCCAAGCGCGCATTGGCGCTCGGCCTGGGTATCATCGTGTTTTTGATCCTGCTGGCGCTCGGCACCTGGCAGGTTCAGCGCCTGCACTGGAAAGAGGGCCTTCTCGAGACGATAGACCAGCGCACGCATTCGGCGCCCGTGCCATTGGCCGAGGTCGAAAAGCGGTTTGCTGCCACCGGCGACGTGGACTACACGCCGGTAACGGTGACCGGCACTTTCCTGCATCAAGGCGAGCGGCATTTCCTCGCCACCTGGGAAGGCCAGTCCGGTTTCGATGTCTTCACGCCGCTGCAGCTCGACGATGGCCGTTTCGTACTGATCAACCGCGGCTTCGTGCCTTACGATTTCAAGGACCCAGCCAAGCGGCCGCAGGGGCAGGTAACGGGCGAAGTGACGGTGACGGGGCTCGCCCGCAACCCGCTGCCGGCCAGGCCCTCGATGATGCTTCCCGATAATGATCCGCAGAAGAACATCTTCTACTGGAAGGATCGTGATGCGATGGCCTCGAGCGCCGGCCTGCCGGCAGGTGCGGCGCTGGTGCCGATCTTCATCGATGCGAACGCCACGCCCAACCCCGGCGGGCTGCCGGTCGGCGGCGTCACCGTCATCGACCTGCCGAACAGCCATCTGCAATATGCGATAACCTGGTACGGCCTTGCCGCCGCCCTTGCCGGTGTCCTTATCTCCTGGCTCCGCCGCCCGGCGAAAGACCAATGATCGCCGCCACTACCCTTGACAGGGCAGGGCCGCGCACCTCATTTCGCGCCTAGAGCTCAGAAGTCACAGTCCGATCAACCGGCCTACAATCAGCGTAAGATGCAATCATGCTTCACACAAAGCCACCGCTGACCATCCGGCTTTGCCAGCCGCGCGGTTTCTGTGCCGGCGTCGACCGTGCCATCCAGATCGTCGTGCTGGCGCTGAAGAAATATGGCGCGCCGGTCTATGTCCGCCACGAGATCGTGCACAACCGCTACGTCGTCGAAGGGCTGCAAAGCCTCGGCGCGGTGTTCATCGAGGAGCTCTCCGAGATCCCGCCCGAGCATCGCCAGAGCCCGGTCGTCTTTTCGGCGCATGGCGTGCCGAAATCGGTGCCGGCCGACGCCCAGTCGCGCAACCTCTTCTATCTCGACGCGACTTGCCCGCTGGTCTCGAAAGTCCACAAGCAGGCAATGCGCCATCAGCGGCTTGGCCGCCACGTGCTTTTGATCGGCCATGCCGGGCATCCCGAGGTGATCGGCACAATGGGCCAGTTGCCGGATGGCGCGGTCACTCTGATCGAAACCGAAGCCGACGCCGCAAGCTTCGTTCCTGCAGACCCGCAGGCGCTCGGCTTCGTGACCCAGACGACGCTGTCGGTCGAGGACACCGCTGGTATCATTCGCGCCCTGCAGCAACGTTTTCCCGAGCTGCACGCGCCGGCGGCGGAATCGATCTGTTATGCCACCACCAATCGCCAGGAAGCGGTCAAGGAAACAGCGGCCGGCGCCGATCTCTTCCTGGTTGTCGGCGCACCTAACTCCTCCAACTCGCGGCGCCTGGTCGAAGTGGCCGAGCGCGCCGGCGCCTCGATGTCGCTTCTCGTGCAGCGCGCCTCCGAAATTCCGTGGAATGAGATTGCCGGCATTTCGACGCTCGGCCTGTCGGCGGGCGCCTCGGCGCCGGAGATCATCGTCGACGAGATCGTCGATGCGTTCAGGCAGCGCTTCGACGTGACCATCGAGCTGGCCGTAACAGCGACGGAGACGGAGGACTTTCCGGTGATGCGGGTGTTGCGCGATGTCGAACTGACGGCCGCCGACATGGCCTTCGTCAACGGGGCCGCGTAACAACGATGGCGGTCTACACCGACGTCAACGAGGGCGAGCTCGGCGCATTCCTCAGGAACTATCCGGTCGGCGACCTCCTGTCCTACAAGGGCATCGCCGAAGGCACCGAAAACTCGAATTTTCTGCTGCACACCAGCAGCGGCTCCTATATCCTGACGCTTTACGAGAAGCGCGTCGACAAGGCTGACCTGCCGTTCTTTCTCGGCCTCATGGCCCATCTCGCCAGAAAGGGCATTTCTTGTCCGCTCCCGGTCACCGCACATGATGGCAGTGTGATTGGAACACTTGCTGGTCGGCCGGCGGTCATCATCACCTTTCTCGAAGGCCTGTCGCTGCGGCGGCCGACGGCCGCGCATTGCGGCGAGGTCGGCAAGGCACTGGCGGCACTGCATCTCGCCGGCGCGGATTTTCCGATGACCCGCCCCAACGCCCTTGCCATCGATGGCTGGCGCAAGCTGTGGAATGCCGCCCGCGCCCGCGCCGACGAGGTCGAGCCGGGACTGGCGGCCGAGGTCGATGCCGATTTCGCCGATTTCGGGCGGAACTGGCCGAACGGTCTGCCGCAAGGCATCATCCATGCCGATCTTTTCCCGGACAATGTGTTCTTCCTCGGCGAGAAACTGTCCGGGCTGATCGACTTCTATTTCGCCTGCAACGACCTCTACGCCTATGACGTTGCCACGTGCCTGAACGCCTGGTGCTTCGAGAAGGATTTTTCCTTCAATCTGACCAAGGGCACGGCGCTGCTTGCCGGCTACCAAAGCGTGCGGCCGTTGAGCAGTGACGAGAAAGCTGCGCTGCCGATGCTGGCGCGCGGCTCGGCGCTGCGCTTCATGCTGACCCGGCTCTACGACTGGCTGACGGTTCCGGACGGCGGGCTGGTGATGAAACGCGACCCGACCGAGTATATTCGCCGGATGCGCTTCCACCGGGCGATCAACTCTCCTTCCGAATATGGACTGACATGACCAAGCGCGTTGAAATCTTCACCGATGGTGCCTGTTCGGGCAATCCCGGGCCTGGCGGCTGGGGCGCAATCCTGCGCTTCAACGGCGCCATCAAGGAGCTCCATGGTGGCGAGGCTCTGACCACCAACAACCGCATGGAGTTGTTGGCGGCGATCTCGGCGCTCAACGCGCTCAAGGAGCCTTGCGTCGTCGACCTTTATACCGACAGCAACTACGTCAAGGACGGCATTTTCGGTTGGATCGATGGCTGGAAGCGCAACGGCTGGAAGACCGCCGCCCGGCAGCCGGTGAAGAATGCCGAGCTGTGGCAGCAGCTCGACGCGGCGCGCAACCGCCATCAGGTCACCTGGCATTGGGTCAAGGGCCATGCCGGCCATCCTGAGAACGAGCGCGCCGACGAATTGGCGCGGCTCGGCATGGCGCCATTCAAGACGAAGTCGGCGAAACCCGTGCTCGCGTCCGAGCCGCCGAAGGAAGGCACCCAGTCCAGGCAATCGGCGGCCAAGAAGGTTCGGCGCTCGACCCAGAGTTATTGATCCGGTTGAACTGGCGTGTCAGCGGATCAGGAGGGCGGTGCCGAACAGTCCGATGGCAAACACCGTATGCGACACAAGATTGAGGGCGCGGACCTGCATCGGATTGGGCCGCTTCGAAGCGGCCCAGCCGGCGCCCATGCCGGGCGCCAGCAGAAACCACCCGGCGCCGACGGTGACGATGCCGAGGATAAAGGCCGGCAGGAAGGTCGGCGCGGTGAGCCAGGCCGTCCCGGCCAGCACGACCAGTATGATGCCGTAGACGATGCCGACAGCATAATGAAAGGCCCAGCCAAGTACTGATTCATGCGGGTAGGGCGAGGCCTTGCCAATGTCGTCATGGAAGACCTTGCCTTCCCGGAGATGCCAGACCCAGCGGCCGACCAGCCCCCAGTTCGGCCGCGGTTGGGCAAAGGCCTTGCTCAGGAAAATCGCCCAGACATCCATAAGCGCGGTTGCGCCGATGCCGATCGCGACGCTGCGCCAGACGATGTCAGACATAATCGAGGTCGCCAAAAGCAAGCAGTCCCGAAGGGCCGACACATGGCCCCGAAAACCGGGTCGGCTTTCGGAAGGATCATGCGCCGATGCAAAAGTCAGCGTCCTTTGGACGTTGAGCGCTAGAAGGCGCCCCGCCGCCGTCCCAGGCCTAAGCTGTCGCCAGGACGGAAAGCTGTCCGAGAATGTGAGCCGCACCGGACTCATCGACGCCGGGCTTTGTCTCGACATTGAGTGCGGTGACCTTGCCGTCCTCGACGATCATCGAAAAACGCTTCGAGCGCAGCCCCATGCCGCCGCTGGAGAGGTCGGCGTCGAGGCCGACCGATTTGGCGAAATCGCCATTGCCATCGGCAAGATAAAGGATTTTGCCTTCACCGCCGCTGAAGCGGGCCCAAGCCCCCATGACGTGAACATCGTTGACCGAGACAACGGCGATAGTGTCGACGCCGCGCGCCAGGATGGCGTCGTAATTGTCCAGGTAGCCGGGCAGATGATTGTTGCTGCAGGTCGGCGTGAAAGCGCCTGGAACGCCAAACAGCACCACCGTCTTTCCTGAGAATATCTCGCCCGTCGTGATCGGCTTTGCACCGTCGGCGGTCATTGTCTTGAAGGTCGCATCGGGCAGTTTGTCGCCAACGGAGATCGTCATGATGGTCCTCGTTTGGAAATGGAAGGGAGTGTCCTTGCGATAGCGAATTAAGGCGCGCCCGGCAACCGTCCAGACGTTGGCATCACGGGAATGGCAACAGGCCTTCGACCGCGCCTGCGGCACTTGTCAGTGTGTAGTGCAGGCCGCCATCCGTTGGCGTTGTCGACGGCCTGTCGAGGATCGGCACAGTAAAGATCAGCTTGCCATCCTTTTCGCTGCGTGCCGGGGCACCGAACATGTAGTCGCGTTCGCCGGCAACGAAGAAGTCGGCGCCCTCGGGGCTGCCCGGAAAGCTCGCTTCGACAATCAGCGTTTCGTGGTCGCCCGGCAGTACGTTTATGCCGAAATCGGGCGTTGCCGTGGCGGGCAGGGTGGCAAGGCCTGCCTTGACCAGTGCCGCATCCTCGGCGTTGTCCGGATCGGCGCCGGGATCGACGGTCAGCCTTGTTTGCACAGGGATGCAGATGGTTTCGCAGATGCCGAGGAAAATGTCCGCATCGATGACGGCCGGCTGGCCGGGCGTGGCAAGCGTGAACGTCACCGGCAACGAAACCGGGTGGTCGTAGCCGGCCCATTTGCCATAGCCGTCGTCATGGCGCTGCGGCGGCGGAAACAAAAGCGTCGCGTCGGCAATGTTGGTGCTGGCCGAGACGTCGATCTGTGGCGGCACGCCCGCATCGCCCGGATCGCGCCAATAGGTTTTCCAGCCGGGCTTCAGCGCAATGTCGAGGACGCCCTGGAGACGTCCGGCCTGGTCGGCTTTGCCGCTCGTCACCAGCCTCACCCTGCCGCCTTCGCTGTTGTACCAGGCCGACGAGGATGCTGAGGCTGGGAGGCCGGTCGCCGATCCAATGGCCGCACCAAGCAGCAGGATTTTCAAGCTTTGCATGACGGTGATTTGATTGTCCGTTGATGGCCGCACAATGATTTCATGACGCAGCCGGCATCATATTTGCGTGACCTTCGATTTACGAGCCTGATCAAATCGAGCGCCGCCCATCTTTTCGACGCTTCGGAAACGCGTTACGCTGGCGCCATGGATTTGTTGCGCCATAAAAGGACGGCCACAGGACCCGGCTTTCTCGACGACCAGTTCCTGATCGCCATGCCCGGCATGAAGGATGACCGCTTCACGCGCTCTGTCATCTACATTTGCGCGCACAGCGACGAAGGTGCGATGGGGCTGATCATCAACCAGACGCAGCAGATGCTGTTTCCGGACCTGCTCGTGCAACTTGGCATCATGAATGAGATGGAGGCGATCCGTCTGCCGGCGCCGGCGCGCGACTTTGTCGTGCGCAATGGCGGACCGGTGGATCGCAGCCGCGGCTTCGTTCTACATTCGGGCGACTACCGGGTGGAATCCTCGCTCGCCGTGTCCGACGACGTCTGCCTGACCGCGACCGTCGACATTTTGCGCGCCATCTCCTCCGGCCGCGGACCCCGGCGGGCGCTGATGGCTCTCGGCTATGCCGGCTGGGGTGCGGGCCAGCTTGAAAACGAGATCGCCGAGAATGGATGGCTGACTTGCCCGGCAAGTGCCGAGCTTCTGTTCGACGCCGACATCGACCGCAAATACGACCGGATCCTTGCCTCGATCGGCATCGATCTCGCGCATCTCAGCCTGGCTGCCGGTCACGCCTGAGCCCTCATCACGTCCCAGAAACTTGTCACGCTTGAGTGAGCGGATACTGTTCCTTCAGCGTCTTCAGCACCTGGTCGCCGGGCATCGGCGCGCCGAACATGAAGCTCTGCACGTATTCGCAGCCCATCTGCCGTAGCTCCAGCGCATCGCTTTCGTCCGAAATGCCTTCGGCAACGACCGACAGGCCGAGCTCATGCGCCATGTTGACCATCGATTTGAGCAGCACCGCGCGTTTCGGCGTCGCGTCGTCGACGAAGCTCTTGTCGATCTTGATGGTGTCGAATGGAAAGCGCGTCAGATAGGCCAGCGATGAGTAGCCGGTGCCGAAATCGTCCAGCGACAGGCCAATGCCAAGCTGCTTCAGCTTGGTCAGCACATGGGCGGTCTGCTCGGGATTGTCCATCACCAGCGATTCGGTGAGTTCGAGCCGGAAGCAGCGCGGTTTCAGGTTGGCTCGCGCGATCACCGAGCGGACGTCGCTGACCAGGTCGCGGCGGATGAGCTGACGGCTGGACAGATTGACCGAGACCGACAGCGGCGCATCGCCGATCTGCTTTTGCCATCCGGCCAGGTCTTCGGCAGCCTGCTGCATGGCGAACAGCCCAAGCTGCACGATCAGGCCGCAGTTTTCGGCAACCGGAATGAAATCCGCCGGCGGGATCATGCCGCGCCGCGGATGGTCCCAGCGCAGCAACGCTTCGAAGCCGGCAACGCTGCCGTCCTCCAGCCGCACGATCGGCTGATAGGCAAGCGTGAATTCGCGTCGCTCGATGGCGCGGCGCAGGTCGGACTCGAACTGCAGCCGGTCGGTGCCGACGGTGCGGAAGGCGGGCCGGAACGGCTCGATCCTGTCGCCGCCGAAGCGCTTGGCCTGATGCATGGCAAGCTCGGCATCCTTGACCATGTCCTCGGCCGAGGTCTGCGTGGACGTCCAGGTGATCAGACCGATCGAGGCGGTCAGCACGATCTCGCGCTTGGCGAAGGTGATCGGGTTGTTGATGGCGTGCTTGATGGCATCGGCAATGGCCGCGATGCGAGCCGGATCCTGCTCCGACAAAAGCATCAGCGCGAACTGGTCGCCGGCAAAGCGCGACAGCGAATCCTTCGGCTTGAGCAGCCGGTGCAGCCGCCGCGCTATGGTCAAAAGGATGGTATCGCCGGCCGAGATGCCGAGCCCGTCATTGACCTGCTTGAAGCGATCGATGTCGATGACGAAGACGGTCGGGCGCACCTTCTCTTCGGTGCGGGCGATCGAAATGATCGCCTCCAGCCGGTTCATGAACAGCTCGCGGTTGGGCAAGCCGGTCAGATTGTCGTGCACGGCGTCGTGCAGCAGCCGTTCCTCGGACTTCTTCTGCTCCGTCACGTCGACCATGGTGCCGACGCAGCGGATGACCTCGCCGTCCGAGCCGATCACCGGCCGGGCGCGCAGCGCAAACCAGTGATAGTGCCCGTCGGCGCCGCGCAGGCGGAAGTTTTGCGACACCCGGCCACGCCGGTGCTCGAGCACCACGTCGAGCGTCGTGCGAAACGTGTCGCGGTCGTCGGCATGCAGCACCGGCAGCCAGTTGCGGGCGGGACCGCCGAGACTGTTGGGAGCAAGGCCGAGCTGAATGCTGACGTCGGGACGAGTGACGACCCGGTCGCGCAGCACGTCCCAGTCCCACACAGTATCGCCCGATCCGGCAACCGCCAGCGCCTGCCGCTCGAGATCGGAGAACAGGCCCTGATGCAGGGCGCCGCCAGCAAAAGCGTGCTGCATCACCGTGAAGCCGATCAGCAGGATGATGAGGATCAGCCCGCCGCCCAGCGCCGGCTGGGCGATATCGTTGTCCAGCATGCCGGTGATCGCCATCCACGATCCGCATAGCCACAGCAGAACCATCACCCAACTGGGCACGAGCATGATGGCGCGGTCGTAACCGCGGATACCGAGGAAGATGATCAGGCCGAGCCCGGTCAGTGCGGTGGCGGCGAAGGACAGCCTGGCAATGCCGGCGGCAACCGCCGGATCGATGATGGCGACGCCGGCGATCAGCACCAGCCCGAGAATCCAGACCAGCGCGCCGTAGCTGAAATGGCCGTGCCACCGGTTGAGGTTGAGATAGGCAAACAGGAACACCACGAAGGTCGCCGCAAGCGCCACCTCCGTTCCGGCGCGCCACATCTGCTCGTTGCCCGGGGATATTTCTATGATCTTGTTAAGAAAGCCGAAATCGACGCAGATATACGCAAGCACCGCCCAGGCAAGGGCCGCCGTCGCCGGGAACATCGAGGTCCCCTTGACGACGAAAAGAATGGTCAGGAACAGCGCCAGCAGGCCGGCGATGCCGATGACGATGCCACGAAACAGCGTGTAGGAATTGACCGAGTCCTTGTAGGATTCAGGATCCCACAGATAGACCTGCGGCAGCTTGGGCGAGGCGAGCTCGGCGATGAAGGTGATCACCGTTCCGGGGTTCAACGTCACCCGGAACACGTCGGCGTCGGGGCTGGTCTGGCGGTCGAGCGCAAAGCCTTCGCTGGGCGTGATCGCAGCGATACGGGTCGAGCCGAGATCCGGCCAGAACAGGCCGGAATTCACCAGCCGGAAATGCGGTGCGACAATCAGCCTGTCGAGCTGCTGGTCGGTGGTGTTAGCGAGCGCGAACACCGCCCAGTCGCCGGTCGAGCGCGCGTCATTGGCCTCGACCTCGATGCGCCGCACGATGCCGTCCGGGCCGGGTGCCGTCGAGACCTGGAAATTCTCGCCTTGGTTGCGGTAGATTGCGACGGCGCCCGAAAGGTCGAGCGCCACGTCGTCGCGGGCGATCTTGATCGGTTCGACCGCAAACGCTGACGATGCCGCGCAGAGCGTGACGATTGCCGCCAGCATAAAGGCAAGCAGCGACCCGTTGCGCAGAAAATTCGTCAAAAATCAGTCCTTTGTTCCAACGCCCGGCGGATCGTCCGCGATTCGGGCATATAGGTAATGGTCCTGCCAGATGCCGTTGATCCTGAGATAGGATCGTAGCAGTCCTTCGCGCCGGAATCCGGCTTTTTCAAGCACGCGGATCGACCGGGCATTATCGGGGATACAGGCAGCTTCGATCCGGTGCAACCGCAGCGTTTCGAAGGCGAAACGCGTCACCACCTTGACGGCATCGGTCATCAGGCCGCGTCCGCTGAAGCGCTCGCCGATCCAGTAGCCGATATGGCCGCTTTGGGCGACCCCGTGGCGGATATTGCCGAGGGTGATACCGCCGGCCAGCTTGCCGCTGCTTTTCTCGAAGATGAAGAAGGCGATCGCCGTCCCCTGCGCGTAGTCCTCGCGGTAGCGGCCGATACGGTGCCGCCACGCCGTGCGGTCGAGCTCGTCAGGCGTCCATCGCGGCTCCCACGGCTCGAGGAAGGCGCGGCTTTCACTGCGCAGCACCGACCACTCGCGATAGTCGTTGGTCAGCGGCACGCGCAGCGTGACCAGCTCGCCCTTCAGTGCCGGCAGGTCGCGGCGAAAGAAAGGGAGCGCGAACACGATGCTCGAATGGGCTTAGACGGCAAGCTTACGGGCGGTGGTCTGCGTGCCCGAAAGCGAATCGAGGATCGCCTCATAGGGCGCGAGCGTACCCACCGGCCCGACAGCTGTAAGCGTCGGCTTGGTCGAAAAAAGCCGGGACGACAGATCCGTCAGCCGCTCGACAGTCAACGCCGACAGGCGCTCCATCAGCTCTTCCTTGGCAATCGGCCTGCCGAACAGAAGCAACTGCCTGGCGATCTGCGAGGCGCGGCTGGCCGGGCTCTCGGCCGACATGATCAGCCCGGCGCGGTATTGCGCACGCGCCCGGTCGAGCTCCTCCTGCAGGATGTTTTCGCCGGCCTTTTGCAGCTCGTCGATGACCACAGGCACCAGCTCGGCAATATCGCTTTGTCCGGTCGCGGCATGGACCCCGAAGACGCCGGTGTCGGAAAAACCCCAATGGAAGGCATAGACCGAATAGCACAGGCCGCGTTTTTCGCGGACTTCCTGGAAAAGTCGCGACGACATGCCGCCGCCGAGGATCATCGACAGGACCTGGGAGGCATAGAAATCGCGGACGTGATAGGCGCGGCCCTCGAAACCCAGCACGATCTGGGCGTCCATCAGGTCGCGGTCCTCGCGAAAATCGCCGCCGACATACTGCGCATATTGCGGGATGGTGCCGTCGGCCTTGCCGCGGAAGCTGCCGAGACGCTTTTCGACCTCCCGCACGAAATCGTCGTGCTTGATATCGCCGGCCGCCACCATCACCATGTTCTCGGCGCCGTACTGTCGTTCGATGAAGTCGTGCAACTGCTTCGAAGTGAAGGATTTGACGGTTTCCGGCGTGCCGAGAATCGAGCGGCCGATAGTCTGGTGGCGAAAGGCGGTCTCGGTAAAGTGATCGAAAACGACGTCGTCGGGCGTATCGTGCGCGGCGCCGATCTCCTGCAAAATCACATGCTGCTCTCGTTCCAACTCCTGCGGATCGAATTCGGAGTCCTGCAGGATGTCGGAAAGAATATCGACCGCCAGCGGCACGTCGTCGCTCAGAACCCTTGCATAATAGGAGGTCGTCTCGACGCTGGTGGCGGCATTGATCTCACCGCCGACGTCCTCGATCTCCGAGGCAATCTCGAAGGCGCTTCGCCGCCTGGTGCCCTTGAAAGCCATGTGCTCGAGCAAGTGCGCCATTCCGTGCTCTTCGTCACGCTCGTTGCGTGCGCCCGACTTGACCCAGGCGCCAAGGGCAACAGATTCGAGGCTTGGAAGGGTTTCGGTGGCGACTGTCAGGCCGTTCGACAGACGGCTTACCTCAACACCCATATGGCAATTACTCCCTAACGCGCCGCCCGCGTGTGGCGGCCGAGATAATCTTCCACCATTTTCAGGTCGGATGGAAGTACCGTGTATTTTTCCTCGGCGCTCATCAACCCGCCTAGCCATGCAGGCAGGGCAGGCGACACGCCGCTGGCGGCTTCGACCGCGGCGGGAAACTTTGCCGGGTGCGCAGTGCCCAGCACCACCATCGGCACCTCACCCGCAGCCTTGCCGGCGGCCACATGCACGGCCGCGGCCGTATGCGGGTCGAGCAGATACCCGCTCGCCGCTAGTGTGGTGCGGATGGTGGCGGCGACCTCGTCCATGGTGGCGCGGCCGGCGTCGAATTCGGAGCGGATCTTGGCGATTTCGCCAGCCTCGATGGTGAAGGCGCCGGACTGCTTGAGCCCGTTCATGTAGCGCCGCACGGTCGAGGCATCGCGGCCGGACGCTTCGAACAGCAAGCGTTCGAAGTTCGAAGACACCTGGATGTCCATCGAGGGCGACGTGGTCGAAAAGACCCCCTTCATGCGGTATTCGCCGGTCGCCAGCGTGCGCGCCAGAATATCGTTGTCGTTGGTGGCGATGATCAGCCGTTCGATCGGCAGCCCCATCTTCTTGGCGGCATAGCCGGCAAAGATGTCGCCGAAATTGCCGGTCGGCACGGTGAAGGAAACCGGTCTGTCGGGCGCGCCGAGCGACAGCCCGGAGGAGAAATAATAGACGATCTGGGCCATGATGCGGGCCCAGTTGATCGAATTGACGCCCGACAGCGATACCCGGTCGCGAAAACCGTGGTCGTTGAACATGTCCTTCACCAGGCCCTGGCAGTCATCGAAATTACCTTCGATCGCCAACGCATGGACGTTTGCGGCGGTCGAGGTCGTCATCTGCCGCTGCTGTACCGGCGAGACGCGGCCATGCGGGAAAAGCACGAAGATGTCGGTGCGGTTGCGCCCGGCAAAGGCATCGATGGCGGCCCCTCCGGTGTCGCCGGAGGTGGCGCCGACAATGGTGGCGCGCTGGTCGCGCTCGGCCAGCACATGGTCCATCAGCCGCGCAAGAAGCTGCATCGCCACGTCCTTGAACGCGAGCGTCGGGCCGTGGAAGAGCTCGAGCACGAAGCTGTTCGGCCCGGTCTGCACCAGCGGGCAGACGGCCTCATGGCGGAAGCTCGCATAGGCTTCGCGCACCAGCCGTTCAAACACCGGCGGCGCGATCTCGCCGCCGAGGAATGGCGACAGCACACGGATAGCAAGATCGGGATAGGCAAGGCCGCGCATGGCGCGGATCTCGGCTGCGGAAAAATGCGGCCAGGCGCTCGGCAGGTAGAGCCCGCCGTCGCGCGCCAGTCCGGCCAGCACCGCGTCGGAAAATCCAAGCGCGGGCGCTTCCCCGCGGGTACTCACATATTGCATCGTTACGTTTCCATTGCTGCCGGGAATTTTGGCCCGCCGCGAGGTGGTGGATTTCTGCGCGGGCTCAGTCGCATTTTTGCCGCGCGGTTGATATACGTCACCGGCTTTGCGAGAGGGAAGTGCAGTTCATGGCGTTTCATTCATTCAACGGTCGTTTTGTCGCGGGTCTGGGGCTCGCAGGCTTTATGCTTGCCGCCGCCGGCTGCCAATCGAGCGACAATGGTATTCTCGGCTTCGGCAAGAAGGACACGACGCCGCCACCGCCACCCGATCCCAAGGTGCTTTCCAGCCAGCTGCAGGCCTATTGCCCGAAAGTGACGTTGCGTGACGGCACCGCTTTCTTCAATACCTACGCCAAGAGCGGTCCGAAGCCGAAGAAAAAAACCGATGTCGCCGCCGAGGAAGCCGCGCAGCCGGCAACGGACGCGGCTGGCGTCGATCAGCCGGACGATTCCGCCAAGATCATCTATCAGGCTTCGATCACCGATGTGACCCGCGACTGCAGCCGCGCCAACGGCTCCTTGTCGATGAAGATAGCCGTCGCCGGCAAGGTCGTGCCTGGCCCGATGTTCACCCCCGGCACCATCACCATGCCGATCCGCATCGCGGTGATGCACGGCACCGAAGTCCTCTATTCGCAGCTTCACTCCTATCAGGTCCAGGTTACCGATCCTTCGAGTGCCACACAGTTCGTCTTCACCGATTCCAACGTCGTCGTTCCGGAGCCGACGGCGAAGGACTACCAGGCATATGCCGGGTATGACGAGGGCGCTCCGAAAGTAGCGACAGACAAGCCAAGGAAGAAGAAAGCCGCCGCGACCAACTAAGCCGCTGCATTCGCGCCACGGCGGCTGGAGGCGGCCTCTCACGCGTCCGCCGACCATTCCGACAGCGCGGCGATCACGCTTTTCAGTTCCGCCCAGCGGCGGATGACCGTTTCCGCGCCGGCCTCGGTCAGCGCATCGGCGTGGCCGGGATAGCTGTGCGCCGCGCCGGTAAAGCCGATGACGCGCATTCCCGCCGTCTTGGCGCCGGTGACGCCATGCACCGAATCCTCGATGACAAAGGTGTTCGCCGGATCGGCCTTGAGCTTTTCCGCGGCGAACCGAAACACGTCCGGCGCCGGCTTGGTTTTCCCGGTCGGGGTTTCCAGCGAGGAAAAGATCCGGCCGGCAAAGAACGGCAAAAGCTGCACCTTCTCCAGCATGAATTCGATCCGCTCAGAACGCGAATTCGAACAGACGCAGCGCGGCACTGCTACCGCGGCGACAGCTTCGTGCGCTCCGTCAATGGCACGCACGTCGCTGCGCAGCCTACGATCGACAAGCTGTTCCTCCTTGTCGATCAGGGAGGCCTGGAACGGGATCCGGGACTTTTCCTCGACCCGCATCATGATGTCCTTGAACGTCAGCCCGGCATAGACCTCGGAGATCTCCTCGGCCGATATCTCGTAGCCAGCCGAGGTCAAAAGCTCGGCATCGATACGCGCGGCGATGATTTCGGAATCGACGAGCACGCCGTCGCAATCGAAGATGACAAGATCTGGCTGGGGCATGGCGATCCGGGAAGCGGGATGAGGGGAATGCCGAGAGGGCCTTTGGTCAAAACGGCTCAGGCGGCGCGGCATACACCAACAGGCCCGGCTTCGCAAATTCGGCGTGCTGCTTCACTGAATATTTACGCTGATCGGTAACCATAACGGACAGTAAACAGTAACGCGTGCCTTGGGTGTCACAATGTCTGCCGTGCGTCTTCTCGACGACCTTTCCGATGCTCCCCAGCAATCCGAGTGGCTGGATACGATCCTGAAAGGCGACTGCGTCGCCGCGCTCGAACGGCTGCCGGAAAAGTCGATCGACGTGATCTTTGCCGATCCGCCTTACAATCTGCAGCTCGATGGCGATCTGCACCGGCCCGACCAATCCAAGGTCGATGCCGTCGACGACCATTGGGACCAGTTCGACAGTTTTGAGGCCTACGACGCCTTCACCCGCGCCTGGCTGCTAGCGGCGCGCCGCGTGTTGAAGCCCAACGGCACGATCTGGGTCATCGGCTCCTACCACAATATTTTCAGGGTCGGCGCCAAGATGCAGGACCTGGGCTTCTGGATCCTCAACGACGTCGTCTGGCGCAAGACCAATCCAATGCCCAATTTCCGTGGCCGCCGTTTCCAGAACGCGCATGAGACGATGATCTGGGCATCGCGCGACCAAAAGGGCAAGGGTTACACATTCAACTACGAGGCGCTGAAGGCGTCGAATGACGACATTCAGATGCGTTCCGACTGGCTATTTCCGATCTGCACCGGCGGCGAGCGTCTGAAGAACGACAATGGTGACAAATTGCATCCGACGCAGAAGCCGGAAGCGTTGCTTGCCCGCGTCATGACGGCATCGACCAGGCCGGGCGACATCGTGCTCGACCCCTTCTTCGGTTCAGGTACCACCGGGGCTGTGGCCAAGCGGCTTGGCCGCCACTTCGTCGGCATCGAGCGTGAGCAGGCCTATATCGATGCCGCCATGGAACGTATCGATGCGGTCCGGCCGCTGGAAGGCGCCAATTTGACGGTGCTGACCGGCAAGCGGGCTGAGCCGCGCGTCGCATTCGTCACGCTTCTCGACAATGGCTTGGTGGCGCCCGGCGCCACGCTCTACGACGCCAAGAAGCGCTGGGCGGCAAAAGTGCGTGCCGATGGCACGCTGGCGATTGGCGACAGTGCCGGGTCGATCCACAAGATCGGCGCTCACGTCCAGGGGCTGGACGCCTGCAACGGATGGACCTTCTGGCATTATGAGCGCAGCGGCGGTCTGACACCGATCGACGAGCTTCGCCGCATTGCGCGGCTGGGCATGGAGCGGGCAGGAGCCTGAGGCTCCGAGTTGCGACAGATCGGTTGTGCGAAGGCTCACCCAACCTCTGGAAGCGATTCAAATCACACTTTGATCCCAAGGCGCTCAAGGTCCGCCCTGAGCGTCTTTGCATCGGTGAACAGCACAGCCTGCCAACCGGCCGCCTTGGCGCCGTCGACATTCTTCTGGCTGTCGTCGATGAACAGCGTGGCTGCCGGATCGAGGCCGAACGCGGCGACGTGGTGATCGTAGATGGCGCGATCCGGCTTGATCTGGCGGATGTCGCCCGACACGGTCACGCCACGCGGCCTATTGAGGAAATCGAACCGCTCGCGGGCCTCGGCAAGCGTATCGGCCGCGAAATTGGTCAGCATCGTCACGTCGTGGCCGCTCTCGATCAGCCCGATCATGATGGCGACGCTGTCCTCATAGGCATGAGGCACCATCTCGTGCCAATGCCGGCGGAAATTGCGGATGTTTTCGGCATGGTCGGGATACTGAGCGATTGCCAGCGCTTCGGCCTCTTCCCAGCTGCGGCCGCGGTCCTGCTCGATGTTCCAGTCATGCGTGCAGACATTGTCGAAGAACCATTTCCGTTCGTCGGGATCGGGGATCAAGCGGCTGAAGGGCAGGTTCGGATCATAGTGGATCAGCACTTTGCCGATGTCGAAAACGATGTGGCGGATTTCGGACATTCTTCTCTCTTTCAATGCGGCCGCTGCTTTTTCGTCGCGCCCGGTATCGCCGCTTCGATTACCTTCTTCATGACGCTCGGCAGCGCCTCCCCGGAAATTTCATGGGCCAGCGACCAGAAATGCCCGGCCGGGGCGGCACTGTCGGTCTCCGCCTTGAACACGTCGAGTTCAAGCGCAAAATGGGTAAAGATATGGCCGATGCGTCCGGCCTGCCGCCAGTCGCCGGGGAACGGGGCTGCCGCCGCCGTGGTGGCGCCATCGATCCGCGCGGTCCAGCCGGTCGTCGGCACTTCGGTCATGCCGCCCAGCAGGCCTTTATCCGCGCGCTTGCGCAAAAGGATGGCGCCGTCGCTCCTGACGGCGACGAAGGCAGCGCCGCGGCGCAAGGGTTTCTCGGCCTTGGGCAGGCGGACCGGAAAGCGCTCGGGATCGCCCGAGATTGTGGCGCTGCAATCCTGCCTGACGGGGCAGAGCATGCAGCGGGGCCGGCGCGGCGTGCAGATCGTCGCGCCCAGGTCCATCATCGCCTGCGCGAAGTCGCCGGGCCTTGTCGGGGGAACCATGCGTTCGACCTGGCCGCGTATCTCGCCCTTGGCGTCGCCCAGCGGCGTGGCGATCGAATACAGCCGTGAGACGACCCGTTCGACATTGCCGTCGACGACCGCGGCTGGTCGGTCGAAGGCGATCGCCGCGATCGCCGCCGCCGTGTAGGCGCCGATGCCGGGCAGTTCCCTCAAGCCGGACTCGCTGTCCGGAAAGCGGCCGCCTTGCCGCGCGACGAGATCGGCGCAGGCTTTGAGGTTACGGGCGCGGGAATAATAGCCGAGCCCGGCCCAGGCCTTCATGACGTCTTCGGTCGGTGCCGCCGCCAGTGCCTCGACAGTTGGCCATTTCTGCACGAAAGCCCGAAAATAGGATTTTACCGCCTCGACCGTGGTTTGCTGCAGCATCACCTCGGAAAGCCAGACCAGATAGGGATCGGGCTGGGCGCCGCCTGCCAGCGTGCGCGGCGGAACGCGCCACGGCAGCTCGCGGTGATGCGCGTCGTACCAGCCAAGCAGCCGGAACGCGATCTCGCCATTGTCTCCGGATACGGCCTTGCGGGTCTGGTCGTGCAGTGCCATTGATCGAGGGTCGGCCCTAATCCACTGATGCTGAGCTGGAGAACGCACATGGCAGGGAAAAGGCCCTTCGGCAATCCCGTTCCGGTTAGCGATCTCGCAACCGAGATCCTCGACCCGGTGCTGCGCAAGCGGGCCGGCATGTCGATCGGGCTGGTCCAGTCGTGGGAAGAGATTGCCGGACCGCGGCTTGCCGGCCGCTCGCGCCCGGAAAAGATCCAGTGGCCGCGCCGCATGCACGAGGACGATCCGTTCGAGCCGGCTGTGCTGGTGATTGCCTGCGAGGGTGTGGCGGCACTGCATCTGCAGCACGAGACCGGCGAGATCATCAACCGGGTCAATGCGTTTCTCGGTTTCAATGCGATCGGCCGGATCAGGATCGTGCAGAAGCCGGTAATGGCGGGCAAGGAAAAGCCGAAACCCAGTTTGCGGCCGCTGACCGTGGCGGAGAAGGCGAAGCTGTCGGGCACTGTCGGTTTGATCGAGGACGGCGGGCTGCGCGCCTCATTGGAGCGGCTTGGCGCCACCATTCTTGGTCAAAAGAAGCCGTGATCTCGCGCTATCGTGATGGTATGCCCGGATTTGGCGATTGGAATAGGGGCGGTAATGCCTTAATTCGCGCCAACTCTCGCTTTTTGTAGCCTTTGCATTGCAAAATCCAACTATTGCCAGGTGATTCGTATGCTTCGTTCCTTGTCCCGCAGACACCTTTTGACTTCGCTGGCCGCAATACCAGCGGCGGCCCTGCTTGCCGCCTGCAGCGACTCGGGCGAGAAAGCCAAGGCGCAGGATGTGAAACCTGCGGCTCCGGCGGAACCTGCGAAGCCGGCCGCTCCGGCCGCCGCCAAAGCGCCTGAAGCTCAGGGCACGGTGGATATGGCAGCCTTGTTGAAGCCCGGCGCGCTGCCCGACATGCAGCTCGGCAAGGATGATGCAAAGGTCACTATCGTCGAATATGCATCGATGACCTGCCCGCATTGCGCGCATTTCGCCGAGACCACGTTTCCGGAGCTGAAGACGAAATATATCGACACCGGCAAGGCCCGTTACATCCTGCGCGAGTTTCCGTTCGATCCCAGTGCCGAGGCCGGTTTCATGCTGGCGCGCTGCTCCAAGGACAACTATTTCCCGATGGTCGACGTGCTGTTCAGGCAGCAGGCGAACTGGGTTGGTGTGAACAATACCAAGGACGCACTGCTGCAAATCGCCAAGCTTGCCGGTTTTACACAGGAGTCCTTCGAGGCCTGCTTGACGGACCAGAAACTTCTAGACGATGTGAGATCCGTCCAGAAGCGCGGCGCCGACGAATTCAAGGTCGATTCCACACCGACCTTTTTCATCAACGGAAAGACCTACAAAGGGGCGATGTCGATTGCGGAAATGTCGGCCATCATCGACCCTCTGCTCTGACGTTTCGGCAGTGCCGAAGCGGCGTCGCTTCGGCGTACGCACTTCTTTGTCTTGCCGCGGGTTCTCCTTGCAAAACCCCGGAACAGTGTTGCGAAACTTGGCTATGGGCCGGCGCGAATGAAGTTCTCGCGCCTTCGCCTGCTCGGCTTCAAATCCTTCGTAGAACCCGGCGAGTTCGTCATCGAACGCGGCCTGACCGGCATCGTCGGGCCGAATGGCTGCGGCAAGTCGAACCTGGTCGAGGCGCTGCGCTGGGTTATGGGCGAAAGCTCCTACAAGAACATGCGTGCGTCCGGCATGGACGACGTCATCTTTTCCGGTTCCGGAACACGACCGGCCCGCAACACCGCTGAAGTCACGCTTTTTCTCGACAACAGCGACCGTAGCGCGCCCTCGGCCTTCAATGATGCAGACGAGTTGCAGGTTTCGCGCCGCATCGAACGCGAGGCGGGTTCGCTCTACCGCATCAACGGCAAGGAAGCCCGCGCCAAGGATGTGCAGCTGCTATTCGCCGACCAGTCGACCGGCGCGCGTTCGCCGTCGATGGTCGGGCAGGGCCGCATCGGCGAGCTGATCCAGGCAAAGCCGCAGGCGCGCCGCGCGCTGCTGGAAGAGGCGGCCGGAATTTCCGGTCTGCACACACGGCGCCACGAAGCCGAGCTGCGGCTGAAGGCGGCGGAACAGAACCTCGAAAGGCTGGACGACGTCGTCGGCGAACTGGAAAGCCAGATCGAAAGCCTGAAACGCCAGGCCCGCCAAGCCTCGCGCTTCAAGAACCTGTCGGCCGACGTCCGCAAGGCCGAAGCGACGCTGCTGCATCTTCGCTGGACGCTGGCCAAGACGCAGGAAGGCGAAGCGCGTTCGGCGCTGGCGATTGCCACCGCGCTGGTCGGCGACCGTGCCGCCGCCCAGATGGCTGCCGCCAGGGAACAAGGCATCAACGCCCACCGGCTGCCGGACCTGCGCGATGCGGAAGCCGCCGCCGCCGCAGCCTTCCAGCGTCTGTCGATCGCCAAGGCGCAGATCGAGGAAGAGGCAGGCCGCATCCGCGCCCGCCAGGCAGAGCTCGACCGCCGACTGCAACAGCTTGATGGCGACCTTGCCCGCGAGCAGCGCATGGTCCGCGACAATGCGGATATTCTCGAACGTCTCGCGGCCGAAGAAGCCGCGCTCGACGCCGAAAACGCCGGCGCCGCCGAGCGTGAGGCCAGCACCCGCGCGGCTTTCGAGCAGGCGGCATCGACGCTTGCCTCGAGCGAGGCCAGGCTCGCCGCGCTGACCGCCGAACGGGCGGAGGCTGCCGCCTCGCGCAACCAGATCGAACGGACGCTGCGCGACACCGCTGAGCGCCGCGACCGCTTTGGCCGCCAGCTTGCAGATGTCGACCGCGAATTGTCGGAGGTCGTCTCCAGGGTCGCCGGCCTGCCCGATCCCGCCGAGAAGCGGCTGCTGGTCGAACAGGCGCTGGCACTGCTCGAAGGGGCCGAGGCAGCGGCGATCGCAGCCGAACGGGCGGTCGCCGAGGCGCGTGCGGGCGAAGGTGCTGCCCGCCCACCGGTTCAGGACGCAAAGGCCGAGCTGGCGCGGATCGAAACCGAGGCCCGCACGCTTGCCAAGATCCTCAACGCTGCGAGCGGCGACTTGTTTCCCTCGGTGCTGGAGCAGATCAGCGTCGAGCGCGGCTACGAGACGGCGCTGGGTGCCGCACTTGGCGAAGATCTCGACGTGCCGCTCGACCGCAGCGCGCCGGTGCATTGGGGCCAGAGCGAAATCCAGCCCGGCGACGCCGCGTTGCCCGAAGGCATAAAGAGCCTCGCCAGCGTGGTGCGCGCGCCGGCGCAGCTGGCCCGCCGGCTGGCCCAGATCGGCATTGTCGAAGCCGCCGACGGAAGAAGGCTGCAGACGCTGCTTGCTCCCGGGCAGCGATTGGTCAGCCGCGAAGGCGCGCTGTGGCGCTGGGACGGCTTTACCGCCAGCGCCGATGCGCCGACCGCTGCCGCGCAGCGGCTGGCGCAGAAAAACCGGCTGGCCGAACTCGACGCCGAAGCCGTCCATGCCACCCGCATACTGCGCGACGCCGAACAGGCTCTTGCCCGGGCCGAACAGGCGCTTGCCCAGGCGAGCGAAGCCGAACGCTCCGCTCGACAGGCCGGGCGCGACGCCCAGCACGGGCTGGACGCTGCTCGCAATGCGCTGGCCGAGGCCGAAAAGGCCGGCGGCGAACTGTCGAGCCGGCGTGCAGCACTTGACGAGGCGCGCGCCCGCATTGTCGACAGCCATGAGGAAACGGCGACAGCATTCGTCGAGGCGGAAATGCTGCTGCAGGACGCGCCCGATCTCGGCGATCTGCAGTCGCAACTCGACCAGTCGGCCGCCAACGTCGCCCGCGACCGCGCCGCCCTTGCCGATGCGCGCGCCGTTCACGAGGGCCTGAAGCGGGAAGCCGAGGCACGTGCGCGCCGGCTCGACGCCATCGGCGCGGAACGGCGCAACTGGGTGGAGCGCGCCGAAAACGCGTCGACGCAGATCACAGCGCTCGGCGAACGCAAGGCCGAGGCCGAGGCCGAGCGCGAGCGGCTGGCCGACGCCCCCGACGAGATCGACGCCAAGCGGCGCGCCTTGCTGTCGCAGCTCGCCGAGGCCGAAAGCCTGCGCAAGGCTGCCGGCGACCGCTTGCAGGAAGCGGAGAACCGGCAGTCCGAGCTGGACAAGGCTGCGACCGCTGCCATCCAATCGCTCGCTGAAGCGCGCGAAACGCGTGTTCGCGCCGAAGAGCGGCTGACCGCCGCCGACGAGCGTCGGCTGGAAGTCGAAGCGCGCATCCAGGAAACGCTGAACACGCCGCCGCATCTGGTGATCCGCCACACCGGCCTCGAACCCGACAGCCCGATGCCCGAAATGGCCGAGATCGAGCGTCAGCTCGACCGGCTGAAGGTCGAGCGCGAACGGTTGGGCGCCGTCAATTTGCGCGCCGAGGAAGAGCAGAAGGAACTGTCGGACCGGCTGGAGACCATCGTTTCCGAGCGCGACGACATCATCGAGGCGATCCGTAAGCTGCGGCAGGCGATCCACAGCCTGAACCGTGAAGGCCGCGAGCGGCTGCTCGCTGCCTTCGAGGTGGTCAACGGCCATTTTCAACGGCTGTTTTCGCATCTGTTCGGCGGCGGCACCGCCGAGCTGCAACTGATCGAGTCCGACGATCCGCTCGAAGCCGGGCTCGAGATCCTGGCGCGACCGCCCGGCAAGAAGCCGCAGACGATGACGCTGCTGTCCGGCGGCGAGCAGGCGTTGACGGCGATGTCGCTGATCTTCGCCGTGTTCCTGACCAACCCGGCGCCGATCTGCGTGCTCGACGAGGTCGACGCGCCGCTCGACGACCACAATGTCGAACGCTTCTGCAATCTGATGGACGAAATGGCCGCAACCACCGAAACGCGCTTCGTCATCATCACACACAACCCGATCACGATGGCGCGCATGGACCGGCTGTTCGGGGTAACCATGGCCGAGCAAGGCGTCAGCCAACTGGTGTCGGTTGACCTGCAGGCGGCCGAAGCCATGCGCGAGGCAAGCTGACGCATCAGCTTAATGGTGGTCTCCACCTCGGCTTTCGACTATAGCACGACGAAATGGGCTGGATCTGCCGCTCCAGATACCGGCCCGGCTATGCGCGTGGAGAAGCTTGTTGCCTATACTTGTCACCGGTGCCGCGGGGTTCATTGGCAGTCACGTTTGCCATCATCTGCTCGACCGGGGAGAAGCGGTCGTCGGCGTCGACAACATGAACGACTATTACGACCTGGCGCTCAAAAAGGGGCGGCTTGCCCGCCTTCTGCCCCGCAAGGATTTTTCGTTCCACCAGCTCGATATTGCCGAACAGGGCGCGCTTGCGGCTGCTCTGGCCGGGCAAGGCATCGTCAGGATCGTGCATCTCGCCGCGCAGGCCGGTGTGCGCCACTCACTCGACAATCCGCGGCTCTATGTCCGCTCCAATGTCATGGGCCACCTCGAAGTGCTCGAATTCTGTCGCGCCGAACCGGCATTCGAGCATCTGGTCTATGCCTCGTCGAGCTCGGTGTATGGCGGCAACCGCAGCGTGCCGTTCAGCGAAGCCGATCAGGTCGACAAGCCCGTTTCGCTCTACGCCGCCACCAAGAAAACCGATGAGTTGATGAGCCACACCTACGCCCATCTGTTCGGCATACCGCAGACCGGCCTGCGGTTTTTCACGGTCTATGGTCCCTGGGGCCGCCCCGACATGGCCTATTGGATGTTCACCCGGGCGATGCTCGAGGGCAAACCGATCCGGGTTTTCAACAATGGCGAAATGTGGCGCGATTTCACCTACATAGACGATGTAGTCAAGGCGGTCGTCGCCGTGCTCGACAAGCCGCCGTCAGCTGACGTTCCGCCGAACAGGCTTTACAATGTCGGCAACAACCGGCCGGTGCGCCTCGGCGACTTCATCGACATTCTGGAAAGGCTGCTCGAGGTCAAGGCAATCCGCCACAACGAGCCGATGCAGGCGAGCGACGTCGAGAAGACTTACGCCGACATGACCGCGCTGGAGCGGGATTTCGGCTTCAGGCCTAGCGTTTCGATAGAGGACGGGCTGAAGAAGTTTGTCGACTGGTACCGGCCGTACTCGAAGCAGTGATTTGCACCACTCGCCGTGATGCCTTCAAGCGGGACACCTGCAGTGGGCACAAGTCGGTCCGCAAAAGCATCATTTTGTCCTAACATCCTGTTAACCACATGCTCGCTGAAAGGTATCCGATTAACCTTTGAGGCGCTTATGACCGCTATGTTTCGTGGCTTGCTGTTCAATATGAGCTGTGTGGATGTGCGGATTCGGGGGCTATTTCGGTTCAGTCCGGGATGCGGAAGCTTTGCTTGCGCGCATGACGTCCGCGATCGCCCATCGCGGACCGGATGAACAAGGCAAATTCGTAGCGCCCGAGGCTGGACTTGGGCATGCGCGGCTGTCGGTGATCGGGATTGGTGATGGCCAGCAGCCGATGTCCGACGAAACCGGCAGTTTGACGATTGCGTTCAACGGCGAGATTTTCAATTACGTGGAATTGCGCGAAGGGCTGTTGGCCAAAGGCCGACGCTTCCGCACGTCGAGCGACACCGAGGTTCTCCTGCAGCTGTATGATGAGATGGGCGAAGACTGCCTGCCGCTCCTGAACGGTGATTTCGCCTTCGCGATTTGGGATAACCGGCGGCGGCGGATGGTGCTTGCAAGAGACCGCATGGGTGTTAGGCCGCTGTTCTACACCAGCAAGGACGGCGTGCTCTACTTTGCGTCCGAGATAAAAGCCCTGCTGAAGGTACCCGGCATCTCTGCCGAAATCGATCCGATTGCACTCGACCAGATCTTTACGCTGTGGGCGCCGATCGCGCCACGCACGGCTTTCCGGGATATCCACGAGCTGGAGCCGGCAAGCGTAATGATCGCGACCGAGGGGCAAGTGACGGTCAAACCATACTGGCATCTGGACTATCCTCATCGAGATGCGCCATCGAAGATCACCAATGAGGACGACGCGGCCGAGGAACTGCGGACCTTGTTGACCGACGCGGTGAGGCTTCGCATGCGCGCCGACGTGCCGGTCGGTTCTTACCTTTCGGGCGGGCTCGATTCATCCCTCGTTTCGGCACTCGCGGCCGGCATGACTCCTCTTAAGCTGCAGACATTTTCCGTAACGTTCGACAGCGGCGAGCATGACGAAAGCGCCTTCCAGACCGAAATGGCGTCAGCACTTGGCACGCGCCATCGAACCATAGCCTGTCGTGCCGGTGATATCGCCGGCGTGTTTCCCGAAGTCATCCGCTTTACCGAGCGGCCGATCATCCGCACCGCCCCGGCCCCCCTCTATCAACTGTCCGGCCTCGTTCGCCAGGCCGGTTTGAAAGTGGTGCTGACAGGCGAAGGCGCCGACGAAGTCTTTGCCGGCTATGATGTCTTCAAGGAAGCGCGGGTTCGCCGTTTCTGCGGACGACAGCCGGCATCGCGCATAAGACCACAGCTGTTCCGGAAGCTTTATCCCTATCTGCCAGGTCTGCAGCAGCAGTCCGTAGAGTACCTGGCCGCGTTCTTCGGCACCGGCAGCGCAGCCCTGGACGATCCGCTGTTCTCGCATCGGCCGCGTTTCAAGACCACATCAGCGGCCAAGATGTTTTTCTCCGGTGACCTGCGTGCGACATTGAAGGGCTACGACGCAGCCGAGGAACTGGCCGGCCGGTTGCCTGAGGCGTTTTCCCGGTGGCATCCGCTGCATCAAGCGCAATATCTCGAAACCCGCTTTCTCCTGCCGGGCTACATCCTCTCCAGCCAGGGCGATCGCATGGCCATGGCGCATGGTATCGAAGGGCGTTTCCCCTTCCTTGACCATCGCTTGGTGGAGTTTGCGGCAAGACTTCCGCCGGAGATGAAGCTCAAGGGACTGGTGGAAAAACACATACTGCGCAAAGTTGCCAAGCACCTGCTTCCGACGGCCATCAGCGAGCGCACCAAACAGCCTTACCGGGCGCCGGAAGCCCGCTCCTTCGTTGGACCCGGAGAACTGGACTACATACGCGACTCGTTGAGCGAGGCAAGCATCGCCGCCGGAGGACTATTCAACGCCAAGGCGGTGGCGAACCTGCACGAGAAATGCCGCTTGCAGCCCGCGTCCGGATTCCGCGACAATGCGGCTTTCGTCGGCATTTTGTCGACGCAGCTGTGGCAGAAGATTTTCACCGGCGAAAAGGTCGGTGCAGCACGAGCGGCCTGAGAAATCGAGGGAATGAAAAATCATGGTAGCAATCAAGGACAAGGTCAAAACCTTTATCGTCGACAACTTCTTGTTCGGCGACACGTCCTACGAGCTTGCGGACTCCGCGTCACTGATCGAAAACGGCATCATCGATTCGACGGCCGTGTTGGAGCTCGTGGCATTTATAGAGGATGATTTCGGCATAGCGATGGTCGATGCCGACATCGTACCGGCCAATCTGGATTCGATTGACCGCATCTCAGCCTTCATCAAGGCAAAAGCAGAAGCGCTGGCAGCGTAGGCGCCATCGGCGAGGAGCGTCCGTGCGAATCGAACATTTTCTGACGGCGAAAGCCGCTGCCGATCCAGCCAAAACGGCATTGATCACCGAGCACAAAAGGCTGTGCTACGAAGAGCTGGACGATCTCTCGAGCCGCCTGGCCGCCGCCCTTTTCATGAATGGCGTCAGGCGCGACGACCGGGTCCTGATCTTCATGGACAATTGCTGGGAGGCTGCGGTTTCGATTTTCGCGGTTCTTAAAGCAGGCGCGACTTTCAGTCCGATCAACGCATCCACTAAGGCCGAAAAGCTGGCCTACATTATCACCGATTGCGATGCGGCCGCGATTCTCACTCAAGCAAAACTGATGCCCGTGGTCGCGGAGGCGTCAAGATACTCCGGCAAGACCGGTATCTTCGTGGCTTCCACCGTTGCTGCCGATAACCAATGCCCGGCAGGAGCCACATCCCTGGCGGATTGCTTGACGTTTCAAGCCGGGGAGATTGACCATCGCGGCATTGACGTCGATCTTGCGATGTTGATCTACACCTCGGGCTCGACCGGCCGGCCCAAGGGTGTGATGATGACGCACCGCAATTGCGACGCGGCGGCCGACTCCATCACCACTTATCTGCGCAACTCGCCCGACGACATCATCTTGAATGTTCTGCCGCTCGCCTTCGACTACGGCCTCTATCAGTTGCTGATGGCCGTCAGGCTCGGCGCCACGCTCGTGCTCGAGAAGTCCTTCGCTTTTCCCCAGGCGGTCTTTGAACGCATCCGCCAGGAACGAGTCACCGGGCTTCCGCTCGTGCCCACGATGGCAGCGATGATCCTGCAGATGCGTGATCTGGCGCCGGGCGTCCTGCCCAGCCTTCGCTATATTTCCAACACGGCGGCTGCCTTGCCGCCCTCTCACATAGAACGCCTTCGGTTCCTTTTCCCCGGTGTCAGGCTCTATTCGATGTATGGCCTGACGGAATGCAAGCGCTGCACCTATCTGCCGCCCGAGGAGCTCGACCGCCGGCCGGGCTCGGTCGGAATAGCCATTCCGAACACCGAAGCCTTTGTCGTCGACGACCACGGGCAACGGGTGCCGCCGGGCGTAGCAGGCGAGCTGATCATTCGCGGGCCGCACGTCATGCAGGGTTATTGGCGAAACGAAGCTGCGACAGCACGAGCCCTGCGCCCGCGTCCGAACCCTTGGGAGAAGGTTCTCTACACCGGCGATCTGTTCAGGGCCGATGAGGAGGGCTTCCTTTATTTCGTCGGCCGCAAGGACGACATCATAAAGTCGCGGGGGGAGAAGGTGGCGCCCAAGGAAGTGGAAGCCGTGCTTCACGCTCATCCGGGCATCGCGGAAGCGGTGGTTGTCGGTGTGCCGGATCCCGTGCTCGGGCATTCGATCGGCGCAGTTATCGTACGGTCCGACCCGGCGCTTAGCGAAAAGGATATCATCCGTCACTGTGCACGCCACCTTGAGGACTTCATGGTCCCCAAGGTCATCGAGTTCCGCCGGGAACTGCCGAAGACTGATACCGGCAAGGTCAGCCGTCGGCTTGCGGCAGAAACCATGGAGGCCGCGCAATGAATGTTCGCCCGACCGAGGATGCGCGGACCTTTCTGACGCAGGCTCTGGCAATCGACCTGATCACCGAAACGGACCGTATCGTAACGGCCTTGCGCCAGCAGTTGCGCGGGCTTCGCAAGCGGGGCCTTGTGCTCGGTCTTTCGGGCGGGATCGATTCGAGCGTGTCGGTCGCGTTGGCGGCACGAGCCGTCGGGCCCAAGAATGTGCTTTGCCTGTTCATGCCGGAAAGCGATTCCGATCCTGAAAGCCTGCGGCTCGGCCGCCTCGTCGCCGAAACTTTCGGTGTCGAGGCTGTGACGGAGGATATAGGGCCGATCCTGCGCGCAATGGGCTGCTACAAGCGTCGCGACGCCTTCATCCGCGAAGTGGTCCCGGAATACGGCGAAGGCTGGGCCTCGAAGATCGTCATCGCGAACGCGCTCGAGGGCGGGGGTTACAACATCTCATCCCTGGTGGTGCAGGATCCGGACGGCAAGCAGACGAAACTGAGAATGCCGCTGCCTGTCTATCTCGGCGTCGTCGCCGCTACCAATATGAAACAACGCACCCGCAAGCAGATTGAATACTATCACGCCGACCGCCTGAATTTCGCCGTTCTTGGAACACCGAACCGGCTGGAATACGATCAGGGTTTCTTCGTGAAGAACGGTGACGGCGCCGCGGACGTCAAGCCGATCGCCCATCTCTATAAAACGCAGGTCTATGCGCTTGCGGCCCATCTCGGTGTTCCGGAGGAAATCCTTAACCGGCCTCCGACCACCGATACCTACTCGCTGGCGCAGACCCAGGAGGAGTTTTACTTCTCGCTTCCTTATGACCGCATGGATCTGTGCCTTTACGGTCTCAACAACGGCGTGGCGGCTGAGGTAGTGGGGCAGGCGGCGGGGTTGGCCGCCACACAAGTGGAAAGCGTCTGGGCCGATATCATCGCCAAACGCAGGGCGACGCGTTATCTGCACCAGCGTCCGCAACTCGTTGATGTCGTCGAGGAAATCGGCACCTGACAACAGGTAGAGCGGTGTGCACGGTTCGATTTGCATGCATCCCGCTCTAGCTGAAACGGGTGCCGATCAGCCGGCTCCATTGCTCGCCCGCAAGCCCGTTCAGGAAAACTTGCGAGTTCTTCATGGCGTCCAACAGCTCTGTATCACGTGAATGCACCACCGTTGAAGCAACGGTCAGGAAAGCGATCCGTCGTCCAAGCATCGCCTCTAGAAGTGCAGGTTGAACACGTCCGCGCAGGCCGCTGACGCCGCGCGCGGCGGCATGATCGATCAGGCAGTCTATCACGGAGCCCGCCTGGCCGGGCAGGGCGAGGATCTGCAGCACGCGGCCAATTTCATACTTCCGTGCGTAATAGGCGAAAGCGCCGACATTGGTGCCGACTGGCGACGTCACGCAAACGTAGACAAGCTCGCCCAGATCCGGCTTTTGTGCGGCATCGGTCAGGATGTGGTTGAGTTGGTCTTCCGTCCATTCCGGGCGTAGCGCGAAACGCGCGATAAACGGCTCGATTAGCTTGGCAAATGTGTGGCTGTCGATTTCGGACATGCGAAATCCCCCGTGACCTGCCCCGTCCGCCGCCACACCCGACCAGCGTCGTTCGCTGGACGTCATCCTCCTGCAATAGAATCGGTCGACGGCACGCGCCAACGGATTGAGCACTCGGGCAAGCTCCATGCGATTGGCGGAAAGGCCGAGCATGAAGGTCGCTGGCCGCATCACACGCACCCAGTCGAGGCTGTATTGCGGCAGGACCACGCCGCGCAGCCGGGTCCACAATTTCACCGAGATATCGTTGGCCGTCTCGCTGAAGGAGATGTCCTGCGGACCATCCAGGTAAGCTTTCAGCAAGCGGGCGCCGGCCAGCGGGTCGTGCTCATGGTCCTCGACCATGAGCGAGCTACAGATGGCGGCGCGTACTTGACGGCCGTTGAACGTCATCGGCAACACATGAACACCGACAAACCCGGAGACACGACCGGCGTCGTTGACGTGGACAAGCGACCGGAGGCTATCTCCGCAACCGGGCGCATCCAGATAAAACCGTTTCATGTATTCCACGAGAGAGGCCGGCGCTTCGGTCCTTTCCTTCAGCAGCACGCGTTGAAACATGTTCGCGACTGCTGGGAGATCGGCGCCTTGCAAGGCGCGAATGACGCTCAAGCCCGGCTCCCGCCACCAAAGTTCCACCCACCGAGCTTCCGGGCCAAGGCGACACGAGGCACGAGAACATCGGGCGCGCGTTCCAATTCGACGCCCATGAAGCCGTGGAACCTCGGCCAGTTGCGATCGCCCGGGTGACCGAACGGAATGCTGAATTGCTGCGGCAAGGTGAACCCTTTGCTTGACCGACGAAAAACCGGCGTCATTGCTGCTAGCAGATTCAGGTAAACCGATATTAAAGTCGTTGCTTTGAATGGTAGCGAACCTGGTTGTCCGGGCTCATACCTGGGCATCAGCAATTTTGGTTCCTGGCGGACTCCATACGACCGGCGTGAGTTGCGTGCTCCACGTCGAACCGTTGCGGCTAGCCAAAGTTTCGTGCGGCGGCTCTTGACTGGGAGCGCGGGCGGAATACGGTGAGGACAAATACCGGCTCTGGCCGCCGGGCGGCAAGAATGCCTCGTATGCCTCGCCTTGCGGCGGTGGCTGCGGGGCATTGTCATTTTGAGGCTTTGCTTGAAACGGCATATCGAGATCGGCATTCTCTATTCGCGGTCCGGCAACTACCGGCTGGTGTCCGACTCCTGCCGCGCGGGCGCGGTGAACGCCATCGCGGACGTCAATGCCGATCCCGCTGTCCCCTTCGAATTCGTCCCGGTTGAGCGCGACCCGCAGGGCAACATCGATCGGTATGCAAGCGGCTGCGCGGACATTCTCGCCAACAGTGGCGCGCGTCACATCATTGGCTGCGTCACCTCGTGGAGCCGCAAGGAGGTCATTCCAATCCTGGAAAGGGCAGGCGGCACGCTGTGGTACGCCTGCCCGTACGAAGGCTTCGAAGCCAACGAGCACGTCGTCTATACGCACGCCTGCCCCAATCAGCATCTCGTACCGCTGCTTGCCTATGTCGTGCCTCGTTTCGGCGCCGACGGCTTCCTGCTCGGTTCCAACTACATCTGGGGTTGGGAGACCAACCGTGTGGCGCGCGACCTGATTGCGGACGCCGGCGGCAAGGTGCTGGGCGAACGCTATCTGCCACTCGGCGAGGTCGACGTTGCGCGGCTGATCGCGGAGGTACAGGCGACGAGACCTGATTTCATTCTGAACAATCTCATCGGCCCTTCGTCCTATGCCTTTATCGCCGCCTATGCCGAGCTTGGCCGGCGCGACCCGCATTTCAGGCCGGAGCGTTGCCCGATCCTGTCCTGCAATCTCACGGAATGCGAATTGCCGGCGCTCAACGGGGCAGGCGATGGCCATCTTTCGGTTGGGCCCTATTTTCACGACATCTCGGGCGCGGATCGCGGAGCGGCTTCAGTGTCTTCCGTTATGCCTGCCTCATCCTTCGAGGCGGCGGCTTATGCCTCGGTGCGTACGCTCGCAGAGATACTCACCCGCAACCCCGGTGCACAATGGATGGACCTTCCCAAGGTCTTTGCCGGAACATCATTTCGAACGCCGCTGGGCGACATCGCCATCGACCCGCAAACCCAGCATGCTACGTTGCCGGTGCAGATCGGACGTATCGATGGAACATCGTTCAAAACGGTCACGCTGACGAAGGGCGTGGCACCCGATCCCTACCTTTCCCGCTATGACCGGACGGAGACGTTCGGGCGGCCACGCCTGCGGGTGGTGTCGTGAGCAAGATGGCGCGTATCCCGAACCTTGGAGGCGCCAGGGCTTTTGTCCTGCATCGTCCACATCCGACCGTGCAGGCGATCACAAGACAATTGTCGGCCATCGGCCTTGAGGCGATTGGCTTCTGGCCGGAACTGCCGGCCGAAGCCTTGGCGGCGGACTTCGTCTTCTTCGACGTCGACCTCGGCTTTGACGAGCAATTTCCGTGGAAGCCGGGCGAGGCCCCGATGCCGCTGATAGCGCTGATCGGCTCCGAGGCGCCGGGGCGTGTCGAATGGGCACTGTCGCACAAGGCCGATGCCCAATTGCTGAAACCAGTCGGCAATGCCGGCGTCTACAGCGCGCTTTTGATCGCAAGGCAGAGTTTCGAGGCGCGCAAGCTTCTGGCCGGCGAGATCGCCTCGCTTCGTCAGCGGGTCGCGGAGCGCCAGACCATCGTACGCGCGGTGGAGGCCTTGTCGAAGGGCGTCGAGGACGGCCGTGCCTATGCGCAGCTCCGCTCGCTGGCAATGAGCTGGCAAATCAGCGTCGAGGAAGCCGCGCGCAGGATCGTGGCGATGACACAAGAAGAAGGCGACGATGACCAATCCGATCGCGCCTGAGCTTTCAGCCGCCGGGCGTATGCCGGCCAAGCCTCGCGCCGGCCTCTGGCGACGTCTGCTAAAACGGCCTCTCGCTTTGCTCGGCCTCGGGATTATTGCCCTTGTCTTGGCCGGCGCCATCCTTGCACCGTGGCTGACAGGCTACGATCCGAACGAGCAGATGTTCGACGGGCTCACGCTTGAAGGCGCGCCACTGCCGCCGGGAGCCCAGTTCTGGCTAGGCACCGACCTGCTTGGCCGCGACCTGCTGACCCGTCTCCTATTCGGTGCGCGCACGTCGCTGATCATCGGCATCGTCGCCAATGGCGTGGCGCTTCTGATCGGCACGCTAGTCGGCATCACCGCCGGCTACTTCCGCGGCTGGATCGGAAGCGCGCTTATGCGCTTCACCGATTTGATGATGGCTTTCCCCGCGCTGCTGCTCGCCATCTGCCTGGCGGCGGTCCTCCAGCCGAGCCTGTGGATCGTCGCCATGGTGATCGCATTGGTGAACTGGGTGCAGACCGCCCGCGTCATCTACACCGAGACAAGTTCGCTCTCCGAGCGCGAGTTCATCGATGCCGAGCGCACCATCGGCGCAAGCGCTCCACGTATCCTGTTTCGCCATATCCTGCCCCACCTTTTGCCGACGATCATCGTCTGGGGCACGCTCGGCATCTCGACGACGGTGCTTCTGGAAGCGACGCTCAGCTATCTCGGCATCGGCGTGCAACCGCCGACTGCTTCCTGGGGCAACATCATCTTCGAAAATCAAACCTATTTTCAGGCAGCGCCCTGGCTGGTTTTCTTTCCGGGTGCGGCGATCCTGGCGCTGGCGCTAGCCTTTAACCTGGTCGGCGATGCGCTGCGCGACATCCTCGATCCGACGCAAAGGGGGCGGGCATGATCGCCTATCTCGGCCGCCGCGTTGTCCAGTCGGTTCTCATCTTGCTCGGCGTCTCCCTGATCACCTTTGCGCTGCTCTATCTGCTGCCCGCCGATCCTGTCCGCCAGATCGCCGGCCGCAGCGCAACGCCCGAGACGGTCGAGAGCATCCGCCGGCAGCTCGGTCTCGACCAGCCCTTTGTCGTCCAGTACTGGCACTACCTGACCAGCCTTCTCAGCGGTGATCTGGGGCGCTCCTACATTCAGCGCTCGGAGGTCACGGAGCTTATCGTCTCGCGGCTGCCGGCAAGCCTGCTGCTGATGGTTGGTGCCATTGCTTGCGAAGTCATGATCGGGCTGACGATGGGCCTCATCGCCGCCATCAAGCGTGGCACCGCCACCGACCAGTCGCTGATGGTCGCCTCCTTCGTCGGCGTCTCGGCACCCCAGTTCGTCGTCGGCCTGCTGCTGCTTTATGTATTCGCGGTGCGGCTCGGCTGGTTCCCGATCGGCGGTTACGGCACCTGGCGTCATCTGGTGCTGCCGTCGCTGACCATGGGAATTCTTGGCGCCGGATGGTACGCCCGCATGATGCGCTCGTCGATGATCGACGTGCTGCGCCAGGATTACGTGCGTACCGCGCGTGCCAAGGGTCTTGCACGCAGCGCCATTATCTTCCGGCACGCGCTGCCCAACGCCATCCTGCCGGTCATCGCCATGATCGGCATCGACATCGGCATCTTCATGGGCGGCATCGTGGTTGTCGAAAGCGTGTTCGGCTGGCCAGGCATCGGCCAGCTAGCCTGGCAGGCCATTCAGCGCATCGACATTCCGATCATCATGGGAGTCACCCTGGTTTCGGCCTTTGCCATCGTGCTCGGCAATCTCCTGGCCGACACTGTCGCACCGTTCATCGATCCGCGCATCAAGCTCAGATGAAAACCAAAAAATCAGAGAAAGGGAACATGACATGAGAAAATATCTGATATCCACCGTGGCAGCATCGGCGCTTGCGCTGGTGCTTGGCATGACGAGCGTACGCGCCGAAGACATTGTCGATCCGAATGCCAAGCAGGGCGGCGCGATCACCATCACCTACAAGGACGACGTCGCCACGCTCGATCCGGCCATCGGCTATGACTGGCAGAACTGGTCGATGATCAAGAGCCTGTTCGACGGGCTGATGGACTACGAGCCGGGCACCACCAACCTGCGGCCCGACCTTGCCGAGAGCTACGAGATTGCGCCTGATGGCAAGACCTTCGCCTTCAAGCTGCGCCATGGAGTGAAATTCCACAACGGCCGCGAGATGACCGCCGACGACGTGAAATATTCGCTCGACCGGGTCACCAATCCAAAGACACAGAGCCCGGGTGCCGGCTTCTTCGGCTCGATCAAAGGCTATGACGATGTCGCTGCCGGCAAGGCGGAAAGCCTGGCCGGCATAACCGTCGTCGATCCCTACACGATCAAGTTCGAGCTGACCCGGCCCGACGCCACCTTCCTGCATGTCATGGCGATCAACTTCTCGCACGTCGTGCCGAAGGAAGAGGTCGAAAAATACGGCGCGGACTTCGGCAAGCATCCGGTCGGAACCGGGGCCTTCAAGCTCGCCGAATGGACGCTCGGCCAGCGCGTGGTCTTCGAGCGCAACCCGGATTACTGGCACAAAGGTCTGCCGCATCTCGACAAGATCACCTTTGAGATCGGCCAGGAGCCGATCGTGGCGCTGCTGCGGCTGCAGAAAGGCGAGATCGACGTTCCCGGTGACGGCATTCCCCCGGCGAAATTCCAGGAGGTGGTGGCCGATCCCGAGCAGAAGGCCCGTGTCGTCGAGGGCGGCCAGTTGCACACCGGCTATATCACCATGAATACCACCATGGCGCCCTTCGACAATGTGAAGGTACGGCAGGCGGTCAACATGGCGATCAACAAGGACCGCATCGTCCAGCTGATCAACAACCGTGCGGTGCCGGCCAATCAGCCGTTGCCGCCGTCGATGCCTGGCTACGACAAGGAATTCAAGGGCTATCCCTATGACGTGAGCAAGGCCAAGGCTTTGCTTGCCGAGGCCGGGCATCCCGACGGATTTGACACGCAGTTGTTTGCCATGAACACCGATCCCAACCCGCGCATCGCGCAGGCCATTCAGCAGGATCTGGCGGCGGTCGGCATCAAGGCCAGTATCCAGTCGCTCGCGCAGGCCAACGTCATCGCCGCCGGCGGCGACAAGGCCGGTGCGCCGATGATCTGGTCCGGCGGCATGGCCTGGATCGCCGACTTCCCCGATCCGTCGAACTTCTACGGACCGATCCTCGGCTGCGCTGGTGCCGTCCCGGGCGGCTGGAACTGGTCGTGGTATTGCAACAAGGAGCTCGACGCCAAGGCAGCCGAAGCCGACTCCATCGTCGACCCGGCCAAGGCTGGCGAACGCGCCAAGATGTGGAGCGAGATCTACGGCAAGATCATGGAAGACGCGCCCTGGGCACCGGTGTTCAACGAGCAGCGTTTCACCATGAAATCAGCCCGCATGGGTGGCGCCGACAACCTCTATGTCGACCCGGTCCACATCCCGATCAACTACGACAATGTGTATGTGACCGATGTGCAATAACTGCGACTACACCATCCACGGGCGCCACCATCATTTCGGCTGGGACAATTCCTTTGTCCCGGCCGAACGAGTGGTGCCAGGGTCGACGATCGAGTTCCAGTGCCTGGACTCGTCCGGCGGGCAGCTGACGATGGAGAGCACCGTCGACGACGTTGCTGTGCTCGATTTTGCCAAGGTGAACCCGGTCACTGGGCCGATCTATGTCGACGGGGCGGAGCCGGGCGACGCCCTGAAAATCACTATCGAGGCGTTCAAGCCGTCCGGCTTCGGGTGGACGGCAAATATCCCGGGATTCGGTCTGTTGGCGGATGACTTCACTCAACCGGCACTGAATATCTGGAAGTACGACGCCGCCTCGCTCGAACCGGCGCTGTTCGGCAAGAGCGGCCGGGTGCCGCTCAAGCCCTTCGCCGGCACCATCGGCAATGCCCCGGCTGAGCCGGGTCTGCATTCGGTGGTCCCGCCGCGGCGCGTGGGCGGCAATCTGGACATACGCGATCTCGCTGCCGGCACGGTGCTCTACCTGCCCGTAGAGGTCGCGGGAGCGTTGTTCTCGGTCGGCGACACGCACGCCGCGCAAGGCGACGGCGAGGTCTGCGGCACGGCAATCGAGAGCCCCATGAATGCCGTGCTGACGCTCGATCTGGTCAAGGATGCCCGGCTGCGGACGCCGCGTTTCACAACGCCCGGTCCGGTGTCGCGGCATCTCGACGCCAAGGGTTATGAGGTGACAACCGGTATCGGGCCGGATCTGATGGACGGCGCCAGGAGCGCCGTCTCCCAGATGATCGACCTGCTCTCCGGCCGCTACGGCATGGATCCGGTAGATGCCTATATGCTCGTCTCGGTTTGCGGTGACCTGCGCATCAGCGAGATCGTCGACATGCCCAACTGGCTGGTTTCGTTCTACTTCCCCCGCTGCGTCTTTGAATGAACGTGGAGGACATCAAACGATCCGGGCAGGCCGCCGCGGAGAGTGGCTCCATTAGGACGGTACTCAGCGTCTCAGGTCTGAGCGTCGCCGTGCGTGGCGAGGAGGGCGAGCGCGACGTCGTTTCCGACCTGACATTCGGCCTGATGCGCGGCGAAACGCTTTGCATTGCCGGCGAGTCCGGTTCCGGCAAGTCGATGACGGCGCTGGCCATCATGGGCTTGCTGCCGCAGCCGGCGGCACGCATCAGATCAGGCTCCATCCGGTTCGGCGATCAGGATCTCGCGGCTCTCAGCGAGAGCGGCATGCGCCGCATCCGCGGCAACCGTATTGCAATGATCTTTCAGGAACCGATGACATCGCTCAATCCGGTTCTGTCCATCGGCCGTCAGCTCACGGAGGCGATCGAGGCACACACCTCGCTGTCGCGCTCCGACTCGCGGCTGAGGGCGCTCGAGGCGCTGAAGGCAGTCCGAATTCCGGATGCCGAACGGCGGCTCGAGCACTATCCGCACGAACTCTCAGGCGGCATGCGTCAGCGCGTGATGATTGCCATGGCTCTGGCCCTGAACCCGGATGTGCTGATCGCCGATGAGCCGACGACCGCCCTCGATGTCACGGTTCAGGGCGAGGTGCTGGAGCTGCTGCGCGACCTGCAGCGCGAGTACGGCACCAGTGTTATCCTGATCACGCACGACATGGGCGTCGTCGCCGAGATGGCGGACCGCGTCATTGTCATGCGCGACGGCCGGATGGTCGAGCAGGGCAGGGCGGCTGACATCTTCAATCGCCCGCAGGCCGACTATACGCGCGAGCTTCTGGCCGCCGTGCCGCGTATCGGCGGCGGACGGATGGCCGAAGACCGACAAGATGCCGCCAACATGCCGGCCGAGCTTGTATATGTCGGCGATCTTCACGTCCGCTTCGACCTGCGTGGCGGCTTCTTCGGCCGCGTTGACCGCAGGGTGCACGCGGTCGAAGGTGTCAGTTTCTCGATCGCGCCGCACGAAACCCTGTCGCTGGTCGGCGAATCGGGCTGCGGCAAGTCGACGACGGCCAAGGCGATCGCCGGGCTGGTGCCCTACATCGGCAGCATTTCAATCGGCGGCCAGGACTTGTCCGCACTCAGCCGAAAGGAGCGCAAGGCTGTCCGCCGCAATGTGCAGATGATCTTTCAGGATCCCTTCGCGTCCCTCGACCCGCGTATGCGAGTAGGCGATCTCGTCGCCGAGCCTCTGCTGATCCACGGCCTTGGCGACAGAGAGCAACGGCGTGCCCAGATCGCCGCCCTGTTCGAACGCGTGGGCCTCTCCGCTGACCAGATGGAGCGCTATCCCCACGAATTCTCCGGCGGCCAGCGCCAGCGAATCTGCATTGCAAGGGCGCTGGCGCTGCGACCGAAGCTGATCATTGCCGACGAGAGCGTCTCTGCTCTCGACGTGTCGGTGCAAGCGCGCGTGTTAAGACTGCTGAAGGAACTGCAGCGCGAATTTGGCGTCGCGTATCTCTTCATCTCGCACGACATGGCGGTGGTAGAGAACATCTCCGATCGCGTGGCGGTAATGTATCTGGGGCAGATCGTCGAGATGGGCACCCGCGACCAGATCTTCTCCAACCCGTGCCATCCTTACACAAAGCGGCTGATCGAAGCCGTTCCGGTTCCCGATCCGGGCCGGCGCCGCGCCCGGTTCGCCCGTTTGGACAGCGAAATTCCAAGCGCTGTGCGGCGCATCGGTGAGGAGCCCCGGAAACTCAAGCTCGAAGATGTTGGCGACGGCCACCTCGTCGCTACTTGATCGAACTTAGGCTGCCTCGTCCAGCCAATCCCGCAGAGGCTCGGGGACAGCTGCATATGTGATGTTCGAGCGGCGGAAAACGATCGGCGATAGCGCTGCCGCGGTAGCGCCGTTCGGCGATGCCGAGTTGGCAAGATCACGAGTTTACATCTGACATGTTAGCATGCTATCGCTAAGTGCACATTGATTTCAACGGAGATCGCATTGGCTTCCCGCTTTGGTCTTTCGGTTGCCCTGACCACACCCTTCGACGCGTCGGGGAAGATAGCGCTCGCGCCGATGATCGCGCTTGCCCGAGCCTGCCTTGGCGCCGGCTGCAGCAGTGTGACGCTGTTCGGTACCACCGGCGAAGGAGCCTCGGTCGGCACCGACGAGCGGCGGATCGTCACCGAAGCCATGCTGGCGGCCGGTATTCCGGCACATCAGCTCGTTGCCGGAGTGCTGGTCGATGCCGCTGAAGATGCCGCCGATCAGGCCCGGCACGCTTTGCAGCGCGGCGTTCGCAACATTCTGCTCGCCCCGCCGAGCTACTTCAAGAATGTCGGCGAGGACGGGCTATTCGGATGGTTTTCCGCCGTCTTCGCCGCACTCGGTCCGCTGGCGCGCGACGTGCTCCTCTATAACATCCCCTCAGTCACCATGGTGCCGCTCCCGCTTGGGCTGATCGGCCGGCTGCGCACCGCTTTTCCCGCTGTGGTGGCCGGGGTGAAGGATTCCGGCGGGGACTGGAGCTACAGTGAGGCGCTGCTTGAAGCGCACGGCGATCTGGTGATCCTCATCGGCGACGAACGGCATCTGGCGAGAAGCGTGCGCCGCGGCGGACAGGGTGCGATTTCCGGCATGGCTAATTTTGTTACCGGCGAAATCCGCGCAATGGTCGAAGAGGGCCGCGACGACTCACGCGTCGAGGACTTCGTGCTCGAATTGCTCAAATACCCGGTCACGCCGGCGGTGAAGGTCATGGTCGCGCGCAAGACCGGCGACGAGCGCTGGCTGGCGGTCCGCCCGCCCCTGGAGGCGATCGGCCCGCAAGGACAACGGCAGCTTGCTGCTGCCTACGACGGGCTGTTTGCGACAGAGGCGGCCTGACCGACAAGGGCGGGCTGACCGACAAGGAAGCGAGCTGAAGTGGAAGACGGCAGCGAACCGATCACTCTCCGGGAGAAAGCCTATGCCAGCTTCACGCGGCATTTGCTGGCCCGTGATCTGCGGCCGGGGCAGTTCGTGTCACAGCGCGAACTGGTCGCTTTCACTGGGCTGCCGCTGGGTGCCATTCGCGAGATCGTCCCGCGTCTCGAGGCCGAGGGACTGCTGACCACCATCCCGCAGCGCGGCATGCAGATCGCGCATATCGATATCAATCTGATCCGCGAGGCGTTTCAGTTTCGGTTGTTCATGGAACGCGAGGCAGTGGCGCTATTCACGACCAGCGCTTCTGACGCCGAACTTGCCCGCATGCGGCGCGAACATGAGGAGATGCTGGCTCAAGCTCTGGGACAGGCGCCGACGCCTGAAATGGAAGCCAAGGCCCAGAACATCGACTGGGCCATGCACGACACCTTCATCAATGCGCTCGGCAACGAGATTATCGCCAAGGCCTATCTGGTCAACTCGGTGAAAATCCGGCTGATCCACCAGGAGCGTTTCCGCATCGATGGACGTGTGGTGCCTGTGATGCGCGAACATTTGGCCGTCATCGAAGCCATGGAGAGCCGCAATCCGCAAAAGGCGGTTGAAGCGATCAGTCTGCATATCGACAATGCGCGCCGGCTGGCGCTCCAGATCTGAGGAAATATAGCCGCGCCGCGGTTCGCGGCGCATCCACAACGACAGCAACCGGGAGGAAGAAATGTCGTCCAATCTGTTCAACCCAACCAGGAGGCAACTCCTTGCCGGAACCGCGGCGCTCACCGCTGCCGGCCTTGTGGGGATTCGCCCCGGCTTTGCCGCCGGCGTCGACTGGAAACGCTTTGCCGGAACGACGCTTGACGTCAATCTGGTGAAAAGCCCGCGCAGCGACACCATCCTGAAATATCTCGCCGAGTTCGAGGAACTGACCGGCATCAAGGTCAATGCCGAGGCAACGCCCGAGCAGCAGCAGCGACAGAAGACGGTGATCGAGTTGAGCTCGGGCAAGCCGAGCTTCGACGTCGTGCATCTGAGCTACCACGTGCAGAAGCGCCAGTTCGAGAAGGGCGGCTGGCTGGCCGATATCGCCGGCTATCTCGCCGACCCGTCGCTCACCGACCCGGGGCTGGTCGAAAGCGACTTCGCCGAAGCAGGCATGCTGTTTGCCAAGGACGGCCAGGGCGTGCTGCGCTCGCTACCGTTCTCGGTGGACTACTGGATCCTCTATTGGAACAAGGAGCTGTTCGAGGCCAAGGGCCTCAAATACCCCGAGACCTTCGAGCAACTGGTGGCCGCCGCCGAAGCGCTGACCGACCCCTCGACCAATACATACGGCTTTGTCGCCCGCGGGCTCAAGAACGCAAACACGCCGGTGTGGACGTCGCTGATGCTCGGCTACGACATGACGCCGCTCGATGACAAGGGCAAGCTGCGCACCGAGGCTCCCGAGGCGATCGAGGCTGCCGCGCTCTATCAAAGACTGATGACCAAGTCCGCCCCTCCGGGCGTCACAGGGTTCAATTGGGCCGAAGCACAATCGGCTTTCCTGCAGGGCAAGATCGGCATGTGGCTCGACGGCGTGGGTTTTGCCCCGCCGATGGAAAACCCGGAAAAATCGAGGGTGGTCGGCAAGGTCGGTTATGGCGTGATGCCCAAGGGTCCCAAGGCGCATGCCTCGGGCACCTTCGGCGATGGGATTGGCGTTACCGCCGCCAGCGAGAAGAAGGAGGCCGCCTATCTGTTCTGCCAGTGGGCGGTATCGCCAGCCATGGGCGCGCGGCTGTTGCAGGCCGGTGCCGGCGTTCCGTTCCGCAAATCCGTGCTGGAGGATCCCAAGGTGCGCGAAGGCGTAACCATGCCGGCAAGCTGGCTCGATGCCGTGGTCGGCTCGGGCAATATCAGCCGGCTGGCGCTGCCGGTCATCATCCCCGTCACCGAATTCCGCGACATCTATGGCGTGGCGCTGACCAACATGATTGCCGGCGCCGATCCCGCCGCGGAGCTGAAGAAGGCCACCGAGCAGTTCCAGCCGGTTCTCGAGAGGAGCGAGCAGGGCTGATGTCGGCCACCACCCCAGAACAGACCGGGGTGACGATGCCGGTTATCGACGGGGACCAGACCATCCGGCTGGCTCCCAACTACTGGCCTTTCGTTGTCCCCGCACTCGTCGTCGTCGGCGCCGTCATCGTCTTCCCCTGGGCTTTCACCCTGTGGATGAGCGTCAACCGCTGGACGCTCGGCCAGTCGCGGAGCTTTGCCGGGATGGAAAACTATCTCCGCCTGGCCAGCGACCCACGTTTCTGGGAATCCCTTGTTCATACGTTGACCTACACCTTCCTCTCGGTTGCAGCGCCGATGCTGCTGGGCACTCTGGCCGCCCTGATTTTCGACGCCAGGTTTCCGCTGCGAGGCTTGCTGCGCGGCATCTTCGTCATGCCGATGATGGCGACACCCGTTGCCGTGGCACTGGTTTGGACCATGATGTTCCATCCTCAGCTTGGCGTGCTCAACTACCTGCTGTCGCTGGTCGGCATCCCGGCTCAGGAATGGATATTCAACGCCAACACGGTCATCCCGTCGCTGGTTGCGGTCGAGACCTGGCAGTGGACGCCGCTGGTCATGCTGATCGTGCTTGGCGGGCTGGCCTCGGTGCCGCGCGAGCCCTTCGAAAGCGCCGAGATCGACGGCGCCAATGCCTGGCAGCAATTCCGCTATCTCACTCTGCCGATGATCGCGCCGTTCCTGATGATCGCGGTCATCATCCGCACCATCGATGCGTTGAAGAGCTTCGACATCATCTACGCGATGACTCAGGGCGGGCCGGGCACGGCGTCGGAGACCATCAACATCTATCTCTACAACACCGCCTTCTCCTACTACGATATCGGCTACGGCTCGGCCATGGCCGTGGTGTTCTTCGTCGTCATCGTGGCCCTGTCCTTCGTCCTGCTGATGCTGCGCCAACGCTCGCAGTGGATCGATACGGAGGGCAAATAGATGAGTTCACGGCTGCTCAACCAGATCGGTCTGTTTTTCGCTGCCCTGGTTTTCGTCTCGCCGGCGATCCTGTTCTTCCTCTGGATGATCTCATTGTCGCTGAAATTCGAAATCGATAACGGTGCCTATCCGCCGATCCTGATCCCCGAACGTTTCGCCTGGTCGAACTATGTGAAAGTGTTCGAGGAGAACAATTTCCTGCTGTATCTCTGGAATTCGGTTCTGGTGACCGGCACGGCGACCTTGCTGGCGCTGTTGATCGGCGTACCGGCCGGCTATGGTATCGCACGGCTCAAGGCTGAACGATCGGCGGTCGTCATCATGATCGCCCGCATGACGCCCGGACTGTCCTATCTCATCCCGCTGTTTCTGCTGTTTCAATGGATCGGGATCCTCGGCACGCTCTGGCCGCAGATCATCATCCATCTGGTGGTGACGGTGCCGATCGTGGTCTGGGTGATGATCGGCTATTTCGAGACCACGCCGATGGAACTGGAGGAGGCGGCCAACATCGACGGCGCCAGCTCCTGGCAGGTTTTCCGGCTGGTTGCCCTGCCCATCGCCAAGCCGGGCATCGTCGTCGCCTTCATCCTGTCCGTTATCTTCTCGTGGAACAATTTCGTTTTCGGCGTGGTGCTCGCCAGCCGTGAGACGCGCACACTCCCGGTCGCCGTCTACAACATGCTGTCCTACGAGCAGGTCAGTTGGGGGCCGCTCGCCGCGGCGGCGCTGGTGGTGACGCTGCCGGTGCTGATCCTGACCATGTTCGCGCAAAGGCAGATCGTCGCGGGGCTGACCGCCGGCGCCGTCAAGGGCGGCTGAGCGCGCGTCCCGACATCACTCTTTTCCAGGAAGACCCAATGGCATCGGTAACAATCAACAACGTGCAGAAGGCCTTCGGGGCCACCAAGATCATTCACGACGTCAGCGTCGACATCGCCGACGGCGAATTCGTCATCCTGGTCGGTCCGTCGGGATGCGGAAAATCGACGCTGCTGCGCATGATCGCAGGCCTTGAAACGATCTCCGGCGGAAAGATCGCCATCGGCGAACGTATGGTCAACAATCTGCGCGCGCGGGACCGGAACATCGCCATGGTGTTCCAGAATTATGCGCTCTATCCGCATATGACTGTGGCCGACAATATGGGCTTTGCCCTCAAGATCAAGAGAGCCGATCCGGCCGACACCGCTGGCCGGGTCCGGAAGGCAGCCGGCATTCTTGGCCTGGAAAAGTTGCTTGACCGCTATCCGCGCCAGCTTTCTGGCGGCCAGCGCCAGCGCGTTGCCATGGGTCGCGCGATCGTACGCGACCCACAGGTCTTCCTGTTCGACGAGCCGCTCTCCAACCTCGATGCCAAATTGCGCGTCCAGATGCGCGGCGAGATCAAGGCCCTGCACCAGCGGCTGGGTACTACGACGATCTATGTCACGCACGACCAGATCGAGGCCATGACCATGGCCGACAAGATCGTCGTGCTACATGACGGCCTGGTCGAGCAGATCGGCGCGCCGCTGGACCTCTACGACCATCCGGCCAACCTCTTCGTTGCCGGTTTCATAGGCTCGCCCGCCATGAACTTCATTGCCGGCCGCATCGAGGAGGGCGTGTTCCGCAGCGCCGGCGGGTTGATCCTGCCGTTGCCGGAAGGCGCCCAGCCGGCGGATGCCGCAGGACGCGAACTCGTCTACGGCATTCGACCGGAACATATCCGGGCGACCGGGCAGGGCGTGCCGGGCACGATCACGCTTCTCGAGGCGACCGGCTCGGAAATCTTCGCCAGGGTCGACTGCTCCGGTGAAGAAATCTCCTGCCTCTTCCGAGAAAGGCTTGCGCTCAAGCAAGGCGAAGGGGTGCGGATCGAAATCGACCGTGCATGTGCGCATCTGTTCGACGCAGCAACCGGTCGGCGCATCTGACTCGGTGGTCCGGTGAATGCGTGGTTAGCCTTAGGTCGGCAATGCGAATTCACCGGCGAGTTCGATGGCGCGGCCTTCGCGGGCCGATCTCTCGGCGGCAAGACCCATGACGACGGCCCACCAGCCGTCTTGCAAGGTCACTTCCACTTTGCCTTGTCCGCGCACCGCAGCGGTGAAGCGGGCGTGCTCGAAATAGGTCGAACCGTTATGGTCGCCTGCCTCGAGCAGCCGGGGGTCAACGGGAATCTCCAGCAGTCGCGGTCCAGGCGGATTGCGCGGACTGACGATCAACTGGGGCACTGGCGCAGGGCCAAGGTGGGTCGGCCAGAACCGGCCTGGGCCGGGCACCAGACATTCGATCTTTCCGTCGCCACCGACAGCGCAGAGTTCCTCCTGGTAGCGGCTGCTCTCGGCAAACATGCACAGTTCCAGCATGGCGCGCGCGCCGCTCGCGAAATCAACCAGCACATAGCCATGGTCAAGGATATCCGGCCTCTCACCGCCATAGCGTTCGTCGAGGTGGTTTACGGCCTGTCCAGCGCTCGCCATCACGCGGACGGGGTCCGATCCGAGGATCAGCCGCATCAGGTCGAAGAAGTGGCAGCACTTCTCGACGAACGTGCCGCCGGTGTTGCGGTTGAAGCGGTTCCAGTCGCCGACTTTGGCCAGAAACGGGAAGCGGTGCTCGCGGACCGTCAGCATGCGGATGCCGCCGGTGGCGTGGCGCGCCTGCTCGACGAAGGCGGCGACGGGCGGCATATAGCGGTATTCCATGGCCACCCAGACGAGCGGAAGCCGAGCTTTCAACGCCGCGATCCGCCTCTCGTCGGCGGCCGCGGTGAAGAGCGGCTTTTCCACCAGCACCGGCAGTGGTCGAAGTGCGGCGATCTCCTCCATCTGACTGAGGTGATGGTGGTTGGGGCTGGCAATCAAGATGCAGTCCACCTCGTCCATCGCCAGCAGCTCGGCGATCGATGCCGCCGATCGCGCGCCTGACGCCGCCGCCAGTGACGCCGCCAACATGCCGGGGTCCGGCTCGAAGATCGCGGCCACATGCGCGTCGGGCAACAGAGCGATGTTGCGGATATGCTCGCGGCCCATCATGCCGCAGCCGATGATGCCGTAGCCGATCGATGATCTGGTCACGCTGCCTCTTGCTCCGGCCTATCTGAAACGTGTGACGTACCGCGCCGCGCCCGGATCGAACCAGCTGCGGGAATATTCCGCGCTGGCGCCGTCGCCGGCCCAGGCGATACGTTCTATGAAACCCACGACCGTCCCCGGCGGTGGCCTGAACTCGAGCGGGGCCCAGTCCGGCGCAGGCGCGACGGCGACATGGTCTTCGGCGCGAACGATCGAAAAGCCGAGCGCGAGCCGGTAGTGGAGATAGAGGGATTCCGACAGGTCCTCGCGCTTGAGCCGCTCGGCGCGGCTGACGTCGAGCCAGATCTCCTCGACCGCGGCCGGCTCGCCGTCGAGCCGCCGCAGCCGGCGTATACGATGGGCTTCGCCGGCGCTGCCGAATTTCGGCAGGTCGGCTGGCTTGGGCAGTCGCTCGACGGATAGCACGTCGGCGCTCGGCAGGCCGCCGCCACCGATACGCTCCAGGCGAAAGAAAGCATAGATCCCGAGCAAGTCGCCGCGCGTCCGCACATAGTTACCCGAGCCCTGGATGCGGTCGAGAAGGCCCTTTTCGGTCAAATCTGCCAGCGCCCGCCTGAGCGTGCCGACGGCAATCCCGAGGCTCGCGGCCATCGCGCGCTCGGGCGGCAGCCGCGCCCCGTCGGCCAGCCGTCCGGCCGCGATTTCGCGGATCAGCATTTCGCTGGTCTGCAAGTGCACAGGCAAGGGGCCGCGCATCTGGCTGGATCGGTGGCCGGGGTCCGCCCTTGTCAAATGCATCCGGTGTTCCAATCGCATCCCGGTTTCGGGTTTGGCTCCAAAATTGATACAGTATTGATCTACACAAAAACGAATGCTACGCAAGCCCCATTCGCAGCTCCTGAGGTCATTGAAGAGTGGCCCGGACGTCTTTTCTGAAGAGTAGCAATGAGCATCGTCCCAATCACCTCGCCGGATCTCGAAGCTGCCGAAGTCTCGTGGTTCGCCGCACTCTGCTCGGACGACTATCGATATCTCGGCGTTCCGGACGGCGCGCTGCGCTCAAGCTGGGCGCATTGCTCCGAGATCGTGAAGACGTCCGAGGAACTCGGTTTCCGCAACATCTTGTGTCCGTCGTCCTATCAGGTCGGCCAGGACACGCTGAGCTTCGTTGCCGGCTGTGCGCCGATCACCTCGAAGATCAATCTGCTCGCCGCTGTGCGCTGCGGCGAGATGCAGCCGATCATGCTGGCGCGCACGATTGCGACGCTGGATCACATGCTGGAAGGCCGGCTGACGGTGAACATCATTTCGTCCGACTTTCCGGGCGAGACAGCCGACAGCGCCTACCGTTATCAGCGTTCGCGCGAGGTGGTGCAGATACTGCGCCAGGCCTGGACCAGGGACAGCATCGATTTCGAGGGCGAGGTCTATCGTTTCAAGGGGCTCTCGACGGCGCCGGCGAAGCCCTATCAGCAAAACGGCGGTCCGCTGCTCTATTTCGGCGGTTATTCGCCCGACGCACTCGAGCTTTGCGCCGAACAGTGCGACGTCTACCTGATGTGGCCTGAAACCAGGGTGGAACTTGCCGGCCGCATGAAAGCCGTCCACGAACGCGCCGAGCGCCATGGGCGGACGCTCGATTACGGCCTGCGCGTCCACATGATCGTGCGCGACACCGAGGCCGAGGCAAAGGAATATGCCCGGGAGCTGGTTTCGAAGCTGGACGACGAGCAGGGCAGGGCGATCCGCGAGCGCGCGCTCGACGCCCGATCGCTCGGCGTATCGCACCAGGCCAGGAACCGCCAGATCGCCGATGCCGAAGGCTATGTCGAGCCGCATCTGTGGACGGGCGTCGGGCGAGCGCGCTCTGGCTGCGGCGCGGCGCTGGTGGGCTCGACCGATCAGGTTCTGTCGGAAATCGAGGCGTATATGAAGATGGGGATCCGCGCCTTCATCTTTTCCGGCTACCCGCATCTCGACGAGGCGCGCCATTTCGGCACCAAGGTGCTGCCCCAGCTCAAGACATGCTCGCTCCCGCACGCCTATGGCCGGGTGCCGGAACGGATTCCAGCGACACCACTGGGAACGGGGGAGCGCCGCTGATGGAGCATGTCGTGTGCGATCGACGCCTTTTGCGCAATGCCTTCGGGCGCTTCGCCACCGGCGTCACGGTCGTCACCACTGGCACGGCCGACGGCCCGGTCGCAATCACTGCCAACAGCTTCTCATCCGTGTCGCTCGATCCGCCGCTGGTGCTCTGGTCAATCGGCCGCCACTCGCGCCGGTTCGAAGCCTTCGCTAATTCCGCGCACTACGCCATTCACGTGCTGGCGGAAGATCAAATCGATCTGTGCTGGCGTTTTTCGAAGTCGGGGACGGACTTTGCCGATCTTGACCTGTCGTGGAGCGAGCACGGCGTGCCATTGCTGCCGCGCGCACTGGCGCGGTTCGAATGCAGCGTCGCCGACCGCTTTCCGGCTGGCGACCATATGATCCTGCTTGGACGTGTCCTTGAACTGGAGACGCAAGAGGGTTTGCCGTTGCTCTTTGCTGGCGGCAAGTCGCGCGCTCAAGAGGCCAGTTGATGACCGCCGGCGCCGCTCCGGGCTGGTGCCGTCGACTGGCGCACCACGAGATTGCAGGCAAGCTCGACGCGGCGCGGCGGCGACCCCGAATGGGCCATGTCGTCGAGCAGCAGGCTAAGTGCTGCCGATCCGATCTCGCGCATGGGAATGTGCATCGCCGTCAGCGGCGGGTTGCAGAAGGCAGCGAGCGGCAAGTCGTCCATACCGACCACGGACACATCGCCAGGCACCGAATATCCGGCCTCCTGGACGCCGGCGATGGCACCAAACGCCAGGCTGTCGCCGGCCGTCAGCACGGCGGTGAAATCGAGGCCGCGGGCCGCGATGCGCTTGGTCACGGCTCTGCTCGCAAGTTCCGGCAGCCAGTCCTGCACCTCGACCACAAAGTCGTCGAAGCCGGCAATGCCGGCCGTGATCAGCGCGTCGCGCCAACCTTCATAGCGCCGCTCGATTGTGCGCCGGCCACGCCGCATCAGGAACAGGATGCGGCGGTGGCCAAGGCCGATCAGATGCTGCGCGGCAAGCATGGCGCCAGAGCGATTGCAGGGCGTCACGCTCGAATGGCGCATCGAGGGATCGTCGCCGTTGACGAGCACGATCGGCTTAGCGAAGCCGGCTGTCAGCGTCAGCACATCGTCATCGTCCAGCGTCAGAAACAGGCAACCGGCGACGCTGTCGTCGCGCTCGGATTCACGCAGCAGCGCGATTTCGTCCTCGGGCGCCGAAACCGGCCGGGTCACCAGTTCGACGCCCAGCAACCGGGCACGCTCGTTCAGTCCATCAAGGACATGGTAGGTGAACTGATTGCGGGCACTGTCCACCATTGCCACGCTGCTTGCGGCCAGGATGACCTTGCGGCCGGCAACCGAGGCGGGAATGGCGTAGTTCATCGACTTCGCCGTTTCGATGATCCTGGTGCGAAGCTCATCCCTCACGCCGCCGACGCCGCTCAGCGCACGGGAGGCGGTGCTGACCGACACGCCGCAACGCGCCGCGATCTCCTCAAGTCGAATGCGGCGGCTGGGGCGGCCGCGCTTGCCCTGGATATTCATCCGCTTCGTTATCTCCGGCAAAGTCATCCGATTAATGCAAAAATTTTCAGATTGCGCAAGAAAAATGGCTGTGAAACAGTTCTGATGAAGCGGGAGAAACGGGAGGAGTGATGCCGCTATCGGCCGAACGCCTGAATTCCGCGCTTGCCAGCCTCGTGGCGGGCATGACCGGCTTGCGTCATGACGGGCGGTTCCATGAGCCTAATCTCGACGGCACGCCGGGCGACTATGTCAGCTTCGACAGCTGGGAATGGCCACAAGGCGTGGGGCTCTACGGGCTGGTTCGGCTGTGGGCGCAGACCGGCGACGATCGGCTGCTGCAGACGATCGAGACCTGGTACGATCGACGCATCGCTGCCGGTCTCCCGGCGATGAACGTCAACACCACCGCGCCTCTGCTGGCGCTAAGCGAATTGTGGCGACGGCGGCGCCAGCCGCGCTTCGAGCCGGTCCTGCGCGAATGGGCCGAGCAGGTAGTCATCGCCTTGCCGCGGACGCCCGAAGGCGGTTTCCAGCATGATGTTTCGGACCGGGTCAACGACGACGAATTGTGGGACGACACGCTGTTCATGGTGGCGCTGTTCCTCGCATCCTACGGCCAGGCTGCCGGCCAGCGTCGCTTCGTCGAGGAAGCAGAAAGGCAATTCCTGGTTCACGCCCGTTATCTCGCTGACCCGGCATCAGGGCTGTGGTTTCACGGCTGGACGTTCGCGGGACGGCACAATTTCGCCCGTGCGCGTTGGGCGAGAGGCAATGCCTGGATTACCGTCGGTATTCTCGAACTGGTGGAGTTCGCCGAAATTGCACCTTCGGTCCGGGCCTATCTGCTCGGCGTGCTGGACACGCAGATCAACGCCCTGCTCGAGGTGCAGGCAGGTTCGGGCGCATGGCACACTCTGCTCGACGACCCGATGTCTTACGAGGAGATTTCCGCCACGGCCGGCTTCGGCTACGGGTTGATGAAGGCCGCGCGGCTCGGAATCGGCTCGACAGAGTGCCGTGCCGCCGGCCTCCGCGCCTTGGAAGCCGTGGTGGCCAACATCGATGACAAAGGTGTGGTGGCGAACGTGTCCTATGGCACACGCATGGGCGCCGACCTGCAGTTCTATCGCGATATACCCATCCATCCGACGGGCTACGGGCAGGCGCTGGCCATTCTGTGCCTGACCGAAGGGGCGCGGCATCTGCAGTCGAAGGTGGAGGCGGCGTGATGCGGACGCTCTATGGCGCGTCGCCGGGCGATATTGCCGGCATGGACACGGACCGGCTGAGGGCCGAGTTCCTCGTCGACGGCTTGTTCCGGCCTGGCGCGATCGAATTCGTCTACACCCATGTCGACCGCATGATCTTCGGTGGCGCGATGCCGCTGGCCAACCCGCTGGCATTCGGCAACGGGGCCGAAGTCGGCACCCCGCTCTTCTTTGACGCGCGCGAGATGGGCATCGCCAATCTCGGCGGCAATGGCACGGTCGCGGTGGACGGCCGGCGCTTTCACGTGGCTAACCGCGACATCGTCTATGTCGGACGTGGAGCGCGTGAGGTGACGCTGGAGAGCGACGATCCGGAGAGGCCGGCACGCTTCTACATGAACTCGGTGCCGGCCGGCGCCGATGTTGCGCACCGTCTCATCGTCAGCAGCGAAGCCAGGCCGCTTGTGCTCGGCGAGGAGGCCCGCGCGAACAGGCGCACGCTGCGTATGTACATCCATCCCGAAGTGGCCCCGTCCTGCCTCTTGCTGATGGGGATCACCGACCTCGCGCCGGGCAGTGTGTGGAACACCATGCCGCCGCATCTGCATGAGCGGCGCATGGAAGCTTATTGCTATTTCGACCTCGCCGAGGCCGACCGTGTAATCCATCTGATGGGCCGGCCAGACAAGACGCGCCACCTGATGGTCGCTGACGGCGACGTCGTCCTGTCGCCTGCCTGGTCTATCCATATGGGTGCCGGGACCGGCCCCTATGCCTTCGTCTGGGGCATGACCGGCGAGAACCAGGCCTACACCGATGTCGATCCAGTTGCCGTGAAGGATTTGCGATGAGCGAGGCCGCGCAAAGCGTTCGGACGGACTTTACGCTGCGCCGGCCGCTCATGGCGGGGCAGCCAATCGTCTATTGGCGGCTCGGGTCTATCGCCGAGCAACGCTACGACGTGGCCGACCAGCCCATGCAAGGCGAGATGGATCCCTTCTTCTTCCTGACCAAGCACAAGAATTTCATTCCCCATGAATATCCGTGCCGCGCGCAGTTCGCAGCGGAACGACGCGGCAAGCGACCACAGGTCAGCGCCGAATTCGGCGCCGAGCGCATCTGGCTGCCCTTCGCCTCGCCGCGCATCGACCTATCGGGCTTCTGGTTCCGGCCGACGGTGCTTGGAACCTGGGCCGAGACCACCATCGAGGCGGCCTCGACTGGCGAGGCGCTGGTGCGGCTGCGCACATGCGGCGGCGCCACACTCTTTGCCAATGGCGAGGAAGCCGGCTGGATGGCGCCCTACGGCCGCAATCTGGAAAGTGCAGAGCATTTCAAGATCGCGCTGAAGGCCGGCCGCAACGACGTCCGGATATGGTTCGACGATCTCGCAGAGCGCGACGCCCGCTACTATTTCCAGCTCGATTATCTATCCGGTCCGGCTGCTTCGGTGGCACTGCCGATCGAAGTCGAGAGCGGCGTTGCCGATGCGATGGAAGCAGCCCTTGACGACATGCATTTCGACCGTCCCGCCTATGACGGCGGCGAGGTGGCGCTCGTCACCGGCGTGGCCCTGCCGCGCGACGCGCAAGTCGAGATCGAGATCGAAGGCGATTTCATGTCGATCGAGACGCCGGTGCGCTTCGCCTTCGATCTGCCGGCGGGCCAGACGCGGCTGCCGATCGCCGATACCGAGCAGCTGCCGGCCGACTTTCGCCATTTCAAGGTGGCGCTGACGGTCGCAGACCATTCCGTATCGCGTGTCTTCGGCGTCGAGATATGCCACGCGCGCCGTCAGGGCGATGCGCCGGAAACGCTTACCGCGCGTATAGATGAAGCCCTGCGCGAGGTCGCCGGTCACGCCGAGGCCGACACCGTGCGCGCGCTGGCGCGCCTGGCGATCGGGCGGCAGGGCGCCGAGACCGACGCCATGATCTCCGGCACGCTGCCGGCGATCGAGGATTGTCACGATTGCGCCGACTTCATCCTGGTGCCGCTGCTGTGGTGCCGCAAGGCCTATGGCGATCGGCTGGAAGCGAGCCTGCGCGCGCGCGTCGACAACGCCATCCTCGGCTATCGCTACTGGATGGACGAGCCCGGCAATGATGTGCAGTGGTACTTCTCCGAGAACCACGCGCTGCTCTTCCACACCGCCGCCTATATTGCCGGGGGCCTGTTGCCTGATGTGCGGTTCGTGCGGTCGGGCCGCCTTGGCCGCGAACAGTCCGCGGTTGGAGCCGCGCGTGTACGCGCCTGGCTCGACCATTTCGAGGCATGGGAGATGGCCGAGTTCAACTCGGCGCCTTATTTCCCGATCGACCTCAAGGGCCTGTGCGCGCTCTACGCGCTGGCCCCGGACAAGGACATCGCCGAACGTGTCGGCAAGGCAATCATACGCCTGCTTGAACTCGTCGCCCGCTCGGCGCACCGCGGCATTCTCACCGGGGCGCAGGGCCGCTCCTATGAGCACACGCTGCGCGCCGCGCGTTCCCTGGAATTATCCGGCATCTGCCGCATGCTTTGGGGCAAGGGCAATTACGGCATGCGCTTTCACGCGCTGCCGCAGCTGGCACTCTGTCTGCGGGATCACGATTTGAGCGTTCCCGATGGGTTGGCTGCAATTGCTTCCCTCACCGACGATACGGCGTGGGAATGGACTTTCGCGCAGGGACAAGACCGCTTCGCGCGGCTCTACCACTATAAGACGCGCAACCATGCGATGGGCAGCGCCGCTGGCTACCGCTGGAACCAATGGGGCTATCAGGAAACCGTCATTCACGCCCGGCTGGGCAAGAATCCGGATGCGCAGATCTGGATCAACCACCCCGGCGAAGTGCTGCAGTCGGGATATGGCAGACCATCATATTGGGGCGGCTCAGGCACTTTGCCCCGGCTTCACCAATACCGCGACCTCGCCATAGTCAGCTTCTCCTGCTCGGATGAACAGCCCGACTTTTCACACGCCTGGTTCCCCGCAAGTGCCTTCGATGCCGTGCAAGTGGGTGGCGATCGGGCGCTCGCGCAATCTGGCGACGCCTTCGTCATGTTGAAGACGGATGTTCCGCTCACGCAGGTCGTGGCCGGCCCGACCGCCGGCAACGAGTTGCGGGCGGCGGGACGCAGGACGACATGGATCGTCCGCCTCGGTGATCGGAATGCCAATCTGCCGGCGCTCGACGCGTGGGCGGGCGCCTTTGCCGGCCTGTCTGTGCGGTCGGGTCCAGACGGCGAGTTGACCGCCGAGGATCCGGAGTACGGCACGGTGCATTTCCTGGCCGACGCAAGGATTGTGGCTGAGGGACGTACACTCGATCCGGCCAATTGGACCGTGCGCGGTGAGGCGATGCGCATGAAGCAAAGAGAGTAGGGAGGAAATCGGCTGCGACGCTCAAGAGGAGAGGGCGTGGCCGCTTGAACCATCGGGGCGCCGCCCCGCTAAAGGAGGAGACCAAGCATGAATAAGACCCGCACTTTGCTGGCCGCGCTATCGGTCAGTCTGCTCGCATCGACCAGCGCGTTTGCCGGTGACGTGCGCATCATGTGGTATTCGGACGGTGTCGAGGGCGATGTCATCCAGGACATTCTGAACCGCTTCATGAAGGACAATCCCGAGATCCACGTCACGCTCGACAACGTCGCCTACAAGGTGATCCAGGAGCAGCTGCCCATCCAGCTCGAAGCCGGCCAGGGGCCGGACATCGCTCGCGTCACGAACATCAAGGAGCTTGCCCAGCACTGGCTCGATCTCAGGCCACTGGTGGCCGATCCGAAATATTGGGAGGCCAATTTCGCTGACACGCTGGACTGGATGCGCCCCGATGGCTCCAACGCCATCCCGGGTTTCATGACCCAGCTCACGCTCACTGGCGGCTTCGCCAACAAGACGCTGTTCGAACAGGCCGGCGTGCCGCTGCCCGGTGACAAAGCGACCTGGGACGACTGGATCGCCGCCGCCGCCGAGGTGGCGAAGAGCCAGCAGCTTCCGGCTGCCTTCGCCATCGACCGTTCCGGTCACCGCATTTCGGGTCCGAATGTCTCCTTCGGAGCGAACTATATCGGCCCCGATGGCATGCCGGCGAAAGTGGACGACGGCACCAAGGCGTTCGTCGGCAAGCTCGTCGACTGGACCGCCAAGGGCCTGATGCTGAAGGATACCTGGGTGTCGGCGGCAGGCTCGACCTATCGCGCGGCCGCCGACGACTTCATCAACGCCCAGATCCCGTTCTACTATTCGGGCAGCTGGCAGGTCGCCAATCTGTCGACCAAGATCGGCGATAGTTTCGACTGGGTGGCAACCGGCTCGCCCTGCGGTACCGCAGGATGTTCGGGCGTGAAGGGCGGCGCGGCGCTGGTTGCCATCAAATACACCAAGAATCCCAAGGACGTCGCCAAGGTCATGGATTATCTGGCCCGTGAAGACGTGGTGAAAGAATTCAGCGAGCGCACGCTGTTTCTGCCCGCGCACAAGGGCGTCGTAGACAAGGGCGGGCTGAAATGGGTCTCGGCCGACAAGAACGTCGGTCCGGCGCTCGACAAGTTCGTCAAGGCGGCGGGTGAAACCCTGCCGGCGGCCGATGCGCTGCCGCCGTGGAAGTGGGCCAACGCTTACTTCGCCGCGCTGGTGACGCGCGTCAGCCAAGTGATGGCCGGCGAACTCAGCCTCGACGATGCCTGGGGCAGAATCGACCAGGATATCGCCGACAAGGTTGCCGAGGCGAAGTGACCGCCGCCGCGACACTAAAGGCATGGACTGGCGCCGCGCTCGCGGCGCCAGTCGTCTGGCTGGCATCGATCGTCAACGTGCCGCTGAAGTTCTGGCAGCGCGCGACGGGCACCGGTGGCATGGCCGCGTTCTTCCTCGCGCCAAACATGGCGATCTTCGGCATTTTCGTCCTGGTGCCGATGATCATCAACTTCTTCTATTCGGCCACGTCGGGAACGGCCTACTTCCTGCAGGACCGAACCTATGTGGGGCTCGAGCAATACCGCCGCCTGCTCGATTGCGGCAACTACCTGGACACTGCCACTTGCCACGAGGATCTCTTCTGGAAGGCCGTGCACAATACGGGCCTGTTCGTCGTCGTGCAGGTGGCGCTGATGACGGCCGTGTCGATGGCGACAGCGCTGATCCTCAACCGCGAGATCGTCGGGCGCAGCTTCTGGCGCGCGGTGTTCTTCTTTCCGGTGCTGCTGTCGCCTGTCGTCACCGGCCTGATCTGGCGTTGGATCCTGCAGCGCCAAGGCCTGCTCAACCTGATCGTCCATGATCTGGGCGGCGAGCCGCACAACTGGCTGACGGACCGTTTCTGGGCTTTCACCGCCGCCGTCAGCGTTTCGGTCTGGGCACATATGGGCTTTTACACGCTCATCCTGCTTGCCGGATTGCAGGCGATCCCGCGCGACCTTTACGAAGCGGCCGAGATGGACGGCACGAAGCCGGCGCGGGTGTTCTGGCGCATCACGCTGCCGCTGCTGATGCCGAATCTGCTTGTCGTCATCGTACTGACGCTGATCCGCGCCGTGCAGATCTTCGACGAAGTCTATGTGCTGACGGGTGGAGGGCCGGGAACCTCGACCCTCTATATCACGCAGTACATCTATGAGATCGGCTTCGCCTCCCTGTTGCGCAATCCGGGGCTGGCTTCGGCGGCTTCGATCCTGATGGGGTTGGTGCTGGTCGTGCTCACCTTGGTTCAGCTGCAGGTCGGACGCCGGGGTGAGCGGAAAGGAGCCCGCGAATGAGCCGGGTCGTGACATTCCTGACCCGCCGGCGCGGCGGTCGCGGCTGGCACTGGACGGATATCGTGAGCTGGCTGTGGCTGCTCGGCGGTGTTGTCATCATGTTCGGCCCGGCCGTCTGGCTGGTGGGTTCGTCATTCAAGACGCCGGCACAGCTCGCCGAGTTCCCGCCGACCATAATGCCTTATGTCAGCCAACAGGCGACGGTCGAAGGCTACGACAAGCCGCTGGCCCTATACAGGGTGAAGTTGCCGGATGGTTCGACCAAGGTGCTGGCCGAGGTGCGGCGCATCGGCATCATGGCGCAGATGGTGGACCCGCAGGCGCCGAACGATGTCGTCAAGATCAACATCGCCGACCGGCAGCCGGTGCGCGAAATCGGCTTCGCGACGGAGAACTACACCGAGCCCTTCGTCCATTTCGACTTCCTGCGCTATCTGCGCAATTCGATTTTTGTGACGGCAATGGCGACGCTGATCACGCTGCTCACCAATTCGATGGCCGCCTTCGCCTTGTCGAAATACAAGTTCCGCGGTCGCGATCTGACGATGCTTGTTATCGTCGGTACGCTGATGGTGCCGCTGTCGGTCATCCTGGTGCCGCTCTATTCGGTGGTGGGCGCCGTTGGGCTGCTCGATTCGCTGTGGGGCGTGATCTTGCCGACCGTGGCGACGCCAACCGGCGTCTTCCTGCTGCGCCAATACATGCTGACCATCCCCGACGAGCTGCTCGATGCGGCGCGCATGGACAACGCTTCCGAATGGCAGATCTACTGGCGCATCGTGTTGCCGCTTGCAGCACCGGCGCTCGCCGTGCTGGCGATCTTCTCGGTCGTCTGGCGCTGGAACGACTTTCTGTGGCCGCTGGTGGTGCTGTCGCGCAAGGAACTCTACACACTCCAGGTCGGCCTCAATACCTATGCCGGCCAGCTAAACGTGCAGTGGCACTACATCCTGGCGATGACCGTGGTGACGATGATCCCCGTCGTCCTCGTCTTCGTCTTCCTGCAGCGTTACATCACTTCCGGCATTGCCGGCACCGGGCTGAAGTGAGGATGTCATGGGACGGATAACGCTGACCAACATCGATCGCGCTTACGGCAAGATGAAGATCTTGCACGGCATCAACCTCGACGTCGGTGACGGCGAGATGCTGGTCCTCGTCGGCCCGTCGGGTTGCGGCAAGTCCACGTTGCTGCGGCTGATTGCCGGGCTCGATCGACCGACCGACGGCAAGATCGAGATCGACGGGGTCGACGTCACCAACGTTTCGGCCGCACAGCGCGGTCTGGCAATGGTGTTTCAGTCTTACGCGCTCTACCCGCACATGAGCGTGCGCCAGAACCTCGCCTTCGGCCTCGAAAACATCCGTATGCCCAAAGCCGAGATCGACGCGCGGATCACGGAAGCGACGCGCATGCTGGAAATCGCTCCCTATCTCGACCGCCGGCCCGGTCAACTGTCGGGCGGCCAGAAGCAGCGCGTGGCGATCGGCCGTGCGGTGGTGCGCAATCCGACCGCCTTTCTACTCGATGAACCGCTGTCCAACCTCGATGCCGAACTGCGCATCACCATGCGCGCTGAACTGGCGGGCCTGCACCGGCGGCTGGCAACCACGATGATCTACGTCACCCATGACCAGATCGAGGCGATGACGCTGGCGGACCGCATCGTGGTCATGCGCTCGGGGCGGATCGAACAGGTCGGCCGGCCGCTCGATCTCTACAACGCGCCGGCCAACCTGTTCGTCGCCGGCTTCATCGGCGCGCCGCGGATGAACCTGCTGCCGGTGAAGGTGCGTTCGGCAAGCGGCGCCGAGGTGCGTGTCGAAGGTCCAGGCGGGCTCTCAGCCTCGATCCCGGCCGATGGGGTCGCGCTGAAACCGGGAGACGACGCGACGCTTGGCATCCGGCCACACGACATCCAACTTTCGAATGGCAGCAAGGGATCGGTGGAAGCGCGGGTAACGCTGGCCGAGGCGTTGGGACCGGAAACCGTTGTCCACGCCACCATTGCCGGCGACAGCAAACTGATCGCCGTTCTCAAGCAGCAGGGCGTTGAAACGCAAGGGCCGCCGATCAACCTCGCTCTGCCGCCGGAGCGCATGCATCTCTTCGATGCCGCCGGGCTGCGCGTTCCACCGCGTTAGCCTCACGCAAGGCCATCGTTAGGGGCCTCGTAGCGGCGATATCTCCGCGCAATACATGGATTTCCATGAGATGCAGCCGAGGCATGGCGGAACTAGATTTAGGCGGTGAGTTCGCCTGTCCAGATATTGAAAACAAGTGCTATATCAAGCGCTGACCCTCCCCAGGCTTTTTTGTCCGACAGGAGAAGCCAATGACAGCAGCATCCGACTCACTTGGCGAAATCGACCCCGAAGCAACGCTCGCGCTGCAAATCATCGAGAGCATGCCCGGCAACGCGTGGGCAGCCGATGCCATCGGAAGGTTCACCTATGTCAGCCCAAATACCCTGGCGTTCATGGGCAACACGCATGAAGGTCTCAACACCTCCGAAGACAACGATGAGTTCAGCTGGTGTCGAGCTGTCCATCCCGACGATTATGATCCTGTAGCCGCCAGATGGCGGCATTGCCTCGAAACCGGCGATCCCTACGATACCGAGCATCGCCTGCGGCGCGCCGATGGCGTCTATCGCTGGTTTCGAAGCTCAGGACGACCTTTTCGCGACAGCCAGGGGCGCATCATTCAATGGTACGGCACGACAATAGACATTGAGGACCAGAAGCGGGCCGAGTCAGCATTGCGCGACCGGGAGCGGGAACTCTCGCAGCTCGTGGATATGGTCCCGAGTCACATCTGGCGGCTCGATCCCGACGGCGAGCCGATCTTCTTCAATGGGCGCATGGTTGACTTTCTTGGCCTCGACGTAGCGGATCTGGACCGACCGGGCATGAGCCGGCTGGCGGCGATGATACAGGCCGCCGTTCATCTGGACGACGCGGCAGCATTCGGCGATGCACTCCGCGGTTGCTTCACTACCGGTGCGAGCTTCGCCATGCGCTATCGCCTGCGCCGTGCCGATGGCGTCTATCGCTGGATGTCGAGCCGGGCGGAGCCGATGCGCGATGACGCCGGCCGCATCGTCCAGTGGTACGGCCTCTGTCACGATATAGACGATCAGATGCACGCCGAAGCGGCGTTGCGGCAGAGCGAGCAACAACTTCGGCACATGATCGACGCCGTGCCGGTCCGTATCTGGAGCGTGATGCCGACCGGCGGGCCGGTCTACTTCAACAAGCGATACCAGGACCATTTCCGCTCCGTTATCGCCAACTTTGACGCGCTCGGCGAGCCGGGAATCGAAACGTTGCTGTACGAGGTGATTCATCCCGAAGATGCTCCCGAGGTGCAGCGCACGTTGCTGAGTTGTTTCGAAACTGGCGGCGGCTCCGCGATGCGGTTTCGCTGGCGCGAAAAAGACGGCACCTATCGCTGGGCTGAGTGCAGGGTCGAGCCGCGGCGCGATGACGACGGAACGGTTGTGCAGTGGTACGGGGTTTCTCTCGACATCGACGATGAGGTGCGTGCGCAGGCGGCGTTGCGCAAAAGTGAGCGGCGCCTTCAGCAGCTTATCGACACCGTGCCCGCTTTGATCTGGAGTACGACACCGGAAGGGACGCCATCCTACGTCAACAAGCGGTTCACCGATGTAACCGGGGCCACGCTCCATGACATCACGGCCCCGGACGGCTCGCCGTCGCTGAGCGTCATCCATCCAGACGATATCGACACCGCACGGCAGGCGATCCGCCATTCATTCGCAACGGGCGTGCCTTACGTTCAGAGATATCGCCAACGGCGGGCCGACGGCGGCTATCGCTGGACCGAGACTCGCGCCGAGCCGCTGCGCGACGAAGATGGCAGCATTCTCCAATGGTACGGTGTGAGCGTCGACATCCATGACCTGGTGACCACGCAAGCGGCTTTGCACGACCGGGAACGAGAGCTCTCGCAACTCGTCAACATGGTTCCGAGCTACCTCTGGCGGCTGTCCCCCAACGGTGAGCCGACCTTCTTCAACAAGCGCCTGATAGATTTTCTCGGCCTGGACATAGCGGACGCGGAAAAGCCGGACATGAGCCTGCTGGCGGCCTTCATTGCCACCGTCGTCCATCCCGACGATGCAGCCAGCCTGAAGGAAGCACTCGACAGCTGCTTTGCCACCGGCGAGCGCTTCTTCATGAGGTATCGCCTGCGCCGTGCCGATGGCGTTTATCGTTGGATGGAGGGCCGCGCGGAGCCGCTGCGGGATCACGGCGGACGCATTGTCCAGTGGTACGGTCTTACGCACGACATCGACGATCAGCTGCGCGTCGAAGCGGCGCTGCGCGAGAGAGAACGCGCTCTCTGGCAGCTCGTTGAAACGCTGCCGGCAATGATCGATTGCGCCGCGCCGGATGGCGAACCGATATACCGCAGCCAGCAGCTCCGCGAATTCCTCGGATACAATCTTGAGGAATTGGACGAAGCGGGAAAGTCGCGGCTGGCTGGCACACTCGACGCCGGTGTTCATCCCGACGACCTGACAGGTGTCAAGGAAAGATATGCCCATTGTCTGTCCACAGGCGAGCCGTATGCGCGACGGCACCGTCTGCGGCGCTTCGATGGTGAATATCGCTGGGTCGAGACGCGTGCCGCGCCGATGCGCAATGCTGAAGGCGCCATAGTGCAGTGGAACGTTATCTGCCTCGACATCGAAAATGAGGTGCGGACACAAGAGGAGCTTCGACTGGCACAAGAGAGACTGGCGCGTGCGAGTCAGGCGGCGAGCCTTGCCGAACTCTCCGCATCCATCGCTCATGAGGTGAACCAGCCGCTGGCCGCCATCGTCGCCAACTCGAACGCATGCCACCGTTGGCTGTCCGCCGAGCCCCCGAACGTCGAGCGCGCGAAGATCACGGCCGAGCGCATCATCCGCGACGCCAACTCGGCGGCGGATGTCGTCAGCCGCATCCGTGCCTTGTTCAGACCTTCGCTTGAAATGAGAACCAGTACGCCGATCCCCAGCGTCGTTGCGGAAGCCCGTGACCTTATGGCCGAGGAAGCCATGCGGCGTCGCGTTCGCATGGACATCGACGTCGAAAGCAACCTTCCGCTGGTTGCGTTCGATCGCGTCCAGATCCAGCAGGTCCTGGTCAACCTCATTCGCAACGGCATGGAGGCGATGGACACCACCGCGGGCGACAAGGTTCTTGGGATGCGCGTGCACCGGATAGAGGACACGATCCAGACCGAGGTCAGCGACCGAGGCCCGGGTATCGAACGTCCTAACAAGATATTCGAGCCGTTCTTTACAACGAAAGGAAACGGGATGGGCATGGGGCTCGCGATCTCCCGTTCGATCATTGAGTCTCACGGCGGACGCCTTTGGGTGGAAAATAGCGTGCCGCGTGGGGCGACATTCATCTTCACTCTCCCGGTTGAAGCGAAAGCTGCGCAATAAGTCGGGCGACACCTCGGCCACCGGCGGCGCTCAGTAAGCGCTTGGTTTTTCGGCTCTCGGTGAAGGGGCGCCGCCGCGTGCAATGCATGGATTTCCATGAGGTGCGGTTGGGGCATGGCGGGATTAGGGTGGCGACGTGAGTCCGTCCGCCCAGTCCAGCTATCAAGAACAAGTGCTACACGAAGCGCCGACAATCTCCAGATTTTGTTTGTCCGTCAGGGGCACCCGATGACGATAGCGCCCAACTCACTTGGCGAGACCGATTCCAACGCAACGCTCGCGTTAACGCATGAGTTGGACCGATCCGGACCGGGAAGTGGCCGACCTTTCGCGACGAATGAACCGGGCCTGATTCGCGGCAACATGATCAGCGATCTTGAAAGAGGCAGGTTGTCGCGCGTCTGGTCGCACCGTCCTCAATTCTTGCATCTGGGGCTTTTTATTACGGCCTATGTCCTGGGCTGCGGCTTCGCCCAGTCGCTCGCAATCATACCTGGAACAGGGATTTCCATTTGGCCTCCGAGCGGGCTTTTCATCGCTACGCTTGTCTTCGCCTCCAGGTATAGCTGGCCGTGGTGGGTGCTGGGGGCCTGTGTGGCAGAACTGTTCAGCAACTTCTTGTGGTTCCACACTCCGCTGCCCGCGGCCTTCCTGATCTTTGCCGGCAACGCTCTTGAAGCGGTGACCGGCGCATGGCTTGTGAACCAGACCTGCAAGCGCCCAGTTCGGCTGGAAACGTTGCGGGACGTCCTCGCGTTCGTCGTACTGGCCGCTGGAGTTGCGCCGGTTGCAAGCGCCACGGTCGGAAGTGCGGCGCTTGCGTGGTTTGGCATACAATCGCAAAGCTTTGCGACGGCTTGGCCGCTGTGGTGGATCGGAGACGCGACAGGAGTCCTGATCGTAGCGCCACTGGCGCTGGTCGTGTTCCAGAACTGGCGCGGCAAGGCGCAGCTCTCGGCAGCGCGGTGGATGGAAGCTTGCGTCCTAGGGCTGATCTTTCTTGGGATCGCCGCCCTTTCCTTGAGCGGCTATCTGCCGTTCGCCTACATCATCATGCCGCCTCTTCTTTGGGCCGCGGTGCGCTTTGAGTTCCGAGGCGCCGCCGTAGCATTGACCGTTCTCGCTCTGATCACGGCAGTATTCACGATATCCGGCGCCAGCCAATTTGCCGGCGATCCCGAGTCCCAGAAGCACAACCAGATCATGCTGCAGCTTTTTCTGGGCATCTCTGCATTTTCGGCGCTCGTCGTGGCCGCCATTTCCAGGCAGCATCAGGCGGCGGTGCTCACTTTGCGCCAAAGTGTGGAGACCTTGCGGGAGCGGGAGCGAGAACTCTCGTTGCTGGTCGAAATGATCCCCGCTCACATTGCCCGCATGGCGCCCAACGGCGAACCAACCTTCTTCAGCAAGCGCACGACAGACTATATCGGCCTCAACGACATCGCGGGCTGGGACAAGCCGGGCACGAGCCGCCTGGCGACCGTAGTCGCGGCAGCCGTCCATCCCGACGATGGACCCAGGATGAGAGAATGGCTCAGCCGCTCACTCGCCACCGGCGAACCCTATCCCATACGGTATCGCCTGCGTCGCGCTGACGGTGTCTACCGCTGGAGGGAGGGCCGCGCCGAGCCGCTGCGGAACCAGAGTGGAGCGATCGTCCAATGGTACACGGCCAGCATCGACATCGACGATGAGGTGCGCGCGCAGGAGGCATTGCGCGACCGGGAGCGGGAGCTCTCGCAGCTTGTCGACATGGTTCCGAGCCACGTTTGGCGCCTGACGCCGGACGGCGAGCCGACCTTTTTCAACAAGCGAATGGTCGACTTTCTCGGCCTTGACGTAACGGATTTGGACAAACAGGGCATCGGCCGGCTGGCGGCGATGATAGCGGCCACCGTCCATCCGGACGACGCAGCAGCATTCGGCGACACGCTCAGTCACTGCCTTGCTACCGGCGAGCGCTTCTCCATGAGGTATCGCCTGCGCCGCGCCGATGGCGTCTATCACTGGATGTCGAGCCGGGCAGAGCCGATGCGCGATCACGCTGGCCTGATCGTGCAGTGGTACGGCCTCTGTCACGACATAGACGATCAGATGCAAGCCGAAGAGGCGCTGCGGCGGAGCGAATTGCAGCTTCAGCAGATGATCGACGCTGTGCCGGTCCGCATTTGGAGCGCGGTGCCGACCGGCGGGCCGGTCTACTTCAACAAGCGATACCAAGACCATTTCCGCGCCGTCATCGCCAATGTCGAAACACTCGGAGAGCCGCGCATCGAGGAATTGCTGCAAGAACTGGTTCATCCCGAAGATGCTCCCGAGGTGCTGCGCACGTTGCTGACTTGTTTCGAAACAGGCGGCGGTTCCGCGATGCGGTTTCGTTGGCGCGAAACAGACGGCTATCGCTGGGCGGAGTGCAGGGTCGAGCCGCGGCGTGATGAAGACGGGGCGGTTGTGCAATGGTACGGGGTTTCCCTCGACATCGACGAAGAGGTGCGCGCGCGGGAAGCGCTGCGACAAGCCTCCGACAAACTCGCGCAAGCCACTCAGGCTGCAAGTCTCGCCGAGCTTTCCGCTTCGATCGCGCACGAGGTGAATCAGCCGCTGGCCGCGATCGTCGCCAATTCCCATGCATGCCACCGTTGGCTGGGCGCCGTCCCGCCGAACGTCGAACGCGCGAAGATTACGGCCGAGCGCATTATCCGGGACGCCAATTCGGCGGCGGACGTCGTCGGCCGCATCCGCGCGCTGTTCAAGCAATCCACCGAGACGAGGACCAATGCCGCGCTCAGCAGTGTCATCGCAGAGGCACGCGACCTCGTGACCGAGGAAGCGATGCGGCGGGGCGTTCGCATCAGCGTTGATGTCGAAAGCGACGTTCCGCTAGTCGCGCTCGATCGCGTCCAGATCCAGCAGGTTCTGGTCAATCTCATTCGCAACGGCATCGAGGCGATGGACTCTGGTGCGGATGACGGAGTTATCAGCATCCGCGTGCGCCATATCGGGGATGTTGTCCAGGCCGAAGTCAGAGATCGCGGCCGGGGCGTCGAGTTTCCCGACCGGATATTCGAACCGTTCTTTACCACGAAAGAGCAAGGGATGGGCATGGGACTGGCGATCTGCCGTTCGATCATCGAGTCGCACAGCGGGCGTCTATGGGTCGAGAAGAACGAACCACGTGGAGCGACGTTTATCTTCACGTTGCCGGTTGAAATGGAAGCGGCGTCATGACGACGGACGGCCAAATTGTCTTTATCGTAGATGACGATGAACGCATCCGGGAGGCGCTTAGTGAACTGCTGGCCGCACATGGCCTGCGTGCCACAGCGTTCGGATCGGCGGGCGATTATATCCGCGCTGACAAGCCGGACGTCCCTGCCTGCCTCATCCTCGATATCGAGTTGCCGGATATTAACGGCCTCGATCTGCAGCGACAGATTGCCGAGGGCGATCATCCGCCGATCGTTTTCCTGACAGGACATGGCGATATCCCGTCCTCGGTGCGTGCGATCAAGCACGGCGCCGTGGATTTCCTGACCAAGCCCTTCAGCGATGCAGACCTCATGGCCGCAATCCATGCGGCGATTGCCCAGGATCGGGTACAGCGATCGGAGCGCGCCGAGCTGGGCGTGTTGAAGCAACGTTATCTTGAGCTGACGCCGCGCGAACGTGAGGTGCTGCCGCTGGTGGTCAGCGGCCTGCTCAACAAGCAGGCCGCCGCTGAACTAGGGATCAGCGAAGTTACGCTGGAAATTCATAGAAGGAACGTCATGCAGAAGATGATCGCGGCGTCGCTCGCCGACCTAGTGCGCATCGCCGAGCGATTGGGAATACCGATCACGCACTCGCGCCGGGCAGGGGGGAGCTGAGGGTGAGCAAGCGGAGGCCTGTCGTTGCGATTGTCGACGATGACCCAAGACTGCTCGAGTCGCTGGAGGACCTCTTGGAGTCCGCCGGCTATGTGGCCCGCAGCTTCTCGTCGCCGGGGGCATTGCTGGTCAGCGGCCTGTCTGGATTGGACATGCTCATCACCGACATCGGGATGCCCGGCATGGACGGCTTTGAACTTCGTGACCTGGTCAAGAAGGCGCGTCCGGACCTGCCTGTGTTCCTGATCACCGGTCGCCACGAGATAGTGGATCAGCACCGCGCCAAGGGCATTGGGGGCGGGCTTTTCTGCAAGCCCTTCGATGGCCAGGCCCTGCTTGCGGCGATCGGCGATGCTTTACGCAACCCAAAAACGGAGCCTAAACATGACAGTTGACCAATTGCCATTACGGAGATCGACGCCGTCATCACAGCAGCGGAGGGCTGAAGCCGAGCAGCCGCTGGTCATTATTGTTGATGATGATGCCTCTGTTCGGGAGGCGCTGTCGGAATTGATCCTGTCGGCGGGTTTCCTGCCGGTCAGCTTTACCTCGACCCGCGAATTGCTTGACGCCGATGTGTTGGAAAGTCCCGGCTGCTTGATCCTCGACGTGCGCATGCCAGGGACGAGCGGTCTCGATCTGCAGCACCATCTTGCGAAAAACGGCAACCCCAAACCCATCATCTTCCTGACCGGGCATGGCGATATCCCGATGACTGTCCAAGCGATGAAGGCCGGCGCCGTGGACTTTCTCACCAAGCCGGTGCGGGATCAAACGCTGCTTGACGCCGTGATCACGGGCATTGCGGTGGACGCCAAGCGGCGGGCGGATGCGGTGATCGTCAAGCGCAATGTAGAGCGGGTCGAGACGCTGACGCCGCGCGAGCGCGAGGTTCTGCGAGAAGTGGCGCGCGGACGCCTCAACAAGCAGATCGCCTTCGACCTCGGGATCAGTGAAGTGACGGTCAAGCTGCATCGCGGCAATGTCATGCGCAAGATGGAGGCCGCTTCCATCGGTGAGCTGATCAGGACATGGGAAACGCTGCCCGCGCCGATGCGCCAGGCCTAGAATTTGGCACAAGCCGATCCATGCCCCATCCAATAGGATCGCCCGGCGCGCCCGGCTGCTTTAGGCTGCGGGAAATTGCTTCCTCTGCGCGCCCAGGCCTTCCTGCTGTCGGTACGCTCGTGCTGATGCGGGTGATCCTGATGTATATCGGTGGTCCTGTTGGGTGTTTCGCGGCAAGGCCCGCGCCAACATCGGTTACCATTGAGCGGCGCTCCCTGGCGGCCCCAGCCTGACCGACAAACTCGCAACATTCCATGCAACAACAACTGACGCCGGCCATGCCGCGTCGGTCCCCGCGCCGCTACCCAAGCCTAAATTGACGTCTGTCTATAAGAGCTTGCCTTGGCCCGCCCCTATCCTCGGCGTGCCTGCCCTGCACCTTGGCATCGTATGACAGATGCTTCCGTAGAATAGGTTCGCGGCCCGGATCGGTGCATCCTGTTCCTCGCAAGCCATCACGACCGTCGCGTTTCTACCGCTCCTCGCTCGCTCCTCCCCGAACGCGACCGCACAGGCCGACTCGACGGTCGTGATGGTGAGCATGATGTTCAAAGCACATGGATGGACATGATGAACAAAGACGGACTTTTCTCCGTCGGCGGATCTCGCCGCGATGTCTTGTTGGCAGGCCTGATCTCTACGGTAGCCGCCGGACTGCCCCGCGCTGCTTCGGCAACGAGCCGAAAACAAAAGCTTTCCTCTTCCCCCCTCAATCAAAGGAACCAAGACGATGAGCACCATCACGACCAAGGACGGCACCGAAATCTACTACAAGGATTGGGGCAAGGGTCCTGTCGTCACATTTTCGCACGGCTGGCCGCTGAATTCCGACGCCTGGGACGGCCAGATGCTCTTTCTTGCCCATAACGGCTTTCGCGTCGTTGCGCATGACCGGCGCGGCCATGGCCGATCGAGCCAGGCGACGTCCGGCAACGACATGAACGGCTATGCGGACGATCTTGCAGCCGTGATCGAGGCGCTGGATCTCCGGGACGCCACGCTGGTCGGCCATTCCACCGGAGGAGGCGAGGTTGCTCGCTATATCGGACGGCACGGGACGAAGCGGGTGGCCAAGGCTGTTCTTATCGCCGCTGTTCCGCCGATCATGGTGAAGACGCCGGCCAATCCGGAAGGCCTGCCGATCGAGGTATTCGACGGCATAAGGGCTGGCCTCGTCAAGGATCGTTCGCAGTACTACCGGGACCTCGCACCGTTGTTTTATGGCGCGAACAGGCCGGGCGCTAAGGTTTCCCAGGGGACTCTGGATCAGTTCTGGCTCTGGAGCATGCAGGCGGGTCTCGTCAACGCGTACGAAAGCGTCAAGGCGTTCTCCGAGACCGATTTTACCGAGGACCTCAAAAAGTTCGACGTACCAACCCTGGTCCTGCATGGCGAGGACGACCAGATCGTCCCCGTCAAGGACTCGGCAGTCAAGTCGGCCCGACTGATCAAAGGCGCAAAGGATATCTACTACCCCGGCGCGCCCCACGGGATCACGGCCACGCACCAGGATCAGGTCAATGCTGACCTGCTCGCCTTCATCAAAGGATAGTACGCCCTCAGACACGACCGCATGTTGTCCGCACTTCCTTGGAGCCGCCGATGACCACCTTTGGCAATATTTCGCGCGCCCTGAACAGCATTTCAGGTGGCGCGCTAGGTCAAACCTTGTGCGCTCGCATAGCCGAGCGGTGGCCTGAATGCCGGTCTGTCGGCTCATGTCCCGGATTGTGGAACCGAACCACTGCGCCATCGAGTTGGAGCGCTGGCAAAGGCGGCAAACATATGCTGCGACAGGGCTGCCATTTCGGGCAACTGCGCCTGTGCAGCGCGGAGGCGATCGCTGGCGTTCGACACTACGTCGCGCTGTCGGGGGTCGCCGCCGCGCCTTGAAGGCCAAAGCGCTCTCGAGGACGTCAAACTGGCTAATCGCCGGGAGTTTATCAATCGGTAGCCGTTTGCGATTGCCGCTCATTTTGGCGGTCTCAATTCGGCGTGAAATTTTCTTGGCCAGCAGTTGCGACCATCGCAGCAGCACCGGCACAATTTTTCGAAGGCAGGAACGACATGGGCGCACTCTCAGGTAAGATCGCGGTGGTCACCGGCGGAAACAGCGGGATCGGACTATCGGCTGCAAAAATCTTTGCGGCCGAGGGCGCGCAAGTCGTCATTACCGGCCGCCGGCGGCAGGCGGTCGAGGAAGCGGTCGCACAGATCGGGGCAGGCGCGCTGGGCATTCAGGGAAATGTGGCCGACGTGTCGCACCATGACGAGGTAGCGCAGCAGGTCCGCCAGAGGTTCGGGGCGCTCGACATCTATATGGCGAACGCCGGCATAAACACCATCACGCACTCGGCCGACGTCTCCGAGGCAGAATATGATGCGCAATTTGCCGTTAACACGCGAGGCGTCTTCTTCGGCGTCCAGAAGCTGATTCCGATCATGCGGAACGGCGGCGCAATCATCCTCACAGGCTCGCTCGCCAGCGAGAAGGTTCTGGACGGTCATGCTGTTTACGCGGGCTCGAAGGCGGCCATAAACGCCTTTGCGCGCGCTTGGGCGATCGAACTGAAGTCTCGCGGCATCCGGGTCAACGTGCTCAGCCCAGGTCCGGTGGATACGGCTATTCTCGATAAGCTAGGCATACCGTTTGAGCAGCGCGGGCTGTTTGAAAAGGCGATGGCGGAGGCAATACCCCTGGGCCGCATGGGGCAGCCGGACGAGCTGGCAAAAGCCGCCCTGTTCCTTGCCTCGGACGCGAGCAGTTTCGTCACGGGCATCAATCTGCGGGTGGATGGCGGGATGGCCGTGCTCTGAGCCATCACAGCGAGATCGCGCCAATAGACTGCCGGTTATCGGCTGAGCAATCGGTCTTCCTCACGAAAATTTTTTGGGAAGCTGCCGCACGAGTCGCGCCAAATAGGTCGGAGGCGACACGTTTTGTCGACGTGGCGCAAATTGAGCCACGTAAATAGCAAGTGGCATTGCAGGGATCGACGCGCAAGAGAAGTCGGATCGCCAGGTCTCGCCACGGCGGCAGCGGCGTCTTGCAAACACAGCTCTCCGGCCGCGCGCCCCCAGTGTCTGTTCCGGCGTCCGCCGACAATGCACACCCGGCATAGACACCTCAATTATGCTGCAGGGCACCTGATCTCCCCGGTGACCTACCCTGCACCTTGGCATTGTATGACAGACCCTTCCGCACAATAGGTTGGCGGGCTGCGTCGGCGCATTCTCCTGAGCATTGGTCACCACAGGCCACACGGGAGAAAGCAAATGCGAAACATAACTCGAGCCCTGGCGCTCGCCACAGCGCTGGCCGCGTCGAGCGGCGGGATGGCGCAGGCCGCCAATTCTCAGCCCAAGCCGACGATCGTACTGGTGCACGGCGCCTTCGCGGAATCGTCGAGCTGGGACGCAGTCATCACCAAGCTCAGCAAAGACGGTTATGTAGCGATAGCCGCAGCTAATCCGCTCCGCGGCGTTGCCAGCGATGCGAAAGCAGTCTCAGCCATCGTCCGGTCGGTTTCGGGGCCGGTCGTGCTGGTGGGGCATTCCTACGGCGGGCCTGTCATCACCGAGGCCGCCAATGGCAATCCCAATGTAAAGGCGTTGGTCTACGTGGCGGGTTTCGCGCCGGATACCGGCGAATCGAGCCTTACGTTGTCCAGCATGTTTCCCGGCAGCACCTTGGGGAGCGCGCTTGCTCCGGTAGCGTTGCCGGACGGCGGGCAAGACCTCTTCATCGAGCCGGCCAAGTTCCGCGCCCAGTTCGCCGCCGACGTTCCGCAAGAGCAGACTTTGCTGATGGCTGCCACTCAACGTCCCGTTACTCAGGCGGCTCTGGCTGAAACCTCGGGCGTCGCCTCATGGAAGACGCTGCCGTCCTACATGATCTACGGCTCGGATGACCGCAACGTCCCGGCAGCCGTCATGAGCTTCATGGCCAAGCGTGCGCACGCGGTAAAGACCGTCGTCATCGAGGGTGCGTCCCACGCGCTCATGGTTTCGCATCCCGACGAGGTCACGTCACTCATCGAGGATGCTGCTGCATCGGTCAGTCAGTAGCAGGCTGGAAGCGCCTGCATCCGATCGAGCAACGAAAATAAACACGCAACACCAGGAGACTAGACATGAAGATCGTCGTCATCGGCGGAACCGGGCTGATCGGTTCAAAGACCGTGGAGAGGCTGCGAAATAAAGGACACGACGTGCTTGCGGCGTCGCCGAATTCGGGCGTCAACACCGTTACGGGAGAGGGTCTGACGGCCGCGCTTGCCGGTGCGCAGGTCGTCGTCGACCTGGCGAACTCGCCGTCGTTCGAGGAAAAGGCTGCCCTGGAGTTCTTCGGGGCATCCGGGCGTAATCTTTTTGCCGCCGAAACGGCCGCCGGCGTCCGTCATCACGTGGCGCTGTCGGTCGTCGGTACCGACCGGCTACAGGGCATGGGCTATTTCCGCGGCAAGTTGCTTCAGGAAAAGCTGATCAGGGAATCCGGAATTCCTTACACCATTGTTCACGCCACTCAGTTCTTCGAATTCACCGCCGCCATCGCAAACACGGGCGCCGTCGGGGATACCATTCATATGTCGCCGGCCTACTTCCAACCCATGGCGGCTGATAATGTTGCCGATGCGATGGCGGACGTCGCGCTTGCCGCGCCGTTGAACGGCATGATCGAAATTGCCGGCCCGGAGCGTGTTCGCATGAGCGAACTTGTCGAGCGCTTCCTGAAGGCGACCAACGACCCGCGCAAAGTCGTCCCGGATCCCGGCGCGCTCTACTACGGCCAAGTGGCAATCGACGACCGAACGCTGGTGCCCGGCGAGAATGCGCGCATCGGCGCCGTGCGTTTCGATGATTGGCTCAGCCGATACACGCCACCGAAATAAGCAATCATCGGATAGGCCATTCTCACAACAAGGAGACCAGACATGATCAAAACACTTCTCTGTGCCGCGCTCACCGCCACTTCCGTCACCGCAGCAATGGCCAATGACGCCGCCAGCGTGAAGCTTGTCTACGACCAGGCCCTTCCAAACGTGCCCGGCAAGAGCATGAAGGCCGTGCTCGTCGAGTACGCGCCGGGGGGTACGTCGCCGGCCCATACCCATCCCAAATCCGCGTTCATCTATGCCACGGTTCTGGAGGGGGCGATCCGAAGCCAGGTCAACGATGGGCCGGTGAAGACTTATCGCGCCGGCGAGAGTTTCTCCGAATTCCCGGGCGACCGTCATGCCGTCAGCGAAAACGCCAGCAAGACGGAAGGCGCTCGTCTGCTTGCTATTTTCGTCGTCGACACCAGCGAGACGGAACTGACGACGAACGCGAAATGAAATCGTGGCCCCCGGACCATCGTATGCGAAAGGACGGTCAGTGACATGAATTCGATCGCCAGCCGCACACTTGCGGGGATTTCGGTCCCCGATACACCGCTTGTTGGCCGAGCGATCGAACATGCCCGCCAGCGATGTGAACCCTACTTGTTCAACCACGTTGTCCGATCCTGGCTTTTCGCGGCCCGGATCGGACAGATTCAGAATATCCAGCACGACGCGGAGGTTGTCGCCGTTGCAACCCTGTTGCATGACATCACGCTCAATGAGGACTTCGCCGGGCCGCGCCGTTTCGAAGTGGAAGGCGCCGATCTTGCCCGCACCTTCGTTCGGGACGGCGGCTTCGACGAGCGGCGCGCCCAATTGATTTGGGACAGCGTCGCCCTCAACTCGACGCCGTCGATCGGCCTCTACAAGGAGGCTGAGGTGGCGCTTTGCACAGTCGGCATCTGTCTCGATGTCGTCGGCTTGCAATACAGCCTCGTTTCGTCAGCCGAGATTGCAAAGATCGTTGGCGAATTTCCGCGCCTCGGGATGAAGCGGCGGATGACGCGATGCTTTTGTCATATCGCCGAGATCAGGCCGGAAACCACCTACGACAACTTTGCCCGGGACTTCGGCGAGCGCTTTGTTTCAGGCTACAAGGCGACTTCGGCAGTTGATCTTGTGATGAACGCTCCCTTCGAAGAGTGAACGCAGTTTCGATCCAGGTTCAATCGACACCGGTCGGTTCAGCCTCGCCCTTCAAGTGACCCAAACGCTGTGCGCCTGTCGCATGCCTGCGCCAAAGCGAATTGCCGAGGGGCGCGGTCAGGTGCCAATTTCCACCTCCTATACTTCGGTTTAGGCGCCCCGACCTAATGAATGGCAGTACATATCATCGGGCGCGATAGCAACAATTTGGCTCGCCGGTCATCCTTACGCGGCAATGGATTGCAAACACCTCAAGGAGATAAAGTAATGAATATTGCAGCGTCACCGGTCGCTCCGAAGGGAAAAGCCGCCGCCCAACGCGCGAGTTATGCCGAGCAGTCGCCCGAACTTCTGAAGAAATTTATCGAATTTCTTGGAGCGACGCGAGAGGGGTCGATCGAAGAGCCAATCCGCGACCTTGTTGCCGTCCGGGCCGCGCAGCTGAACGGGTGCACCTTCTGCCTCGATATGCACGTCAAACAGGCGAAGATTCATGGCGAGCGCGAACTGCGCCTTTACCATCTGGCAGCCTGGCGGGATTCGACCTTGTTCGTTCCTCGCGAGCGTGCAGCCTTGGCATGGACGGAAGTCTTGACGAAGTTGCCCGAGCAGGGTGTCCCGGACGAGATCTACGATCGGGTCAGGTCGCAGCTTTCCGAGAAGGAAATCTCCGATCTGACCTTCGTTGTCATGGCGGTCAACTCTTGGAACCGTCTGAACATCGGCTTCAAACCCGTCCCGGGCTCGGGCGATGCGAAGTTTGGCCTGAGCAAAGCAGCGCTGAGCTAATCTTTGGAATGGGTCAGAATGGCGCTTGTTTGTGCGCCATTCTGAGCCGCCGGGCAAAGTCGCCGAGCTCGGCGACCAACACTGGAACCGATCTCAGCCTCCCGGCCGCGGCCGCGAGGCGCTCTCAGGAGGGCGTCATGCGCATTGACAGTCTGCATCCAGTAATATCGGCCCGTCTTATGGTGGTCGATGTCGACGCTCCACTCCGCAGTGCGGCACTCTCACTTTCCAGGCCCGCAATAGGCCTGGTCGTGGTGTGCCACGGCAGTGGGGAGGCGGCAGGCGTGCTGAGCAAGTCCGACCTTGTCCGCCATCTGGCCAATTCAGGGCCAACAGAAGCGCCGATTGCGGCATTGATGAGCCGGTCCATCGTGTCCTGTGGTCCCGATGATGATCTTCATTCAGTCTGGCAGACCATGGCCGCGCAAGGCCTGCAGAATGTGCCGGTGCTCGGGGCTGACTCGAAACCGCTAGGCGTCCTAGATATCCGTGATGCGATGAAGGCGCTCTTTAAACAAGAGGAACTGCAGGAACGGCTGCTTGCCAACTACATCAGCGGGATCGGCTACCAATAGAGCATGGTCTCGCGATTGAATATACGGAAGTATGCATCGGCGTCTTCTTAGATATAGTAGAAAATAAAGGTCGCAATTTATAGCGTATTGAAGCAAATAGGTGACGACTTAGCCAGCGGGGAATGAAATGTTTCGTCCGGACATAAAAGAAGATGTCTTCGACGGCCCGCCCGATGGCCCTGGAAGTGGTATGTCCGTGCAAATGTCGACGACCGGCATCGTCCATGACCTGGGCAATCTTATTCAGGTCGCCTCGTCGGCGTTGAACCACCTGGCCCGCGATCCGAGCATCCAAGCGGCTCCGGCGCTCGGGCCTGTAATAGCCGGCGCCAAAACGGCTTTGGAACGGGCCGGGGGCCTTGTCCGGCAAACCATCAGCCTCGCCCGAGAGAGCCACGCGGAAATCGAATACACAAACGTAGGTGCTTGCCTGGCTGAGATCGAGACCCTCGTACGGAGCGCCTTGGACGCCAATTTCGGTCTTGAGCTTCGGGTCGGGTCCGACCTGCCTTTGGTGCGATGCGATCGCTTTGGATTGCAAAATGCGGTTCTGAATCTTCTGTTCAACGCGCGCGATGCAATGCCTGACGGCGGTTTCATCTCGATCGATGCCGGCTTGGCCTCTGAAAACTCCGCCGCCAGTCAGGTAGATATCCGTGTCGCGGACAACGGTATCGGGATGACCAGCGAGACGATGGTCTGCGCCTTCGATCCGTTCTTCACCACCAAACGCGAAGGCCTCGGCGGCGTCGGATTGCCGATGGTGAAGCACTTTGCCGAGCAATCAGGCGGAAGCATCGATATTCAGAGCACACTTGGGGTAGGCACGACCGTCACTCTGCGGTTGCCTGCGATGCGATAGCGGCCCGCCAATCTGCCTCTGGTGATAAACGTGACATACAGTCGAGAGATAAAGATGGATGCACAAGTCGTCGAAAACGTCCAACAGCACCGTTTCGAGCTGCCGATCGCCGGCGATATGTTTGCGGCGGCCTATTATCGGCTCGAGGGCGGGAAGGTTGCGCTGATACACACCGAAGTCCCGTCGGAATTTTCCGGACAGGGGATCGCGTCGCAATTGGCCCAAGGGACCTTCGAACTGCTCCGCAAAACCGGCCGTAAAGCGATCTTGAAATGTCCCTTCATGAGCCGCTTTTTCGCCAAGCACCCGGACTATGCAGATGTCGTCTGCGGCTAGTCATGGGGACGAATGTTGAGGGTTTCCCAAGGATCTATCCAAATGCCTGACGAGTATGATCTGCAGAGGTTCGTCAGCGCACAGGATCCGGTCTACGACGACGCGCTGGCCATTCTACGTCGAGGGATGATGTGCACTCCCTACATGGAGTTCATCTTCCCAAGGTTGGCCATAAGGCGAACTGGTGCAGCGCCTGAGCCATATGCAATCACATCGCTCGACGAAGCCAGCGCCTATCTCTCATTTCCGATCCTCGGAGGCCGTTATCGGGAATGCGTTGGTACCCTGCAACGGCTCTCGGGCCTGAGCGCTCGCGCTGTCTTCGGTGACGTTGATGCGAAGAAGTTGCACGCGTCCCTCACGCTGTTTTCCGAAGCAAGCAACGAGGAGTTCCTGCTCGAGACAAGCTTCGACGTCTGGTTCGACGGTTTGCTCGATGAGGAAACGATGAACGATCTCTACTTGATGTCGTAGTGGTCTGCTCGTGCCAGCGGCGTAAAGCCGTCGCGGCGCAGAGGTCACCATCCGCTGCCTTATCATGCGGTGCCATTTCGAAACCGTGACCTGCGTCGAATATAGCGGGGCCGAAATGGTCGAACAGGACGAAGGGCCCGATCATGAGGCGATTCGAGGAGGGCAATACGCGCCCTACCTTCAGTCCGTCCGCAAAATCAAGGATAGCCGGCTGGATCGATGCCTGTGATATCGCTTTGGCGGATGGTCATGGATCTCTGTCCTTCTGCATGCTTTGTCAGCCAGGTGCTCGAACGCGCTTGAACGGAGCGGCTCGAAAGACCGTCTGAATGGCTTTGAGGAGGGCGAATTTGGAGCTCGTGTGATGCTCTCCCGCGATGCCGCTTTCATTAGAAGCCGACACCCTCATCGACAGGACCGCGGCAAGATCTTCGGCCATTTCGGGCCGGTCGTGCAGCAGCGGTGCAAAGCTTTCCTGGTCTATCTCGTAAACCGTGACAGGGGTCATTGCCCGCAAACTCGACATCTCGCCAATGCCGGCGAGCAGGCCGGTCTCGCCGAAGAAATCGCCAGGTGCAAGCCGGCCGATCTCCTGCAGTTGATCGTCGTCCTCGCCAATTTGCCGGACGATGACGCCCGTCCGTACGATCATGAGCGACGGCAGCATCTCTCCCTGTCGTGCGATGATCTCGCCCTTATGGTAGGTGTGAACCGAGGCCGCTTTGGCGAGCGACTCCTGCTCGGTACCCGTCAGTGCCGAGAATACCGGTATGGAATTGATAAGCTCGATCGGGGTGAAGCCTTGCGAGGCTGCCGTCTCGTCGCTCGGCCGGTCGGTTATGGCAATCGAGCCCGAAAGTGGCTGCGCCAGCAGCAGGCCGGTCGACTTTGAATGGCGATAAATGAGATCGAAGATGTCGTTCCGAGCGGCACTTCGCTGGTCAATACTTGCGACGCGAAACGACAACTCGATCTCGATAGCTGCAGCATCCAGGCTTCTGATGGTAACCGAAGGCGAAGGGTCCTGGAGGATTGAATTGCAGCTCAGCAAGACAGTGCGCATGAGATCTACGATGATCGCCGGCGTCTTCGTTGGCGCCACCTTGACGGTGACGGCAAGTCCATGGCTCTCGTCCGGACCGCTTAAATTTGTTACCCCGATCTTGGCGAGAAGGCTGTTTGGCAGCGCGACGACATTGTGGGTCGGGGTAAGGAGTTGAGTCGACCGCCAGTTGGTCTCGACAACGCGGCCTTCGGTTCCGTCGCCCAGAATGATCCAGTTTCCAAGCACGTAAGGGCGGCCGAGGTTAAGCGCGATCCCAGAAAATACGTCACCAAGCGTATTCTGGAGCGCCAGTCCCAGCATGACGGCAAACACGCCCGACGTGGCAATGAGCGTTCCGACCGGCACTGCAAAGACGAACGCCAGGATCGACAGGAACATTCCAGCATAGACGATTCCGACCACGACGTCCTGCAGGAGACGTGCCTCGCGCGGCTTTCGCTCAAAGACGAGATAGATGCGGACAAATCCGATCAGCGCCCAGGCAAGGTGAACCCACCAGAGCAGCTTGACCGAGCCGATGAGGATCGCTCCCCCGGTTGTTTCGTTGTTCCCTGCGGCCTCGTACGGCACGACGCGCAGGTGGAGAACCATGGCCGACATCGCGAGGAAAAAGCCAAGTTGGACGACCAGCTTCGCATTGGCGAAGCGTCTGGGGATGAGAGACCAAACGACGATCCCGGCGAGGCCGAGCAACACGATGTAGACCAGAGGAGAGTTCCACCAGTTCATGAACGATCACCGCAATGCCCAGTTCAATGTTTGGTCTCCGGCCCGGCGATCGGGCCTCTGCCGCTGGCCTTGTCTTTTTCGAGCACTGCTTCGGTGATCGAATTCGGCAGCCGTCGCGGCTTTTCGATCAGCCCGAGCACCGGCATGGCGATGATGAAGAACGCGAAATAGTAAAGCGTCGCCAGTTGGGACATGACGACGTATGCGCCTTCCGCCGGCCGGGAGCCGAGCCAGCCGAGAAAGAGGGCATTGGCAACGAATAGCCAGAAGAGCACCCTGTACCAGGGGCGATAGACCGCCGAGCGCACTTTCGAGGTGTCGAGCCACGGCACAAGGAACAGCACCGCGATCGAGCCGAACATCGCGAGCACGCCGCCGAGCTTGGAATCGATCGGCCCGATATTGAACGTGATGGCCCGCAGGATCGCGTAGAACGGCAGGAAGTACCATTCCGGCACGATGTGGGCCGGCGTCTTCAGCGGATTGGCGATGCTGTTGTTGTCTGGATGGCCGAGATAGTTCGGCAAGTAGAAGACGAAGTAGGCGAAGAAGAACAGGAACACGAGGATGCCGAAGGCATCTTTGACGGTCGCATAGGGCGTGAAGTCCACGACATCGGTTTTCGATTTGACCTCGATGCCGGTCGGATTGTTCTGGCCGACGACGTGAAGCGCCCAGATATGCAAGGTCACCACGCCCGCAAGCACAAATGGCAGCAGGTAATGCAGCGCAAAGAAGCGGTTCAGCGTCGGATTGTCGACCGCGAAGCCGCCGAGCAAAAGCTGCTGGAGCCAGTCGCCAACCAGCGGAATGGCCGTGAAGAAGTTGGTGATGACAGTAGCGCCCCAGAACGACATCTGTCCCCAAGGCAGCACGTAGCCCATGAAGGCCGTCGCCATCATCAGCAGGAGGTTGGTGCAACCGAGCACCCACAGCAGTTCACGCGGCGCCTTGTACGAACCATAGTAGAGCCCGCGGCAGATATGGATGTAGACGGCAATGAAGAAGAACGACGCGCCGTTGGAATGGAGATAGCGCAGCAGCCAGCCCGAATTCACGTCGCGCATGATCTTCTCGACCGAATTGAAGGCCAGCCCCGTATCAGGAGCGTAATGCATCGCCAGCACGATACCGGTCAGGATCTGTGAAACCAGCATCATCGTGAGGATGCCGCCGAACGTATAGGCGTAGTTCAAGTTGCGCGGGACGGGATAGACGATGAAGCTGTCATAGACCAGCCGCGGCAGCGGCATGCGCGAATCGAGCCAACGTTCGATTCTCGTTTTGGGCGTATAGGTCGAGTATTTGTCGCCGCTCATCGAAATGCCCCTGCCTCAGCCGATACGGATCTTGGTGTCGGAAACGAATTGGAACACCGGTACCGCCATGTTCTCGGGTGCCGGCCCCTTCCGGATGCGGCCGGCGGTGTCGTATGCGGAACCGTGGCATGGGCAGAACCAGCCGCCGAAATCGCCTTCCTGGCCGAGCGGGATGCAGCCGAGATGGGTGCAGACCTGGATCATCACCATCCAGGCTTCCTTGCCCGGCACAGTTCGGTTGGCGTCGGTTGCCGGCGCATCGGCCGGCAGGTTGGCGTTGCGGGCGATTGGATCCTTGAGTTCGGCGAGATTGACCGCCTCGGCGTCCTTCATCTCTTTTTCGGTGCGGTTGCGCACGACCACCGGCTTGCCGCGCCACTTCACGACGAGCGACATTCCTGGCGTCAACGACGAGACGTCGACCTCGATCGCGGCGGGCGCTTCGACGCGCAATGTGTGCTCGGCTGTGGAGGTTTCGGAAAGGTCGGCCATGATGGCGACTCCTGTTGTTGGAAGCTGCGTCATCGCGTTGGTGGCAATCGAGCAAAAGCAGGCCACGGCTTTCGCCTTTCCAGTCTGCTCATGCCGCGCCGAATATGCCGGCCGTGGCCGGGTGTGAGCCATCGTGCCAACGGCACGCGCGTCCAATACTTTCGTTTAGGATTTCCTGAGCGAAGGACTGGCCGGGCTGGCGATGATGCCATCATGGAAGGTTCTGGATTCCTCCAGATAACCGATATGCCCCGGCATTGCGCACGGCGATCCCAAACTTCAGCCCGACCATACCTCGGCATAGGCATGTCTAGCTGTCGGTGTCGTAGTCGTCGTCCCCGCCAAGTGCGAGTTCTTGGAGCGGTTGTCTCGCGTGGCAGGTTTTCCGCCCGACGACGACTAGCGCGATTCAATCGGGTTCAGAAAAGGGAAAAGCGGTGAAACTCTACTACAGCCCTCTCGCGTGCAGCCTTGCGGACCACATCGCGCTGGAGGAGGCTGGTGCATCCTTCGAGCGCGAAACCGTCAATCTCAAAACCAAGCGGACGGCCTCGGGGGATGATTTCACCACCGTGACGCGCAAGGGGTATGTTCCAGCCCTCGTGCTGGATAGCGGCGAAACGCTGACGGAAAACATCGCCGTCCTCGATTGGCTCGCGTCGTGATATCCGGCACTGGGAGTGGAAGGGCCGTTGGGCCGTACGCGCGTTCTCGAAGCGCTGACCTATGTCTCGACTGAAATACATCGAAGCTTCAAGCCGATGTGGCACCAAAGCAGCGATGCTGAAAAGGCCAAGGCGAGCGCGACGATTACGAGCCAACTCGAGTTCTTCGCAGACGGGCTCAAGACCGACTATCTGTTCGGCGACAAACCCAGCGTCGCGGATTTTTATCTTTTCGTGATGCTGCTTTGGGCGGCCCGCTTCCACGTCCCTGTTCCCGTGCCTTTGCAAGCGCTCCGCGCCCGAATGGCTGCCCGACCGGCTGTGCGCGTCGCAATGGATCGTGAGGGCCTTGTCTGAAGCCGGGGTGGCCCGAGCATAAGATCAGACGCAACATATTCTCTCGCCCCAACAGAAGATCAGGAGTCATTCTCATGCTGCCGTTTCTGCGGATGCTACATCCTGCCGCTTCCAAGCGCGGGGACGGCCTACATCTCGAATTTCTCCGAAGGGAAATCGAGGAAACGCTGGACCTTACGGACATTCCGTCAGAGCTCGCCGCACTGCCCCCTGGCCGAGTGGTTGCAATACTGGATTCGCGGCAGTCACCATCGAAATAAGCGCAATATTTCTTGTCGGCCGATGAGGCGGGCGAGTCTGGTCGTTCCCGCTCGTTGGTCGTCATAGAGGCTTCATCATGAATGCGAGTAAGGCCCCCGACACGGTTGATCATCGCCGCCGGCGCATTGTCGGTGCGACAGCAATGACGTTCGCCGCCACCGAACTCGGCTTGAGCGCGCCGGCAGCCACTTGGTGGTTGAGGCGAGGGCGTCCGCGACGCAAGCCAGGCCGGAATCATTCGGCTCGCTCAGACAGGTCAATGCCGGAAAACTGAGCGTCGGATATGCGGAGCTGGGGCCTGCCGAAGGTGCTCCAGTGATCCTGCTTCATGGCTGGCCTTATGACATTCACACCTACACCGACGTCGCTCCCCAGCTTGCCGCAACGGGTTACCGCGTGATTGTGCCCTACCTGCGCGGCTACGGCACTACGCGCTTCCTGTCGGACGACACGATACGCAACGGCCAGCAGTCGGCGCTCGCCGCGGCTGCGATCGCCCTGATGGATGCACTGGGGATCGAAAAGGCCACGATCGCCGGCTGCAACTGGGGCGCTCGAACGGCCAGTGTCGTTGCCGCGCTCTGGCCTGAGCGTTGCAAGGCGACCGTCTCGGTGAGCGGCTATCTCATAGGAAATCAACAGGTCGGCAGGGTGCCGCTGCCACCGGAGACAAAGCGCCAATGGTAGTATCAGTATTACTTCATTACTTCGCCACGGATCGCGGCCGCGCCGGCTACGAGAAATACACGCGCGATTTCGCCAAACCCATCTGGCAACTCGCTTCGCCGCAGTGGAATTTCGACGATGACATCTTCGAGCGTAGCGCCGCAGCCCTGGATAACCCGGATCACGTCAGCATCGTCATACACAATTACCGCTGGAGGCTCGGCCTGGTACATGGCGAGCCGGAGTATGACGTTCTGGAAAACCGGCTGGCCGAAGCTCCCGTGATCACAGTGCCGACCATTACCCTGAGGGCGATGCCAATGGCGCACCCCATTCGGACAGCAGTTCCTACGCCAAGAAATTCTCGGACAGATACACGCACCGGATCATCACCGGCGGTATCGGCCACAACTTGCCTCAAGAAGCCCCGCAAGCCTTTGCCCAGGCTGTCATCGACGTTGGCGAATACTGATCAGGCAAGCTGAGTGAGCTGCTGATGCCTGCGTTGGATGGGCGGCGAGGACATGATGGTTGCGAGCTGAACATCGAGGCGTGGCCTTGGTCCACAGCGACGTTGCGCTTGACTCGTCCATATTATCTATAATAAATCATACATATTGCCCTCAAAAAAGACGGCAGGTCTGGGAGGACCGATGAAAATCACGGCCATCAAGGCGCGCGTCTGCAATGCGGAAATGCGCAACTGGGTCTTCGTTCGCGTCGAAACCGACGAGCCCGGGCTATTTGGCTGGGGTGAGGCGACACTGGAATGGAAGACCAGAGCCGTCGTTGGGGCGCTTCAGGATCTTGAGGCCCTGCTCGTCGGGCAAGATCCGCGCAACGTGGAGCAGTGCTACCAGATACTTACGCGCCACGGCTTTTGGCGTCTTGGCGTCGAGGGAATGTCTGCCGTCAGCGGCATCGAGATCGCGCTCTGGGACATCTTGGGCAAGTCATTGGGCGTCCCCGTCTGGCGCCTTCTGGGCGGTCAGGTCCGCGATTATCTGCGCACCTACACGCATCTCGGCCTCGGGGACATGAAGGCGGTCTATGAGACCGGATCCGCGGATGCCATCGTGGAACGCGGACGCATCGTGACGCAAGCAGGCTACGATGCGGTCAAGGTCGTCTGCGTTCCCTACACCCACTACGTATCGCCCGCCAAGGCAGTCGATTCCGTTGCCAACATGGTTGGCTCACTTCGCGAGGCGGTAGGCCCGGATATCGACATCATGGTCGATTTCCACGGACGCCCTGCATCGGTTAACGCGGCGATGGACTACCTCAAGGCAATCGAGCCGGCCCGCATCATGTTCGCGGAAGAACCCGTTCCACCCGAAGATGTTGCCGGACTGGCGCATATCACGGCGCGATCGGCCGTGCCGATCGCTTCCGGCGAGCGGCTGATCGGGCGCCGCGAATTTACGCACTCGATCGCAGCCCGCGCCTTCAACATTGCCCAGCCTGATATTTGCCACACTGGCGGTCTGCTCGAGACGAAGAAGATCGCGGCCATGGCGGAAACCGCGGGCATCGGCCTTGCGCCGCACAACCCGCTTGGTCCGATCGCCGGTGTGGCTGCTCTTCATTTCGGCATATCGACGCCGAACGTTGTCATTCAGGAGGAGATGTCCGGTGCCGTCGCCTGGTACGACGACGTCGTCACCTGGCCAATTCAGCGTAAACCAGGTCGCTGGGATCTGCCCGAACTGCCGGGCCTTGGCGTTACCGTCAATGAGGACGTGATCGCGCGCCACCCCTTCAAGCAGGAAGTGCTGCATGCCCGTAATGCCGTCATGCCGGACGGCACCGTGGTCGACTGGTGAATGCGATGGCAGGCCGGCTGCAAGGAAAGATCGCAATCGTCACGGGAGCGGGCCAGGGCATTGGTGCCGCCACCGCCCGCGCCTTTGCGATGCATGGGGCAAAGACCGTTATTGCCGAACTGAATGCGGCAAGCGGGAAAGCGATCGCCGACGAACTGCTGGCACAAGGCGCGGACGCTCTGTTCGTCGAGACTGACGTCACCGACGCATCCGCGGTCGCGAACATGGTCGCGCGGACGATCACGGTCTATGGCGGCGTCGACATTCTGGTCAACAATGCCGGTGCCAACGTCTTCTACGAACCATTGATGATGCCGGATGAGGAATGGGAGCGCTGCCTTAATCTCGACCTCCAGGCCGCGTGGTTCTGCGCCAAGGCGGTTTTGCCGACGATGTTGGCGAAGGGCTCGGGGTCCATCGTCAACATAGCGAGCTGTCACGCCTTCCAGATCATTCCCCATACGTTCCCGTACCCGGTCGCCAAGCATGCACTTTTGGGCCTGACCCGTTCGCTGGCCATCGAATACGCCGCACGCGGAATCCGGGTGAACGCGATCGCGCCCGGCTATATCGAGACGCCGATCGCGGAGGCCTACTGGAACACGTTCCCGAACCCCGCCGAGGAGAAGCGGCGAGCCTACGACCTCCATCCGCCCAAGCGCATCGGCCGGCCGGACGAGGTTGCAATGACGGCGGTTTTCCTCGCTTCGGACGAAGCGCCGTTCATAAATGCCGAGACGATCACCATCGATGGTGGGCGCTCGGTTCTCTACCACGACTAGCAATCACCAAAGAGCTCTCAGGGAGGATCTTCATGAAAACCACAACAAAGGCTTTGGCGACATTTGCGGTACTGGCTGCCGGACTGATGAGTGGCGCAGCAAGCGCAGACGAAATCAAGATCGGCTACATCAACAAGATGGGTGACCATCCATGGTTTGTCGCCGAAGTTGGTGGCGCCAGGAAAGCGGCTGAGGCGGCCGGGGCCGCGTTCGTGTCGCAGGACGTCCAGTTCGACGCCAATTTGACGATCACGACCTTCGATACGATGGTCGGCGATGGTGTGAAAGGCATCGCCATCGTCGTCCCCGACAAGGCGCTGGGACCAGTCATCGCGGAGAAAGCAAAGGCCGCTAAAATTCCCTTGGTGGCGGTCGACGACGATATCTACTACCAGGATGGCACCCAGGTCCCCTATGTCGGCATGAATGCCTACAACATCGGTGCGCGGGTGGGCGAAGAGCTCGCCAAGCTCTACAAGGCCGACGGCTGGGCGGGCAAAGAGGTGCGCATCGCCTCGATCGAGGATCGCAAGGCGGATACCTGCATGCAGCGCAACAAGGGCGCGGAAGAAGCGTTCTTGAAGGCGGTGCCCGATTTCAAGCCTGGGAATATCCTGCGCGTCCCCTACGACAACACGATGGTCAACGCCATCGACGTGATGACCACCACATTGACGGCCAATCCCAGCGTCACGAACTGGATATTCTACTCATGCAACGATGATGGCGTGCTGGGTGGTGCGCGAGCACTGGAGAATGCCGGCTATACCGCAGACCAGGGCATGGGGATAGGCATCGACGGGAGCCGCGCCTGCGACGCCTTCGGATCAGGAAAGCCATCGGCATTCCGTGGCACGATGTGGCTCAACTCGGAAAATCACGGCGCGCTTGCGGTGAAGATTCTCTTGGCCTCGATCAAGGATGGAACGAAGCTGCCGGTTCAATCCTTCACCGACCCGGAATACATCACCGCCGACAATTTTGCGTCGGACTACAAAGCCAAGCTCTGCCACTGAACCGGCTACGCGTCATGCGCCGCAGGGCGCATGACGCTTTTTGGGCCCGCAGTTGTCAGCGCGCACACGCCACCGACACGGGATCGATCCTCGGGAGTGAGCTTTGATGCAATCGGATTTCTTCTCGCTCGATAGGATATCGAAACGCTTCGGCGTCGTGCAGGCGCTTGACAACGTCTCGATTGCCTTTCGGCCGGGAGAGGTGCTCGCCCTGGTTGGCGAGAATGGGGCCGGCAAATCGACGATGATGCGAATTCTCGAGGGCGTGTTCGGGCCTGACAGCGGCACTGTGCGGCACGGTTCCACGCCGATCGTTTTCGGCGAACCGCGCGACAGCCATAGAGCGGGAATACGCGTCATCCATCAGGAGCCGGAGATCGTTCCGAACCTGACCGTGGCCGAGAACATTTTCGTTGGGGAACTGCCGCGGCTGGCGGGCGTCCTGCTCGACTGGCACAGGCTGGAGGAGCAGACCGATAAGGTGCTTGCGACCTTCGGCATGCAACAGGATATGCGGCCGCGGCAACTCTGCAGCACGCTCGGTCCGGCGCAGCGTCAGATGATCGAAATCATGCGCGCAATACGTGCCGGCGGCCAGTTGATCGCATTCGACGAGCCGACCTCGTCACTGACCGACGACGAAGCGCGCCGTCTGTTTTCAGTAATCCGCCGGCTGCGCGAAGAGGGCACTTCGATCGTCTACATCTCTCACCGGCTGAACGAGATCATCGACCTAGCAGACCGCATTGTCGTTTTACGGGACGGCCGGCTGGTCGACGAATCCCCCGCTGCCGGTGCCAGCGAGCAGACCATAGCCAAGCTCATGGTGGGCCGCGACATCGCCGATCTGTTTACGCGCGAGACGTGGCAATCGGGGCAACCGTTGCTGGAGGTGACGGGCCTGACCACCGACCACGTCACCGATGTGAGCCTCAAGGTCCGCCGCGGGGAGGTGCTCGGCATCGCCGGCCTTATGGGGGCGGGCCGATCCGAACTGGCGAAGGCGATCGTCGGCTATGATCGGCGCCTCGGCGGAACCATAACGATGAATGGCGTGCCCGTTGGCTCTAACAGCCCGCATGCAGCGATCGTGGCGGGCATCGGCTTCGCCCCGGAAGACCGCAAGCACGAAGCCCTGCTGCTGTTCCGCAGCATTCTTGACAACGCTTCGCTTTGCGTGCCCGACAGGACATCGACCTTCGGCTTCTTCAACCGGCGCAAGGCGCTGGAGATTGTCTCACCGCTCGCAGCAAAGATGTCGATCAAGGCGCCTAACCTCGACGAACAGGTTTCGAAACTGTCGGGCGGCAATCAACAGAAGGTCGTTCTCGCGCGCTGGCTTGCGCGGCAGCCGATGCTTCTCCTCCTCGACGAACCGACCCGCGGCATCGACATCGGCGCCAAGGCGGAAATCTATCGCCTGGTCGATGAACTCGCCGCCAGCGGCATCGGCATAATCCTGATTTCCTCGGAAATGCCGGAACTGATCGGGCTCGCCGACAGGGTGCTCGTCATGGCTGGAGGCCGGATCACCGCCGAACTTTCCCGCCCCGACATCGACGAGGCCACGATCCTGAAACACGCAATGCCGCAATCTGTGCCATCGCTCGGAGGACAAATTCAGTGAATAGCCTTGAACTCAGGACAGCAACAGCACAAACCGACAAAAGGCGCGCGTCCTTACGCATCGCGGAGCGCATCGGCATTCACAACATAAGCCTTCTGGTTGCTCTCGCCATCCTCGTGCTCATTTTCGGCATCCTGAGAGGCGACGTGTTCTTCTCCAGCCGAAACCTGCTGAACATCGGTCTAGGTATTACCATCCTGGGCGTTCTGGCGATGAGCCAGACCGTGGTTATTGTCGCCGGAGGGCTCGATATCGCTGTCGGCGCAATTGTCGGTCTGACCACAGTATCGACCGCAATGGCCATCCAGGCCACCGGATCACCCGCGGTGGGCATTGTTGCCGGCCTGGTCCTGGGCGGTCTTGCCGGTCTCGTGAACGGCATCATCATCACCTATGGGCGGGTCAACGCAGTCATCGCGACTCTCGGTACGATGGCGATCTTCCGCGGCATCGCATTCATCATGTCCGATGGACAATCGATCGCGATCTTCAGCGACACATTCCGCTTCATCGGGATCGGAAAAATCCTCGGCTTGCCTCTGCTGATCTGGATTCTTTTGCTGACCGCGATCGTGTTCCATCTCTTCCTTGCCCGCTCGATCGTTGGGCGTAACATCTATGCCCTGGGCGGCAATCCCGTTGTCGCGCGCTTCTCCGGCATCAACATCAACCGCTACCGCGTCGGCATCTACATCATGAGTGGAGTGACGGCCGGATTGGCCGGGATTCTGTTGGCTGCCCGTACCGGCTCGGGGCAGCCCGTATCCGGATCCCAAGGTCTGGAACTCGAGGCCATCACAGCGGCCGTGCTGGGTGGCTGCGCCTTGCAGGGCGGGAAGGGTACGATCATCGGCGCGCTGCTGGGCGTCGCCATCATTGGCGTCCTCAACAACGGGATGATACTGACGTCCGTGCCAACCTTCTATCAGTTGCTTGCCAAGGGCTCGCTGCTGATACTTGCTGTGGTAATTGCCGAGTACCACTTGAACAGGACATGACGATGGACGCGGCGATCGCTTCGACTGGCCAGGGCAAGCAGGACATTCCTGCCGCGGATGGCACCACGTCATCGCTCAAGGATCGCATCGCACGCGATCTAGGACAGCGCATCCTCGCCGGTTCCTACGCGCAGCATTCCGTGCTGCCAACGGAAGCCGAACTTTGCGTCATCTACGGGGCGAGCCGCACTGCACTTCGCGATGCTCTTCTGACGCTTTCGGCGAAAGGACTGATCGAGGCACGCAAGCGGGCCGGGACGCGTGTGCGCGCGTCGAGCGAATGGAACAGGCTGGATGCACAGGTTCTGGAATGGATGCGCGATATCGAGCCCGACCTCGATTTCGTCCGCGGATTGATCGAGGCGCGACTGGTCATTGAACCCGCTGCCGCCCAACTTGCGGCCAAGATGGCGACGTCAGGCGATCTCGCAGTCATCGAAGCGGCCTATGAAGCCATGCGCATTGCTCCGCAGGACGATCTCGCTGCGTGTCTCGATGCCGACGTCAGGTTTCATACCGCCATTCTTCGTGCCAGCCGCAACCCGGTGTTCGCCAATCTCGGCAATATGCTCGCGGCCGCTCTCAGCTTCTCCTTCCGCTTGACCACATCGGCCACCGCCAATTACCAGCAGACGCTCAGCGCGCATGGCGACGTGCTGGAGGCAATTAGGATGCGCAGGGCCGACGACGCTCACGATCAGATGAAGGCGCTCATCGGGATCGCGTCGAACGACCTTCTTGCAGTGGCTCGCAAAGGCCGCCGTCAACAGCCGATCGCCGCTGCCAAGGCCGACACCGTCCGAAACTGATGGTCCGGACGATCAAGATCAGAAGCGGAGACCTGTCCGCTGAAATTGTCCCATCGCTTGGGGCAGGCCTTGCGAGACTGGACTATGGGCGCGTGCCGTTCTTCCGGCCATGGCCGGATGGCGGGAGCAGCAACCCGTTCGACCTTGCCTGCAACCTGCTTTTGCCGTGGTCGAATCGCATCTCGGGCGGCGGGTTCACATTCGACTCCAAATTCCACGAACTGCCTGCCAATGTTGCAGGCGAGCCATTTCCCATCCACGGCAACGGATTTTCCAGCGAGTGGGACGTCGACAGCGCAGCGCAGGACAACGCGAAGCTGTCCCTCATCAGCAACGGGCCCGGCCCATACCGATATCGCGCCGAGGTGAGCTACGCGCTGGCCGGACAGGGGCTCGAGTTGAAGCTTCGCATCGTCAATCAGGCATCGATCAGATTGCCGTTCGGGCTTGGCATCCATCCGTGGTTCCCGAGAACGGCACGAACCGCGCTTCATGCGCTGGCCTCGCAGGTTTGTCTCGAACTGCCCAGCCATCTCCCCGAACGATTTGTGGATGTCAAAACCCATGCCGATTGGGATTTCGGCGCCCCAGTCGTATTGCCGAGTGGATGGATAAACAATCTGTTTGCCGGTTGGAGCGGCGTCGCCACCATATCGTGGCCGGAGCACAGTTGCAGCCTGCGGATTGAAGCTTCATCGCCCTTGAATTTCTACCTGGTCTATTCGCTATCGGACGAGAGCGACTTCTTCTGTTTTGAACCGGTCAGTCATGCTGTCGATGCCCACAATCGTGGTTCGATCGACAAATGGAATGGACTGTCGGTGCTTGCGCCTGGCGAGGGCCTGGTAGCCCGTTGCAGCTTTGCCGTCACTTAGGCGGACCTCAGCTGCGCCCTCGAATTGGCGGATCTCGGCCAGGGCTAGCCGTCGGCGATCCAATCCGAGAGGCTGCGGGCAAAACTTCGCGGCACGATAAGTTCACACGCGGTCTCCCCGGTGCGCAGGAAGAGCACGGACACGTGATGGAAGGATGTCAGCACGGCGCGGCCCGGAGCGGCGGCCGGCGCGTGCCAGTCGACGGCAATGCAGCCGGACAGAAGACTTGCGATATCAGGGCCAGCCATTTTCAAACGAACACGACCTTCCCCGAGGGGAACGGAACAGCCGAGATCGGGGTCGACGACGAGGGCAGGCGGTTGCGTGCCTTCGTCGAGAGCCAGCCAGAGGCGGCGAGGTGCAACGCGGATAATTAGAAGCCCCTTGTGGCGAACCGTCTCTCCGACCGAAGCGGGAAGTCTCTTGCCCAGCGGCGCCGAGACGCTCTTTTCGAATTGCGTCAATGTCGCGTCCCAGCCCTCGATCTGGATAAGCGGACAATCTGCCACGGACAGGCTGAAATCCCGAGAAGAGGTCAAGCTAGTCATGCAGCCGTTCTCCTTGTGGATCGACGAATACCGGCGAGACAACGCGGGCGCGAACCGTTTCGGCCTTCATCGGATAAACCGCTACGACCTCGCTTCCTTCTGCCGCGACATCACCGGCAAGCAGGGCCAGCCCGACATAATGGCCGCGTTCGGGGCTGAAAGTGACGGAGGTGACGCGACCGCGCCCATGGCCATGGGGTTTCTCATCCGGCAGGAACAGGATGGCGCCGCCGCGCAGGCGTTTTCCATCCTCAATGCATTCCAGTCCGACCAGGCGCTGTCGGTTGGGGGCCTGGAGGGCAGGGCGCCGTCGCAGGACGTCGCCGACGAAGCCGCTGCGCTTGCCGGCCATGCGGCCGAGGCCGAGATCGTCGAGCGTCGTGCGCCCGTCGATCTCAGGTCCGGCGACATGGCCCTTTTCGACCCGCAGCGCGCCAAGCGCCTCCACGCCGTAGGGCTTCAGCTCGAGCAGTCTGCCGGCTTCGAGCAGACAGCTCCAGAGCTGTTCACCGGCAGTGGCGCCGACATAGATTTCGTAAGCGCGCTCGCCGGAATAACTGAGACGCAAGATGCGGAGCCCACGGCCCTCCCACTCGCTTTCGAGTAGTCCCATGTGCGGAAGTGCCTCATCGGAAACGTCAAGGGCAGGAAAAGCGGCACCGAGGATTGCGCGGCTGTTAGGCCCGGCAACCGACATTGCCGCCCATTCATCGCTGACCGAGGTGACGGCCACACGCAAATCCGGCCAGGCCGTGTCGAGCAGGAATTCGAGACGCGACAGCACATCCGCGGCCTTGGCGGTCGAGGTCGTCATGAAGAACCGGTTTTCCGCCAGCCGCGTCGTGGTGCCGTCGTCGAAGACGATACCGTCGTCGCGCAGCATGATGCCGTAGCGGGCGCGGCCTACCGCCAGTTTGGCAAAGCCGTTGGCGTAGATGCGATCGAGGAAGATTGCCGCATCCGGGCCCCGGACATCGATCTTGCCGAGCGTGGAGATGTCCATCAGCCCCGCGGCCTGGCGCACATTCCGCATTTCGGCGACATACGCGTCGTTCACGTCACGTCCCGACTGCCGGTAGAAATAGGGCCGCATCCAGAGCCCGACCTCGAGCATCTCGGCGCCGTTCGCCATGTGCCAGTTATGCATCGGCGTGCGGCGGATCGGCTTGAAATGATGGCCGATGGCGCGCCCGGCAAGCGCGCCGATGGCAACCGGCGTATAGGGCGGGCGGAAGGTCGTGGTGCCGGTCTCAGGAATCGTTGCGTTGCGCAGCGCTGCCATCGCGGCAAGTGCGGGAAAATTGCTGGTCTTGCCTTGGTCGGTGCCCATACCGAGCGTAGTGTAGCGCTTCAGGTGCTCGACCGATTCATAGCCCTCGCGATGGGCGAGCTCGATATCCCCGGTTGTCACGTCCATCTGGAAATCGACGAAGGCCTTTGCACGTCCAGCGGGCAGGGCTTCGCGAAGGACGCTCGAGCCGGTCTCACCGAGATCGAGTTTCGATGGAGCGGACACTGGTGCCGACTTGCCGCAGGAGGCTGCCGCTTCGATGCCGGCGCGATGGCCGTCCTCGATGGCAGCGACTGTCGCATAGGCTCCTATCATTGCACCGGCGCCGAACTGGCTGGCTGAAAAGATGCCCGGCACGAAGCCGTCAATGTCGTCGCGATACACAGGTTTGACACCGAGGTGTGAGGTGAGATGCACGGTTGGCGACCAGCCGCCGGAGATGCAGACCAAGTCGCAGGCGGCCGAGGATTGTCCCTCCGGACCATTGAGCGTTACGCGCCTGACGGCATGGCCGCCATGCAGGTCGACGATGCGCGTTGCGGCCCGCACCACCACGCCGAGCCGTGCGGCTTCTGCGGCAAGTGCTGCGGGCGGGACGGGGCGCAGATCGGCAATCGTCACCTCCGCGCCGGCTGCGGCATAGTCGAAGGCGGTGCGCCAGGCACCGTCATTGGTGGTAGCGACGACGATTTTCTTGCCCGGCAGGACGGCGAAACGGTTGAGATAGGTCCGGGCGGCCGAGGCAAGCATGACGCCGGGCCGGTCGTTGTTCGAGAACACCATCGGCCGCTCGATGGCGCCGGTGGCGAAAACGATCGAGCGGATGCGCAACATAGTGACCGTTTGCCGTGTCTCGCCATTCGGCTGCGGATTGGTTGGATCGCGCTGTTCGACCAGTCCAAGGACATTGCCGTCATAGCTGCCGAAAGCGGTCGTCCGCTTCATAAGCGTGATGGTTTCGAAGCCCTCCAACTCGGCCTCGGCCTGCCTCAGCCATGCGGCCGCTGCGCTGTCGGACGGTTCCGCCAGAAGCTGGCCGCCAAGCAGGAAATCCTGCTCGATCAGCGCGACCCGCGCGCCGGCCGCGGCGGCCGCCCGCGCCGCCGACAATCCCGCCGGGCCGCCGCCGACGATGGCGACATCGGCGAAGGCATGACGAACCTCGTAGTGGTCGGGATCCACGCCGGTGCCGGCTCTGCCCAGACCGGCAGCCTTGCGGATAAAGTGCTCGTAGAACATCCAGGCGCGGCGCGTCGGGCCCATGAAGGTCTTGTAGTAGAAGCCGGCGGACAGAAACGGTGCCAACAGCCCGTTGACGCTTTGCATGTCGAAGGCAAGCGATGGCCAGCGGTTCTGACTCTCCACGACCATACCGTCGGCGAGTTCCAGTGTGGTCGCCGGCAGGTTCGGCTCGCGCCTCCCGGCGGTCCCGAGCGTAACCAGCGCATTCGGCTCTTCGGGTCCGGCGGAAAAAATGCCGCGCGGGCGATGATATTTGAAGCTGCGCCCGACCAGCGTGACGCCATTGGCGAGCAGCGCGGAGGCAAGTGTGTCGCCGCGATATCCAGCCAGCTTGCGGCCGTCGAAGGTAAACTCGACCGGCTGCTCGCGAATGATGCGGGCACCCACCGACAGCCGTTTGCGGTTTGAACTCATGCCGGTGACTTCCTGAGAGTTGATTTCCTGGCCCGCAATTTTCTAGCGAAGTCGACGGCTGCGATGGCATGGTTGCGGGTGTCGCGTTCGACCACCAGCCATTGGCGGCAACCGGTCACGTGCTGCCAGAATTCACGGTGCGGGCCGGCCGGGTTTGTCCTGATATAGACGTAGCGGTACCAGGCCTCCGGATCGGGATCGTCATGGGCCGGACGCTTGACCGAGGCATCGCCGCCATAGCGGAACTCGTCATGATCGCGCGGGCCGCAGCAGGGGCATTCGATGCGCAGCATTTTGTCCTGCCTCCTATTGCAGCCAGGCGGAAGGGCCGGCGCCGGCCTCATCGAGCGTGTGGCCGGTGCGGAAACGATCGAGCCCGTAGGCCGCGATCAAGGGATGCGGCTTGCCGGTGGCAATCGTGTGGGCGAAGCACCAGCCGGAAGCCGGCGTCGCCTTGAAGCCGCCATAGCACCAGCCGCCGTTGAGATAGAGACCCTCGATCGGCGTCGGGCAGATGATCGGGCTGGCATCGGGGGTCATGTCCATGAGGCCGCCCCAATGGCGAAGCAGACGGACGCGCGAAATGCACGGCATCAATGCGATCGCGGCCTCCGCCACTTCGCGCACGACGCCGAGATTGCCGCGCTGGGCATAGGAATTATAGCCGTCGAGATTGCCGCCGAAGACCAACCCCCCCTTGTCCGACTGGCTGACGTAGAAATGGTCGGCGCCATAGGCGACGACGTGATCTACCAGCGGCTTCAGCGGCTCGGTTACGAAAGCTTGCAGCACATGGCTTTCGATCGGCAATTCAAGCCCAGTCTTGGCGCCGAGCACGGACGTGTGGCCAGCAACCGCGAGGCCGACCTTGCCGGCGCCGATCCGGCCTTTCGTCGTTTCGACGCCGACGATCCTGTCGCCGTCACGGACAAAGCCTGTCACATCGCAGTTCTGGATGATGTCGACGCCATGGCTGTCGGCGGCACGCGCATAGCCCCAGGCGACGGCGTCGTGGCGTGCCGTGCCCGCGCGGCCCTGAAAGATGGCGCCATGGATCGGGAAGCGGGCGGTGTCGGAAAAATCGAGATAGGGCACCAGCCGGCGCACGTCTTCGCGGCCGACGATGTCGGCGTCGATGCCGTTCAGCCGCATGACGTTGGCGCGGTGGCTGAAACCGTCGAGCTGATCGGCCGAATGCGCCGTGACGAGTTGACCGCGCTGGGAGAACATCACGTTGAAATTCAGCGCCTGAGACATGTCCTCCCAAAGCTTCATCGAGAATTCGTAGAACTGGGTGTTGCCGTCGAGCAGGTAGTTGGAGCGGATGACGGTGGTGTTGCGGCCGACATTGCCGCCGCCGACATAACCCTTTTCGAGCACCGCGACGTCACGGATGCCGTGGTTCTCGGCGAGGTAGAAGGCGGTGGCGAGGCCGTGTCCGCCGCCGCCAATAACGATCACGTCATAGGACGATTTTGGCTCCGCGGCCCGCCAGGCTCGCTGCCAGTTCTTCTGGCCTGACAGCGCGTTGCGGAAAACCGAAAATGCCGAGTAGCGCGCCATGTGTGCAGGCCTATCGAATGATCGGGCCGGCCGGCGTGCGGGTAAGCACTTCGGCGCCCGCATCGGTCAACAGCACCGTGTTGGAGACGAAGTCATTGCCGCGACCAGTGCCCATCAGCCACGACAGGATGTGGAAGCTCATCCCGGTTTGGATCTCGAGGTCGGAATCGTGTCGCAAGCCGGTCACCGAATTGCCGCCGGTCCATGACGGCGGCTGGCCGGCGCCGACCAGGTAACCGCAGTGATGGCGGCGATAGTGGGAAAGACCGGCCTCGTCGGCGACGGCCTGCCAGGCGGCGTAGACATCGCGCGCCTTGGCGCCCGGCCGTAGCGCCTCGACGACCGCGTTGAACGCCTTGGCGGTCACCTCCGCCATTGTGGCGTCTTCATCGCTGATGTGGCCTATGCGAACGAGCCGGCCGAGCGGGGCGTGGTAGCGCGAGATGCACCCGGACAGTTCGACAAAGACGGGCTCGCCCTTGCGGTAGATCCCGTCGCCCCAGGTTGTGTGCTCTTCACCCAGGCGCGCGGCCGGGCGGATGAACGGTCCGAAGCCCGGCGCATGACCGCCGGCGCGGATCATTGCCGCAACACATTGGGCGGCGACCTCCTGTTCGGAAGCGCCATCGGAGATCGCCGCGATCGCGGCACCGGCGGCGGCGTCCGTCACTTGTGCCGCCCGCCGCATCAGCGCCTGTTCTTCGGCGCTTTTCACCCGCCGCATTTTGTCGATCAGACCGGAGACATCGCTCCACTTTGCATCGGCTTGCATCTGGAGTGCCACGGCAAGTCCATGGCTAAGGCCGGCTGTCCAGTATTCGAGGCCGATCCGCTTGCCGGATAGGCCGAGCTCTGCCAGCACCCGCGCGGCAAGGTCGGCCGCCGTTTCGCTGTCGGAATGGCCACGGAATTCCGCTGCCTTCACCTGCTTCTCGATTGTCACCTTCTCCATCGAGCGGGTGACCAGAACAGGTTTTTCCCGGAGCGGGACAATCAGCAGGTGAGGGGCAAAATACCCCCAGTGATCAAGCCCGGTGAGATAGAAGACGTTCTCCGGCGAGGCAAACACCGCCGCGTCGAGCTCGCGCTCAACCAGTGCAGTACGGACCTTTGCCAGCCGGCCTGCGATTTCGGCTTCGGAAAAAGGATTGCGGTCCATCGGGCGTCCTCGTGCTTGTTGCCGGCTTGCTGGCGGGCATGGTCTTTTTCGGCAGGCGGTTTCCCGGCCCCCATGTCAGTCGATGACGATGAGTTCGCGCGCCACATCGCAGAGGCGTTCGCCGCCGCGTTCCGTGACGACGAACGATTCCGAGATGGCGATGCCGAAATCGTCGAGCCAGACGCCGGCCATGAAATGGAAGCACATCCCAGGCTGCATCTCGGCAGTATCGCCCGGACGAAGGCTTGCGGTGCGTTCACCCCAATCGGGCGGATATGCGAGCCCGACCGGATAGCCGACGCGGCTGTCTTTCTTCAGCCCGTTCCGTCGCAGGACTGCCTGCCAGGCGGCTTCCACCTGTTCGGCGGTGTTGCCGGGGCGCGCGTTCTCGAGGCCAGCGTCGACGCCCTCGACGATCGCCTTGGCCATGTCGAGCATGGCTTGCGGCGGCTTGCCGAAATGTACCGTCCGGGTCAGCGCCGCATGGTAGCGGCGGCGCACGCCGGCGATCTCCAGAATGGCGAGGCCGCTGTCCGGCAGCGGCGCGTCGGACCACGTCAGGTGCGGCGTGCTAGTGCCCTCGCCAACGGGCATCAGCGGACAGATCGCGGCATAGTCGCCGCCTGATCCGGGCACGCCCATGATCTGCGCGTGATAGATTTCCGCAATGGCGTGGTTCTGAGGCACACCGGGCCGCATTTTCTCGATGGCACGGTTCATGGCATGCGTGCAGATCGCACCCGCCTCGCGGATCAGCACCAGCTCGGCTTCGGATTTGATCAGCCGCGCCCAGTTGACGAGATCGTGGTTGTTGGCGAAGTGCGCGTCGGGCAGTCCCTCGACAAGGTGGGCGTGGCAGCGCGCAGTGTAATAATGCGCGTCCATCTCGACGCCGATACTGGCCTTTTCCCAGCCGCGCGACCGGATCAGTCGGGCGAGTTCGTCATAGGGGTGTTCGACGGGCTGCTGCACCAGCCGCTCCGAGAACGGCACGATGTTTGTCTCCGGCAGGCCGGTTGTCAGGCGCGCGCTCTTGGCATCCTGCGCCCTGCCGAACCAGATCGGCCGATCCTCCTCCAGATGGACGAGGACGCACTGCGGAACATAGAACGACCATCCATCATAGCCGGTCAGCCAGCACATGTTGGCTGGATCCTGACAGACGATGAGATCGAAGCCGGCTTTTTGCATGCGTGTCTTCACGCCGGCGAGACGCTGCCCATACTCCGCTTGCGTGAATGTCCCGAACCCGTTCGCGGTCGCCACCGAAATCCTGCCTTCCAGGTACGCCGCTTGCCCTTTGATCAACATGGGCAAATAGGCCAAATTGTGCACAACTCGACGTCAATTTGTTGGCTAACTACGAATTACCGCCGAATTTTCATGGTTTCTATATCTCAGCTTGCGAAATGTCTAGGGCAGTTGTATACGTCTTATCAAGCAGGCGTCGACCTCGAAGAAGGCCGCGCCCTGGGAACCATCCACAGTTGTCCAATGGGAGAAAAGCATGCTCAATTCATCAATATCGCGCCGCATGGTCGTGAAAGCGGCTGCCTGCATCGCGCTCGCCGCGACGTCATTGACGTCGCTATCCGCTCACGCGGAAACCACCCTCGAACGGGCCAAGAAGGACGGCTACATCCGCGTCGGTTTCGCCAACGAGGCGCCGTTCGGTTACGCCACGCCTGACGGCAAGCTGACCGGCGAGGCGCCGGAAGTCGCCAAGGCGGTGCTCGCCAAGATGGGCATACCGCAGGTCGACGGTGTTTTGACCGAATTCGGCTCGCTCATTCCAGGTCTCAAGGCCGGCCGCTTCGACATCATCGCCGCCGGCATGTTCATCACTCCGAAGCGCTGCGCCGAGATCAACTACTCCGAGCCGTCCTACGGCATCGGCGAGGCTATGCTGGTGGCAAAAGGCAATCCGAAAGGCATCAAGGATTTTTCCAGCATCAAGGATAATCCGGATCTCAAGCTTGCCGTGATGGCCGGCGCCGTCGAAGGCGGCTTCGCCAAGGAAGCGGGCGTTGCCAGTGGGCAGATTGTCTCCTTGCCCGACCAGTCCAGCCTGGTCGCGGCCGTCCAGTCGGGCCGCGCCGACGCTGCTGCGCTGACCGCTCTTTCGATCGCCGATATGGCCAAGAAAGCCGACGGCGTCGAATCGACCAAGCCCTTCGGCGAGGTTGCCGGCAAATCGGTGAAAGGTCATGGCGGCTTCGGCTTCCGCAAGGAAGACACCGACCTGCAGCAGGCGTTCAACGCCGAGCTGAAGAAGTTCATCGGTTCGCCGGAGCATATTGCGCTGGTCGAGCCGCTCGGCTTCGGCAAGGACTACCTCCCCAACAAGACCACCGCGGAGCTTTGCGCGGGCAAGTAGGTTCCCAACTGCTGGCGGCGCGAAAGCGCCGCCCTTTTTTCTCCGGGGGAATCGCATGGGTATCCGTACGCTCGTTGCCATGCTGGTCATCGCGCTCGTCGTGATCGGCGCCTTGGCAACACAGGAAAGCTATCGAGTGTTCATGCCGGGGCTGCTGCAAGGCGCGGTCCTGACAATCGAGATCGCCGTCCTCGGCAGCCTGCTCGCAATCGTCATGGGCGTGCTTGCAGCACTTGCACGGATGTATGGCCCGACGCCGCTCAGATGGCTGGCCACGGTCTATGTCGAGATCTTCCGCGGAACGTCGGCATTGGTACAATTGTTCTGGCTGTTTTTCGTGCTGCCGCAATTCGGCGTCACGATCAACGCTTTCGTGGTGGCAGTCCTGGCACTCGGCCTGAACGTCGGTGCCTACGGGTCGGAGGTCGTGCGTGGTGCGATCCTTTCGGTCGCTCGCGGCCAGTGGGAGGCATGTACGGCATTGAACATGAGCCGGCCACAGATGTTGCGCCGGATCATCCTGCCGCAGGCCTTTGTGGCGATGATCCCGCCCTGGGGCAACCTGTTCATCGAGCTTCTGAAATCGACAGCGCTTGTGTCGCTGATCACGCTTTCCGACCTCGCCTTCAAGGCGCAGCAAATGAACCAGAATACGTTCAAGACCATTCCGATCTTCACACTTGTCCTTTTGATGTACCTGGCAATGTCGCTGGTTCTGACCATCGGCATGCGGCTTCTCGAAAGGCGGGCATCGATCGGACTGGCGCGAGGGAAGGCAGCATGATTTGGGACTGGGCATTTGCTTTTGAAATCCTGCCGGTGCTCGCCCGCGCGGCCATCGTCTCCATCGAGGCGACGCTGATCGGCTTTGCACTTGCCGCCTCGCTTGGCCTGGTGCTGGCCGTCGTCCGTATCGCCGTGCCGTGGACCGGCTGGACAATTTCGGTGCTGGTCGAACTGATCCGTTCGACCCCGCTGCTTATCCAGATATTCTTTCTCTATTTCGTCTTTCCGAAATTCGGTGTCGTGCTCGACGCCTTCACCGCCGGGGTGCTGGCCATCGGCATCCACTATGCCGCCTATTGCTCCGAGGTCTATCGCGCCGGTTTCGACAACATCCCTCGCGGCCAGTGGGAAGCCTCGATCGCACTTAATCTTTCGGCCTGGACAACGTTCCGCGACATCATCATTCCGCAGGCGATTCCGCCGATCGTTCCGGCGCTCGGCAACTATCTGGTTGCCTTGTTCAAGGAGACGCCATTGCTGTCCGCAATCGCCGTGCTGGAGCTGATGCAGACGGCCAAGATCATTGGCTCCGAAACCTTCCGCTACACCGAGCCGATGACGCTGGTCGGTCTGTTCTTCCTTGCCATGAGCCTGGTTTCTGCTGCGCTCATTCGCTCCCTCGAAGGCCTGCTCAACCGGAGGACCATGCGATGACGGAACAACCGATGGTTCGCTTCGACAATGTATCGAAACGCTACGGCACGTTAACCGTTCTCGACGGGCTTAATCTGGAAATAGCACGCGGCGAAAAGGTCTCCATCATCGGCCCGTCCGGCTCCGGCAAGACGACGGTGCTGCGCATGCTGATGACGCTGGAGACGATCAATGACGGTGTCATCTGGGTTGAAGGCGAGCCGCTGACCCATATGGAGAGGAACGGCAAACTTGTTCCCGCCGATCTCGCCCACATCCGCAAGATCCGCGCCAAGATCGGCATGGTGTTCCAGTCGTTCAACCTGTTCCCGCACATGACGGCGATGCAGAACTGCATCGAGGCACCGATAACCGTGCTAGGCATGAAGCGGGCCGATGCGGAGGCGCGTGCCGCCGAACTGCTCGACATGGTCGGCTTATCGGATAAGAAGGACCACTATCCCTCGCAGCTCTCGGGTGGTCAGCAGCAGCGTGTCGCCATCGCACGCGCTTGCGCCATGCGGCCCAAGATCATGCTGTTCGACGAGGTGACCTCGGCCCTGGACCCCGAACTCGTTGGCGAAGTGCTTGAAGTCATCCGAAAACTTGGTAGGGAGCATGACCTCACCATGCTGATGGTCACCCACCAGATGGGATTTGCCAAGGAATTCTCCGATCGCGTCTGCTTTTTCCACGCGGGCAAGATCTGCGAGCAAGGGCCGCCAGGCGAGTTGTTCGGCACCCCCAAGAACGAGCGGACACGGCAGTTCCTGCACGCTGTCCTGGAGGCTGGATGACGCTTGAGACAGATGCCACGCCCACAGCCGTGACCGCCGCGCCGCCACGTCCGCTCTCGGCCCGGGAGCGATTTGAACGCATTTACCGGATACTGCGCGACCGCATCTGCCTGCTCGATTATGCGCCGGGAAGCCATCTGTCCGAGGAAGAACTTGCCCAGGAATTCCAGATCAGCCGCACGCCGGTCCGGCGTGTCCTGGCGCGTCTCGAATCCGAGGGTCTGGTTCAATCCGTCCACGGCGTCGGCACGATCGTCACCGATGTCGATATCGAGGAATTGCAGCAGGTCTATCATTTGCGCCTGGAGCTGGCGCTCCTCGTCGGCAAGCTTTCGCCGATCCCGCGCACGGCGGACGATCTCGACCGGATACGGGCGCTCATCGCGCGTTGCGATGCCGATATACTCAATCCCGACCAGCGCGCTTTCCTGCGCCTCAACATGGATTTTTTCTACGAGCTCACGGCGATGACCGGCAACCAGCCGCTGCGCGAGATCAGCGAGCGCCTGTATTTTCAGGTCGCGCGCGTCGTCCTGAAGATGATGCCGCAATTGGGCCTTGTCGAGGAGTTCACCGCGTTCCGCCGCGAAATGGAAGAGGTCCTTGCCGCCGCCGAGATCGGTGACTGGGAGTCCATAGGGCACATAAGGCGGGCGCATATCTCAATGAGCTTTCGCCGCATGATGCGTCATGCAGGCGAGGCCAATCTGGATGGAGCAACATAGTCAGCCCCTCGGGGTTGTGCTGGCCGCCAAGGTCGGCGACAGCGATAGTCAAAACCGAATGTGCGGTTTCATAGCAGTCTCCTCTGGTCGAAGAACGCGCCGAGAATTCACTGGCAGTGCAGCAGATGATGAATCTGTCGCGGGGTGTTTCCCGTCAGGCGGCGGCTCTCGCGGACAAGATGCGCCTGGTCGGAATAGCCCGCTTCGGCCGCCAGCATGGCGGTGGAGCTGCTGGAGCGGCTCGAAAGCCGCAGAAAGCGCTGGTAGCGGAGGATACGGTCAAGCGTCTTGGGGCCATAGCCGAAGCTCGTGTCGAAGCGCCGGCGCAACGTCCTTTCGCTCATCTCGAGCGCGCGCATCAACCAAGGGACGAGCGGCGCGTCGGGTGGCGGCCCGCGCTCGATCAAACGATATGCCGCCTGCATGGGAACGTCGGTCGCGGGCGCGGGCACCTCCTCGGCGACGACCTGTTGGAGAGAGCAGGCCAGATCCTCGAGACTGTCGCCGGGGCGCACGCGGCTGGCGAGGCGGCGGGCTCGCGCCCCCCACAAATCGTCGAGCGACAGCCTCTTGCCGACCAGCTCGATTTGCGGCACGCCGAGCCATGCCGCCGCCGCGGCAGGATGGAAGCGCAAGCCGATCACGACCTCGTCCGCCGCTAGAACCTCGGTCTGCGGTTCCTTGTCAGGGCCGGCAATTCGGAAGCTGCCTCCGATCCATTGCAAATCGATCGTCGTGTCGGGCATGATGACGATTGGCGGTGAGCCCGCCGGGTCCATTCGATGCACCCACACCGAAGCAAAGCTCCCGCGAAGCCGCGCCGACGCTGGACGTTGCTGAAATGAACCCGTTGCCTGCGCTGGGACGGGATCGCTCATCTCGCTCCCCTTCGGATTAGCGGCGGTGAACCTACGGCGCAGCGGCTGCGCCCGGCCGTCGCTCGAGACAACGTCTTCCAATCGAGAACGGTTGCAAGAATCGGTTGTTTTCTTCCGGCCGGAACGAAGAGGGCAGGTGGAGGGCGATGCCACGTGCATCGCCATCGGCAGCGCCGTGTGCGGCTCATACGGCAATGGCCGTTCTGTTCAATAAGGCAAGCGAGATGCGTGCTTATCTTTCGGCGTCGTACATCACATGAGAGGTATGCGTCATGAGCAACAAAAACGACCAACGGATCGACTACGTCGAATTCAACGTGAAAGACATTCAGCGGTCACGCGACTTCTACGGAAAGGCGTTCGGCTGGACCTTCACCGACTACGGCCCGCAATATTGCGAGTTCAACGACGGGCGCTTGTCAGGTGGCTTTGCTGCTGGCCCAGCGAGGTCCGGAGGAGGCCCGCTCGTCATTCTCTATGCCGATGACCTGCCGGGAACGGTCAAGCGTGTCGAGGAAGCGGGAGGCAAGATCGTCAGGCCGATTTATGGGTTCCCCGATGGCCGGCGCTTTCATTTCGCGGACCCGGACGGTTACGAGCTAGCGGTTTACACCGAAGATGGCAGCAATGAATGATCGCGTTCCTCCCACCTCGGGTTGGTTTTGCTCGGCGGCGTCTTGATTTGGGAGGGCGCCGAGCATGTCCTCAGATTCCGGGCGATTGCAGCGTCCCTGGCCGGGCGGGGCTTCCTGCTCCCAAGCCTCTTCTCGCGGCCGGATCGTTTGCCTCGCAACGGCCTTGGTGGACCCTTTCCCGCCGCGGCCTTGGCCGTATTCACCATTACGGCGTCGTTCATGGCGCTCAACTTCTGGCCTACAGCGGCGATGAACGCGAAGCGCTTCGTACCGGCTTCACCAATGTTGCCGTCTTGGGCGGGTTGATTGTCGCCGCGACCACTAGCCTGTGATCATCATTTCGGGGCGGCGGCTTCGTCTTCATCTGCAATCAGCCGCTGGTCGTTGGTGATCCGGTGTTGTTGCAGCATCCGCCTATCGCTGCCAGAAGGGCAGCTTGGCGATCTCTTCCTCGGCCTGTCGCCTCGTCAGACCGATATCGTCGATCAGATGGGGATTGGTCTGCGCCAATCGCTTGAGATCCCAGCGAAAGCGTGTCGGCTCGCGCCAGGCCGCGATAATGCTTCGCAGCGTCGCCAGGCTGTAGCGCCGAGGCGATGCTTCCGCCGGCCGCGTTGCCTCAAGCGGGGCCGAGGCAAAGGTGGGAATATCGTTCATGGCAACCTCCATATGGTTTGAGGGGGCCCATACGATTTTGGGAGTGTGGGGCCCTCGACCTGAAAGAGGCTGAATTCTGCAGGATACGAACCGCGCCGTAATTAAGCTCTCCCAAATAGTTCTCAAAACTTGCAAACGGGCTATAGATGCGCCGTATGCAGGGATCGCGCTTTGCCTTTGGTCCGTTCGTGCTTGATCCGGGTGCGGGAACGCTTATTCGGAACGATGTCCCCGTTGCCGTTAGCTACCGCGGGCTAAAGCTGCTTGCGGCGCTCGTCGGACGGTCCGGCGAAATCCTTGAAAAGGCTGAGTTGATGGACGCGGCGTGGCCGGGTACAGCCGTCGAGGAAGGCAACCTAACCGTCCAGATCGCGCTGCTGCGGAAGCTGCTTGGCCCGGCCGCCGACGGCGGTGAATGGATCGCCACGGTTCCGCGCGTCGGCTACCGCTTCACGGGAGCCGTCGAACAGCTCGGCGTCGCGAAGCGAAAACCTTTGCCGCTGCCCGACAAACCATCGATAGCCGTGCTGCCCTTCGTCAATGTCAGCAACGATCCCGAGCAGGAATCCTTCGCGGATGGGTTGACCGAAGACCTGATCACCGACTTATCCAGGATCTCCGGCCTGTTCGTCATCGCACGCAACTCGGCCTTTGCCTACAAAGGAAAGGCGATGGACGTGCGCGGGATCGCTGAGGACCTTGGCGTGCGCTACCTGCTGGAGGGTAGCGCAAGGCGCGCCGCAGGGCACGTGCGCATCAACGCACAACTGGTCGACGCGGTGAGTGGCGATCATGTATGGGCGGAACGCTTCGATCGCAGCCTGGAAGATATTTTTGCCGTTCAGGACGAGGTTACCGGCAAGATCGTCGAGGCGTTACTCGGCCGGCTGCGTGCACCGCCGCCGCGCAATCGGCCCCAAAATCTCGAGGCCTACGATCTCTGCGTGCGAGCGCGCAAGCTGATGGATGATTCGCCGCAGACGGCGCAGGAAGCGCATCTGATGCTCACCCGCGCGGTTTCGCTCGATCCGGAATATGCCGAGGCCTATCGCTGGCTTGCCATGAACCACTGGATGGGATGGGTGCATTCCGGCGGACCAACCGAAACATCCCGTAGCGCTGCTTTGGAACTCGCGCGCAAAGCCGTGGCGATCGACCCCAACGATGCCGGCTGCCGCTGGGTTTTGGCTTACCTGCTTGCCTACGAGCGCAGCTTCGCCGAGGCGGATGCGGAATTCGCCAAGGCGATCGAGCTTGACCCGAACGAGGCCGATGCCTGGGCGGCATTGTCCGACATCGCGGTCCTGGCCGGACGGGTCGAGGAGGGTCTTGAGCACATTCGCAAGGCGTTCCGGCTGAATCCGTTTCCGGCAAGTTGGTATTATCTCGCGCTCGGCCAAGCGCAATATGCAGCCGGCGAATACGAATCCGCTATCAAGACACTGCGCAGGGACGAGACCTATCGTACAAGCTCTCGCCGTTTCCTGGCGGCAAGCCTTGCCCAACTCGGCCGGCTCGACGAGGCGCGCGCAGAGGTCGAACTGTTTCTCGTCGGCAACCCGCATTTCATAACCCGCCACTGGGCGGCGACGGAGCCATTCCGCGACGCTGCGACGCTTGAGCATTTCGTTGACGGCTTCCGTAAGGCCGGCCTTCCGGAGTGACGCGCCGGCGCCGTCGCACGGTTCGTGCGACCTATTCCTCAAAGCGACCCGTGGCGTCACGATCGCGCTCGTATCGTCTCGTGAGCGGAAACGGCGGCAACCAGGACTCGCGACGGATGATCCAGCTTTCGTAAGTTGGCATCAGTTGGTCAGGCGCGTCCAGGGATCCGAGGTTCACTTCGACTTCGTCGGCGGTGCGGGCGAAAACGGTCGAGCCGCAGCGGGGACAGAAAAACCGCCCGGCATAGTCGCGTGTTTCGCCGTCGATCGTCACCGCATCTTCGGGAAATATCGCGGAAGCGTGAAAAAGGGCTCCATGATGCTTGCGGCAGTCGAGACAGTGACAAAGGCCGACCCGGTATGGGCGTCCCGAAGCGACAATTCGGACGTTCCCGCACAGGCACCCGCCGGTGAATCGGTCCATGCTGCGTCTCCTCCAAAATCAAGCGGCCGGAATGGTTACAACGACCGGCACTGTTGTTGCAATCGCCGCCGCGGGCGGGGACATGTCGTTCTTCCGTGGCGATGACATTGCAGCCGCCTCTCTATGCCTTATGCGAGCTTGCCGCCGAAAACAGGCTTTGGTTTGTCATATGGAACGAAACGGCGCGTTCCATTGAGCCGCCAACTCGGCGGCCGAGGCGAGCCGGACTCCGCAGTCGGCGAGTATGCGTGCGACCGTCGCTACCGCCTCGGCGTTGGACGAGGCTATGCTGCCGTTCGGAAGGAAAAGGTTGTTTTCGAAGCCGACCCGGACATGGCCCCCAAGCAATGCGGCGGCGGTCGCGCACGCCGCTTCGTTGCGGCCGAAGGCGCAGACGCCCCAATGGTCGAAGCGCGGCATGTTCGCCGCGAGGAATGGCAAGAGATCGGCAGGAACGGACGTCTGTCCCGGCGTGTAGCGGCCCAGCACGTAGAGAACCGGTATGCTTGCCCAGGGGATCAGTCCGCGCTGCTGCATGTCCGAAAGCCTGACGGCCTCCTCGGGCGAATAGAGGATGATCTGTGGCGCAACCCCCTCGGTGTGCAGCCAGGCCATGAAGCGCACGAAGGCGAGTTCCGATCCGGCATCAGGAACGATTTCGCGAAGCGCCAGGGAGACAGCTTGCGGCTTCACATCTTGTACGACGGCCATCTGTTGGGCCGGCGAATAGATACCGAGTGCTTCGGAGGTGATCTGGATTACCAAGCGGTCGCCGGCAGCACCGCGGATGGCGGCGATCGCCTGGCGGTAGGCGTCGGCGTCGAGCAGATGATTGCCGCTTCGGTCGCGGACATGAACGTGGATCATAGCCGCACCGGCATCGGCGCATTCCGCGGCCGTCCTCGCAAGTTCGGCTGGTGTCAGCGGAATCGCCGGATGGTCGGCCTTGCTGCGGCGTCCCCCGTTCGGGGCGACGGCTATGGCGATGCGGTCGACACCATGGGCCGGCTTCATGGGAACGTTCTGTAAGCGACAAGATTCATATGAATCAATCTTTGATCACACTGAAACAGACGTTGCAATCGCTGGTCTGGCGAGCTAGCAATATCCATGGACCAGGAAGAGCTTGCTGGACAGATCGTCACTGCCTTCGACGGCATGTCGGCGCAGCTTCGGTCCGCTGCGCGCTATGTCCTTGATAAGCCGTATGATGTCGCGCTGTTGTCCATGCGCGAGCAGGCCCGGCACGCAGGAGTGCAGCCGGCGACGATGACGCGGCTGGCCCAGCATCTCGGCCTTGATGGCTACGAGGCGGTACGCGATATCTACGCCGCCGCGATCCGGGACGGCGAAATCGGTTTCGCCGGCAAGGCGGGCCTTCAGGTCGCCAGCCAAAAGCTCAAGGGCGACCACGCGCTGGCGGCCGATATTCTGGATTCGATTTCCAGCCAGCTTGCCCATCTCGCCGAACGCAGGTCGATCGACCGTCTGGTCGAGACGGCCAGGGCGCTGAGTGCGGCAAGGCGCGTCTATTGCCTCGGCCTGCGCTCGAGCCACGCAGTGGCCTGGCATCTGCATTACATCCTGTCGCTGATCGGCGAGAAATCGGTGCTGCTGCACGGCATCGGCGGAACCGATGGCGACGCTCTGGCCCATGCGACCAGGGACGACGTGCTGATCGCCGCCAGCGTCCTGCCCTACACGCGCTTCACCATCGAGCTTGTCGAGTACGCTGCCGGCCGCGGCGTACCGGTCATTGCGATCACCGACAGCGGGGTAGCGCCCTTGGCGCTGCTTGCCGATCACCTGGTCGTCGTGCCGACCGGCAGCCCGTCCTTTTTCCACACCATGACGCCAGCTTTCATCGTTGCTGAGGTCCTGGGTGCTCTTGTCGCAGGGCAGGCAGGCGAGGGCGCTGTTGAGTCGCTGCGACGTTTCGATGAGCAGGGCGCCGCCCTCAAGACCCATCTGAACCAGCGTCCGCCGAAGAAAATGCCCATGAGGGACCGTCGATGACACACATTCTTCATCGAACCATCCACTCGACGCTGCCGGTCGCCGCTCGCGGCCAAGGCATCGAACTGTTCGATGCCGAGGGCAAGTCCTATATCGACGCGTCGGGCGGCGCTGCCGTGTCCTGTCTCGGCCACGGTCATCCCGACGTGATCGCCGCGCTGCACGCCCAGCTTGACCGCATCGCCTACGCACACACCAGCTTCTTCACCACCGAGGTGGCGGAGCGCTTGGCGGATCGGCTGGTCGAGGACGCGCCGAAAGGGTTGGACCACGTCTATCTGGTCAGCGGCGGCTCGGAGGCGGTCGAGGCCGCGCTCAAGATGGCCAGGCAATATTTCGTCGAGAAAGGGGAGCCGCAACGGCGCCATCTCATCGCACGCCGGCAGAGCTATCACGGCAATACGCTCGGCGCTCTCGCCACCGGCGGCAACGAATGGCGGCGCGCCCAGTTCAGGCCGTTGCTGATCGAGACCCACCATATCGACCCCTGTTACGCCTATCGCTATCAAAAGCATGGCGAAAGCGACGAAGCCTATGCGGCGCGCGCCGCCCAGCAGCTCGAAGACAAGATCCTTGAACTCGGCCCCGACGAGGTCATCGCCTTTGTCGCCGAGCCGGTGGTGGGTGCGACGCTCGGCGCCGTGCCGTCGGTCGCCGATTATTTCAAGCACATTCGCGCGATCTGCGACCGCTACGGCGTGCTGCTCATTCTCGACGAAGTGATGTGCGGCATGGGCCGTACCGGCACGCTGCATGCGTGCGAGCAGGACGGCATCGCTCCCGACCTGCTGACCATCGCCAAGGGGCTCGGCGGAGGCTACCAGCCGATCGGCGCGGTGCTGCTTGGCCGGCATATCTTCGAAGCCTTTGCTCAGGGCTCGGGCTTTTTCCAGCATGGACATACCTATATGGGGCATCCAATGGCGGCGGCGGCCGGCCTCGCCGTGCAGGAGGTCATCCGGCGCGACCGCCTGCTCGACAACGTCAGTGCAATGGGCGCGCAGCTCGACGAGCGCCTGCACCAGCGCTTTGATAATCACCATCACGTCGGCGACATTCGCGGACGAGGTCTGTTCAGGGGAATCGAGCTGGTGGTCGATCGCGCCAGCAAGGAACCGTTCGACCAGAGATTTGAACTCAACGCTCGCATCAAGCGCGAAGCAATGGCCCGCGGCCTGATGATTTATCCGATGGCCGGGACGATTGACGGTGTGCGGGGCGTTCATGTGCTTGTGGCGCCGCCTTTCATCATTTCCAGACAGGATATCGATCGGATCGTCGAACGGCTCGGTGAGGCGATCGACGCTGCGATCGCTTCAGTGGCCTGACCCGCACGACGCGGACCGCCTCAAACCAGTTCCAACGCGTCATCGGCGATGGGCCGGGACACCCACCAGAGAGGTAGCAACCATGTACAGTTCGATGAAAACCCTGATCGGCGCGGCGGCTTGCATGCTGCTGGCGCTGCCGTCCGTCAGAGCCGAGCAGCGCTTCGTCACGGTCGGCACCGGCGGGGTCACCGGCGTCTACTATGCCGTCGGCGGCGCCATTTGCCGGCTGATGAACAAGGACCGGCAGAAAACCGGCATCCGATGCTCGACCGAGTCGACCGGCGGTTCGGTTTTCAACGTCAACTCCATCCAGACCGGCGACCTCGATTTCGGCTTGACCCAATCGGACGTCCAGTACCAGGCCTATGAGGGGACCGGAAATTTCGAAGGCAAGCCGTTCAAGGATCTGCGGGCCGTCTTCTCCGTCCATCCCGAGCCGTTTACCGTACTGGCGCGGCCCGATGCCGGCGTCACCAAATTCGAGGACTTCAAAGGCAAACGCTTCAACGTCGGCAACCCCGGGTCAGGCACCCGCTCGTCGATGGAGGAGTTGCTGAAGCAGATGGGCTGGACGCTCGGCGATTTCTCGCTTGCCGCGGAACTGAAGGCGGACGAGCAGGGCAGCGCGCTGTGCGACAACAAGATCGACGGTTTCTTCTACGGCGTTGGTCATCCTTCCGCCGCGATCCAGGATCCGACCACGGCCTGCGGCGCCATGCTCATCCCGCTGACCGGTCCGGCAGTGGACGCGCTGTTGGCAGCTCATCCGTACTATTCAGTCGCCACCATCAAGGGTGGCATGTACGCCAACAACCCGGACGACGTGAAGACATTCGGCGTCCGCGCCACCGTGGTGACGAATGCCAGCACGCCCGATGAGGTGGTCTACGAGCTGGTGAAGTCGGTCTTCGAAAATTTCGACGACTTCAAGAAACTGCATCCGGCTTTCGCCAATCTCGATCCCAAGGAGATGATCAAGACCGGTCTGTCGGCGCCAATGCATCCGGGCGCGGAGCGCTATTACAAGGAGAAGGGCTGGCTCTGAGGCCTTCAATGCGAGGCGCCAAGGGCGCCTCGCATCGCAAATAATTGTGGGGAACGATGACAGATCAAAGCCAGCGCGCGGCAGCGCCTGACCAACCCGTTATCGACATCGACAAGCTCAGCGAGATCGTCGCGGAAGCCGACACCGGTGGGCGCAAGCCGACCGGCCGCACCGCGAAGCTGATCCTCGGCGTATCGCTTGCATGGTCGCTGTTCCAGCTCTGGTATGCCTCGCCCCTTCCGTTCATGCTCAATTTCGGCGTTGTCAGCGACGGCATCGCCCGCTCCATCCATCTGGCCTTCGCCCTGTTTCTGGCGATGCTGACGTTTCCGGCCTTCAAGACCTCATCGCGCAGCCGGGTGCCGCTACCCGACTGGGTGCTAGGCATCGCCGGGGCGGCGTCCGCCCTCTATCTGCTGGTCTTTTATAGCGATATCGCCCACCGGCCGGGTCTTCCCACTACAGCTGACCTGGTCGTATCGATCGCCGGCGTCCTCATCCTGCTCGAGGCCGCCCGTCGCGCCGTCGGGCCTGCCATCACTGTCATCGCGGCGATCATGCTGATCTATATTTTCGCCGGGCCTCACCTTCCTGGCCTGCTCGGCCACAAGGGCGCGACGTTATCGCGCGCAGCCTCGCAGATGTGGCTGACGTCCGAGGGGGTGTTCGGTGTCGCCCTCGGTGTGTCCACCAATGTCGTCTTCATGTTCGTTCTGTTCGGAACATTGCTGGAGCGCGCCGGCGCCGGCGGCTTTTTCATCCAGCTTGCCTTCTCGCTGCTCGGTAAATACCGCGGCGGTCCGGCCAAGGCCGGTGTCGTGGCTTCCGGCCTGACCGGCATGATTTCCGGCTCTTCGATCGCCAATGTCGTGACTACCGGAACCTTCACCATCCCGCTGATGCGACGGGTCGGATATTCTGCGGTGAAGGCGGGCGCCATCGAATGCGCGGCCGGCGTCAATGGTCAGCTGATGCCTCCTGTGATGGGCGCCGCCGCGTTCCTGATCGCGGAATACGTCGGCATCTCCTATGCCGAGGTAGTCAAGCACGCCTTCTATCCGGCGCTGCTGACCTATGGATCATTGTTCTACATCGTCGATATCGAGGCGATGAAGACAGGGATGAAGGGCCTGCCGTCACGCCGCACGCACTCCGCATTTCAGGGTGCGCTGCGCGGGCTGATGGGCATATGCGGCTTCATCGTCCTCGCAGGGCTTGTCTATTACGGCATTGGCTGGACGAAGATCGTTTTCGGCGCGGCCGCGACCTGGATGATCACTGCCGCGCTGATCGCCGTTTACATCGGCCTTGTCGCCTACCGGGCGCGCTATCCCGACCTGCCGCTCGAGGATCTGGAGGGCGAGATCGTCAGGATTCCGCACTTCGGCGAGACGGCGCGCACCGGATTGCATTTTCTGCTGCCGGTGATCCTGCTGATCTGGTGCCTGATGGTGGAGGAGCTGTCGCCCGGCCTCTCGGCATTCTGGGGCGTTGTCGCCCTGATGGCGCTGATCGTCACGCAACGGCCGCTCACCGCCTTTTTCCGCAAGGACCGAGCGCTGGCACGGCATTGGCTTCACGGTTTCGACGATCTGGTCGGTGGACTGTCCGCCGCTGCGCGCAACATGACGACGGTCGGCATTGCCACTGCGACGGCCGGCATCATCGTCGGGACGGTCCTGCTCACCGGCATCGGGCTGGTGATGACCGAGCTCGTCGAATTCATCTCGGGCGGCAGCTTCATCGTCATGCTTTTGTTCACCGCGGTGATCTGCATCATTCTCGGCATGGGCATGCCGACCACCGCGAGCTATGTCGTCGTCGCCACCTTGATGGCGCCGGTCATCGTCGATTTGGCGGCGCAGAACGATCTTGCCGTGCCGCTGGTCGCCGTCCATATGTTCGTTTTCTATTTCGGGCTGATGGCGGACGTGACGCCGCCGGTGGGGCTGGCGGCTTATGCTGCTGCCGCAATTTCCGGCGCCGATCCGGTGAAGACCGGGATTCAGGGTTTCAAGTACGAGATCCGTACCGGCCTCTTGCCGTTCATCTTCATCTTCAACACCGGGCTGCTGATGATAGATCTCGAAGGGCCGTTCGACTTCGTGGCGATGGTGGTCACATCGACGCTGGCCATGGTCTCGTTTGTAGCAGCGACGCAGAATTGGATGCTCGTGCGCAACCGCTGGTACGAGACGATTGCCTTGCTTCTGGCCTGTTTCATCTTGTTCAGACCGGGATTGTTGCTCGATCAGGTGAGCGAACCTTATCGGGCAGTGCCTGCCTCCGAACTCGGCCGTATCGTCGACGAGACAGCCGAAGGCGGAGCGGTTCGCCTGCGCCTGACGACGCTGAACCTCAACGGCGATGAGATATCGAAGCTGGTCCGGCTACAACTCGGGCCCGCAAATTCATCGGCCGAACGCCTGAAGGCTGTGGGGCTGGACGTCAGCGCGCTCGGCGACAGCGTGACGGTCGGCGTGGTGCGACTGGGCAGCCAGGCGGCCAAATTCGGCCTGCAGCCCGGCGACGAAATAAACCAGGTGCTAGTGCCCGCGGAGCGGCCGTCGCGCTATTGGTTCGCGGTTCCAGCCCTGCTGTTGCTCGGTCTCGTCTTCTGGGTTCAGAAGCGGCGAAGGTGGACAGTCGGCCCGTAAGCGTCTTGTGAGCGGAAGAGGCTCGCCAGCATGTCAGTAACAGGAGAACCAAACGGCGCCGCGGAACCGGCTAATGCGGAAATGCGCATGACGACGCGCGACCGCCCCTTCGAACCCGTCGACTACGGGCTTTACGCACTAACGGTCATTGCCTGGAGCGCATCGTGGTTCGCGATCGAACTTCAGGTCGGCAGTGGCGTGTCGAACGAGGTCAATCTGGTCTGGCGCTTCGCCATCGCCACGCTGCTGATGTTTGCCTGGGCGGGTTTCTCCGGTCGGCGGCTCCGCTTCCCGATCACCGATCATCTGCGCTTTGCTGTGCTTGGCATCCTCATCTTCTCGTCAAACTTCCTGTTTTTCTATTATGGCGCCGGCTATCTCGTCAGCGGCTTGCTCTCGGTCGTCTTCTCGCTCGCCTCGGTCATCAACATGCTGCTCGGTGCCTTGGTCATCGGCGAGCGCCCGGCGCCGCGCATTCTCGCCGGCGGCGTCATCGGCTTCGCCGGCATAGCGCTGATGTTCTTCCCCGAAATCGCTGCCAACGGGCTTTCCGGCGGCACGTTGGTGGGCCTTCTTCTGTGCCTCTGCGGCACCCTGAGCTTCTGCGCCGGCAATCTCGTCTCCGTCGCAAACCAGCGCCGCGGACTGCCGCTCGTTTCAACGAGCGCCTGGGGCATGCTTTATGGCACTTGCTGGTCGGCGTTCCTGGCCTTCCTGCTAGGTGAGCCGTTCGTGTTCGCGACGACCGCCTCTTATATCGGCTCGCTGGTCTTCCTCGCCGTCATATCGACGGTCGTGGCTTTCGCCGCCTACCTGACGCTGCTCGGACGCATTGGCGGCGCCCGCGCCGGCTATGCGACCGTCATATTTCCCGTCTTTGCGCTTTTGATCTCCACGGCGCTGGAAGGCTATGCCTGGACTGCGTACGCGATCATCGGGCTCGTCCTCGTCGCCGCCGGAAACGTCCTGGTCATTCGAGGAGGACGACGCTGACGCATGCAATGCGTCGCAATGCGCCGCCTTCCGCTGCGCGGGCCCCGCCACATAGGTGCACCGGATAGATGGGGCAGGGCGCCTTCTTCTTCTGTCTGCTTATCCAGCTTGACTCTCTTGGTCGTCAGTTTAGGCTGCGGTCAATGGGTCAGACCAATGTACCAGGGCGGCCGGGGAGGGGAATTAGACGCGCATGCCGATCCAGGCTGTTGAACCTCGCCGGCTATACCGACAGGTCGCCGATCAGCTCAGGCAGCTGATCGATGCCGGCGAGTTTTCCGTCGGCGACCGTCTGCCGACCGAGCGGGATCTGGCCGACCAGCTCGGAATTTCCCGCCCGACGGTCCGTGAAGCGCTGATAGCGTTGGAGGTCGAAGGCCGCATACGCATCCGCGTCGGCTCGGGTATCTACGTCACCGATCCGCCGAGCGCCGCCGCCTCCGAACCCGAAGTCGAGGAAGGCCCGTTCGAGCTGTTGCGCGCGCGCGAATTCGTCGAAGGCGCGATCGCTGCCGAAGCGGCCGTCCATGTCCGGCCTGCAGACATCGAACGGCTCGACGACGTGCTGCGCCGGATGGAGGCCATGCGTCACCCCAACAAGATGACCATTACGCTCGACCGGGAATTCCATACCGCTGTCGCCGGCATTCTCGAGAACGCGGTGCTGGTGCGCTTCATCGGCGAGCTTTTCGACCAGCGCATGAACCCGTACTTCGAACGCCTGTCGATCTATTTCGAGACCAGCGATTCCTGGCAGGTCGCGGCAAGGGAACATCGTGCCGTGCGCGATGCAATTGCCGCGCGCGACCCCGAGCGGGCCAAGGCCGCCATGCAGCAGCATCTGCGCCAGTCGCAAATCAGATTCTCACGCAATTTCGATGAGAGAGCCGCAGCCAAGGAGGTTGCGGAATAGCAGTTGGCCTGGGGGAGATCCGGCCGTCAAGTTCAACCAGGGAGGAATTAGATGCTGAGAAAATACGCAGTTCTGCTCGGTGCGATCGCCGCAATTGCCATACCCATGGCGTCGGCCTCGGCGGAAACGGTCCTGAAATGGGCACATGTCTACGAGACGACGGAGCCCTTCCACACCGAATCCGTGTGGGCTGCCGACGAAATCAAGAAGCGCACCCAGGGCCGCTATGCCATCGACGTCTATCCGGCCTCGCAGCTTGGCAAGGAAGCAGACATCAACCAGGGCCTGATGCTCGGCACCGTCGATATCATCATTTCCGGATCGAGCTTCGCGGCGCGCGAATATCCACCGATCGGCGTCACCTATTTCCCGTACACTTTCCGCGATGCCGACCATCTGCTGAAATACACCAAAAGCGACGTCTACAAGGCCCTGACCAAGGGCTATGAGGACAAGACCGGCAATCACATCGTCGCCACCACCTATTACGGGACGCGGCAGACCACCTCGAACCGGCCGATCGCCAAGTGCTCCGACATGCAGGGCTTGAAGATGCGCGTTCCCGACGTGCCGGCCTATCTGGCCATGCCGCGTGCCTGCGGGGCCAACACGGCGCCGATTGCCTTCGCCGAGGTCTATCTGGCTCTGCAGAACGGCACGGTCGAGGCCCAGGAGAACCCGCTGACCACCATCGAGGCGAAGAAATTCTACGAGGTGCAGAAGAATATCGTGCTAACTGGCCATATCGTCGATCATCTCAACACCATCATATCGGCGTCGCGCTGGGCCTCGCTGTCCGACGAGGACAAGAAGATCTTTACCGAGGTGATGCAGGAGGCTGCCGCCCGCGCCACGGCGAAGATCGTCGCCCGCGAAAAGGAACTGGTGCAGGTATTCAAGGACCGCGGCATCACCGTAACGGATGTCGACCGTGCCGACTTCGAGAAGAATGTATTGGAGAAGGTCACCTTCGAGGAGTTCGGGTACAACAAGGCCGATTGGGAAGCGATCCGCGCTATCAAGTAGAGCATCGGAAACTGGATGCTCAATCAAGAGGTTAAAGCGGCAATCGGATTCGCCGCTTTAACCTGCCTATCCGTCGGGCTTCAAATTGCGCCGGACGGCCTTCCAATCCTTGACGATCCACCAGCTTCGGGAGTGCGCGCCAATGGCCGAGGAACACCACACCGAGATCACCGTCGAAGAGATTGCGCACGCCTTCGAGGAGGTGCCGATGCGCGTCGACCTGTCGGACCACGGCATCGAGGACTGGGTCACGCTTGCCGTGTTCTGGGGCATGGTCGTCTGTGTCTTCCTGCAGTTCTTCACCCGTTATGCGCTGAACAACAGCTTTGCGTGGACCGAGGAGATCGCCATCAACGCGCTCGTCGTCGTTGTCTTTCTCGGCGCCGCCATGTGCGTGCGCCTTTCGCGCCATATCCACGTCGACGTGCTTTACCACTATCTGCCGGAGCGCGTCGGCCGCTGGCTGGCTCTCGCCGTCGATATTATCCGCATCGCATTCTTCGCCTACGGATCCTGGCTGATGTGGCGCTATGTCACGATCGTGGCGCATGAGCGCATGGTCACCGTCAACCTGCCGCGGCGCTGGTTCTTCTACGCCGTATTGGCCGGCTTCGTGCTGATGCTTCTGCGCTCGATCCAGGTCTTTATCGGCAATTACCGGCGCGGCTATTCGGTGCTCGAGCGTCCTGGTGCGTTCGAGACGGCGGGGGTCTGAGCGATGCTGCTTCTGGTCGGGGGCTTTCTTGTCCTGATGCTCATCGGCGTGCCGGTCGCCGTTTCGATGGCGGCCGCGTCGATCCTTTACCTCGTCATCTACGGCGTCGCGCCCGACATCATCGCGGCCCAGCGCATGATCGCCGGGGTCGAGAGCTTCCCGCTGCTCGCCGTGCCCTTCTTCATCCTGGCCGGCAACCTCATGAACATCGCCGGCGTCACCGGGCGCATCTATTCCTTCGCCCTTGCCCTGGTCGGCTGGATGAAAGGCGGCCTGGCGCAGGTCAACATCATCGGATCGGTGATCTTTTCCGGCATGTCGGGTACCGCGCTCGCCGACGCCGCCGGTATCGGCACCATCGAGATCAAGGCGATGAAGGACCACGGCTATCCGATCGACGCCGCGGTTGGCGTCACCGCCGCTTCCGCCACTCTCGGGCCGATCTTTCCGCCCTCGCTGCCCTTCGTCATCTACGGCATGATGGCCAATGTCTCGATCGGTGCGCTGTTCATGGCCGGCATCCTGCCCGGCGTGGTCATGACCATGCTGATGATGATTACGGTTGCCATCTTTGCCTACAATCGCGGCTGGGGCTCCGACACGCCGTTCGAGCTTCGGCGGCTCGCCGAAGCGGCGGGCGAGGTGCTGGTGGTGGCTGCCTTTCCGATTGGCTGTTACGTGCTTGTGCAGCTTGGCCTGTCGATCAACGTCGCGGTCGGCATCGCGCTGCTGCTGCTGATCGCCGCGGACTGGTATTTCGATTTCTCCGCGGTCATGGCGCTGATGACGCCGGTCATCCTGATCGGCGGCATGACGATGGGCTGGTTCACGCCGACCGAGGCGGCAATGGCGGCTGTGATCTGGTCGCTTTTCCTCGGGCTGGTGCGCTACCGCACGATGACGCTGCGTTTGCTTGCCAAGGCCAGCTTCGACACGATCGAGACGACCGCCTCCGTACTGTTCATCGTTACCGCCGCATCGATCTTCGCCTGGCTGCTTACCGTCAGCCAGGCGGCACAGCTGTTTTCGAACTTCATTTTCGCCCTCACCGAAAACAAGTGGGTCTTCCTGATCCTGGTCAACATCCTGATGCTGGTGGTCGGCTGCTTCCTCGATACGATCGCCGCGATCACGATTCTGGTGCCGATCCTGCTGCCGGTCGCCGCCGTCTACGGCATCAACCCGGTGCATTTCGGGCTGATTATGACGCTCAATCTGATGATCGGGCTTTTGCACCCGCCGCTCGGCATGGTGCTGTTCGTGCTGTCACGCGTCGCCAAGCTCTCGGTCGAGCGCACCACCATGGCGATCCTGCCGTGGCTGGTGCCGCTTATCGTGGCGCTGCTTCTGATCACCTTCATACCCGCCATCACGCTTTGGCTGCCGACCGAGATGGGCTTGATCCGGTGAGTGGCCAGGTGATCGCCGCAACGCTGTTCGGCCCGCAGGACCTGCGCGTCGTGGAGCATCCGCTCGAACCGCTCGCACCAGGCATGGTGCGTGTGCGCTTCGGGGCCGGGGGCATCTGCGGCTCCGACCTGCATTATTTCCGCCATGCCCGCACCGGCGACTTCGTTGTGACCTCGCCGCTTGTCCTCGGCCATGAAATCTCCGGCGAAATCGTCCAGATCAACGGCGCGGCACCCGGCCTGGGCGTCGGCGACCACGTCGCGGTCAATCCGTCACGCTGGTGCGGGCATTGCGCGCGATGCCTGGAAGGCCGCGCCAATCTCTGCGAAAACATCTACTTCATGGGCTCGGCATCGAAGACGCCGCATATGCAGGGCGGCTTCGCCAGTCTGTTCGACGTCACGCCCGCGCAATGTTTCAAGGTTCCATCTGATGTGGCCTACCAGGCGGCCGCACTTGCCGAACCGCTGGCGGTCAGCCTGCACGCCGTCGCGCGGGCCGGCGACATCAGGGGCCGCAACGTCGTCCTGTTCGGTGCCGGTCCCATTGGCCTCTTGACCATGCTCGCGGCCAGGCTTGCCGGCTGCGCTGAACTGACCGTCGTCGATATCGCCGCCGCGCCGCTCGCCTTCGCCCGCAGGTTGGGCGCCGACAGGACGATCGACCTTGCCAGCGGGGACGCCGAGATCCAGTCGCTCGCGGCCGGCGGTTCGCTTGATGTGGCGTTCGAGATTTCAGGCACTGCCGCAGGCCTTGCCGCGGCAATCGCCAGCGTCCGGCGCGGCGGCACGGTGGTCCAGGTCGGCAATCTTCCCGGTGGCCAGATCCCGCTGCCCGCCAATGCGGTGATGGCCAAAGAGATCGAACTCAAAGGCACCTTCCGCTTCGGCAGCGAGTTCGGTCGCGCAGTCGACCTCATTGTGTCGCGGGGGGTGGACGTCCTGAGGCTGGTGACGGCGGAGCGCACGCTTTCCTCCGCCCCCGATGCCTTCCGACTTGGCGCCGACCGCGCTCAAAGTGTCAAGGTCGTGCTGACCGCAGACTGATTGAGGATTCGCAACGTCCCTGTTTTTTACGAGCCCATTGGCGCTTCACCGTGCAGGAACAAACAGCGGATGTGCGACGGAGCGGCCTCGCGCCTTCCAAACGTGGCGTGTGGGCCATGCCGGCGCGCGCGAAGATGCTGGACAGGTTCGAACGAGCAGGAGCGATTCGTACCTGATTCTATGTTCCTTTCACGACCCTCGGCTTAATCGGCCGGCGGGATTGGGCCGCGCTCTCGAGTGTCAAGGCCAACCGCTTCTCGTCTTCGATGGCGCGATCGACTGCCTCGATTTCCTCTTGGAGGACCTTCAGCTCGACTCCATAGCTGGAGCCGTCGCTGTCGCCAATTTGAAAGCCACTTGCCCGCATTGCGTCGCGAGTATGGTGCACGTTACGGACTCCTTCGCGTCGAGTCGCGACCAGAATTTCCCTGAATTCTCTAAGACGTTCAACGTGATTGCGAGCCATTTGCGTTCTCCTATTTCGTCGTCATCGTCGCTGACGGCGATTCAGCCCGACAAAAACCTACGGCGCAGAAGGTTTAAGCGCCTCTAAGAGATACGCTCGACAGAGCATGAATGCGGAAGGTCAAATTTGAACGTCTTGCAATAGTTTGATGCACGACAGCTGGAGAGACGCTTCGGCCGAGCGCCTCTGCTGCTCGGCGCTCTTGCTGGTCCCTCCGGCTTCAGGATTGCGAGGGTCCATCTGTGAGCGTGCAGCGGCGCACGGTCTCATGGCTGGTAAGCGGCGCAGTCCCGACTACAGTTGGCAAATCGCCGGATTGGCCATCACTCCCAACGGCGCGCCTGAGATCGCCCGCGCTCGGTTTTATTGGTCCGAAAACCTCACGCTCACGCCGCGCTGCCGAAAATAAGCCTGCATCAACTTGCGGCCCGAGCGATTGTTCTGCGCCAACTTGGTCGGATCGAACACCGCCTGTTTTATCCCCTCTCGTGTGAGCGCTGCCTTGAGCGTCGCGATACCTGCGTCGATGTCGGCATTGCCCGCCCGGAGCGAGGCATAGATACTTTCGGTCGCCTCGGCCACGGTCAGTTCGCTCACAGATGTCGTCCTTTCATACAGGGCGGCGGCTTAGCATGGATTCGCGGCTCGCCGATACCGATGAGACCGTCATTGGAATCCTGTCGGCGACGCTGAAGTAGCGGTATTACTCGACCGGCAACGAGGGCGTGCTGCGGCTCGGCGTGATGACATACCTTTATGGGGACCTAGTCTAACTGCGTGAGAGATCGAAAAGACCTTCCACGCCAGCAATTTACCCCGAACCAACAAATCACTGAGGAGACAATTCCCATGAAAGCGATCGTAGTGACGGACCAGGCTGCAGGAACGGCCGGAATGAAGCTGGGGCAGCGGCCCGAACCACAGGCGGCAATAAACGATGTCGTCGTACAAGTTCATGCGGCGGGATTCGTCAACACCGAACTGGAGTGGCCTTCGACCTGGGCCGATCGGGCCTTCCATGACCGGACGCCGTCGATCCTCGGCCATGAGCTGGCCGGTGTGGTCACGGCCCTCGGCTACGGCACCACGGGGCTTTCGATCGGTCAGCGGGTGTTCGGCCTCGCCGACTGGCATCGCGACGGCACGCTCGCCGAGTATGTCGCCATGGAGGCACGCAATCTCGCACCGCTGCCCGGCGACGTCGACTTCACGGTTGGCGCAAGCTTGCCGATCTCCGGCCTGACCGCGTGGCAGGGACTGTTCCAGCACGGCCGCCTTCGGGCGGGGCAGAGCGTTCTCGTGCATGGCGCGGCCGGTGCCGTCGGTTCGATGGTGGCGCAGCTTGCAAGGGAGGCCGGAGCTTATGTCATCGGCACCGGACGCGCCGCCGACCGCCAGAAGGCGCTCGACTTCGGTGCAAATGAATTCATCGATCTCGGGAATGACACCTTGGAAGAGGTCGGCGGTGTCGATCTGGTTTTCGATGTCATCGGCGGCGATATTCAGAAACGGTCCGCAACGCTGGTCCGGGCCGGAGGAACGCTTGTGACAGTCGTCGGACCAACGGATATTCGACCTGCAGATGGCCTGACGGTTGACTTCGTCGTCGAGGCTAGCCCAGCTTTGTGAGATCGTTCAGCGGATCCGGGATGGACGACTGCGGACGAACATCGGCAAGGTCTCGAGCATGGATGATGCCGTCGCCACCTTCAACTCAACCGAGCGACGCACGGGAAAGACAGTCATCAGCGTTCGTCCGTAAGAACTCGGGGAGAGAGGGCGGTTCCTCTCTCCTCGTCTACTCCCATCAGCAAGATACCCTCAGCAAGATAATTGCCTCGGCCATGCCGGTCTTCGTCGCTTAGACTCTCCGTGTCGCGATCGGTGTATTGGCGCTGTTCCCGTTCATCGCGGACGATTGGCGCGACATCGGCAACCTCTCCCTGCACGATTGGTTCCTGGTGACGGTGATAGCGCTGTCGGCATGTTCGGATTCTCGGCGCTAATGCTGTACGGCATGGCGATGGTGCCCGGCGCCGTTGGCGCGACGGTCATGAGCACCACATCCAGGCACGACCGCTTCGGGACAACCAGACGGTGCTGCTCTTGTGCCCGCCGGGCGAGCCGGGTTACCGTCCGCTCGCCCTGTCCGTTCTGCGCCTCGAACGGATGGGTCGCGGAGGCCATCGACTTCGAGGTGCCGATGAGGTTTTCGGTCCTTGCGCGGTTTCAACAAGGACGAGGTCGAAACATAGGGAGGTCGGATGAAGGTCGCAACTGAGCAGGAGTGGCAGGTCGCCCGCAAGGAGCTGCTGGCGGCCGAGCAGGAGCTGGCAGCGCACGAACAGCGTGTCACCAAGCAGCGGCGGGAGTTGCCCTGGGTCCCGGTCGAAAAGCACTACACCTTCGCCACCGTCGACGGGCCCAAGTCCTTGCCGGAGCTGTTCGATGGCCGCTCGCAGCTCCTCATCTACCACCTGATGTACGGGGAGGACTGGAAGGTGGCGTGCCCGGGCTGCACCTCGGTTGGCGATGGGCTGGGCGGCATGGTCACGCACATGAACAACCGCGACGTGACGCTCATCGCGATGTCGCGGGCGCCGCTGGAGAAGCTGGTGGCGACTAAGGCACAGCGCGGGTGGACGATGCCCTACGTGTCGGGCTACGGCGACGACTTCCTGTTCGACTACGGCTTCGCGTTCCGCCGGGAGGAGATGTTCGGAATCGTCCGCGACGAGTTCGACATGGAGCAGCTGCTCCGCGAGGCACCTCAATGGCTGCAGGACTACCGCGACGACGTCGGCGCGCCGGACCTCCAGTCGGCCGTGTCGGTGAGCGCAGGGTGGAGCGTCTTCGCGATGGAGGGCGGAGCGGTCTACAACACCTACCGCCGCTATCCACCGCTTGTGGGGCCGCCCTACGCGCCGTTGCTCGAGTTCGTGCCAAAGCCGTGACATCCGCAACTTGCGCGCCTGCCTTGGCGAAGCGGGCATTCGCCAATAGAGAGCGTGTCATGTAAGCACGTGACCGCTTCTTATCGCGGGGATGTTCCTAAGGCGGAGGCCCTAAAATCAGCCGCGAGCGAAGAAGATGCAGATGCGGAATTAGCGTGCAGTTCTCGCCACTTCCGCCTCGGCAGCGCGAGCAAGGTCTTCGACCCACTGCTGATGATAGCGGTAGAGCCCACCGGGGTGCTTGTGTCCGAGCACGTCGAGGAACCAAGGGCCCTGCTGCGTCTCTTCCGTCAGCACATGGCAACCCGTGTCTGTGGAAGTGATGACCCAACCGTGATAGGCGGTCGAGCCGGTCTCGTCGCCGTCGACCACCGTTTTCCACGCGAGCCTGTGGCCGGGCTCGCACTCCGTCACGACAAGGCTCATCGGAAATCCAACCGTCACCCGACTGAATCTGGTTCCGAGCGCCAGTTTAGGCTCACCGGTCAGGATCTTGACCTGATCCTCAGGAGGAAAGTAGCTCGACCAGTTCTCGGCGTCGATCAGCAGCTCCCACACCACTTCAGGCGGGGCTTTCACGTCAATGTCATTGAGTGCGTAGATCGACGAAATCTTCGGGTCGAAATGGTCAGGCCATATTACACGATCATACATGGCTCAAGCCTGCTTCTTGAAGAGATCTTTGAAAATTAAAGGCGCCCAGGTGTTTCCTCGCGCCTGAATGAGCAGCCCACCCTCTGCGAGCCTTCCAAGGTTGACCGGTGCATAGCCGAGTTGCTCGACCAGCGTGGACACCACCGGAAGGGCGCTGTCATTGTCGCCGGAGAGAAAAACTACTCGCCGCCAGCCGTCGATGGAGGGCTCCTGAGCAAGGACGCCTGCAGGCAGGTGGTTGAACGCCTTGACAAGCGCGGCAGCGCCAAACGCCTTGGCGACCACGGCCGAAGACGGGAGGCTGCCCAAATCGCTTGGTGAGACGCCGTAGGCGTTCGTCACATCGATAATGATCTTGCCCCGCCAGTCCTTGGCAGTGTTCGCAACCTCCCCGTGCGCCCAGAACGGAACAGCCAGCAGGATAATGTCGGCCTTGATCGCTTCGTTCAGGGAGCTGGGGATGACCGTGGTTCCGGTGGCCGTTGCGAGCGGCGCGAGCGCCTTGGGCGCACGTGTGCTTGCTATGGCCACTTCGATATCCTTGCGGGCGAACATTTTCGCGAGCGCCTGACCGACGGCCCCGGCGCCTATGATTGCGTAAGTCATTTCATATCTCCAGATCGGCGAATTGCCGGTACGTTCTGGAGCTTAGCTAAGGTCGTGGAGCCTCAACCGGGATTGGCGATTTCTCGACAGCGGCTGTGCATCGGCGCACCATTCACGGATTGGTCGCGCCTCGGCGTCCCAGTGGAGGTCGACATCCGTGGCCAGGGACAGCGAACTCGAGGACTCCCTCACCCGCATCCGTGAGACGATAGCCTGAGGGCAGCTTCTCGAACAGGTACGCGCCGAGGCGCTGTTCCAGTTGGGCAATGCGTCGCAGCACAGTCGAGTGGTTTACCTTGAGGCGCTCGGCGGCGGCCCGAACCGAGCCTTCGCGCGATATGACAAGAAAGTAGCGAACGTCGTCCCAGTCGATCATGTGGTGCAACCTTGCACCGCAAGCTGCGGTGTTGAAACACGTATTAAATAGCATGAATGGTGCGAATCTCTCGTCGACCCCACAATTCTAGTTTCGCTGCAGCTCCCAGACCTCGGCAATCGGCTATTCTGCGGCATTCGCAGCCAGTGCCGAACACCATCCCCTGGGAACAGGCGGTGCGCCAACGCACAGCCGCTGTCGAGAAATCGTCAATCCCGCCTGAGCGCGTTCGATCCCATTTGCTTGCGAGGGGGCGAGATGATCGTCGACCCTGGACAAAAAAGGAAAACCGGAATGGGCCGACTTGATGGGCGAATAGCCGTTGTTACCGGTGCGGCAAGCGGCATCGGCCTTGCCACCGCGAAGCGGTTTGCGGCCGAGGGCGCAGTAGTCGTGATGGTGGACCAGCACGGCGAGAAGGTTCGACGTGCCGCGCAGGCGTTGGGGCGGGGCCTGGATCCGGTCCTCGCCAACATCACGAAGATGGCGGATCTCGCTGCTCTTCGCGACCACGTCGCCAAGACCTACCGCTTCGCCGACGTCCTGTTTGCCAATGCCGGCGTCGCTACGTTCGCGCCGGTCGGCGAAGTGAGCGAAGAAGCGTTCGATCGAACCGTCACGACCAATTTGAAGGGAACATTCTTCACCGTGCAAACGCTGTTGCCGGTGCTCCGCGACGGCGCCTCGATCATTCTCACGTCGTCCGTGTCGGGCTCGAAGGGCGCTCCGGCTTTCAGCGTCTACTCGGCCAGCAAGGCTGCGGTCCGCTCCCTCGCGCGGACCCTCACCTCGGATCTGAAAGCACGCCATATCCGCGTAAACGCGCTCGCCCCCGGGAACACCGAAACGCCCATCGGCATAAATGCCGGGCTGTCCCAGGAGCAGAGCGATGCCTTTTTCGCGCACACTGCCCTCGACACGCCGCTGGGCAGGAACGGTCAAGCCAACGATATCGCTGCGGCCGCGCTCTACCTTGCGTCCGACGACAGTTCGTTCGTGACCGGCATCGAGCTGACCGTCGACGGGGGCTTCGCGCAGGTGTGAGCCCGGGCCGCTGGCGCTGAGGGGCCGCCGCTAATGTCGGCATCGGTCGACCACTTCGCGCAGGCAGGTACGGCACTTTTCTCGCTTTTGTCCCAACACGGAGAACAACATGTTCGAGGCAATCAAATGGCCGGCAGACCTGACGCCCAGCCGATCCCCGATCCATTTCACCAACGAACTTGAGGTCGCGGCCTCTGCTGAAACGATCTGGTCGTTGCTCGTAGATCCCGCCGCTTGGCCTGGCTTCTACCCGGGCGTCGAACACGTGCAGTTGCTTGATGGGCACGAATCGCTTCGCCTTGGCACACGGTTCGAAACCAACCTGGCCGGCCAGGACGTCTTCGCGTCAGTGCAGGAGTTCGAGCCCATGACGCGCATCGCGTGGGGCGGCTACCCCAAGGCGGCGGTGACTTCGAAGGCCTATCACGCATGGATTATCACACCCACGGCGAATGGATGCCACCTCTGGACCGAGGAGACGATGCAGGGCCCGTTCTGGATCGAAGTGGCCAAGAAGGCCCCCGACGTTTTTTGGCGCACGCACGAGAAGCTCCTTGAGGATCTCGCCAAGGTCGCAACCGAACGCACTGCCTCACACATCAAGTAAAACAGCCGTCGCTGTCGCAGTCCGAAATTGAAGGAATAGACTCATGAATATCGATCTTAAGGGCCGCAAGGCCGTTGTAACGGGTTCCACGGCGGGCATCGGTCGCGCCATCGCCGAAGGACTGGCGCGCGCGGGCGCTTCGGTTGTGATCAACGGCCGCGGCGAGGAACGCGTCGCCACAGCGCTTCGCGAGATTCGCGAGCTTTTCCCACAGGCTGATCTGACGGGCGTTACGGCTGATCTGGAGACAGCCGAAGGGGCCGGAGCTCTGTTCGCACAGGCGCCTGATGCGGATATCCTCGTCAACAATGTGGGCACAGCGCGCCCGAAGACTTTCTTCGATCTCGCCGATGACGACTGGCTGAGCCTCTTCCAGCTCAACGTCATGAGCGGTGTTCGCGCCGCACGCCACTATGTGCCGAAGATGACAGCGCGGGGTTGGGGACGGGTCGTATTCATCAGCAGCGAATCCGCACTCAACGTCCCGAAAGAGATGATCGACTATGGCATGACCAAGACGGCGCAACTCGCTATTTCGAGGGGGCTTGCCGAAGCGGTCGCCGGAACGGGTGTGACAGTTAACGCGGTCCTCCCCGGCCCAACGAGGTCCGAAATCCTGTCGAATATGATGAGTGAGCTGGCGCACTCGCAAGGCATCAGCCAAGAGGAAGCGGAGCAAGTGTTCTTGACGACGATGCGCCCGACAACACTGATCAATCGATTTGCGACGACCGAAGAAGTTGCCAACATGGTTGTTTACGTTTGTTCGGAGCAAGCGTCAGCGACGAGTGGCGCCGGTCTGCGCGTCGACGGCGGTGTACTTCGGTCAATCGTCTAAAAGTGTACGGATCATAAACCAGCTTCCCTAGCGCGAGTCGACGTCGCCAGTGAGTTCCGTCGCGGCCGAGATCACTTTCACCATCTCGCGCGTCCGACCCTGCAGGCGCTCCGATGACGGGTTACGGAGCGTGTTGCGGTGGACACCGTCAACTGGGCCAGGTTGGCCACCTTCACACCCAGTGCCTGCGACAGGTGCTTCGGCGAGATATAAGGCGTGCGCGGCTCCTCAAGGCTATCGACAAAGCCTGAAACCACCGTGGAATGTGCGAGCTGTGCTTGGCAGGTGAACAGAGGCCTGACGCCTTCCAGCACACTGCTTGTCCGTCCTCATCCGTAGCGGTTGTTAGTGCACCACTACCACACTGCGGAACCCGACCAATGCGCTATCGCCTGTGTGCTTGATCACGCGTCCATTGTGGACAGCGACGGTCGGGTCGATCAGGTCGCTGCGCGGTGCCCGCAACCTGGCCAAAGTACGGTCTTCATCCGCGCTCGCCAGCCGGCTGTACCCGACCACGTCGGCGGCCAGGATCGCGGCTAACTTGCGGTTCTCGCTCACAGGGGGCATCTCCTCGTGTCCATAATAACAGGAAGACACGTGATTACTGAAGGCCCGCTTCTGATAATCCGAGCCTCGAAGCTGCCAATCCGCCTCCAGCTCCAAATCGAGACCCCTCCTTGCTCGTCGCAAAGTATCGTCAATGCGCCATGCGACCTTCCAACTTGAGACTGAAACACATCATGGCCCTCTCTTTTCCGTTAACGGTGAGCGAGGCGTTTGATCGGGTGGAATCTAGCGCCGTAGATAGGACAAAACATCGAAAAACATTGGAATTGAATGCCGCGAAGCCCCAAACGTCGTCCGGGCCCACCATTACCATTATTTATCAATGCTTTATAGCATGGTCGCCACGAGGTTCGCCGATTCGTTCAGGCCTCTACTACTATTGTCGGCGCGCCGGGCCTGGCATGGCCGATGATGCGAGCCGAAGGGTAGCCGTCCGCGACGATCCTCTCGACGAGCGCGGCTGCGCAGTCGGTCTCGCAAGCAACCAGCAACCCGCCCGAAGTCTGTGGGTCCGTGAGAAGGTGGCGTCGCCACTCGGGCATGCCGGGAGGTAAGCTTACCGCGTCGCCATAACTCGCCCAGTTGCGCCAGGATGCGCCGGTAACGTGGCCGTCGACCGCGAGCGAGGCAGCCTCGGAAAACAGCGGCACGTCGCGGCTGCAAATTATCAGCGTGCACCCGGAACCGCGTGCCATCTCGAGGGCATGTCCGAGCAAGCCAAATCCGGTCACGTCGGTGACCGCGTGGACGCTCGCGTCCTGCGCCAGCTCCGCTCCGATCCGGTTGAGAAGGGTGGTGGAGGCGATCATTTCGCGATAGCCGCTCTCGGAAAGCGCCTGCATCTTGATGGCGGCGGAATAGATGCCGACACCGAGCCCTTTCGTCAGGATCAAGGTGTCGCCTGGCCTGGTATCAGAATTGCGTCGGATATCCTCGGGTCGGCATGTGCCGATGACTGCAAGGCCGTAAATCGGCTCCGGCGAGTCGATTGAATGGCCGCCGGCAACCGGGATTCCGGCGTTGGCGCAGACAGCTTCGCCACCTTTCAGGATTTCGCGGACCATGAGCGTCGGGATCTTGTCGAGAGGCATGCCGAGTATAGCCAACGCCATGATCGGCCGGCCACCCATCGCATAGATATCGGACAGGGCGTTGGTTGCGGCAATCCGGCCGAAATCGTAGGGGTTATCTACCATCGGCATGAAGAAGTCGGTGGTCGCAATGACGCAAGTCGCGCCGTCGAGCTGCCAGACTGCCGCATCGTCGCCGGTCTCCGTGCCGACGAGAAGCTGATGATAGGGACTGGCAGCCGCCGGATCGGCGAGAAGCTGCTGCAGCACTGACGGCGCCAGCTTGCAGCCGCAACCGCCGCCATGGGCGAGGCTGGTCAGGCGCACAACGGGCGCTTCCGTGACTTCAGGCGAGAGGGCGATTGCCATGGTCGTCGAGCCTCCTCTGCTGCCACGCTTTAGTAGGGATCAAAGTCAACCGGAATGGAAAATACGATCGCCCGACGCACGGCACGTTTGGAGCACGCTTACTCTCAGCGGATTTTGTTGAGTTAGGAAAGGCAAGGACCGTATCCAGCGTGCGAGGCACCGCCGTCATTGGGTATAGATCGAAAGGCGCCCCGACCCGCGGGAGCTGTTTCATCGCCACGCTTTACTTTATGATAATACGTTCGTTTTCGTCAATCGCAGTCGCGGTCACGAAAACAAGACAAGAAATTCGACAATAATACACAGTGCCGATTTGCGGGCACGAACCTGCTGCGAAGGCCGTTCGGAGGGCACTTTTGCTGCACCGTACGCACCTCGTTCTTTGGCATTGATTTTATTTGGTCCGAGACTAGTTACCCGGATTGAACCGTTGGTTCGAGTTGCCTTGTGGGGCATCGGCTTCGGGAGGAAACCATGAACATCGATCTTTCTCGACGCGCGTTCCTGCAAACAGCAGGCGCGGGTCTCGCCGGTACTACGCTCGGAGCCCTCGGCTTCGGCGATAGCGAGGCCGCACACGCGGCGGCCATACGGTCCTTCAAGCTCGCGAACACCATCGAAACACGCAATACCTGTCCATACTGCTCGGTGGCTTGCGGCATAATCTTGTATTCGAAGGGTGATCTCAGAAAGGGCGAGCCAGCCGAGATCACCCATATCGAGGGTGACACTGATCATCCGACCAATCGCGGCACCTTGTGCCCCAAAGGGTCGGCCCTGCTCGGATTTGTCAAGTCGCCGACCCGTCTGCAACATCCGATGATCCGCAAACCGGGCTCGGACAAGTTCGAGCCGATAAGCTGGGAAGACGCACTCAGCCGCATCGCCCGCCTGATGAAGGACGATCGCGACAAGAACTTCGTCGCGACAAACAATGACGGCGTGACGGTCAACCGGTGGATCACCACCGGCTTCCTCGCCGCCTCGGCTTCGACCAATGAAACCGCGTTCGCGACCTACAAGGTGGTCCGCAGCGCGGGCATGCTGGTGTTCGACAACCAGGCACGTGTCTGACACGGCCCGACGGTGGCGAGTCTCGCCCCAACATTCGGCCGCGGCGCAATGACGAATTCCTGGACCGACATCAGGAACACGGATCTCGTCGTCATCATGGGCGGCAATGCCGCCGAAGCGCATCCTTGCGGCTTCAAATGGGTCACGGAGGCGAAGGCCAACCGCGGCGCCAAGCTCATCGTCATCGACCCGCGCTTCACGCGCTCGGCTTCGGTATCGGATCTTTACGCGCCGATCCGCCAGGGAACGGACATCGCCTTCCTGCTCGGGCTGATCAACTACTGCATCCAGAACGACAAGGTGCAATGGGACTATCTGAAGGCCTTCACCAACGCGACATATGTTGTCAAGGAGGGCTTCACCTATCAGGATGGCCTCTTCTCGGGCTATAACGAGGCGAAGCGAGACTATGACAAGTCCAGTTGGGACTATGACATAGGCTCGGACGGCTTTGCCGTTGTCGACGCGACATTGGCCAATCCCCGCTGCGTCTGGAATCTGCTCAAGAAGCATGTCGCGGTCTACACGCCGGAGATGGTCGAGCGCATCTGCGGGACACCGAAGGACCGGTTCCTGAAGGTGGCCGCGATGGTCGCCGAGACGTCGTCTCCGACCAAGGCGATGACCTCGATGTACGCACTCGGCTGGACGCAACACTCGAAGGGCTCGCAGAACATCCGCGCCATGGCGATGCTGCAGCTTGTTCTCGGCAACATCGGTATACGCGGCGGCGGCATGAACGCGCTTCGCGGTCACTCCAACATCCAGGGGCTGACCGACCTCGGGCTGATGTCGAACCTGCTGCCCGGCTATCTGACGCTGCCGACTGAGAAGGAGGTCGATCTGGCAGCCTACATGTCGACCCGGGGCTTCAAGCCGCTCCGGCCGAACCAGATGAGCTACTGGCAGAACTACAGGAAGTTCTTCGTAAGCTTCCAAAAGTCGATGTGGGGCAATGCCGCAACACCGGAGAACGATTTCGCCTATGACTTCCTGCCGAAGCTCGACCTGCCGGGCTACGATCTGCTGCGGGCTTTCGAGCTTATGCACCAGGGCAAGATGAACGGCTATTTCTGCCAGGGCTTCAACCCACTACAGGCAGCTCCGAACAAGAAGAAGGTGATCGAGTCCCTCTCGAAGCTCAAATACCTCGTCATCATGGATCCGTTGGACACGGAGACGGGCCGGTTCTGGGAGAACCACGGGCCGTACAACGATGTCGATCCGTCGCAGATTCAGACGGAAGTCTACCAGCTTCCCTCCACCTGCTTCGCCGAGGATGACGGCTCGCTGGTCAATTCGGGGCGCTGGCTGCAGTGGCATTGGGCCGGCGGCACGCCCCCCGGCGAGGCCAAACGCGATACCTGGATCATGGCGCAGCTCTATTTGCGCCTGAAGGAGCTCTACACCAAGGAAGGTGGTGCCTTCGCCGATCCGATCGTCAAGCTCAATTGGCCTTATGCCGATCCCGGCGATCCGAAGGCCGAGGAGCTCGCCCAGGAGATCAATGGCAGGGCGCTCGCCAGGGTAACCGATACGGCCGACCCGACAAAGGTGCTGGCCGAGGCCGGAAAGCTCTTGCCGGGCTTCGCCGCGCTGCGCGACGACGGCTCCACCTCCTGCGGCTGCTGGATCTATTCCGGCTGCTTCAACGAAAACGGCAACAACATGGCCAGGCGGGACACCACCGATCCTGACGAAACCGGCGCCTATTCCAAATGGGCGTTCTCATGGCCCGCCAACCGCCGCATTCTCTACAACAGGGCGTCGGCTGACCTCGCCGGAAAGGCTTGGGATCCAAGCCGCAAGGTGATCGAATGGGACGGCACGAAATGGTCGGGCTACGATGTCCCCGACATCTTGCCAACGGCAAAGCCCGATCAAGTAGGCCCGTTCATCATGAATCCGGAAGGCGTCTCGCGCCTCTTTACCCGGGGCATGATGCGCGACGGACCATTCCCGGCGCATTACGAGCCATTCGAGTCGCCCATCGCGAACCCGATAGCTCCCAAAGTCCGCGGCAACCCCGCAGCGCGGGTGTTCGAAGGCGATATGGCCCAGTTCGCCGAATCGGCTTCGCAGGAGTTCCCCTACGCGGCGACCTCCTACCGACTGACCGAGCATTTCCACTTCTGGACCAAGCACGTCATCACCAATGCGGTGATGCAGCCGGAGTTTTTCGTGGAAATTTCGGAACAGCTTGCGGCCGAGAAGGGGATCACCAAAGGCGGCTGGGTGCGCGTCTGGTCGAAACGCGGTTCCGTTGTGGCGAAGGCCATGGTGACCAAGCGGATCAGGCCGCTCACCTGCGATGGCAAGACCGTCCACATCGTCGGGATACCGCTGCACTGGGGCTTCACGGGAGCGGCGAAGAAAGGCTTTGGCCCGAACATGCTCACCCCCTTTGTCGGCGACGCCAACATCGAGACGCCGGAATACAAGGCGTTCCTTGTCAACATCGAGCCCATCGCCGGGCCGGTAGCGTAGGAGGCGTAAGCGATGTTTCCTCCACTTCCAAATCCTTCGACGACAGATACCGCACCGCGTTTTTCCGACAAGGACCTCATCCGCCGCTCTGCCTCGAGGGTTCCCGCACCCGAGCAGCACTTGACGGAGGTCGCCAAGCTCATCGATGTTTCGAAATGCATCGGCTGCAAGGCGTGTCAGACGGCCTGCATCGAGTGGAACGACACGCATCCGGAGATCGGCTTCAATGCCGGCGTCTATGAGAATCCTGCCGATCTCACGCCGGACATGTTCACGCTGATGCGCTACAGCGAATGGGACAATCCCGAGACGAACGAACTCGAATGGCTGATCCGCAAGGATGGCTGTATGCACTGCGCTGACCCGGGCTGCCTCAAGGCTTGTCCGGCGCCGGGCGCCATAGTGCAGTATTCGAACGGCATCGTCGATTTCGTCCATGAGAACTGCATCGGCTGCGGCTATTGCATCAAGGGTTGCCCGTTCAACATTCCGCGCATCTCCAAAGTCGATCACACGGCCTACAAATGCACGCTCTGCTCCGACCGCGTGGCTGTCGGCCAAGGACCAGCCTGCGCCAAGGCCTGCCCGACCCAGGCGATCGTGTTCGGCACGAAAGACGAGATGAAACAGCACGCCGACGGCCGCATCAAGGACCTGAAATCGCGCGGCTATTCGAATGCCGGCCTCTACGATCCGCCCGGCGTCGGAGGGACGCATGTGATGTATGTGCTGCACCATGCCGACCAGCCGGAACTCTATTCTGGTCTGCCGAAGGAGCCGAAGATCAGCCCGCTCGTGGAGGCGTGGAAGGGCGTGACCAAATATGCCGGCCTCACCATTCTCGGCGTGGCGGCCGGCGTCGGCCTGCTTCACCATCTGGTCATGGGACCGAACAGGGTCTCCGAGACGGATGAGGAGCATGCCGAAGAGCTGACGGAAGGCGACTACGATGGCCGCGTATGACGTGAAGCCGAACGAGCAGGTACATCCCGGCAAGCCAGTGATCGTGGACCGCTACACGGTTGGCGCGCGGATCAACCATTGGATCACGGCGGCCAGCCTGATCCTGCTCGCCTTGTCCGGCCTTGCCATGTTTCACCCGAGCCTGTTCTTCCTGTCGGGGCTGTTTGGCGGCGGCCAGTTCACGCGCTTCATTCACCCGTGGATCGGCGTCTTGCTCTTCTTCAGCTTCCTTGGGCTTTTCCTTCGGTTCTGGAAGGCCAATTTGTGGAGGCCCGAGGACGGAACGTGGCTCGCACGTTTCCGTGACGTATTGTCCAATCACGAGGACAACGTCCCCGAAGTCGGCAAGTACAATGCCGGCCAGAAGCTCGTCTTCTGGTCAATGTCGATCCTCATCATCATCCTGATTTCGAGCGGCATTGTCATCTGGCAACAATATTTCGCCGCTTACACCACGATCAGTCAGCAGCGGGTGGCGCTGCTTGTTCATTCGATCGCTGCCGTGGCGATCATCGGCGTGTGGATTATCCATTTCTATTCGGCCATCTGGGTACGCGGCACCATTCCAGCCATGACGCGCGGACGGGTGACCGGCGGCTGGGCTTGGCGGCATCATCGCAAATGGCTGCGTGAACTGATCGCACGCAAACCGGACGGACGTTCGGGATCGAATCCCGCCGAATGAGCGGGCATTATTTTTACGCAATTCCGGACGGAAAGCCGTTATACTTTTCGTGGAATTGCTCTGGAGCAGTATCAAGCCGACCACGTGGCCCGTGAGGTTCGTGAGGTTGAAATGCCAAAGCAACAAGATCCGTCACGCCCTGACCCGACTGTAATCGGCGAGGTCTCGGCCCCACCCTTTGCGCGCCTGCCTGATCCGCGGACCTTGTTCATTCGCCGCTCAGAGCGATTGAATGTGTTGGCGGATGACCACCAGCTCGGCCCCTATCTCCGCTTCCTCGCTGCACTGGCGGATGCGCAGCACCGCATCCAGGACGGATTGCCGGATGTCGAATTGCCGACCGCGGAGGCGCGCGAGCGCGCACGAACCTTCAGTATGCCGCCGCTCGATCGCAACCAATTCACTTCGGATGTCGCCCTTGCAATGACGCTCGGCCGCCTGTTCGAAGTGGCAGCCACGATCGAAAAACCCGAGGCGGCCGCAGCCGCCTTGGACAGGCTCGCGAATATCGATGCGTTCGGGGTCGAATCCATGGTGCGCAATGTGCTCACCGATGCGATCCCAATGAACGCGCTTGCCGAGCATGTCTATGTCGCGGCCGCGCTGCAGGTTCACTTCGCCCGCCTCGCGGCATGTCTCGACAGCTCGAAGCTGGTTCCGGTTGCCGACGGCGCCTGTCCGGCCTGCGGTGGGCCGCCCGTATCCTCGATCATCGTCGGTTGGCACGGCGCACACGGGGCGCGGTTCTGCGCCTGCGCGCTGTGTGGAACATTGTGGAACCACGTCCGCATCAAATGTACGCTGTGCGGCTCGACCAAGGGGATAGGCTATCAGGAAATCGAGGGAGGCTCTGGCACGGTCAAAGCCGAGACCTGCGATGCATGCGGCAGCTATGTAAAGATCCTATCCCAGCACAAGGATCCGGCTCTCGATCCGGTCGCCGACGACGTGGCGACGCTCGGCCTCGACCTGCTCGTCCGCGAGGGTGGCCATCGCCGCGGATCGTTCAATCCGTTCCTGGTTGGCTACTGACAATACGATGACTGCTTCATCCGCAAACCCTTTACGCAATCTTCCGTCGGTCGACCAAGTGCTGAGGACCCCGCTGGCGGTGGCCGCAATCGAGCGCTTCGGACGGCAGGCCGCGACGGAGGCCATTCGCCGAGCCGTCGCCGATGCGCGAATGGCCTCCCGCAATGCCGGAGCGATCGTGCCGGAGGCAAACGATCTTGCCGGCGACGCACTTTTGCAGCTCAGGGATGGCGAACGACCTTCCCTGCGCCCCGTTTTCAACCTGACCGGAACGGTGCTGCATACCAATCTGGGACGTGCCCTCCTTGCGAAGGAGGCGGTCGATGCTGTTCGGCTGGCAATGAGCGAAGCGGTGGCTCTCGAATTCGATGTCGAGAACGGCGGGCGCGGCGAACGGGACGATCATCTTCGATCGCTCGTTTGCGAGCTGACCGGAGCCGAGGATGCAACCGTCGTCAACAACAACGCGGCCGCCGTCCTTCTCGTACTCAACACGCTGGCGCTCGGTCGCGAAGCGATCGTTTCGCGGGGCGAGTTGATCGAGATCGGCGGCTCTTTCCGAATGCCCGAGATCATGACGCGCGCCGGCGCCAGGCTTGTCGAGGTCGGCACCACCAACCGCACCCATCGCAAAGACTATGTCACGGCGATCGGCCCGGAGACCGGGCTCATCCTCAAGGTGCACACATCGAACTACCGGGTCGAAGGATTCACGGCAGAGATCCGGGCCCCCGAGCTCGCTGCAATCGCCAAGGCGCATGGGATGCCGCTGGTCCATGATCTCGGTTCGGGCACGCTGGTCGATCTAGCCCGCTACGGCCTTGGGCGCGAGCCGACCGTGCGCGAGGCGGTCGCCGACGGCGCCGATCTCGTCACATTCTCCGGCGACAAGCTGCTCGGCGGTCCGCAGGCGGGTTTCATCGTCGGCTGCAGGGACCTGCTCGCAGCGATCCGCCGCAACCCGATGAAGCGGGCGCTCAGGGTCGACAAGCTTCGTTTGGCCGCGCTCGAAGCGACGTTGAAGCTCTACCGCGACCCAGACCGCCTGGCCGAGCGCCTGCCGACGCTAAGGCTGCTCTCGCGCTCGGTGAGGGAGATTGCAGCGCAGGCAAAGCGCCTTGCTCCCCTTGTTGCTGACGCCGTGGGCGAAGCCTTTGCGGTCGACACGGTGGAGTGCCGGAGCCAAGTCGGATCCGGCGCGCTCCCGCTCGAAACTGTGCCAAGCGCCGGGCTTGCACTCAAGTCGCGCTCAGGGAGCGGCCGGGCGCTCGAAGCGCTTGCGGCTGCGCTGCGTGGGCTGGGCGTCCCCGTGATCGGGCGCATCGAAAACCAGGCGCTCGTGCTCGATTTGCGCTGTCTGGAAGACGAGGCGAACTTCATCGCCAATCTTGCCGGCTTAAATCCGGGAGGAACCGATGCGCTGGCTTGATCGCCTTGCGCGCCGCCCAGCCGAGACGCCTGTGGCCGCACGCATGACCGAGGCCCTCGAAGCCGCGCGGCGAGGCGACCATGCCGTGGCTCTCTCCATATGGGAGCCGCTCGCTCACCGGGGCGTTGCCCGCGCTCAGAACGATATCGGCGCCTGCTTCGCCGAAGGGCTCGGCGTCAAGCGTGATGCGGAAATGGCCTTTCGCTGGCTGGCGCTCGCCGCCGAGGCAGGGGATCCTGTCGGGCAAAGGAATTTGGCGTCGCTTTATTTCCGCGGCGAAGGCGTCGAGCAGGACCTTCGCCGGGCGGCCGAGCTCTATCGGGCCGCAGCGGAAACTGGCGACGGACCGGCGCAGGATATGCTGAGCTGGATGCTGCTGGAGGGCGAAGTGATGCTTCCCGATGTCGGCGAGGCGCGACGCTGGGCGCTTGCCGCGGCCGATCAAGGCATCGCATCCGCGATGACCCGGATCGGCATGCTTTATCACAATGCGCTCGGCGTGCCGCGCGATCCCCACGAGGCTGTCCGCTGGTGGCGCCGTGCTGCCATGCGAGGAGACGCCGAAGGGCAGGCAATGCTCGGTGCCGCCTGCCATCTTGGCTCGGGCGTGCCGGCTGACGCGGTCGAGGCGCTGGTTTGGCTCCTGCGTGCCCAGGCAGGCGGCAGCGCCCTTGCCGGCCGCTATCTGGCTGCGGTGCGGGCCGAATTGAGCGCGGGCGATGCCGCCGAGGCCGAGCGTCGCGCCGCCGCGCCGTGGCCGGAGGCCGCATCATCATGATCGTTGGCACGGCGGGACATGTCGACCATGGCAAAACTGCGCTGGTGCATGCGCTGACCGGTATAGACACCGATCGTTTGCAGGAGGAAAAGACACGCGGCATGACGATCGATCTCGGCTTCGCCTATTTGCCGGTGCCGGGTGGGGACAGCATCGGTTTCGTCGATGTTCCCGGGCACGAGCGCTTCGTACACACGATGCTGGCCGGCGCCAGCGGCATCGACTTCGTGTTGCTGGTGGTGGCCGCCGACGACGGCGTGATGCCGCAAACCCGGGAGCATCTCGCCATCGTCGATCTGCTCGGTGTCAAGCGCGGCGCCGTCCTGCTCACGAAATGCGATCTGGCCGGTCCCGAGCGCCGTACTGCGGTGACGAACGATATCCGCTCGGTGCTTGCCGGGACGATGCTTGCCGAGGCCCACCTGATTCCCGTCTCGGTCGTTACAGGCGAAGGTATCGATGAACTCAGGTATCTCTTGTTCGAGGAGGCGTCGCATCTTGCCCGGCGTGCAGTTTCGGGCCGTTTTCGATTAGCGGTGGACCGCTCGTTCACGCTGCGCGGCGTGGGCACCGTCGTGACGGGCACCGTGCTTTCGGGTTCTCTCGGTGTTGGCGACAACGTGGTCGTAAGCCCGTCAGGATTGCTTGCGCGGGCTCGATCGATCCACGCCCAGAACCGGCCGGCCGAACGCGGTCGGGTAGGAGACCGCTGCGCGCTCAATCTGACCGGCGAAAGGGTTTTCAAGGAGGCGATCCGGCGCGGCGACGTGATTGTCGATCCGGAGCTTCACGCGCCGTCGGACCGGATCGATGCAAGCCTTCGCGTTCTGCCGGGGGAACGCAAGCCGATCGGCCAATGGTTTCCGGTGCGGCTCCACCATGCCGCGACGGAGGTCGGGGCACGCATCGTACTCCTCGGAGACGAACCGATCGGGCCTGGCGGCACGGCCAATGTTCAATTGGTGCTGGACAGTCCGATCGCGGCTGCTGCCGGCGACGTTTACGTGGTGCGCGACACCTCCGCGCAGCGAACCATCGGCGGCGGACATTTTCTCGATCTGCGGGCGCCCAGCCGCAAACGCCGCGCGCCGGAACGGCTGATCCAACTCGATGCCCATGCGCTATTGGCGCCCGAACTGGCCGCCGCCGCACTCCTTGATGCGCCCCCCCACTATTTCGACCTGAAGGCTTTTGCGCGCGACAGGGCGCTTAGTGACTGCGAGATGGAAGGCCTGATCGATGAACTCGGGCTTATCCGTTTTAAGGTCGGAGAAATGCTTCTCGTGCTGTCGCCGGAGCGCTGGTTGCGATTTAAGCGCGACTTGGCCGCGACCCTGGGGACCTTCCATGCCGACAATCCGGATTTGCCCGGCGTAGGAATGGAGAGACTGCGTATTGGGCTTGATCCACGTCTGCCGGCCTCCTCTTTCATAGCAGTTCTGCGGAGCCTTTCGCACGCTGGAGAAGTTGCCTTGGACGGCGCCTGGGTGCGACTACCCGGTCATGAGGCGCACTTGACGGCAAAGGATGAAAATCTCTGGCTACAGATCCAGCCTCTCATTGGCGGACCCGAACGATTCCATCCGCCGAGGGTGTGGGATATTGCCGAGGTGCTGGGCTCGCCGGACACCGAAATCCGCCGGCTTCTGAAGCTTGCCGGCCGCATGGGGAAGGTCCACGAGGTCGCTCATGACGACTTCTTCCAGCGCGAGGCATTGGCGCAAATCGTCGAGATCGCGCGCGACCTCGCTGCGTCGATGCCCACAGGGCAGTTCACCGCTGCTCAATTTCGCGATCGCGTGGGCAGCGGACGCAAGGTCGCCATCCATATCCTCGAATTTCTCGATCGGCACGGCGTGACGCTGCGGCGGGGAGACTTGCGCCGTCTGAACAGGCGCAGGCTGGACCTGTTCCGCCTGACAGGCGAGGGTGAGCCGCCGATGGCGCAAATTTCTGGAGGAGCATCGTCCCCGGTGGGGCGTCCGGACTTCAAATCCGGGAGGGGCCGCGAGTCGGTCTCTGGTGGGTTCGACTCCCACTCTCTTCCGCCATCCTAGTGAGCCAAGATGAACCCGACGGCTTCCTTTCTGAATGACCTGAAAACGACGGCTGAGACCGCCAGGACAACCGAGGCAAGCTTCAGGCGACAAGCGGCCAATCAGATCGCGGTTCTGGAACAGGAGCGCGCTTTCGCCTTCAGGCGGCTCAACCTCATGCAGGATATCTCCGACGCCGTGGCCTCGGCCGAAAGTGAGGAGATCGCTGTGGCCAGCGCTTTGGCCGTCTTGCGCTTGCGGCTCGGCTGGAATGCGGACAGCGAGGCGCGCACGGAAGCGATCACGCATTTTGGCCCGGTTGCGCTTGCGTTGTTCCAGGCCGCGAAGTTGCCCGACGTCGAACCCGCCACCAATATCGGCGAGGCCCTTGCGATTTTTGAGCATTGGTACTCCGAATCCCAGGGATCGCCGTTCTGGGCGCTGTTCGAGCACCAGATCGTTGACACGCCGCTGGTCGACTTTTGACCGACGGACTTTTCGGCATACCCGGATGTGGAAGCAGAGAGCGCAACGTCGCTTTACCGACAAGATACGGTAACTGGCGCCTCGGCCACCGCCGTAAGCAACTGCTTTGGGCGCGGATGCCGGAAGGCGTTCACTCCCATGACAGACGCGGCGTAGTGCGGTCGCGTGGCCAAACGGCCATGCCGGTGGCGAAGGACATCGGCCGCTTCCAGCTATATCAGCATGAGAGCGGCGTACTGCATGGTCAGATCGAAGCCTCTACCCGAAGCCAGGGCGAGCGATACCGCCGCCGCCGGACCGCCCAGCGGCAAGCGCGTCTATGATACGGCCCCAGACACCAGCCCGACGCCACCTAACGAAGTGGTTGTAGCAAGTGGCAATATCCCGCTCCTTGGGTGATGAGCACAGTTACATATATAGAAGCATAACCAATATCATCACAGAACCCCTTGAGGGGGCTGCGCTGGATAAAGGTAGGCAGCGGGGGAATTCGCGTCGGATTCGCCGATAAACAGATAGCTTCAGAACGCGGCTATCAGCGTAGCTCCGTTATGCGCACCAGCGCGTCCCAATGACAGCCGGGCGGATGCCGGCAGTGCCGCCGACGCTATCCCTTGATCGCCGAACCGACGATCGAATCCACGAAGAAGCGCTGCAGGAAAACGAACAGCACCAATGGAGGCAGCACAGCAAGTGTGGCGCCGGCCATCACCAGTCCAGTATTGAGGGCGCCTCTGTTGTAGCTGAGCAGGCGGCTGAGGCTGATGACGATCGGATAGTCGTGTGCATTACCCTGTAGAACCGTCAGCGGCCAGAGATAGCTGTTCCAATGATAGACGAAGGCAAACAGCGCCAATGCTGCGATCGCGGGCGCCACGCTCGGCGCGACGATCTTGAACAGGATCACAAGTTCCGACGCCCCATCCATCCGTGCCGCGTCGATCAAATCGTCCGGCACGCCGGCGATGAACTGGCGCATCAGAAAGATGCCGAAGGCATTGGCGAGATTGGGCACGATGATGCCGGCAAGGCTGGCATTCAGGCCGATCGATCCGACGAGCCGGTACAACGGGATCAGCGTGACGATCGGCGGCAGAAACATGGTGGCGATCAGCACGGAAAACAGCAGCGAGCGACCGGGAAAGTGGTGCTTGGCGAAGGCGTAGCCAGCCATCATGCTGGTGACCAGAATGCCTGCGGTGGTGATCGAGGCGATCACCAGCGAATTCCACATCGAGCGGCCGACATTGATGACGCCGGAGACTTTCTCATAGGCTTCGAGGCTCGGCGTGCGCGGTATCCACACCGGCGGCACCTGCATGGTTTCGGCCGGCGTCTTCAGGCTGGAGAGTACCATCCACAAGAGCGGGAAGGCGGAGGCCACGGCAACCAGCAGCATCAGCGTGGCGAGCAGGGCTCTGCGGCCCGCCAGGCGTTTGCGCGCCCACAGGCTCGATCCTGAGCGGCCCCGCGCGCTCATTGGTCATCCTTCCGGTTGGCAAATGCAAACAGCGCGCACACAACGACGATCAGCGCCAACATCAGCATCACCGCCATGGCCGAGCCCAATCCGCCTTGCGCGCGCTCGATGCCGACACGGCGGATGTGATAGGTCAGCACGTTGGTCGAGCCGACCGGCCCGCCTTGGGTGATCAGCGCGACCGGCTCGAATACCTGCACGGCGTTGATGATGGCGATGACGGCGCTGAACAGAAGCGTGCGCCGCAGTAGTGGCAAGGTGATGAAGCGGAACTGTTCGCGCCGGTTGGCGCCGTCCAGAGTCGCCGCCTCATAAAGACTGCCCGGGATCTGGGTCAGCCCGGCAACCGCCAGCACCGTAAAATAGCCGATCTGCTGCCAAACATTGAGCACGACGATCGAGATCAACGCCGATCTTGGCGAGGACAGCCACGGTTGCGGGCCGATACCGGCCAGGCCGAGTATCTGGTTGAGGGGCCCTTCGCTCGGCGAATAAAGCTTCGACCAGACCAGCGTCACGGCGATCATCGGCACCATGTAGGTGGAAAACAACACGGTCCGCAGCGCCGCGCCGCCTGCGACATCGCTCTGGTGGACCAACAAGCCGAACACTACCGAAAGGGGCAGGATGAGCATCATCGACAATGCCGTGTAGATCGCCGTGTTGAGCAGTGCTCGCTTGAAATCCCGCCCGACCGAGGTCGGTCCGAATATTGCGCGAAAATTGTCGAAGCCGATGAAGCTCGCACTGGAAAAAGGTGTTTGCGTCGACCAGTCCTGGAATGACAGCCAGATGGTGAGCAGCATCGGCAGCAGGATGAAAACGCCGATCAATGTCACGGCGGGCGCCAGCATGATGCCCGCCGAGGCACGATAGGTCTTGATCATCGCTCTGCTTCCAAAGCGTCGGGCTCACGAAACGGCGCCTTCGCTATTTGGCGGCACGCTCCAGGATCGAGACGGCATCGGCCTGCGCGTTCGCCTGCGCATCCTTGGCCGAGAGCTGCCCATACTGCAACGCCTCGAGCGTCTGCTGGAGCGATTCGCTGAACTCCTGCCCTCCCGGGACGACAGGGAAGGGCTTGGCGTCGGCAAGCACGCTGACATAGCCGGACAGGAACTCGGAACCGAGCTTGTCCTTGTGGGCTTCGATGTCGGAGGTCCGCGTCGGCAGGATGCCCATCGACATCAGAATATCCGACATTGCCGAGGCGCCGTTCTTGCCGGACTTCGGACTGTTCAGCCATGCCAGGAAATCCCATGCCGCTTTTTGCTCGGCCTGACCGGCATTGGCGTTGACGACGGTCATCCACGAATAAGAGATCGAGTGCGGTTTGTCGCCGCTCGGGCCGACCGGGATGGGTGCGGTGGCGATATTGGAGAACTTGTCGCCCATGCCGCTCTTCAATGCGCTTTCCCACCAGTTGGCCATGATGATCATGCCGGTCTTGCCGGAGACGAAATTGTCTAGGAAGGGGCCGGTGGTGTTGGCGTCGGCGGTGGCCATCGCCGGATCGCTGGCGCCCGACTTGATCAGATCCTCGTAGAGCTGGAAAGTCTCGCCGGCTTGAGGACTGTTGAGCATCGGTTTGCCGTCCTTGACCAGCTCGCCGCCATTGGAGACCAGCAGCGAGGCGAACGGGTGGACGACGCCAGCCGCCCAGGAGTTGATCATGCCGAAACCTTGCTGGCCGGCGTCTTTCCGGGTCAGCTTCTGGGCGGCATCCTTCAATTCGGACCAGGTCTTCGGTGCGGCCGTAATGCCGGCCTGCTTAAACAGCTCCTTGTTGTAGTTCAACGCATAGACGTCGATCTCGTTTGGAATGCCGTAGAGCGTGCCGCCGACAGAGGCCGCACTGACGACACCGGCCGGCCACGCACTCTTGACCTCGCCGGCAACCGTATCGGGGGCCGGCGCGACCAGCTTGTCTCGCGCCAGTTCGGGCAGCCACAAATCGTAGATGCCGCCGATCGTCGGCCCATCGGAACTGCCGCCCTGGGAACGCAGTGTCGTCAGGAGGTCGCCGAAGGGGACGGCGCGGATGGTGACGGTCACATCCGGATTGCTCTTGGCGTAGTCCTTGGCCGCGGCGTCCAGCAAAGCGACCGTTTCGGGCGACCAGTGGGTCAGATAGGAGATGCTGACCGATTGCGCCCATCCAGCGGTGGGCGAGGCTAGTAGCCCTGCAGCCAATGCCAGTTTCGAAATCCAAGCCAAAGACATCCGGGATCCTCCGCGTAGGCGCACAGCGATATGAACGACGTTATGACAACTTGAAGCAACGATGCAAGGGCTATCTTCGCGGAGAGTTCCTGGCCGGCGCCGTGGGCGATTTCTTATCTGGCCTGTGAGGGAGAGATATGTCATTGAAAACAGATAATTAGCTGCGATAGCTAGGGTTGTTTATCACTGCCGGAAATGCCCAAACGTGCCGCAAGAGCTCTTGCGAACAAAGTCATGTCGTTATAATGACACTTACCCCGCCGCAAAGGAAGCCGATGTCGAATGAGAGACGGATCATGGTTCATCGACGCGCTGCGCCCAGCCTGATCGGCGGCTTCGCCGTCGCGTGCACCGGGGTCTGTATCGCACTGCCGACCAGAGCCGACGACACCGTGAGGAACTGGCGCGCCGAGGACCGGGCGGCTGCCAATCGGAGCCGCTCTCGATGACACGCGTTCTGGCCATCGATCTTGGCGGCACCAATTTGCGCGCCGCAATCCATACCGGCGATGTTCGCTGGCTGGAGATGCTCAGCCGCGAGCCTGCGCCGGCAAGCCTTGATGCCTTCGTCGCCCGTATCGGCGCGTTGCGCGCCGAGGCCGGTCCGGTCGACGCCCTTGGCCTGGCGGTGCCGGGGCTTGTCGAAGGCTCGGTCTGTCACTGGGTTCCGAACCTGTCCTATCTCGACGGTGTCGACATCGCGGCGTTGTTTCCTCGTCTGCGCTTGTCCGTTGGCAATGACGCACAGATGGCCATGCTGGCCGAAGCGGTCGAAGGTGCTGCAAAGGGCCTGTCCGATGCCATCCTGCTGGCGATCGGCACCGGCATCGGCTCCGCCGTTCTGGCCAACAACCGCATCGTCGCCGGCGCACGTGGCGGCGCCTGCTCATTCGGCTGGGCCTGCGCCGAGATCGAGGATGAAGGCGAGGACCGCAGCGGCTGGCTGGAGCGCTTCGCTTCCGGGCGGGCGTTCGACGCCGCGGCACGCCAGATCGGGCTGGCCAATGGCGGCAGGCTGGTCGAGGCGGCCCGGGCTGGCAAGACGGCCGCCCTTGACGTATTGGAGCTGCCGGCGCGCCGGCTGGGCACCGCCCTTGCGGGTGCGGTCGCGCTGCTCGATCCCCAGGCAGTCCTGATTTCCGGCGGCCTTGCCGATGCGCTGGACGTGATAGGGCCGCCGCTGCTTGCGGCATTGCGGCGTCAGCTGCCGCCGCATCTGCGCGGCGTCGTTCTGCGGTCCGGCGAATTCGGCTCCCGCGCCGGTCTCGTCGGCGCCTCTCTGGCCGGTCTCGCCGGAGCACAGTGGAGGCAGATAAGATGAGCGAGCCGAGCTTCCAGCAACCCGATCGCCGAAGGCCCGAGCCGCTCTGGTATCAGGTGGAAGAGGCCATCCGCGCCATCGTCAAGAGTGGCGAGTGGGCAACCGGCGACCAGATTCCGGCCGAAGACAGACTGTGCGCCCTGTTCGGGGTGAGCCGCATCACGCTGCGCCACGCGCTGCGCAATCTGGAGGAGCACGGGCTGCTCAGGCGCGAACATGGCCGTGGCACCTTCGTGCGCTCCACCACGCTGGTCGCCGGCACCCGCGAACTGACCAGCTTCACGCAGGAAATGGGCAATATGGGCGTGGTCGCGGGCTCGCGCTTGCTCGACTGCAGCCTGACCACCGCCAATGCCGCCGCGGCCGGAGCGCTGGAGATCGAGGAAGGCGACCCGGTGGTGCGCGTCCGCCGGCTCAGGCTCGGCAACAACGAGCCGATCGGTATCCAGACGGCGCAGCTCTCGGCCGCGCGCGTGCCCGGCTTTCTCGATGCCGGCCTGCTGCAGGGCTCGCTCTACGAAGCGCTGGAGCGCCATTACGGCATCGTGCCGGTCGCGGCACGCGAAAACTACCGTGTCGGTGCGGTCGGGGCGGCGGATGCCGAGTTGCTCGATCTGCCCGCGGGGAGTCCCGCTTTCGTGGTCGAGCGCATCACCACCGACGAGCGCGGCCCGTTCGAATTCACCGTCTCGGTCATGCGTGGCGACCGCTACGAAATCCGCTCGACGCTGCGTGCCGGTCGCGCCGCGCCAACCGCAAGAAGCTGAGCCATACCCAAGCCGACCCATAACAGGAGTACCGACGTGTCCGATCTTTACATACCTCGCCTTGCCGCCCTCATCGAACAGGCCTCGAAAGCCAATGCCGAAGCTTTTGGTGAGGCGGCCAGCCGCTTTGCCGACACACTCGAGAGCGGTGGCTTGGTTCATCTCTACGGCTCTGGCCACTCGGTGTTGCCGGTTCAGGAAGTGTTTCCGCGCTACGGCAGCTATGTCGGCTTCAATCCGCTGACCGACCCGCGTGTCATGTGGCATAATGTGCTCGGCGCCGGCGGCGTGCGCGAACTTCTGTGGCTGGAGCGGACCGAGAAATACGCCGAGAAATTCCTAGATCACCAGCCGCTCAACAAAGGCGATTCGATCATCATCTTCGGCCACAGCGGCCGCAATTCGTCCGGCATCGACACCGCGCTTTACGCGAAAAAACGCGGCATCTTTGTCGTTGCGGTGACCAGCAAGAACAATCTCGACAAGCCGGCGACGCACTCTTCCGGCAAGCGGCTTGCCGATGCCGCCGACCTTGTCATCGACACCTGCTCGCCGATCGAGGATGCCATCGTGCCGGTCGAGGGCTGGAGCCGGCCGGTCTCCGGTTCGTCGACCGTGCTTGCGATGATCCTGGCGCATGAGTTGATCGCCCGCACCGCCGAGGCGCTTTCGAAGCGCGGCATCGAGCTGCCGGTCTTCGCCTCGCCGACGATTGCCGGCGTCACACTGCACGACACCGACGTCATTTATGGCGTCTATCGCGAGAGAATGCTCGAGGCGCAGAAGAAGCACCTACCGGCCTTCCAGGCAACCATGCGCGGCGAATGACGAACCGGGGAGGCCACGCAAATTTGCGAGGCCTCCCGAAGCGGGTAGTCAGGTCATGAGTGGGCGGCACCCCACGCACCGCTGGAGACGATCAGTTTCCGGGTGCAGGATCAGGAGCTGTTTTTGGGGACAGCGGTGAACCGTCCACCAGGGCTGGGCCGCCAGATTGCTCGCCATTCTGAATCGCTTGTTCGCGGCTCATGCCTTTGCGCATCTCCGGAACGGTGAAAACCGGGACCTCGCCCTTGAAACCCTGGAGCTCAAAGGCGCCCGCCTGGACAACTGGCATCGATGCTCCCTTCGCAAAGCCGGGACCAAGCACCAGGGGGATGCGCAGCTTCTTGGTCGTCGATTCGAGCCGTGCGGTGCGGTTCACCGGCGAGCCGATCGCGGTGTAGTCGAAGCGCCGTTCGGAGCCGAAATTGCCTACCGAGCAGATGCCGGTCTCGATGGCGACGCCGATTGCGATAGAGGGGTGGCCGTCGGCGGTGAAAGCAGCGTCTTCGCGCTTTACCCGTTCTATCAGGGCTAGCCCCGCGTCGAGCGCGCGCTCGCGATGATCCGGCTGATCAAGCGGCGCGTTCCAGAAGGCCAGCACGGCATCGCCCATAAATTTGTCGATGGTGCCGTCGCGCTTGAGGATCTCATCGGTCGCAATGCCGAGGAAGTGGTTGACCACCTTTGCGATTTCCTGGGTATCGAGTTGTTCGCTCATCGTCGTGAAACCGCGTATGTCGCTGAGCAGGATTGTGATCTCGCGCTTCTCGCCGGACAGGATGGCTTCGGTGTCCGAGCTTGCGAGGCGCTGCACCACGGAAGGCGACAGATACTGGGAGAACTGCCGTGCCAGGGTGGACCGGCGCTGCTCGCTGCGCCTGTAGAGGACATAGCCTTCGAAGCCGGCTACCAGGATCGTCGCAAGCGCCGGCTGCAGCGGGTCATAGAGTGTACCCTGCATATTATATTCGAGAGCACCGAACACGAACGGCGTGACGGCCAGCAGCGCGAGAGCCAGGGCACCAAGCACGACACGTTCGGCGAGCATTCCGGAAAGCCCGATGAACATGATGGCAGTGAGGACAAACCAGAGCCGCTCCACCGTGCGCGCGTGCATTGGCTCCGCCAGGTAGCGCCCGGCAAGCAACTGGCCGATTGCATCGGCGTGGATGTCCGCGCCTGGTCGCGCTGGACGTGTCGGGGTGGGCAGGTACTGCGTCAGTCCCACGGCCGACAGATCGACAATGACAATGGCATCCCGCAGCCGCTGATCACTGTCGCCCGAAAGGATAGTGCTGGCAGATATGCGTGGCGTATCGGTGGTGGTTTCCCAGAGGCGGATGCTCCCCTCCGGCTCGAGCGGCACGATGGCACCGGCCATCCTGAGTGCATCGAACCCGGCGGCATTCAAACGGGCTATGTAGCCGTCCTGCCCGGCATAAAGGCGCAGGAGCTCGAGTGCGAAGGACGGCCACAACTGCACGCCTTGAGCGGTATTGCGAAGCCACAGCAGCGGCACATGGCGCAGTACGCCGTCGGGATCGGGCAAGGTGCGAATGACGCCGAGGCCCGCGGCGGCGTTCGAGAATTGGGCAAGCGAGCCGGTCAGGCCGGTGAAGCCGGGAAGTGTGTCGGGTACTTGCCCGACGATCGACCAGCCGGCCTTGGGCTCTGCTTCTGAAACTGTCGCCTCGTTGCCCAGGCTGACGGCAAGCGCCGTTCGGTTTTTGGCCAGCGCCGCTGCCAGGCGCTTGTCTCCGGCGATGCCCTCAGGCGAGGTGTCGGCCTCGGGCAGCACCAGCGCAAGCCCGATCACCGAGGCGCCGGATGCGGTGATGCCATCGACCAGATCGGCCAGGAGGCCACGGTTCCAGGGCCATCGCCCATGTGCCTTGAGGCTGGCGTCGTCTATCGAGACGATCACGACAGGATTGCTGGTCGCCTGGCGCGGGGCGAGAAACTGGTAGAAGTCGTAGGTACGCTCGCGCAGGCGCGACAGCGGCCCGTCGAAAGCCAAATGGCAAGCGAGCAGCAAGAGCACGACCAGGAGACCGGATATTTTGCGCCTGCCAGCTTGCCGCCAATCAGCCCAGCGCCAACCGACCAAGAGGCTCATGTCGTGCGGCCAGGCCTAATTGCAGTAGTAGCAGCAACCTTCACCCTCACACTCGCCATCATCCTTCACCCCGCCGCCCACAGGTGGCGTTAGGCTGTCGGGGAACTCCATGACCACTCCGGGCAATGCGCCGTCGGTGGACTCGCAGACTTTGAGCGAGCCGCCGAGTGCCGACGCACAAATCGCGCTTACATCCAATCCAGGACCCGGTGCGCCTGGCAGGCCGGTGCCGGCTATCCGGTCGATGCTGTCCAATATCGGGAAGGTGTCGATGCCGCCGTAGCCGGTCAGCAGCTTGCCATCGTCCGATGTGCAGGCGTAGCCCGGGTTTGTGATGACCAGCCGTTTGCCATTGATCGTGCAGGTCATGCGGCCGGCGCGCAGTATGCCGACGGTCTGGCCGGCTGCCACCAGCACTTCGATGATGCCGCCTCTGGCCCCGAGCACCATATGCGGCGTCGCAACCTGCATGACGCCGCCTTTCGAAACCTGGCCGCCATAAAAACGGGCCAGGCCGCTGTTCATCCCGATGTCGATTTTTCCAGATCCGGAGCCCGGATTGTAGACGAATTCATCGATCGTCAGGCTGGTGTTCGGACCAATCTTGGCGCTCGATTCGTCCCGGAACACCAGCATTCCAAGACCAGTGGGATCGCTGCGCAACTGATCGCCGAGTTCCACGCCGGCACCGACGTTCATTGTCCCGCCGTTGTTGCGGACGATGTTGGTCTGGTAGGCCGTCATCGACCCGATCGTTTCAGCGGCGGATGGTGCCGCGATGGCAAGGCAGGCGACAAAAATGGCGATCTGACGGTACGGGGTCCTCATCGCGGCCTCTTTCAATTGAGCGTCAACGTGTAGCTCATGAGCATTTCGAACGATTTCCGGTCGCGGTTGGCGATGTCGAAGTTGGTTTCGCGATAGGCGAGATCGACGCTGATCTTCTGCGACTCCGTCAGCTGAAAATCGCTTTCCGAGGCAATGCGCCAGAAGTCGCTCTTGATATTTGTGCCGATGCCAACGGACAGATCGGGAGTGTTGCTGTGGCCGGCCGAGAACGCGACCTGGTGCGACCATGCGAAAAGATCCGGTACGGTCATCAACAGGCCGCCATAGCGGATCTCGCCCGTGTAGCTGTGTCCGATTTCGCCAGATCCGGAGGCGAAGTCATTCGAGCCGACAAAGCGCAGTCCGAGCGCCTGGCCATTGCGGAAGCGGTAGCTGCCGCCTGCCTCATAGAAAACCCTGCTATCGGCGAAAATGCCTTGCGAGGCGCTTAGATCGATGTAGCCGCCGCCTGCAAAAAGCGTCGTCTCGACGGTCGGGCGCACAAGAAAGCGTCCACTGAGGCCGATGCCGGTTTCTTGGATGTCGCTGTCGAAACGATCTGTAACGGTAAACGCCGAAAGTAACAGGCGCAGCGAATCGATCCCACTATTGGGCAGCCCCTTGTCCCAGGTGATAGCGGCGTTGCCGTGGACAAAAGTCTCCTTGCTGCCCGGAACCGACAGGTCTTCCGTGAAAAAGCGCTGCGTCGCCGTCAACGAACCCGAAAGGACGAGGGCGTCGGCACTTGGCGTGCCGAGGTCCCATCGCACAAAGCCTTCCGCCCGCCCATAGGGCGAGACGAAGCTGTCGTCGTCCTGCGCCCCACCCGGCTCAAAATCGGTGAATGCGCTGAACACGCCGCCGGTCAGGGCGAGTTCCCAGGTGACGCCACGCAACGCGCGCTCGATGCGGGCAAGCAGGCGAGCAGCTTCCTGCTGCTCAGCCGCGGACAGCCCCCCAACCTCGATGCCGTACTGCACCTGCCGCCGGGCCAATTCATAGGAGCCGACATGATAGTACAAACGGCTGGCCGCCAGCCGGGCGCGCGCGTCGCGGGGATATTTGATCAGATACTGCTCGATCGAGGAGATCGCCTGATCATATTGTCCCGCGTTGACGGCAACCGTGACGAATTGGGCGAGCGTTCCGTTGTCCGACGGACTGCCGATGCGGGCTGAAAAAGCATCGTCATAGGCCGAAAAAAGACCCTGCGCGCCGGCCGGCAATGCGCCGCCACAAAGCAGCGCCGCGGCGCAGCCGACGATTGTTCGAAACGAAGATTGCATGCCGAGAACCACCCCAAACCCGACCAGTGCGAAGGACTTAGCACGACCACAAGAAAAAAGGCGACTGAACTTTGACGAAATCGTCCGAGTTTTCAACAGCTGTTGCAGCCGCGCAACAAACTATCGGGTTCATTCGTGCCCCTGCTGCGACGGCTGACCAAATATACTCTAAGCGTTGCTGTAAAGGATTGAAGTATTCGGCACCGGTGGCAACTAACTCAAATTATCATCAATGATGGATCGCACAGTCGACAAGATTAATATTGTTTGCACGATTCTGCGCGTATCTGGCCGCCGCCTGACACGTATAGCTCATCCAAAAGGTCTTCCGTGGCGTTACGCAAGCGGTCGGAAAGCCGCAGGGCGATGCTTCTCGCAACGGCCTGCGCGATTACGCCTGGCCTTCGAAATTTCGTTGACCGCCGACGAGGTCAGCCTAGGAACCCCATCTACCAGGGACGCGTCACCGGACGCGCCTTGCTACAGCACGAGCATAGTGGCCAGCCCCAGCATCAGGCCCATGCCTACAATGTCGGTCACGGTGGTGAGAAAGATCGCCGAAGCGACCGCCGGATCGGCGCCGACCCGGCGCAGGCCCAGCGGGATCAGCACGCCGGAGATTCCGGACATGAGGCACGATCCGGACATGGCGAGCAGGATCACGAGTGCCAGCATGGGCGCCTGGGCCGCCGACTCCGGTTGCCGCGAGGCGTAGAACCACATCGCCGCAGCCGCCACAAGACCGACGAGCACACCGTTGGCGATCCCGAGCGCGCCCTCCCTCATCACCAGGTGCAGCTTCGATCGTTTGTCCACATCGCCAAGGGCAAGGCCACGCAGCGTCATAGCCAGTGCCTGGCAGCCGGTGTTTCCGCTCTGCCCGGCCAAGACCGGGAGGAATGCCGCCAGGGCGACGATCTTCTCGATCGTGCCTGTGAACGAGCTGACCACGAAAGCGGCCATGAAGGCCGTCAGTAGGTTGAGCTGCAGCCACGGATGCCGCTTCAAGAAGGCTGAAAACAGGGGCGTAAAAGAACGCTCCTCCTTCTGGACACCCACCATCTGGCCCGACTGGGCGGAAATCTCGATGATTTGCTGCTCGAACAGCCGCCAGCCGCGGACCTGCCCGAGCAGCCGGTTCTCCGCGTCCACCACGGGATAGACAGGGTAGTGACGGCGTACCGCCGCCTTGCATGCGTCGCTCAAAGAGAGATCGGCGGGGAGGGCGAACGGCTTCGGCAGCATGATCTGATCCACCGTGGCGTCCGCTTCGCTCAGCATCAGATCGCGCAGGACCACGAGGCCAACCAGTTTATCGCCCTGGTCGGTGATGTAGAGATAAGTGAGCTCGGTCGGCACCGGGGTGCGTCTGACGGCCTGCACTGCGGCGGCTACTGTCGTGCCGACGGGAACGCTGGCGGGAATCGGGTCCGTCAGTTCGATGAGCGACTCGGGGACCGCGACGTCCTTGCCATCGCCATGAGGCTTGACGGGCCGCATATGCGGCGGCAAATGCTCCGCCACCTTGCGGGCGTGCCGGTCTGGCAACAACTTTAGTGTGTCCCGGATGAACTCGGGAGACTCTCGGGCCAGCAATACCGCCGCGTCATCAGGTGCTCGAGCACGCAGCGTGCGTACCAGCCTCTCAACGTCGTTCTCTTCCTTCATCTGTTCCCCCAATTGCGAGTGTCTTGCCTCTGACGGTATGACACGGATCGGATCGCTCTGTCCTGGCGCAGTGGCCCATGCGCCTCGATCCGGAAACTTCGCCTCTTTGGGCGCCGAGTGGACCGAACCGAGACAGATCTGAGCCATTGCGGGGTGCATACAGGCGGGCTGTAACGTCAGAGTGTCGCCGAGAATTTGACGTGTTGCGAACTTCACCGGTCTTCCGGGCTTTGCGATCACGCCGCAGCAATAAGACTTAAACCCGGAAATTCTGCAGAGGCAGGATCGCGGGCGTTCGAACCTGATTGCCTCATCCGGCGCATCTTGCCAGGTTCACCAGCTATTGACGCCACGGCCGGTTGAGATCTGCGACTGCTTGCACAGAAGGATGTGGAGCACGAGTTCCTTCGAGGACGATTTCATGACGGTCTTGCACCAAGGCAAAAACTTCGGCAGGTTCGTTGCGTCTTGGGAGAGGGCAACAACAATGAAATTGTCTTGCGTACGCATGATGCCGGTCGCGGCAATGGTGATTTGCGCAAACTCGTTCGTTCCAACCGCCGCCCGCGCCAACTCGGTTGCCTTCGATCATGGATATCAGATGGCGGCTTATTTGTTTTGCTCTCAATCGATCTATAACGACAGACGTTTTGGCGACTTTCTTGTTGAGGATGGGAAGTATGACAAAACGAAAGAGTACAATCGTGGCGTTGCCGCTCTGAAAGCCGCGCTCAAAAGCCCCCAGCCTAGGAAAGTGTGCTTCGATGCCGCCCGCGCCAGCGGTTGGTGGACCGACCGCTGACGGCTTTACCATATAACTCCAGCCTCATCGAACTCGGCCTTGGTTGCTTATCTGCACGCTTGATTCTGCGTCTCCCGACGGCACGGGGAAATTACGGTGACAGCGCATTAGTTCTTCGCCGCCTACCTCATTTGTGGTTTGACGGGCTTTGCCGATCTGTCGGCGAAGCCTTCAGCCAGGAGGCATCGAAAGTCAGGACGTCGGTGACACGGCAATGCTCGACGAGGAACTGGGTCTTGGTAAGAGTGCACTGTCACCTAATTCACGTAATTCACCGTATTTCCTGCGCGCCTGCACACGGTAAATCCAAGCGTAGGTTAGGCGCTCCTGGCCCTTTCTTGGCCCCAAGGCAGACATTTACCGGTAACTATCTGGGTCCTTGGCCTTCGCGGCCTGGCAAGCAACCTTACTCAGAGCAGCCTTACGGCAAGCGCCTTCAAACACGCGGATAGCCCTCTCGAATTTAGCCGGATTAGGCACCAAGTGTTTATCTAGCCCGTCGTACAAAAGGATGGAGACAGCCATCATGGCTTTTCCACTTTCGCTTGGTCTCAGCGCCGGGCACCTTTTCAATACGCCATAGATGTTACCTGAAATTGCTGCAGCCCGATGCAATTTGCTACCTGACATACGTGCCAAGTAATTGATGTTTTGCTGCTCTCCCTGCCCGGCTGAAGCAGTCGATATTGTGAAGCAGATTGCTGCGATGACCGTTACCAAAATGCGGCTCAAACGTTCCCCTCTTCTTGCAGTCAACTCGCCCTACTAATCACCCCTTATCATAGCTTAGCCTGAGCCTCAAAAGCTCGCCAACCGACGCCAGCGGGCGCAAACGCCATTTTGCTCGATGTCTGCGGATCGGACCCCCGTACGCTTGGCTGGGGCGCCAGGATTCGAACCTGGGAATGTCGGTACCAAAAACCGATGCCTTACCACTTGGCGACGCCCCAACAGCCGGAGCGTGCCCGCTGTGCGCGCGGCCTTATAGGACGAGCCGCGAGAAAGCTCAATGCCGACATATCGACTATGCGCGACCGACCCGCCAGTTTTGCAGTCGTCACTTTGAACGGACCTATTCACCCCAAACCGCCATTTCATTGCCGGCCGGATCGACGAAATGGAACCGCCTGCCGCCGGGGAATGAAAAGATCGTCTTGACGACGGTGCCGCCGGCATTCTCGACGGCGCTTAGTGTTTCCTCCAGCCTTTCGGAATAGATCACGGGCAGCGGCTTGGCCGGCGCATCTTGGCCATCCGCCTGAAAACCGCCGTCCAGCCCTTCGGCAAAAGCTGAATAGGTCGGCCCGTAATCGGTGAACGACCATGAGAAGGCTGCGCTGTAGAAGGCCTTCACGCTGTCCAGCGTTCCGCCTGTCGCCGGCATTTGCAGATAATCGAGCTTTCCGGCCATTCTCATCGTTCTGCCTTTTGTTCTCGTTATGTTCTACAACAAAGCTTTCCAAAAGCAAGTCTTTTCTGTGCCGCTTTTCCTTAATCGATTGTAGAGGCCGGCCGGCTTGGCCGATGCCTTGCCTTTCGCACTGCAGCATCATATCGCTCGATTTGTCTGTATTTCCAATCTCCTGGAACCGGGGAGCAAGCATGACCAAGTGGGTCTACACCTTTGGCGACGGCGCCGCGGAAGGCCGTGCCGGCGACCGCAATCTGCTCGGCGGCAAGGGCGCCAATCTTGCCGAAATGTGCAGCCTGGGCCTGCCGGTGCCACCGGGGTTCACCATCACCACCGAGGTCTGCAACGCCTATTACGCCAATGGCCACGTCTATCCGGCTTCGCTGGAAGCGGACGTTGCGGTCGCCCTCGACCATATCGGCCGGCTGACCGGGCGCCGTTTCGGCGATCCATCGAAACTGCTTTTGGTGTCGGTGCGCTCCGGTGCCCGCGCTTCGATGCCCGGCATGATGGACACCGTGCTCAATCTCGGCCTCAACGACGAAACCGTGGAAGCACTGGCCGCCGATTCAGGCGATGCGCGGTTCGCCTATGACAGTTACCGCCGTTTCATCCAGATGTATTCCGACGTCGTCATGGGCCTCGACCATGAGGTCTTCGAGGAAATCCTCGAAGACCAGAAGGGCGGGCTCGGCTATGAGCTCGACACCGAGCTGACAGCTATCGAATGGCAAGGCGTGATCGCGCTCTACAAGGCCAAAGTCGAGGAGGAGCTTGGTAAACCCTTTCCGCAGGATCCGCACGAGCAGCTCTGGGGCGCCATCGGCGCGGTGTTTTCCAGCTGGATGAACAACCGCGCGATCACCTACCGGCGCCTGCACGACATTCCCGAAAGCTGGGGCACGGCAGTCAACGTCCAGGCCATGGTCTTCGGCAATATGGGCGACACCTCGGCCACCGGCGTTGCCTTCACCCGCAATCCGTCGACCGGCGAAAAGCAGCTCTATGGCGAGTTCCTGGTCAACGCCCAGGGCGAGGATGTCGTCGCCGGCATCCGCACGCCGCAGAACATCACCGAGGCGGCACGCATTGCCGCCGGCTCCGACAAGCCGTCGCTGCAGAAGCTGATGCCGGAGGCCTTCCAGGCTTTCGTCAGCGTCTCCGACCGCCTGGAAAAGCACTACCGCGACATGCAGGATCTCGAATTCACCATCGAGCGCGGCAAATTGTGGATGCTGCAGACCAGATCCGGCAAACGCACCGCCAAGGCCGCGCTAAAGATTGCCGTCGACATGGCCAGGGATGGACTGATTTCGAACGAGGAGGCCGTCGCTCGCATTGATCCGGCCTCGCTCGACCAATTGCTGCATCCGACGATTGATCCGAAGGCGGCGCGCGATGTGATCGGCGTCGGCCTGCCGGCCTCTCCGGGCGCTGCGACCGGCGAGGTCGTGTTTTCCTCGAACGACGCCGAGGAGGCCAAGACACAAGGCCGAAAGGCGATCCTGGTGCGCATCGAGACCAGCCCCGAAGACATCCACGGCATGCATGCGGCCGAAGGCGTCCTGACGACGCGCGGCGGCATGACCAGCCACGCCGCCGTTGTGGCGCGCGGCATGGGCAAGCCTTGTGTATCGGGCGCCGGCTCGCTGCGCGTCGACTACAAGGCCGGCACGCTGATGGCGATGGGCGCGACCTTCCGCAAGGGCGACGTCATCACCATCGACGGCGGCAACGGCCAGGTGCTGAAGGGCGCCGTACCGATGCTGCAGCCGGAACTCTCGGGCGATTTCGCCGCCATCATGGAATGGGCCGACGGCGCGCGCCGCATGAAGGTGCGCACAAACGCCGAGACGCCGCTCGATGCGCGCATGGCGCGCTCCTTCGGCGCCGAAGGCATCGGGCTTTGCCGCACCGAGCACATGTTTTTCGACGGCGACCGCATCGTTGCTATGCGCGAGATGATCCTGGCCGATACGGAAAAGGACCGTCGAACGGCGCTGGCCAAGCTGTTGCCGATGCAGCGCTCCGATTTCCTCGAACTGTTCGAGATCATGGCCGGCCTGCCAGTAACGATCCGCCTGCTCGATCCGCCGCTGCACGAATTCCTGCCGAAGACCGAGGAGGAGGTGGCCGAGGTCGCCGCTGCCATGAACGTATCGCCGGACAAGCTCAGGCGGCGCACCGAAGCGCTGCACGAGTTCAATCCGATGCTCGGCCATCGCGGCTGCCGGCTTGCCGTCTCCTATCCCGAAATCGCCGAGATGCAGGCGCGCGCCATTTTCGAGGCAGCGGTCGAGGCCGGCAGGAAGGCCGGCGCGTTGGTGGTCCCAGAGATCATGGTGCCGCTGGTCGGGCTGGCGAAGGAGCTCGAATTCGTCAAGGCCCGCATCGATGTCGTCGCCAAGAGCGTGATGGAGGAAACCGGCGTCAAGATCACCTATCTTACCGGCACGATGATCGAACTGCCGCGCGCCGCGATCCGCGCTCATGTCATTGCCGAGGCGGCCGAATTCTTCTCTTTCGGCACCAACGATCTGACCCAGACCACCTTCGGCATCTCGCGCGACGACGCGGCCTCGTTCCTAGAGACCTACCGGCAAAAAGGCATCATCGAGCAGGATCCGTTCGTGTCGCTCGACATAGAGGGCGTCGGCGAACTGGTACGGATGGCGGCCGAGAAGGGCAGGACGACGCGGCCCGACATCAAGCTCGGCATTTGCGGCGAACATGGCGGCGACCCGGCCTCGATCCATTTCTGCGAGAAGGTCGGCCTCGACTACGTCTCGTGCTCGCCCTACCGGGTGCCGATAGCCAGGCTGGCCGCCGCGCAGGCGGCGGTACAGACCGCGAAGCTGGGGGCTTGAAGATTGCTCCGCGCAGCAAGCGCAGGTTGATGTTTTCGACCCGCCGTGTGAAATGGGCGCGGGATGGTGAGCATGTCTGATGATGAACAAACGGCTGCGGCGCGCTGGACGTTGAAGTCCGAGCTCCGCGCCGTCGGTCGCGACAAGCCGCTGCTGCTGGTGCTGGCGGCGATCCTCTGCCTCTATTGTGCATTTGTCGCCGGACCGATCGTCTATGCGGTGCTGGCCATCAACGGCATTGCGGACTTCTTCAAATGAAGCCGGTTCCGGCGATCTCGCTCCCGTTCCGGCGTCCGGCGTCTGTCGGACCCGGAATTGCTTGGCCTGGACGAAAAATTCCTTAGCCGGGATGAAACTGTTCCAGTCTATCGTTCGTACCTTGGGGGGTACGGGAGGACAGGTGACGATAAGAATCAGGCTTCCGGGCGGGACTTTGAAGATCAAGAAACGCGACGAGCTGCGGCGGCGCGAGCAGAAGCGCGAGGTGCCGGTTTGGCAGGTCGGCAATTATTTCGTCATCTGGTGGCCGAGCGGCATGTCCGATCGCCCATCGTCGCCCAACAAGTCCTCGCCCAGGAAATAGCCCGGGCACCCGACGATCCCGACCCGGCACTGATGCCTCGGTGCTGGATCAGGAACCGCCGTGCGCGCCAAACTTCCGAGACCGCTCGACAATCCCAGAAATAGTCAGCGCGCAGGCGTTGACTCTTCCGCGATGGAAGGTCTTGATGCTGCATTGCACAATCAGGCGGGGACCGATGGCAGTACGTATCAGAATGCCGGGCGGTACGCTGAAGGTGAAAGTGTACCGCGAATTGCGCGATCGCGAGCGCGCCCGCCGCATACCTGTCGTCAAGATCGGTCGGATCTATTTCACTTGGTGGTCGAACCGCCAGCGACTGATTGACGATCAGCCGCCGGGGTGACGTCCCAATTCTTCCGACCTGGCATGCACCTGGGAAGGCTCCGCTCAGCCTCCGCAGGCGAGCTCGCAAAATAAGTCGATGATGCTGCTGTTGACTCTTCCGTAACGGAAGGTCTCTACTTACCGCATTGCACACTATTGCTGCGTTGCACAACGGGAGTTGGACCGATGGCAGTGCGTATCAGGTTGCTTGGCGGCACTCTGAAGATGAAGACCTATCGTGAGTTGCGAGCCCGGGAACGCGACCGCCGCGTGCCTGTGATGAAGATGGGTTCGCTTTATTTTGTCTGGTGGTCGACGTCTCAAGGCCAGGAAAGGCCACAGGGCAACTCTCGGTAAACTAGTGGGTCATTACAGCATGATTCCTAGGAGGCGCACACGACGGCGGAAGCCAGGTGGCAGTAGTCTGTCGTGAAGACGGGTCTGACCAATCTTGCATTTGACTGCTCGAGATCAACCGGTTGCTGGTACAGTGGACGTGACTCCTTCACGTGCCGTTACAGACGCGAAGCACGCACTGTGACCTTGCGCTTTGATGGCGCTTTTTGGGATCGCCGCGTCGACTTTGATCTGCTCAATCTGGAACAGGTGTGCCGCGCAGGCTGCAAAGACGGCCGCGGTACGCGTTGGAATCCACCCAGCATCCGACCTTACCGATTTGTAACCAAATTCACGCGAACGTGCGCGTGACGGCTCCAAATCCCGACATCGTTTCTGCCCAGTTTCCGGCTCCCGAACCCGCCCTGGTGCCAGAAACAGATGTTGCAGAACCAGCCCACGCACGTCCGCTCGATTCTCATCCTCCAGACGAAATTCATCGGCGATCTTGTCCTCGCCTCGGCGCTCGCCAGAAACCTGCGCCTCGAATATCCAAAGGCCAGGATCGTGTTCCTTTGCGAGGCGAGCTTTGCCAGTTTCCTGACGGCTCATGGCATCGCCTCGGACGTGGTGGCGTTCCGGCGCGCCCGGATGCGTGGCACCCCACTGGAGCGTGGTCGCGAGCTTTACGCGATGGTGCGCGCTCTGCGCCGGCTCCGGTTTGACCTGACCATCGACCTGGCCGATTCCAAAACCTCACGCATCATCGTCAGGCTCGTCAACGCCAAGACCCGCGTCGGATATGATCCTCCCGAAAAACCGTTGCGCTGGATGGAACGCCAGCCCGCCAACGTCCTGGCCAAGCCGTTTGGCTTTGGTGGTCAGCATTATCTCTACCGCTATCTTTCGCCGCTTGAGGCACTCGGCGTGGAGTTGCGCGCGCCGGTCCCAAAGATTGAGCCGCTGCCGCTGGAGACCGCCAAGGCAATGGCGCTTCTCGACCGGCATCATCTCCGGCGTAATGCCTTCATAGCCGTTCATGCGGGAGCGAGCTTCCGGGGCCGGCAATGGCAACCGGAACGTTTTGCGCTGGCGATCGACGAGCTCTCGCGACAGACCGGGTTGGACTTCCTGCTTGTCGGCGGCCCCGGTGAACGGGCATCCGCCGAGCGCATCGTCGCCAAGGCCGCTTCGCCGGTCGTCAACGTGGTCGGGGCGCTGTCGCTGGCAACGCTGCTGGCGGTCCTCGGCCAGGCACGCCTGTTTCTGGGGAACGAGAGTGGCCCGATGCACATGGCCGCCGCCGCGGGAACGCCGGTTGTCGGCCTCTTCGGCCTGACCGACCCCGCCGTCTGGGGTCCTGTCGGCGTGGCCAGTGATACGCTGCGGCCCTCCATGCCTTGCGAGTGCATAGCCAGGGACCTGTGCCGCCGTCCCGATCCGAGCAAGGCTTGCTGCGTCTGGCGACTAGAGGTCAAAGCGGTTGTCGACGCGGTGCGCGCGATCCTTTCACGTACGGTTAAGGACGTCGAGCACGCATTGTGACCTCGTGCTTGCCAAAGGTCAGGCTGGGGGTCAAATTGCCGCTGCCGACGCTTTTGCAGGGGCATCGTCCGGATTTCCGCCTTGATGCCGGTCTTGGGGTCGCCCTTCAACTTTGATCCGGCGACCTGGGAATAATCAATGCGCCTGTTCCAAAAGCATTTTTGCGCCATTGCAATATCGCTGTGGGCTGCCTCTCCCGGCAACGCCCAGTTGCTCGTCGAACCGACGCTGCACATCAAGGCCGAGGCGGGCAGCGGCCGCGTCGCGCTGACGCTCGATGCCTGCGGCGGGCGGACCGATACAAGGATTCTCTCGGCGCTGGTGGAAAACAAGATTCCCGCCACCATTTTCGTCACCGGCATCTGGCTGAAGCACAACGCCGCCGCCGTCGAGATCATGCGGGCGCATCCTGAACTGTTTGAATTGGAAAACCATGGCGGCCGCCATGTTCCGGCCGTCGACACGCCGCAAAGGATCTACGGCATTCGCAGTGCCGGCAGCCCGGAGGCCGTGCTGGCCGAGGTCGAATCGGGTGCTGCCGCTCTTGCCGTGACCGGCGAACCGGCGCCGAAATGGTTTCGCGGCGCAACCGCTGAATACAGCCCGTCGGCAATCGCAATGATCCGCAAGCTTGGCTTCAAGATCGCCGGATTCTCGATCAACGGCGACGGCGGCTCATTGCTCGGTGCAAAAGAGACCGCCCGGCGCATTGCCGCGGCAAAGGACGGCGACGTCATCATCGCTCACATCAACCAGCCAACCCATGCGGCCGGCGAAGGCGTGGTGCAAGGCCTCCTGGCGCTGAAGGCGAAGGGCCTCACCTTCGTGCGGCTCGACGATGCCGACGGCATCGGCGATGAAGGCACCACCGACTGATCAGCCGGGCGTGGCCTCGATCGTCACCTTGTTTGGATAGAACGCGCCGTGATCGCGAATGTCTGACATCTCGTCGAACGGCCGCTCATAGGCCCACATCGCATCCTCGCCGGCATCGCCGGCGGGCAGCACGCTCCAATAGCTGGCATCGCCCTTGTAGGGGCAATGGGTCGAGTGTTCGGTTTTGCCAAGCTGGTTGAAGTCGATGTCGTCGAACGGAATGTAGAAAACCGGAGGGTAGGGCGATTCGGTCAGCACCTTGACCTTGCTGGACGAAGCGATGACGTCATCGCCGGCGCGCACCGTCACGGTGCCCTTATAAGGCTCGACGGTGATGACCTTGCCCGGATTGCGCTGAAAGCCTGGTGCCGGGTTTGCGATCTGGTCCATGTCGGATCTCCTTGCCTAACCCAAGATGTGTCTGGCAAGAGCCTCGCGCAAGAGCTGCCTGCCACCAGGCGGGTGTCGCCCGTGAGGGGAAGTCTCGCCTCTTTCGTCCGCTTCGCGGAAAACTCAGGCGGCGGCCTGGAAGGCGTCCATCAGCCCGGCATAGGCGGCGGCAATGCCGGCCACCGGATTGGTGCTTTTCGAGGTGGTCTCGACCTTCAGCGAACCACCGCTGGTCGGCAAGGTGAGCAGCAGGAACTGGCGATTGCCGCCATCGCCGACCGATGCGGCGGCAACGTGCTGGGCTTCGCCCTCGTTCTCGATGCACATCTTGAACAAGAGCGTGCCGCCGACCGCTTCGAGGGCGCCACCGACGACCTCGACGAATTCATCTTCGGAAACGGTTTTGGCGTCGGGCACCAGATCGGCCGGCGCCACATCGGCTGCCACCAGATCGGCCAGACTTTCGGCAAGCGTATCTTCGAGGGCTTCGTCGTCGAGCTGCGCGTCCATGCGACACCTCTTTATTAGCCAATCGCGCCCCGCCCGTTAATCAACGTTAACGCCGAGCATGGCCGGATTGTGGCGAATTCGGCCTCATTTCGCCCTATGCACCGCTCTAGCCCGGTCACCGCTGGACAATCCGCCGGTTCGTCTCACAATGGCGCAAAAAATAACGGGAGGAACAAGATGCTCGGGTTGATGCAGGAATGGCCGCTGCTTTGCCATAAGCTGATCGACAACGCCGAGAGGCAGCACGGCAGACGCGAGATCGTGTCGCGCTCGATCGAGGGGCCGATCGTGCGCAGCACATATGCCGAAATACATCATCGTGCCCTGAAGGTCGCCGAGCGGCTCGATCGTGATGGTTTCGGGCTTGGCGACCGCATCGCAACCCTGGCCTGGAACACCGCGCGCCACATCGAGGCCTGGTACGGCATCATGGGTGTCGGCGCGATCTATCACACGCTCAACCCGCGGCTCTTTCCCGAGCAGATCACCTGGATCATGAACAATGCGGAGGACAAGGCAGTTTTTGTCGACCTGACCTTCCTGCCGCTGCTCGAAAAGATCGCCGGTGCGGTCAAGTCGCTGAAGCAGGTTATTGTGCTGACCGACAAGGTGCATTTGCCGAAGACAGCGTTGCCCAATGTGGTTGCCTACGAAGAATGGCTTGCTCAAGCCGACGGCAACTTCGCCTGGAAGACATTCGATGAAAACACCGCCGCCGGCATGTGCTACACCTCGGGCACGACGGGCGACCCGAAGGGTGTCCTCTACAGCCATCGTTCGAACGTGCTGCACGCCATGATCGCCGCCATGCCCGATGCTATGGGCCTGTCGTCGCGCGATACCATACTGCCGGTCGTGCCGATGTTTCACGCCAACGCCTGGGGCCTTGCCCAGAGCGCGCCGATGATTGGCGCCAAGCTGGTCATGCCGGGCTGCAAGATGGATGGCGCTTCGCTCTACGAGCTGCTCGACACCGAGCAGGTGACCTTCAGCGCCGCCGTGCCGACGGTATGGATGATGCTCCTCCAGTATCTGGAAGAGACCGGCAAGAAACTTCCCTATCTCCAGAAAGTCGTCATAGGCGGCGCGTCCTGTCCACGCGCGATCACGACGAAGTTCCAGGACAATTACGATGTCCAGGTCGTCCACGCCTGGGGCATGACCGAGATGTCGCCCCTCGGCACGCTGTGCACCCTGAAGCCGGATTACGCCGGGCTGAAGGGCGAGGCCCGCCTCGGCGTCCAGCAGAAACAAGGCTTTACACCGTTCGGCATCGAAATGAAGGTGACGGACGATGCCGGCAACGAACTGCCATGGGACGGCAAGACCTTCGGCCGGCTCAAGGTCCGCGGGCCGGCCGTCGCGCGCGCCTATTATGGCGGCACCGGATCCGAACAGTTCGATCAAGACGGCTGGTTCGATACCGGTGACGTCGCGCACATCGATCCCGGCGGCTATATGCAGATCACCGACCGCGCCAAGGACGTGATCAAGTCGGGCGGCGAATGGATCTCGACCATAGAGCTCGAGAACGTCGCGGTCGGCCATCCCGATGTGGCGGAGGCCGCCGCCATCGGCATTCCGCATTCGAAATGGGGCGAGCGGCCTTTGCTCGTAATCGTCCGCAAGCCGGGCAGGGAGCCGACCAAGACCGACATTCTCGCCTTCATGGACGGCAAGGTGGCGAAGTGGTGGATGCCGGACGACGTCGCCTTTGTCGGCGAAATCCCACACACCGCTGCCGGCAAGATCCAGAAGATTACCTTGCGCCAGCAGTTCCGGGATTATCACCTGCCGACGGATTAACCGGAGATGCGGCGTCTTTGCGCCTTCAAGCCGCCGCTGAAAGGCACTATGCCTTGGTTCGGGTTGGGGCAGCGCGGAAAACAATGACGGGAATTTCCGAGCGACAAACGTCGAGGGCTGCCGGTTGGTCGCGGCGCGCCGGCGTGTTTTCGGCGATCCTGCTGCTGACCGCTCTCATCGGCCACCGCTATGACCTCGTCGAGACGCCCGCATTCCTGTGGGTGCTTTGCATTGTCGCCCTGCTGGCCGCATTTGCGCTTTTGTTCGCCGGGTTTGCCTTTGCGCGACTGTGGAATTTCGGCGATCGAGGCGGCCAGGACCTGACCGCCGGGGCCTTGCTGGCGCTTCTGGTGCTCGTCCCGTACGGCGTCGCGGCCTATTGGGCGGCGACTTATCCGCCGCTGCGCGACATCTCGACGGATCTGGACGACCCGCCGGCGCTCGATATTTCTACCCGGACAAAGGACATGAACGAGCTTTTGCCGCCGACACCCGGCGAGCAGCGCTTGCAAATCGAAGCTTATCCGCTTGTTACCGGACGCAGCTACACCTTGCCTTTCGATCGCGTTCTGGAGGCGGTCAAAACCGTGCTCGATCGACGTGGCTGGCAGCTCACGGCGCCATTTCCCGACGCAGCAGGGCAAAGCGACGTGACGGTCGATGCGCTGGCCAAGAGCTTGCTGCTCGGCCTTCCCGCCGATGTCGCCATCCGCGTGACCGACGACGGCGACGTGGTCATCGTCGATATGCGCTCGGCCTCGCGTTACGGCCGCCATGATCTTGGCGACAATGCAGCGCGCATCACGGACTTCCTTGCCGAACTCGACCAGGAAGTCGCCGGCCAGGTGGGCGTGGCGCCGGCGGAATGATATCGGGAGGGTACTACTTTACCGGCGAATAGATGCCGTCGATAGCCGGCGCGCCGTCGGTGTGGACCAGGCCGCGCGCCACCAGGTCTTCCAGATGGGCAAGTACCGACAGGCCGGCCGCGCCATGCAGGCGCGGGTCGGTGTCTCGATAGATCACCTCCACCATGTCCTTGATTGCCCGGTCGCCGCTGTTGATCCGCTCCAGAATTGCCCGTTCGCGCATTTTGCGATGCGTTTTCAATCCGCGCATGAAGTTGCGCGGCTCGGTCACCGGCCCGCCATGGCCGGGCAGCAGCAGCCGGTCGTCGCGTTCGATCAGCCGGTCGAGCGATGTCATGTAGTCCGCCATCGCGCCGTCCGGCGGCGCGACGATCGTGGTTGCCCACGCCATGACGTGGTCGGCCGAGAAAAGGATGCCGGTTCCCTCCAGCGCAAAGGCTGCGTGGTTGGCGGTATGGCCGGGCGTCAGCACCGTCCGGATCGCCCAGCCGTCGCCGTCGATCACCATATCGTCTGGCAGCGCGATGCCAGGAGCAAAGTCGGTGTCGGCGCTGGCATCGAGCGGACTGACCTCGCCGGTACGCAACGGCCGCGCCGGACGATGTCGGCCTTCCGCCAGAACCGCCGCACCCGTATGCTGCTTCAGCCGCGCCGCCAGCGGCGAATGGTCGCGATGCGTGTGGCTGACGAAGATATGGCTGACCGGCCTGGTCCCGATCGCTTCGAGCAGTGTTCTAAGATGTGCCTCGTCATCCGGTCCGGGATCGATCACCGCCAGTGTCTCACGTCCGACGATATAGCTGTTGGTTCCGTGAAAGGTGAACGGGCTTGGGTTCCTGGCGGTGATCCGAAGGACGTCGGGTGCAACGGCTACGCCCTGGCCGTAGGCAGGGTCGAAGTGTGTGTCGAATTTCAGTGCCATGCGAACGTCGCGACCTTTTTTGGGGCGAGGGCAAAACCGATTGCCGCTTAGCACGGAAGCCAATATAGGAAAACGCAAGGCCGCGTTCGGCGGCAATCCGGAACGGGGAAGACCATGGCAATTGCAACGACGATGCGTCCGCTCATTTCTCTCGCTTTGCCCGAAAAGGGCGCAGCCCGCCTGGCGGGACAGCTTCTGCTGGCGTTCGCCGGAACGCTGCTGCTGGTCTTGTCGGCCAAGACCAAGGTCATGCTCGGTCCGGTCGATATCTCAATGCAGACGCTCGCCGTCTTCCTGATCGCTGCCTCCTTCGGCATGCGCCTCGGCGTCGCAACGCTGCTTCTCTACATGGCTGAGGGCGCGATGGGCTTTCCGGTCTTCCAGAGCACGCCGGAAAAAGGCATCGGCATCGCTTACATGCTGGGTTCGACCGGCGGTTATCTAGCCGGCTTCGTCGTCATGGCGGCGATCGTCGGCTGGGCTGCCGACCGTGGCTGGGATCGCCATCCTATCAAGCTCTTCAATGCCATGCTGGTGGCCGAGATCGTCATGATGGCAATGGGCTTTGCCTGGCTGGCGCTGTTGATCGGCCCGGAAAAATCCTGGCAGTTCGGGGTGGTGCCCTTTATCGTCGGTGATCTGATCAAGGTTGCGCTGGCCGCGAGCCTGGTGCCAGCTGTCTGGTCGCTGCTGAAGCGTTCGTGAAGCCGGTCGAGCGGAACTTAAGTCAAAAACGGACCTGCATGTTGCATCGCTGTCGCCATGTTATTGCCTGAAGCCCCATGACTCGATGGTGACCCGTTCTGCGCGAAAATCTGCCGAATGGTTTTCGCCGTAGTTGGTGCGGCCGTGCAGGATCTTTGTCGCTGGCGGCAGGCTTGTGCGCGACGCCATCCGTCACATTAGCTTCAAGTCGACGGACTAAGTACCAGAACCAACGGGCGATTCGTCACGACCAGCGTAACCAAGCACTTCCGTATGGAAATAAATTGCTCGACATAGCATCTCAGCCAGCTGAAAAAGAAAGCGGCTCGGTGATTATTTAGGCACAGCTAAATTTCTGGGCAATGTGTAGGAAATTCTTAACCCAACCGCCTTGACTCTAGTGGCTTGGTTGTTTGCTGGTATCCACACACTGTCGTAACCGTTGAGCTGAGATCATGCCGCCGACCGCCGAAGGGAGACACGTGAGTAGCGCGGAAAAAACAACGAGCAAGGCAACAATCCCGTCGCCTGAGCCGACCGCCGCGCCGGCAACCCGCTGGTATGCGGCCAGCGTCTTTCCCGGAAAGGAGCACGTTGCCGAGCGGCATCTCCGGATCCAGGGGTTCCAGCCCTTTGTGCCTCGCTGCGAGAAAACCGTGCGTCATGCCAGGCGGCTCGAAACACGAGTTGCGGCTTATTTCCCCGGTTACATGTTCATCGCCCTTGACGTCGCGCTGCAACGTTGGCGCTCGATCAACGGAACGTTCGGTGTGCGCTCCCTCGTCATGCAGGGGGACCGGCCTTTGCCTGTCCCCTCCGGTCTGGTAGAGCGCTTCATTGCATTGACCGGCAGGCATGGCCTGCTTGATTTCAGCGGCGGCCTCGCAGCCGGCGCTTCGGTTCGGATCCTTTCCGGCCCTTTCGCAGAAATGATCGGTCGCCTTGACCGGCTCGATCCAGCCGGAAGAGCTCGGGTTCTGGTTGCCATCATCAATGGCGAGATACCTGTCGATCTGGATACCAGGGATCTCGTCGCCATCGCATAGCCGTAAGCACCGAGGTGCGGCGAGGCGATGCAAATTGTTGTAGGATCGGCTCTCGGGTTTTTCACCCGGGAGTGCGGTAGCCGTTCTTCGGTGGGACTAGGCGCTGTGTGGCGAGATCGTCTCGTCGGCGCTGATTGAGGGTGCGCGGTATGCGAATAACAATGATTGGTGCCGGCTATGTAGGGCTCGTCTCGGGCGCCTGTTTCGCCGACTTTGGCCATCAGGTCTGCTGCGTCGACCGGGATGCGGAAAAGCTTGCCATGCTCAAACTCGGCAAGATACCGATCTACGAGCCAGGGCTTGACGACCTCGTCACCACCAACACTGCGCAAGGCCGCTTGCGTTTCGACGACAATCTGGCGGATGCTGTTTCTCAATCGGATGTCGTCTTCATTGCCGTGGGCACGCCTTCACGGCGTGGCGATGGCCATGCCGACCTGTCCTTCGTCTATGACGCGGCCGCCGAAGTTGGTCGCGCGCTCAAGGGGTTTACGGTCGTGGTGACGAAATCGACCGTTCCCGTCGGGACCGGCGATGAGGTGGAACGCATCATCCGCGAGCAAAATCCCACCGCCGATTTTGCGGTGGTCTCCAATCCGGAATTTCTTCGCGAAGGATCGGCGATCGAGGATTTCAAGCGGCCCGACCGCATCATTGTCGGCACCGATGCCGAACGGGCCAAAGCCGTCATGGGCGAGATCTATCGCCCGCTCTCGCTGAATGTCGCGCCGATATTCTACACGAGCCGGCGTACGGCTGAGCTTACGAAATACGCCGGCAACGCGTTTCTGGCCATGAAGATCACCTTCATCAACGAAATAGCCGATCTCTGCGAGCGGTTGGGAGCCGATGTGCAGGACGTCGCGCGGGGCATCGGCATGGACAACCGCATCGGCGCAAAGTTCCTTCATGCCGGGCCGGGCTATGGCGGTTCCTGTTTCCCGAAAGATACGCTGGCACTGGTCAAGACCGCGCAGGACGCGGCAAGCCCGGTGCGGCTCATTGAAACGACGGTCTCGATAAATGACCAGCGCAAACGGGCCATGGCGCGCAAGGTGGTCGAGGCCTGCGGCGGCTCGGTTCGCGGCAAGACCATCGGTATCCTGGGCCTTACGTTCAAGCCGAACACCGACGATATGCGCGATGCGCCCTCATTGGCCATCATCCAGGCCCTCAAGGATGCCGGCGCTGCAATCAAGGCCTATGATCCGGCCGGCATGGAGCAGGCGCGCAAAATGATCGAGGGCATTGAATTCGGGGAAAGCGCCTACGCGGTGGCCGACGGCGCGCACGCAATCGTCATCGTCACCGAGTGGAATGCGTTTCGGTCATTGGATCTCAAGCGGCTCCGTGCACTCATGGCGATGCCGGTGATGGTCGACCTGCGAAACGTCTACCGCGGCGAGGACGTCGTTAGGGAAGGCATAGCCTATTCGAGCGTCGGCCGAGAGCGGCTTGTTGTCAGGTGAACGTCCGGGTTGATTCGCGGGATTCAAATTGATCGCCACCACCATCCATTTACCCAGCAAACGACATCTGCTGCTCCGGATGCGCTTTCAGCTGCTTGGCGGATTGACATTCGCGATTTTGCTGCCGGCGCTGATCCGCCTGTCAGTCGATCAGGAGGTGATTCGGACACCGAACCTGCAGGTCACGATCTTTGCGGCATTTATTGCTCACACGACCGGTTATTTCTTTTACAAGCGCATCGGCAATTTTCCGGGCGTTGCAGCGGCTGGCTACATCCTGCCAACCTTCGCCCTGACCTACGGCCTGGTGTTCGCGACGATCTTCTTCTTCAGGTTCGATTACAGCCGGTTCCAGGCGGCGGCGAGCTTCATTCAATCGACATTGTGGTATTTTGGTTTGAGCTTGGCCACCCGGCGGCTCGACGCACACCGACTGGCGATAATTCCCGGCGGAGACGTCAACAGGCTGGAGAGCATACCAGGCGTTAGCTGGCACAAAATTCATTCACCTGACACGGTCGTCGAGTACGCAAGCGGCGTGGTGGCCGATCTTCGAGCCGACCTTTCAGATGAATGGGAGCGGTATATTGCCGATAGCGCGCTCTCGGGAACGCCGGTCTATCATGTCAAGCAAATAAGCGAGTCGCTCACAGGCAGGGTGGAGATCGAGCATCTTTCTGAAAATACTCTAGGCTCCTTGAATCCAAACCAGGCTTACCTGAAAATAAAGCAGGCGATAGACTGGGCCTCTGCATTGTTGGTACTTGTTGTTTTCTCGCCATTGCTGTTGTTCGTGGCGATCGCTGTAAAGATCGATTCGCCTGGACCGGCGCTATTTAGACAGAAGCGAATGGGCTATAGAGGCCATCCCTATGAGGTCTACAAGTTTCGAACGATGAAGCTCGGCGACATAGCTGTCGACGAGAAGGAAGCGGCCATTACGAAGGCCGGCGACGCACGCATCACCCGTTTGGGGCAGTTCTTGAGAAAATCCAGGATCGACGAGTTGCCGCAGGCCTTCAACATCTTGCGCGGCGAGATGAGCTGGATCGGTCCGCGGCCGGAAGCGCTCGTGCTCTCGAAGTGGTACGAGGCGGAGCTGCCATTCTATCGATACCGGCACATCGTGCGGCCTGGCATTACCGGATGGGCGCAAGTCAACCAAGGCCACGTCGCGGCTGTTGACGATGTCTTGGAAAAGCTTCACTACGACTTCTACTATATCAAGAATTTCTCCCCTTGGCTCGACGTGCTGATCGTGTTTCGTACCATCCGAACCATGCTGACGGGCTTTGGCGCACGTTGACAAGGCGACAAAGATCAGTAGTCGACGTAACCAAGCCGCCGCTCGCAAGCCTCACATCTTCAGTTTTTGAAGTGGGTATTTTGTAATGTCCAAAGCTATGCTGATCAGCGTTGAGAATATCGTCTTACCGACCCCGGAGAAGCACAATGACTAGGAAAACCGCACTCATTACCGGCATCACCGGCCAGGATGGCGCCTATCTGGCGGAACTTCTTTTGGCAAAGGGCTACAATGTCCATGGTATCAAGCGGCGGTCGTCGTCGTTCAACACCGGTCGCATCGACAATCTCTACCAGGATCCCCACGAAAAGGACGTAAGGCTGTCGCTGCACTACGGCGATATGACCGACGCCACCAACCTCATCCGCATCGTCCAGGAAGTGCAGCCAGACGAGATTTATAATCTCGCCGCACAATCGCATGTCCAGGTGAGCTTCGAGACCGCGGAATACACGGCGAATGCCGACGCGATCGGCACGTTGCGTCTGCTCGAGGCGATCCGGCTGCTTGGCCTGACAAAAAAGACGCGTTTCTATCAAGCATCGACGTCCGAGCTCTACGGCAAGGTGCAGGAGATCCCGCAACGGGAGACGACGCCTTTTTATCCCCGCTCGCCCTATGCGGCTGCCAAGATCTATGCCTACTGGATCACAGTGAATTACCGCGAAGCCTACAACATCCATGCTTCCAACGGCATCCTTTTCAACCACGAGAGCCCGATGCGCGGCGAGACCTTCGTCACCCGCAAGATCACGCGCGCAGCTGCCGCGATCAGCCTCGGCCTTCAAGACAAACTCTATCTCGGCAATCTGTCAGCGGAGCGGGATTGGGGGCATGCCCGCGACTATGTCGAGGGTATGTGGAGAATTCTTCAGAACGACGTACCCGACGACTATGTCCTTGCAACCGGCGTGAAGAACTCGGTCCGTCGCTTCGTCGAGCTTGCATTCAATGAGGTTGGGACCGAGATCCAATGGGTTGGTTCCGGCATAGATGAAAAAGGCATCGATGCGAAATCCGGCGCCATTCTGGTCGAGGTGGACCCGCGCTATTTCAGACCCACCGAAGTAGAACTTCTGATCGGCGACGCCTCGAAGGCGGAGCGCGTTCTCGGGTGGAAGGCAACAACGTCGCTGGCGACAATGGTCCAGGAAATGGTCCAGTCCGACCTCGAAACGGTAAGACGGGAATCCGAACATCGGCGCCTCGATGAGGATCGCATTCGCGTTGCGGCACAGTAAGTGGCGTCGGACCGGGTTGATATGAAAATCTCGGTCTTGACCGTCTGTTGGAACTCCGCGGCGACGATCAGGCATACGATTGACAGCTTCCTAGTCCAGAATCATTACGACAAAGAACTGGTGATCATCGACGGCCATTCATCGGACGATACGCTGCGGATAGTCCAATCGTACCCACAGGACCAGATCCGACTGGTCAGCGAGCCCGACAGCGGGATGTATGATGCGCTCAACAAGGGGCTGCGCCTCTATACCGGAGATGCGGTTGGAGTGCTGAATTCAGACGATTGCTTCCACGATAGTACCGCGCTGGGACGGATCTCGGCAGGGCTCGAACAGGCCGACATCGTGCATGGCGACCTGGATTTTGTCGAAGACCATCTGACCAAGCGCGTGGTACGCCGTTGGCGTGCCGCGGCCCGACCCACCAAGGGTTTTCGAACCGGATGGATGCCGGCCCATCCAACGTTCTACGTCAAGCGACGGGTTGCGGACGCGGTAGGTGCATTCGACCTCAGCCTCAAAGTGGCATCGGATTATGATTGGATGTTGAGAGCCGTTGAACTCCACGGTTTCCGAATCGCTGCGACTAGCCACGTGCTTGTGGATATGATGGTAGGCGGGGCCAGCACGCGAAGCCTTGCCTCGCATATCGGGCACAATCTGGAAGCGCTGCGGGCACGCCGCCGCTGGCTCGGATCGGGTCCTCTTGACTACGCGCTTGTTGCAAAGCCAATGCGCAAACTCGGACAATTTTTCTCGAAGCCGCACTCTGGCAACGATAGTCTCGCTTAGGTGGCTGCAATCTCGGTGGCGAGTCGTCGAGGCGTTGTAGCTCATTGAACACCATGGGCGCGGGGTGCCTAGCGGGTGCGCCCCGAGATGTATATGCATCGAGACTTGCGATCACCGAGTTTCGCGATACACCGTGGCCGTGCGCGAACCAACCAACGACATCCACAAGGCGCAGAACCCCACCGATGGATAATCGCAAGAATAAGCCGATCGGAGTTTATGTCCTGAACCTCGTTACGGAACGGCCTGGCCTAGGAAATTTTCTCTCCGCGACCGTTCGGCCGTTTGCCGGCCATGTTTTGTGTCAGGGGAAAATTGTCTCGATTTTTACAATTGGCGATTTGGCATGTTTCGAAGCATCCTGACCGTGCTGTCGGGGTCAGTGATTGCGCAGGCCATTGCCGTTGCTGCTCTTCCTGCCCTGACGCGGCTCTATGATGCTGAAGCGTTCGGCCGATATCAGATCTATATTTCGATACTGAATGTGGCGGTTATGTTTGTCGCATTTCGCTACGAGGTTGCAATTTTGAGCGCGCGACCGGGAAGGGTTTTTGAAAATCTGTTAAAATTGACATTTCGGCTCTGCATCTTGACCAGCATGACGACCCTTCTTCTTGCCGGCGTTGCCAATTTGTTGATCCCGGGTGCCCTGCCATCTCTGCACGGCATTATCTTCTTCTTACCCGTCGCGATGGCCGTAGCGGGGATCTACCAAATGCTCACCTTCTTGCCAATCCGCGAGCGTAACTATGGTCTAAGCGCACGGTCTAAGATCTTGCAATCGGTGGGGTTCTCATTTGGCGCGCTTGGATTTGCCTTTCTTCCTTTCATTGGAGTTGGTCTCGTTCTTGCCGATGTGTTCGGTAGAGCCTTCGGGGCAATCACCGTCCTCTTTGGGAGCGGCAAACTCTGGCGAACTCTGATTTCTCGAATCTCTTTTTCCGAGATGAGGTTTACGGCCATTCGTTTCCAGAAATTTGGCCTCCTCACTTTTCCGGGAACACTTTTGTCATCTCTTAGCGCTGCGGTCGCGCCATTCGCCTTTGTTGCGCTGTTCGACCTGAAAGTCGCGGGGCAGTACGCCCTCCTGGAGCGATTTATCTTGATGCCGGTTGGCGTCATCGCGGTGGCCGTTTCGCAGGTCTTCACTGGCGAGTTGTCAACACTCTATCGTACCGACAAGCAGGGCTTGAACAGGGCGTTTCGACGTTCGCTCTTTCAGCTTCTTGCCATCGGTCTGTTGCCGACAGTGCTCGGGATGATACTTTCGCCAAGCCTCGTTCCGCTAGTCTTCGGGGCGGATTGGACCATGGCCGGCAAACTCTGTGTGATTGGATTTCCAATCGCGTATGTGCGCTTCGTCGCCACGGCGTTGACCATGACGCTTGTCGTTATTGACCGCCAGTCGCTTCAATTCACTTGGGAAATATGCCGGTTTCTTTTCACCTTGTGTGTCTTCGGCGGACTCGGCTGGGTAGGGGTCGACAATCCAACCACTGTCATGGTCTGGTACGCGCTTGCCACCGCTGTAACCTATGCCATTCACCTTGTGTTGGCTGATCGTGCGACGAGAATGGTCAGCTTGCAGGCAACAGAGAACGGAAAAACGACACAATGAGGGTGAGCCCCGTCTTCGCTGAGCAATTCAACCATCGGTTCGGCGCCGTCTGCCGGACATCGACTGAGTTTTGGCGCTGAGAAGGCAGACGCTCATGGCACATCTCTATGGCTATCCAGATATCGGCCGTTTCGGTCTTGGTCACAGCATGCTCGCCTGGGCGCGTTGTGAGACATGGTGTCGAAACAACGATGCACAGATGCTCGGACCGCGCTGGTTCCGCCCGCGCATAGGTCCCTATTTGCGCCGTGAGCGGGACCGGCGCGAATATTTCAAGCTTTTCACCAATCACGGCTATGTGGGCGAGCCGTGGCGCACCGTGCTTCTCGCAGTGGCACGCAAGATTCCCTCGGATACAGCTGCGTCAATGGCATTTGACGGCAGAAACACAGTCGTTGTCTTCAAGAACACCGTGGCGTCAAACTTCGAAAAACATTTCCATGAAGTCCGCGGCCATGGGCGCGTGCTCTACGACGCCTTTCGCAGGATTACCCGCAAAAAGTACCTGCCGGAAGCGTCGGCCGCGCCCTTCGTGGCTGTCCATGTCCGCCTTGGCGACTTCTCCCGTTTCGACGTGAATCGAGTGGAGGCCAAGACCCATAATCAACGGCTTCCGATCGACTGGTACTGCGACAGCCTTGTTGCTCTTCGTGAGGCCTTGGGCACGAGCATGCCAGCCCGTGTCTTTTCCGATGGGGACGATACCGAGCTTGTGCCACTCCTTCGTCTCCCGGACGTGCTCAGGGCGAATGACGCGGAGTCGGTAACGCACATGCTGGAAATGGCTCAGGCAAGTGCGATCATCGGAGCCGGCTCGAACTTCAACCTGTGGGCTGCTTTTTTTGGGCAGGTTCCGCGGATCACCTACCCAAACCAAGCGATTGTCGTGGTAAATGACGATCCAACCCGCGAAACGAGTTTCCGCGATAATGCGTCCCTTCCTGACGCCTTCGTGAATCACGTGAAGGACCACTTCATGCGACGAGAAAAGCAAGGCGAACTAACGTAGCCATTGCAAGCCGTAACAGCACTATGATTTTCGATGTCCGGTCTTTACCGGTTTGCAGACAAGGGGTGCGGTGATTCTCAGGTCGTTTATTGGTTGGAACAGGGACGCCGCAGCATGGCTCGAACGCCGCTTTCCCAGAGTTTTCGGTGCGCCGTCTTACAAGGCGGAGCTTGAGCGGCGCATTGCCGAGGATGTTGCGCGCCTAAAGCCGTCGGCCATCCTCGAGGTCGGCGGTATCGACAGGCCGCTTCTGGAGCGAAGTACCAGTTTCACCTATATCGGTCTCGACATCGAGGAAAAACCGGACTGCTATCGCATCTACGACCAATTTGTCGTCCAGTCGATCGAGCAGCCCGTTGATGTCGAAGCGGACATGCTCATTTCGATCACCTTGATGGAGCACGTACCCGACAACAGGGCGGCGGCGCGCTCGATGTTTTTGGCGCTCCGGCCGGGCGGCGTAATGCACCACTATGTCCCGTCGAAGTGGCATCCCTATTCGGTGGCATTGCGGATCGTCGGACCCGTTATGCAGAGATGGCTGATCCCATACCTCAGGCCAGCGGCAGTCGGCGTTACGGGCTATCCGGCGTTTTTCGACCATTGCTCCCCTTCGGACATGACAAAACTGTTTCGCAGTCAGGGATTCGAGCAGGTGGACGCCAAGTCGTTCTACCGTGCCAGCGACTATTTTGCCTTCTTCTTGCCCGCGTACCTTTCCGTCGCTCTGTTCGAGAATCTCTGCGCATTGCTGAACTGGCGCATTTTCTGTTCCGGCTTCGTCATCAGCGCTACAAAACCCACGCAATAGCAAGAACGGAATCATGCGACTTTTTCAGAATTCTGGGATTGCCTCAAGCTATAGGCCCCGCCTTACTGGCCTCGTGGCGGGGATCAGCAGCTTCGAGCAGCAGAGGGGCGTGTTTCTGAACGATCGCTACGGCGCGGCACATATTCTGTTGCCGATTCTTGAGCACAGTCCGGAGGCGTTCTTTACCAATGGCGACGACGAATCGCTGCAGCGGGCGTGGGCACGCGAAAACGGCCTGGGCAACGATACGCCGCTGGCCGACATCCTTCTTGCCCAGATCGAGCATCACAAGACGGATGTCTTCTACAATCTCGATCCATTCCGCTACGATGCCGCTTTTGTGAGCCGCTTGCCTGGGCACGTGAAACGCAAGATTGCCTGGCGCGCCGCGCCAGGCAAGATTGACTTTTCCGGCTATGATCTCGTGCTTTGCAATTTTCCGTCGATGCGGCAGCTCTGGGAAGAGCAGGGCGCCACGACGGCTCACTTTATTCCAGCTCACGATCCGGAACTCGACAGTGTGGCCGAGAATCGGAACAGGGACATCGATGTTCTTTTCTTCGGCGGCTACAGCCGCCATCACCAACGCAGAAGGCAGATACTGGAAGCGGTTGCACGTCTTGCCGGCCGCCGCCGCGTTGTTTTCCATTTGGATCTGTCACGGTATACGCCGCTTGCGGAGACGCCGCTTGGCTGGTTCGGTCCTCTGAAAGCGGTGCGCCGCCCGCCCGCGATCCGCAACGTCAGTGCGCCTCCCGTGTTCGGGCGCGCAATGTACGAACAGCTTGGACGAGCCAAGGTCGTGGTCAATGCCTCGATCGACATGGCAGGCCCAGACCGTGGCAATATGCGTTGTTTCGAAACCATGGGGGCCGGAGCTCTATTGGTTTCCGACTCCGGCAGTTATCCAGCACCCATGCGCGACGGAGAAACTATGGCCGTCTACGAGCAGCCGCAGGACGCATCGGAAAGAATCGAACGGCAGTTGAACGATGGAAGCTGGGACGCGATCGGCTGGGCCGGGCATCGCGCAATTCGTGAAGAGTACAGCAAGAAACGCCAATTTGAGCGGTTTCTCGAGCTGGTATAGCGATGGTTCGATCGCCGAACCGTCTGTAGGCCTGTAGCAGCGCGCCCCACACATATCCATTGCGATCTTGGCCGTCGGCGGAGTGGGCGGCAATGATGCGAAATCTGTTTCTCTCGGGCGTCGACAAGCTCCGATACAGGCTTTGACGCTAGGCCGAAACCGTTCCGTTGATCCGGTTGCGGAAAGCGACCGTCCTTCGCTCGAAGAGCAGATAGAAAACCAAACACACTGCGAAGCAGACGGCACCCTTGACGACCAGTGATGTGATGGCTCCATCACCCAACCCTGGTGCCGCGGGCATGTAGTTGGCGGTCAGGTAGACGAGCACCGGATAGTGAAAGATGTAGAGCGAGTAGGACATCGCGCTCAAGCTTCGGATCGGCCACGCCGCGGGCTCGAGGATGCGATTCGCCTGCTCGTGACAGAGGGCCGGAAGGAGTGCGGCGAGCCCGGCGCACATGATCGCATCGGCCGGGCCTGTTGCGTATCCGGCCCAAGGCCCGCCATCCGACATCATTTGCGAAACAAAAATCCCGCCTATGAAGGCTACTACCCCGGTATATGCGACCCACAATGATCGCGGCGGGTAGGCGGCCACGAGCGCTCCAAGCAGCCAAAACAGCAAGTATTGAGCTTCGAGGACGCTGAAGACCAAGGCGGCGGCGCCCAGCCCGAAGAACGACCAGGCGGGCAGAGAGCGTCGCGAAAACGCGTATCCGGCACAGCCCATCAGCACATAGAACCAGATCTCGTAGGCAAGGCTCCACAACGGTGCGTTAGCCCGTACGGTGGGGACGACGATGCCGTTGAGGCCGGCGATATGCGCGACAACGTCCTGGATCGGAAAGGCGGAGCCAACGCTGATTGCGACAAGGGCCGTCAGCAACAGGGCTGGTATTAGCGGAAGGAATATCCGGGTCGCCCGATCGACGGCATAGCGCTGGAGATCGAAGCGTCCGTCCCGCACATGGCGGATGACTTGCCCGCCGACGAGAAATCCGCTCAGCACGAAAAACACCATCACCGCCGGATGTCCGGGACGAGTGACGGCGTAAAACAAAGCAGTGATCAGACCCTGGTCGGAGGCCGGCAGCGCGCCGTAGGCGGGCAGCGAATAGCCCCGCAGATGTGCCATCATGACGACCAGCGCCGATGCCCCGCGCAGCAGGTCGAGCGCCAGGAAGGAGGGGCGGGAGGGCGAATTAGCTATGGACGCACCTTTTTGGCGGCGGTAAGGCTTGGACGATACGGGACCTACGCCGCATATCAGCTCGATAAGGACGGGGCAATTGGAATACCTGAGATCGGAGAATATTAGCTACGCGCGGATGTTCGTCCCGCTCTGGGTGGCTGTCTACGTCATCATGTTTGTGGATGTCTATATCGATTGGGCATCTGTCAGTTTCTTTTATCTCGGATTTAGCTATGTCTACAGCGCAAATGATGCCGTTCTTGCTTATTGCATAATAGCTGCATTTTCTTTAATTCTTCCGATTTCAATTAAGAGGTATTCTGATTTTTTTTGCTGGATGCTATATCTGACGATTTTTATCCCCTCGATTCTCATCGTTGCAAGGCAAGGATATACGTCATTTGACGCCTCATGGTTGATTGTTTCAGTGGCTGCGTCATTTTTCCTGGTGCTCTATATCCCGAAGGTACTCCATTTCAAGTCGTATTCTCTCATTCGTCAGGTTTCGGTAACCACTTTTTTCTTTTTCTTCCTCGCGTTCTATCTGGCTGCCATTGCTTTCTATATCGCGACTTACAGGGGAATGATGTCATTCTCCGGCATGGACGAAATCTACGACCAGCGCGCCAAGTTTGGCTCCGTGCAGGCTAGTACACTAGCACTCTATCTGACGGGGTGGTTGTCGAATGCGATGAACCCCTATCTGCTGGCGATCGGGCTGTTCGACCGAACGCGGCGATGGGCGATAGCGATCGGGCTTGCAGGACAGATCGTAGTCTTCATGGCCTTCGCCGGAAAGATGATGCTGGTGATCCTGCTCGTGACGTTCGGCTTTTACTTTTTCGTGCTCAGAAAAGGTGAGATTTCAACATCTCGTCTTGCATTCGGCTTTGCCGCGCTGACGTCGTCCGCATTTGCGATTCTTGTCGCTACCGATTACAAGCCCGTGGGGGCCGCCTTGGATGCCGTCGCCTTGATTTATATGCGGACTCTCGGCATTCAAGGTGCGATGACGGGCGTGTATGCGGATGTGTTTTCCCGCAGTCCGCTGACGTACTGGTCGCATGTCAACATCATCAACATGATCGTTGACTATCCCTACAAGGCGCCGCTTGGATATGTCGTTGGCTCCAGTCTTGTTGGAGGAACCGGATTCAATGCCAACGCCAATTTCTGGGCCACGGACGGAGTAGCAGCTTATGGTATGGCGGGTGTGGTCATGATGGGCGCCGTCCTCGGCGTCCTTCTCAGCTTTGCGAACAAGGTCGTGACGCCAGACCGCCTGCCGTTTGCGGCGACCGTCTCCATCCCGTTTATTATGTCCTTGGGGAACTCGTCCCTTTTCACCAGTCTCATTACCGGCGGCGGTCTGATTATGGTTATGATGATAGCCTATGGCGTGCCGCAGCCTCACGCGTCACGCAAGCAGGGGGTGGCCTATCGGGATCACGCCATGCCGTCCCGACTTTCCTGATGAAGGCCAGGCTCTTATCCCCTTGGCGAGGCTTGTTTTTCTGGTGACCTGGCTGGCGTTCCCTGGTCGGCTGACCGGCGCACGAGCAACCCCATCGTTCTACTCGTACGGCCTCACATGGCAGAAGGACAAGGAGGCTTGCTGACAGATTGCTATAGGTAGTAGGGGAACATGTTCGCTCACCCCGTCTCTACCCATCCTCCGTGCTGCCACTGCCATTCTCGGTGCCCTCCCGCACCCGGCGCTAGATTCTGAATGCGGGCGCCTGGAAAGCCCCGGAATGTCGGCCGGACGGTCCCCACCGAGGCTGCGACGGGGTGGGTGTGGGAATTCTCAGCGTGGATGTTCGTCAACGATCCAATAAAACCCCGCGTGTCCATCGTGCTGCCGACTTTTTGGTCGGCGATGGTCAAGCCGTCCACGATCATAGCGCCGGCGCCGAAGCAGCGGAAAGCACTGTACCCCTCCGTACCGCCATCCAACAGCACCAGCCGCATACGCTGGATCGTCATCCGCCCGCCAAATTGAGTGGCCTGGAACGGTGTCCCACGCGATGTGCAAATCACGTTGCTGAAACTCCAGTTTCGAGCCGGCGTGGGTGAGGCGGACACAGCCACAGCGGTGAGGGATTTGGTGGCGAAGTTACAATCGGCGATATGCACGTCGTTGACGCAGTGAATAGTGTCGTTTGGGGAAAGGAGTGCATGCGCCGTCGCATCAGCGGCGACCCGCGCCCCGGTGATAGTCACTCCGCCGACCTCAGCGCTAGCGCCTTGCAACAAGATACCAGCCTTGGACGCCCCGGCGCATTGCACGCCCTCGACACGGACATTGGCCCCACTGCCGCGGATTCCGAGATAGAGGTCCGTCACGTTGTTGTTGAACGTTCCGCCTGAAATCACGACGTTTCGGACGCTGTTTATTGAGATCCCGGCCTTGGGTAATGTCCAGTCGGCGGTGCTGGTCTGTCCGCGCACCGCCGCGTTCTGGATGACCAGGCCGGAGCCGTTGGCCGCGTAGATGCCATTGTCACGCGGCGATATCAGAACGGGATCCGTGACGTGTATGTTGCGGTTGTTGGCGCCATAGATCTGCAGCGCGTAGCAGCCGGTGTCGTCATGGCCTCCCATCAGTCCGGCATTGTGGACGACGGCGCTGCGGATCTCGCTGTCGTGGACATTGTTGTCGAAGATGATGCCTTGCTTGATGTGCGTCGCTTCGGCGTAGAAGCCGGTGACGATGGCGTCACGAACGATCGCCCGGGCTGCATCGGCGGCTTCGGACGCCACGCTGCTGATGTTGACGACGGCTGAATTGGCGCCACGGTTCACCGGGTCGAGCGAGTTGCCCGGCCGCGAAATGCCCCGCACGCCGTTGATGCGTATATGCCGCACCTCGAGACTGGAAGGATTTTCATTGCAGACGAAGACCCACCACGGCGCCTTAAAATTCTGAAGTTCGACAGTGTCCATCGTGAACGTATCGATGCTGGCCGTTGCGGCCGGGCTAAGGGCGAACTTCATGAAGGCGCCGTTGTTGTAGCCGTTCGACATGCTATTGCCGATGACGGTCAGATCGGCGACGGAGACGTTGGAGACGTCGACAGCGCTAAAAACGTAGAAGGTATGTTCCGATCCGGTAATGTTGATGATCGATCCGTTGCCGTCGATGGTGCAGTTGGCCGGTATCGCGATCCCCGGATGGCCCAGCGCTTTCAGGTCCGTCGAGGACCAGTTATAGGCCCTGCGGCGGAACATTAGGGTGCCACCTCCCATGGATTCAATCCGGGCCATGGTGCGAACGCAAGCGGCGACGTCCGTACCATCGTCGCCGAAGACGACAAGGCCGCCGGTCGCTGTCGTGTTTCTGGCCCGGGGGTACCCGGTATTACCGACGGGGGAGGCGGTCGACCCGGCAGCAAAGACAGTCGCGGCACCAAGCGCCAAGGTTCCTGTCACGAGACGGCGACGGGACAGGGAGAACTTTTCATTGGGAATCATGCGACGCCAATGCCTCTCTTCAATCGCGCTTTCATTCGTCATCTATGGTTATCAATTGAGGGGCTCTCATGGCGACGGTTGAGTCGACCGGTCCATCCGACGGAACGGCTAGGCCCGCGCTTCCTGCCGGCGAACCTTTCCCGGAAGGTCCCGAGATTGCGGCGAGCTGAAGGCTTGCGAATTGTCGCCACCGCTCGGTATCCGGTTTCGCCAGCGAGTTTTGTGGTCGAAATTCACTCGGTTCGAATTCTCGTGATCTGAACTTGACGAGTCCGGAAACGGTAGCGTAGCTGAACGCTCAGAACAACCTCCTGACCAAAGCGTGATCGACGCGTTGCTGCAAAAGTGACAGAGGCTTGAGCCGTGCTTCTCACCGACGCTGAAAACTATCCTGGAACGGTGAAAGGGCGAAGCATGCGGGCTTATGACCGAAGCGCTATCTCACTCGTCGAGCTATGCCTTGGCGGCGGCCGTCGTGGGCAATCTGATCTGGCGGGAGAGCGAGATCATTGTGATCAAGAACGCGCCACCTCACGCAGATGTCGCCGGAAAATCAGGGAGATGATCCAGCATATGGTTTCTCTCGATGCCTGAAGCGGCCATGACTTGGGAAGACGCCGTCCGCTGGTGCATGAGCGAGCCTTCGATGAAAGAGCTCGCCCGCGCTGCCTATTTCGACGATCCGGTCGTGGCCGCACAGCGCTATCGCGAAAGCGCGGAGTTCGACGAGGTCCGCAGCATGATCCCGCGCAAGCCAGGCCGTGCCCTCGACCTCGGCGCTGGCAACGGTATCCTCTCCTATGCCCTGGCGCGCGAAGGCTGGTCGGTAACCGCCGTCGAGCCCGATCCAAGTGCGCTGGTAGGTGCCGCTGCGATCCGGACGCTTGCCGAAAAGACCGGCACGCACATCGATGTGATCGAAGCCTTCGGTGAGGCGATCCCGTTGTCCGCCGCAGGTTATGATTTGGTCGTCGCACGGCAGGTGCTTCATCATGCCCATGACCTGCCGGCTTTCTGCAGCGAAGTTGCGCGGCTCTCCCGCGATGTCGCGACGTTCCTGTCGTTGCGCGACCATGTGATTTCCGGACCGGAACAGCTGGAGCCGTTTCTGCGCGCTCATCCGTTGCATCATCTCTACGGCGGGGAGAATGCCTTCACGCTAGCAGACTACCGCGCTGCGCTCGAAGGGGCAGGGCTGATGATCGATCGCGAATTGATCTCGTTCCAGTCTGTCGTGAATTATGACCCGATGACACCATCTGAGATTCGCGAGAGGCTCGCCAAGATCTTTGGTCCGTTTTCCCCGCTTGTTCGCTTGGCACTTTCGCCTGTGCCTTTTGGTGCAGTCGCCAGTGTCGCGGCATCACTTGATCGTCGGCCTGGGCGCCTGGTCTCTTTCCTTTGCCACAAACACGGGAAGGACTGACTTCTTGACGCAATCAAAAGAGTCTAAGCCTGTCTGGGTGACTGGCGCCGGCGGCTTCATCGGCCTGCATCTGTCGCGATTTCTTGCCCAGCAAGGCCACCTTGTCCTCGGCTTCGGCCGAAGCGAAGCGCCTGGCTTCGCCATCGCAACTGGCGGCGCTTTTTTTTCCGGCGGCGTGACCGCGGAAACGATGGGCGCTGCTCTGGCCGCATATGGTCGCCCGGCGGCCGTATATCATCTTGCGGGCGGTGCGACGGTTGGCCAGTCGATCGCCGAGCCGCTGAAGGACTTTGAACAAAGCGTCGGCTCCACGGCTTGTGTCCTCGATTTCTTGCGCCGTCACGCACCCGATGCACCTGTCGTTCTTGCATCTTCCGCTGCGGTCTATGGCGGCGGGCATATCGGCTCGATCAGGGTCGACGCCACGCTCGATCCCTACTCCCCCTACGGCTACCACAAACGCATGGTTGAGGAGCTTGGCCGGTCACATTGTGCGTCATACGGGCAGCCGGTCTCGGTAGCCCGGCTTTTCTCCGTTTATGGCGAGGGGCTGCGCAAGCAACTTCTCTGGGACCTCTGCGGCAGGCTCGCGGCCGGCGAAACCGACATTGTGCTTGGTGGCACCGGAGCGGAAATGCGCGATTGGCACCATGTCTCGGATGTCGTGCGATTGATCCATCGCGTCTTGCCCGCCAATGCAGCAAGCTTCGCTGTCTATAATGGCGGTGCGGGCGCCGCCGCGTCCGTCAGCACGATTGCCGGGATGGTCCTGGAAGCCTGGGGAGGGAACTATCGCCTCTCGTTTTCTGGAGAGTCCCGACCCGGCGACCCTGTCAATTTGATCTCCGATCCCTCCGGCGTCCCGGACGGGCTCCAGTTGCAGGTGCCGCTCAGCAGGGGCATTGCCGGCTATGTCGATTGGTATCGTGCCGAAATTCTCGCCGAACCAGTCGGCCGTCTGCGACGCTTCGCGCCTTGATCACCGTCGGCTTCACGCTCATCGGCCGCGGATCCTGGTCAGGCGGCGAGTCCTATCTGCGCAATATGCTGAGCGTCATCGCCTCCGAGTTGGGCGGTAAGGTTCAGGCGAAGCTGTTTTTGACGCCCGAGCAGCACGCGAGCGCAGGCGCATCCTTTGATCACATGTTGGCCGCGCCGGCTATCGTCGACGACCGGGTCACGGGCGCCGGGCTTGGCAAGCGAGGGCTGATCGCACTTGCTGGGGGAAGTGATCGCGCATTCGCGGATATTGTCGTTGCACAAGACATCGATGTTGTCTTTGAGGTCGCTCAGTGGTTCGGCAATCGGTTTCCGCTGCCCGTCATTTCCTGGATACCTGACTTTCAGCACCGTCGCCTGCCGCATCTCTTTCCGCTTCCAGCCTGGTGGCGCAGAGATCTCGGCTTCCGTCTGCAGACGTCCGGCAATCGCACGATAATGCTCTCGAGCGAGGACGCGCTCGCCGACTGCGAAACATTCTACCCGGCCTCGCGCGGCAAGACCGCCGTGGTGCGCTTCGCCATCGATCTCGATCCAGGCGCCGTCATGACGCGCACCGAAGCTGCACGCCGGGCGCACGATCTGCCCGAGCGCTTCTTTTTCCTGCCTAACCAGTTTTGGATGCACAAGAATCACGGGCTGGTCGTCGAGGCGTTAAGGCATATAGACCGGCTTGGGGCGTTGGGCTCGTTGCCGCCGATAGTCCTCACCGGACGCACGACGGACCCACGCGACCCGACCTTGTTCAAGCGTCTGATGGGCCTTGCGCAAACGTATAGGGTTGAGAGCCATTTTCGACACCTCGGATTGATCCCCTATGACGACGTCGTCGCCCTGATAGGTGCAACGGACTGTCTGATAAACCCCTCCCATTTCGAGGGATGGTCGACCACCGTTGAAGAGGCGAAGTCGCTGGGCGCGCCCATGTTGCTGTCCGACATCCGGCTGCATCGCGAGCAGGCTCCCGACGCGCTCTTCTTCCCGCCGGACAACGCCGAAATCCTGGCGCAGCATCTCCTTGAAATCGGGCAACGCCCGACTGTTGTCCGCGACAGTGTCACCGTGCTGCAAGGCCGGCAACAGGTCCGCCGACGGGATTATGCGGCAGCACTGCTTGCCTTGTTTGAAAAGACCAAAACCGCCGCGCGTTGATTAACTGAATCGGCAGTGGGGAATTGTCGATCGGGAAGATGGCCGTATTTGCGTTCATAGCGCTGGCGTTTGCGGGCGGCTTTCTTTTCATCGTCATCAACAAGGGAACGAATATTCGCGCGCCGGCGCCGAAGCCGGTTGCAGGTGCTCACATCGTTCAACGGCAAGCTCGCCGTCCAATCAATCGACGATCTGCGGGTCGGTGATCGCAAGATCGTGCTGCGCGGCGTCGCATTACCAAGCCCCCTCAATGCGCGCAATGGTCACCGAGGCCGTGCGCCGGGACTATCAAGGACTTGCCTTGACATGCAAATCCGTAGGCTTGGGGACACCGTGCGACGGCAATGTCGCGCCGAAATTCCGTGACGCCGCCGTAGTGCAGTGCCTCATCTCCGACGGCACGGATCGGGCTGCAAAGCTCGTCGAGGCAGGCATTCTGTGAGGGCAGCCCGCGCAGGCGGGCTCGACCTACAAGTCTTACGCGCCGGGCTCGTAGCTCCTGCGGACCCGTGGCGTAGCCGTCGAAACGAAGCTGACGCCAGCGCCCCAAGGAACGCCGGATCGGCTCGCTGGCAAACGCGCTCTATTGTGGCCGACAGTAAAGATGATACATTTCGATATTCTAATGGTGTGTTCAATCAACCACACCGAAACCAAAAATTATCTCGCATTTGCGAAATGGGTTGGAATTGGCGCAGAAAGCTGTTACGCGCTTTTGAGTACCTTAGCGGTTGGGTGGGCCTCAGGTAACGTGGGACAGAAGGATTGATGCGGATGAACCTAGTTTTGAAAAGTGCGTTGGCCGGAGTTGTTGTGTTGGCCGGCTTCGCCCCGGTGTCGTCTTTCGCGCAGGATGGGTCGTGCACCTGTGCAACCGCCTATAACGGCGCAAATCCGATTGGATCGCTCGGCCACGTCAATGGCGACGTAATGATCTCGCAGGTGGCTGGCTATGGCCCGGCGCAAGCGGGCGGCGCGCTTGATTTCGGCAGCCGTATCGTGGTTGGCGCCAAAGGCTCGGCTTCGGTTCAGGTCGGTGGCTGTAATCTGAGCGTCCCGGCGAATTCGACGCTCGATATCTCGCGCGTCGAGAACAAGATTTGCCTCAATGTGCTCGGTTCTGAGAAGACCGCTCAGACGGGTAATGCTAACACAAACAACAACACGCCGCTCTTCATTTTTGGCGGTATGGCTCTTGGGGCTGGTGTTCTGGCTGCAACGGCGGACGAAGGTCACGGCGTCAGCAACTGAGCTGGCTGTAGATAGCGGGATAATGGCGGCGGAGGCGCAGAGTGCTTCTGCTGCGTGCCTGTTGTTGCTGACAGGGGTGCCTTGGGCTAAACGTTGGTGTAATGATCGGAGAGGCTTAGGCCTAAGGCGACGTGCGGATGTCTGAGGCCGGCGGATATGACGGGATGAGGACCGGAGCGCCTGTCCATCCGGGCATTTGTACGCGACCGGGCCGAGGTCTTCGGTTTTGCGGCGTGTCGGCGTGAACTGCAGGCTCGACATTGTGGCGACGATCAAAGTAGATCCAGTTGTAGGCGGCATGAGCGGAGCGCTGGATACCTCAGGCGTAAGGCTTGGCCTTGCTCCAGTTCTGTTGGGCGGCGCTGATGTCGGTGGTGCGGCGGTGATCATCGGCCTGCATGATGACGACTCTGTCAGCCAGTAGCTGGGACCTGGCATTCATCCTATTGCATGAGCTTGACAAGCGCGTCGCTCGCAGCCCTGCGGGTGACGCATCAGCGGTTTTTTGCGATGACGCCGCCATGTTGCTTCGTTGTAGTCACAAACGCCCATGATCGATCTGCATTCCCATATCTTGCCTGGCCTCGACGACGGCTCACCCAATCTTGCCGAATCGGTGGAAATGGCTCGATTGGCGGTGGCCGACGGAACGACCCACATGGCCTGCACACCGCACGTGACGCCCGGCGTATATGAAAACGGAACATCGAACATCGTTCGGGCGGTTCAAGAGTTACACCAGGCGCTGTGCGACGCCGCCATACCACTTGCTCTCTATGTCGGTGCAGACGTTCACATAGCGCCGGATCTTCCGGACCAATTGGCGGCGGGCAGCGTGCCGACCTTAAACAGGTCCCGCTATTTTCTGTTCGAGCCGCCGCATCATGTTCTACCTCCACGAATGGAGGATCTTGCTCTACGCCTGATAAATGCCGGCTTTATCCCGATTCTTACCCATCCGGAGCGTTTGACCTGGATCAAAACGAATTACGACGTTATCGAGAGATTGAATGCGGTCGGCTGCCTCATCCAGCTTACCGCGGATTCGATTGTTGGTGCTTTTGGACATACGGCGCTTTACTATTCGGAAAAGCTGATTGACGAAGGCAGGGTGGATATCATCGCATCGGATACTCATAGCGCTACGCGCCGGCGTCCTGGGCTTTCGCAGGCGGTTACTGCTGCTGCCAAGCGGTGCGGGGAAGACGAGGCCCGCAACATGGTGTTGAAACGTCCAGGCGAAATATTGGCGAACCGGCCCATCGAGCCGGTTGGAAAAGCGCGTCCGAAAAAGCCAAACGCCGCCAACAGTGGCCGTTTTGGAGGATTTGGTCGCTTGTTCAAGGGCGGGACAGCGTGATGATGGGCATTTTTCGTTTCGCAAGAAGCCATGTGGGCACTACATTCGTCGTGCTCGCTTCTTTAGCAATGTCGGCCTGCACGAGTACCTCGTCGACGACACCGTCTTCGTCGAGTTCGGTCGATGCGCTGCAATTGACGTCATCGTCGACGCCACTTGGTAGCGGTGGCGCTCTGCAGGTGGTAAAAGACCTGCCTGCGCCACAAAACACCCAGAACGGCAGCGAGCAGCCTTTGTCTCCGAACGATGTGCTGGAGGTCAATGTGTTCCAGGTCGATAATCTAAACAGAACCGTTCAAGTCGACGCCGGCGGACAAATTTCGCTTCCGCTTATCGGGACTGTCACCGCGGCAGGAAAAACCGTTCGCCAACTAGAGCAGGAAATCGAAACTGCCTACGGTTCCAATTATCTGCAGTCGCCCGACGTGACGGTTTTCGTAAAGGAATCGATTGGGCAACGCATAACCGTTGACGGAGAGGTCAACAAGGCCGGCATATATCCGGTGTCGAGCAATTCTTCGCTTCTGGACGCAATCGCTCTGGCAGGAAATTTCAGTCCGATAGGAGACGCAAAGAAGGTCTTCATCTACCGTAACATCGGCACGAATACGCTGGTCGCCAATTACAATGTGGAAGCCATTCGTGCCGGCAAGGCCCGTAACCCGCGCATCTACGGTGGCGACAAGGTCGTCGTCTTCGCATCAAGCGCGAAGATAGCGGTGAACAATCTCAAGGACGCGCTCGGCATAGCCTCAAGTGCAGCCCGAATTGCCGTGGTCCCGGGGTTATAGGTCGCAGCCGAGCAGAATATAGTCGAAATCTAGGAACACCTCGCGCCATGCTCGATCGCAACAGGCAGCACCAAATTGCAGGTCCAGGACATGGCCAGGCCGTGTCCGCCGACCTCTACTATGACGGTGGGCACAACTATAGCCCTTATGGCCGCGACCATTCGGAGCAGGAACAGGGATTCAATCCGCTCAAGCTGTTCTTCTACGTCGTCCAGTATCGGTGGCTGTTCGTCATGATGGTGGCGGCCGGGCTTGTCGCCGGCGTCATCGTCACGATGATGCAGACGCCAAAATACCAGGCGACGACGCAATTGGAAGTGCTGGTGCCTTCCGCCAAGGTCTTCCAGGACATCGAGGTCGTTTCTGAAAATGCGGATGTACGGGCCTTTCTCACCGCGCGTGAAAAGCTCAAAAGCCGCGCATTGGCACAGCGCGTCGTGTTCCAATTGGGTCTGAGCGAAAAACCGGACTTCCTCTTCCCTACGCCGAACTTCTCGCTCTCCAATATCTTTTATCGTGCCTTCGGAATCTCCAAGTCACCTTCCATCGAACAGAAGACGCCCGAAGAACGTGAAGAGATCGCGATAAAGCGCATTCTGAATGAACTCACGGTCAATCTGGTCACCAACACGAGTCTGCTGTCGATCACTTTCGCCGATCAGAACCCGAAATACGCAAGCGATGTCGCCAATCAGGTCGCGCAAAGCTTTATAGATCAGCGCCTCGACCAGACCAGTGAAACGTCCGACCTGGCGCGCCAGTTCATCCAGGAGCAAGTCTTGCAGGTGAAGCAGAAGCTCCAGAAATCGGAAGAGGAACTGGTAGCCTACGCCAAGGATGCCGGCATCACGGTAACCGGCGACGACAAGTCCTTGATAGGCTCGAATATCGAGGCTCTGAACGAGGCACTTGCGAAAGCAATCCAGGACCGTCTCGATGCAGGACGGGCGGTGGACCAGATCGATAAAGGCCGCGGCTCAAGCCTCGGGCCGGTCTTGGAAAGCGAAGGCCTGCAGAAGCTGAGCGACAAGCTTGCGGACTTGACGAGCCAGTACCAACAGAAGCTGGGTATTTTGAAGCCCGGCTTTCCTGAAATGCAGCAACTTCAGGCACAGATCAAAGAGTTGCAGCGGCTCTACAACAATGGCGTTCTGGCCATTACGGATTCGCTACGCTTGAAATATCAGGAGGCGCAGAACAAGGAAGCTGACCTCAAGAGCAAGCTTGCTGAAATGGAAAAGCAACAGGTCGTGTTCAACGATAAGAACATCAAGTACACGATCTTGAAGCGTGAGGTTGATTCAAACCGGTCGCAATACGACAGTCTTATTTCCAAGCTCAACGAAGTCGGCGTCAGCTCGGAATTGAAGACGCAGAGTGCAGCCATCGTTGATTTTGCTGCGCTCCCAGATCGCCCATACTCTCCACGTCTCAGCATCAATCTTGCTATTGCGCTGTTTCTTTTCCTTGTCCTGACCGCGACGATAATTTACATCATGGAGCTGTTGAACAACACCTTCACCAATCCCGAGCAGATCGAAAAGGAACTCGGGCTGCCGATGCTCGGCATATTGCCGCTCGTCGACGACCGCGAACTCATAGCCAGCATCACCGATCAGAAATCCGGGCTCTCAGAGGCTTACCGCTCGCTTCGAACGTCATTGCAGTTCTCCGGCGCCGAAGGAGCACCGCGTTCATTGCTGGTGACAAGTTCGGAGCCCGCGGAGGGCAAGTCGACGACATCGTTCAAGCTCGGGCAGGACTTTGCAGCACTCGGTGCAAGGGTTCTCATTGTCGATGGGGACCTTCGGAAACCGAATCTTCATCGCCTGTTCGGTCTCGACAACACAATCGGCCTGAGCAATTTGCTGACCAACACTGTCCGCAAAGAGGATCTGGCGAGCATTTTCAGGGCGACAAAGTATCCAAACGTCACCGTTTTGACTTCTGGGACGATTCCGCCAAATCCCGCGGATCTGCTCTCGTCACCGAAGATGGCTCTGATCATCACCAATCTCGGGAAGCGCTTCGATGTTGTAATCATCGACGCGCCGCCGATCGTCGGCCTCTCGGACGCGCCCATCCTCAGCCGGCTTGCCGAGGGTACATTGATGGTCATCTCCACCAATCAGGTGACACGCAAGTCTGCGAAGGCAGCGTTGAAGCGTATGCGAGCCGCTGGTGCCAACGTTGTTGGAGCCGCGATGTCAAAATTCGCGGTAAACAAGTTCGACTACAACTACGCCTACAAGTACATGAACTACCAGTATTACGACTATGGGGCGGATACAGCGAAGATTGAGGGCAAAGTGGATGATGGAGCAGACCAGCCCGCTTATGCAAAATCTCCGGCGTTCAAGCGTTTGGTTCGTCGCATCCGTTCTAGTGTTAGCGGCTTCGTCGATCGGGCTAAGTCGGCTACTTGAAACGGAAACACCAGTCGTTTCTCTAGCGCTGGATCCGCTGAACGTCGATGCGCTGATAAGCGAGATTACCGATGATCTGAGCGATGCGAATGGCACTCCGGATCTCGAAGCCTTGCTTGCTAAGGCCAAGGATGCGCTTCGTTTCAACTTGGCCGACGCACGTCTCTACAGCCTGATCGGCGAGATCAAATATCGACAAGGCGAGAAAGACGAAGCCTATGAGTTGTTCGACCAGGCTCGTAAGTTATCCAAAACGGAAATCCATGCGCTCCAGAGGTCTATTGGCCATTCGACGGAGATGAGCGATTTGTCGAAGGCCGTCGGCGAAATCGACATATTGCTGCGACGATGGCCAGACCAATTTCCGGCGATCGCCGATGGCCTGCCGGCGATCCTTTCGAATCCCGACGGATATCAGGCCATGCTGACGGCTATTACGGCGGAGACGCCCTGGAGACCCAGCCTCTTCGTTGCACTGGCCAATAATCCCAAGGGACTCGACTACGCAAACCGACTGCTGCTCGATTTGACTGGACCGAACGCGCGACCGAAATTGGGTGAGTTAGCCATTGTGATCAACGGTTACATCCGTCAAAGGGAATTTGAACAAGCGTATCGGCTGTTTCTTTTCGCCTTGTCTGACCAGGAGCGTAAGTTAGCCGGCTACGTCTTCAACAGCACATTCGAACCGATCCCCAGCGGCAGGCCGTTTGATTGGCAGGTCCATGATCAGTCCGGCCTGGAGGTGACGTTTGCGACATCCCAGGATGCGGTGGAGGGTGAGGGCGGGGCGACAGTCCGGTTCTTGAACACGCCGGTGAAGAATTCCGCTCTGCAGCAGTATATCGAGCTGCCTCCTGGATCCTATAGGATTTCCCTGGTTGCATCAGCGAGAAATCTCAAGCTTCCGAAGGAATTATTCTGGTCAATTAGATGTCCCGGCAGTGAAATCGCGCGCTTCAATATTCCCGAAGGCACATTCAATCGCCAGATCATGAGCCAAGATTTTTCGGTTGGTCCGGACACATGTCGAATGCAAGTGTTGAGGCTGGAGACCGCCGCCATTGCCGAGAGCTGGCGATTTCGATATGTCGGCACCTTGATAATGCACAAATTGAGCGTTGAGAGACTTCCATCTTGAACGACCGGCCGTCGGAATGGGATAAATATCTCCTCGGCACGGTCTTGTTTGTATCGCTGCTGATCGGTGGTGGTACTGCGAGCGGCCTTTACACAGACACTCTGATCGAGGTCGCGGCGATAGTTTCGGCGGCGGCCGTCTTTTCGCAAACCGCCGACCAGAGAATCCCCCGGCCTGTTCTGTTGCTGCCGGTCTTCACCGTGGCGCTGGCGGTTTTGCAAATCGTCCCATTGCCGGCAGCCATATTCAATGGGTTGCGGCCGGAACTGCTGCTCGGACATCCCTGGGTTGGAGAAAGCCGTTTTCGCTTCATCAGCGTTGGGGTTGGCCGCACGGTCGAATGCCTGCTTTATCTGCTGGCCGCCGCAGCGTTTTTTTTGGCCGTATTGCGTTTGCGTGCCGAGCAGGTCAGCGCGCTCCTTCCGTTTTTCTTCATGGGTGTTATCTGCAATGGTTTGGCGGGAGCGATTCAATATTCGCTCTCCGACGACGTCGCTATTGTCGGGCTGTTGCCTTTTACGATCAATGCCGGGCTTTTTGCGAACCGGAATCATTTTGCGGCCTTGCTCTTTGTCTCGATTCCCTTCGTCGTTTATCATGGTCTCTTCCGTGGGCGACTTTTGTCCGGGTCGCTTGGACTGGTCACACTTTTGCTGCTGCTTTTAGCAGCCGGTTCGCGTGCCGGTGTTCTGATCGGGCTGGCGATCACCGTATTGTCTGTGGTCTTCCTCTCAGCTCGTTCAAGGGCGAGCGGGTTCAGCGTTCTGCTTATTTTTGTTGGGCTTTCGATCTACACAATAGGCGCGTGGACGAAGATCGACGTGGAGGCAATCGATCCGACGTTCGGGCGCGGAGAATTTGCCCGAACGACGATAGAGGGGATCAAGGACAATTGGGCGACGGGCGTCGGATTTGGGAATTTTCAAAAGGCCTATCAGATATACGAAAGGGAGGGCATGATTTTCAGGCAATACGTCAATCATGCCCATAATGAATATCTTGAAATAGCCTTCGAAGGTGGAGTTCTGGCTATCCTGCTGATGGCAGGTTATTTCGTACTGCTTTTCGCTGCATTGGCTAGGGTTCGCCGTGACCCACTGCAGAAAGCGGCATTCCTCTCGGTATCTTTTCTTCTCATTCACTCGCTGGTTGACTATCCGTTGCGAACCGGTGCGCTGGCGATGACCTTTGCCTATATGAACGCCATCATCTTCCACAAAGGATTTGCGGAACGCTTGAGCCGCAAGAGCGAGATGATGGAGATCGATCACAACGGTGACAAGTTGCTTGTCCCCATCGGCACTTCGTCTTAACGACATCGTTGCCACGGCTGGTGTCGCCAGAACGTGGCGGACCGCTGTGAGGGGAGCCGGTTCCTGGCTCTCGGGTTCCGAGGCTCAGGCAACATTTTCCTTCCTCTACCAAGTGCAATCGCTCGCTGAGCAGAAATTTCCCGAATTTATCGGCTGTATGGAAAATTCATTCCCGAACCATCCGCCGCCGGCTTGTCTTGCATTGTTCTGGACAGGAACGATCTGCTAGAACGCCCGCACGAATAGATTGTCCGGAAGTGCAGTCTGCCCCTTCCGTGGATCGGTACGAAAGAACGCTCGCAGTCCATGAACATCGCACTTACGCACCTTCAGCGGCTTGAGGCCGAATCCGTCCATATTTTTCGCGAGGTGGCCGCAGCCTTTGCCAAGCCGGTAATGCTGTATTCGGTCGGCAAGGATTCGTCCGTGCTCATGCACCTGGCTATGAAGGCGTTCTATCCGGCCAAGCCGCCCTTTCCCTTTCTCCATGTCGACACGACCTGGAAATTCCGCGAGATGATCGCCTTTCGCGACCAGATGCAGCAAAAGCTCGGCTTCGACCTCCTGGTCCATGTCAATGAAGACGGCGTGCGCGACAACATCAACCCGTTCGACCATGGCTCCAACACGCATACGCATGTGATGAAGACGGTGGCGCTGCGGCAGGCGCTCGACAAATACGGGTTTGACGCTGCCTTCGGCGGCGCGCGACGCGATGAGGAGAAGTCGCGCGCCAAGGAGCGCATCTTCTCGTTCCGCAACGCCCAGCATGCCTGGGATCCGAAGAACCAGCGGCCGGAGATGTGGAAGATTTTCAACACCCGCATCGCTGCCGGTGAATCGATCCGGGTGTTCCCGTTGTCGAACTGGACCGAGCTCGACATCTGGCAATACATTCTCCAGGAAGACATCCCGATCGTGCCGCTGTATCTGGCCAAGGAGCGGCCGGTGGTCGAGCGCGATGGCATGCTTATCCTGAGGGACGATGAGCGCATGCAGCTGCGGCCCGGCGAAACAGTGGAGAACCGGATGGTGCGGTTCCGCACGCTCGGCTGCTATCCGCTGACCGGCGCGATCGACTCGGACGCCGACACTCTGGAGGCGATAGTCGGCGAAATGCTCACCGCGCGCACGTCCGAGCGGCAAGGTCGCCTGATCGACCGCGACGAAGCCGGCTCGATGGAAAAGAAGAAGCGCGAGGGGTATTTCTGAGTATGCGCCACATCATGGCCAAGAGCCTCGCCCCGACCGACGGCGTCCGCGACTATCTGGCGGCGCAGGAACGAAAGTCGCTGCTGCGCTTCCTGACCTGCGGCTCGGTCGACGACGGCAAGTCGACGCTGATCGGGCGCCTGCTTTCCGATACCAAGCAGATTTTCGAGGATCAGTTAGCCACACTCGAGCGCGATTCGCGCAAGCACGGCACCACCGGCGACGACGTCGACTTCGCGCTGCTGGTCGACGGCCTCGAGGCCGAGCGCGAGCAAGGCATTACCATCGACGTCGCCTATCGCTTCTTCGCCACGCCGATGCGCAAGTTCATCGTCGCCGACACGCCCGGCCACGAACAGTACACGCGTAACATGGCGACAGGTGCATCGACGGCGGATCTCGCCATCGTGCTGATCGATGCCCGCCAGGGCGTACTGCGCCAGACCAGGCGGCATTCGATCATTGCCTCGCTGCTTGGCATCCGCCACATTGTGCTCGCCGTCAACAAGATCGATCTTGTCGGCTTCGACGAAGCAGTTTTTGAACGGATCGTCGCTGATTACGGGCAGTTCTCACGTGAGCTCGGTTTCCGGACGATCGTGCCCATCCCGATGTCGGCCCGCTACGGCGACAACGTTACGGGCCGTTCCGTTAGGACAGACTGGTATTCCGGCCCGACGCTGATCGAACATCTCGAAATCGTCTCGGTCGACGAGGCCGCGGTCGAATTGCCGTTCCGGTTTCCTGTCCAATATGTGAACCGTCCCAACCTCGATTTCCGCGGCTTCGCCGGCACCATAGCGTCCGGATCGGTTGCGCCGGGCGACGAGGTGGTCGTCGCGAAATCCGGCAAGTCCTCCCGTGTCAGGCGCATCGTCTCGCATGGCGGCGATCTTCAGCAGGCTATTGCCGGCCAGGCCATCACCCTTGTCCTCGACGACGAGGTCGAGGTCTCGCGCGGCAATATGCTAGTATCGCCGGCGGCGCGGCCGCAGGTCGCCGACCAGTTCGCCGCAAACATCGTCTGGTTCGACGAACATGCGCTGCTGCCCGGCCGCTCTTACATTCTGCGCACCGAAACCGACCAGACCAGTGCCACCATCACCGACCTGAAGTACCGGGTCAACGTCAACGACTTTGCCCATGAGGCGGCCAAGTCGCTTGAAATGAACGAAGTCGGCATCTGCAACATCTCGACGCGGTCGCCGATCGCCTTCGATCCGTTTGCCGAAAACCGCACCACCGGCGCCTTCATTCTGATCGACCGTATCACCAATGCCACGGTCGGTGCCGGCATGATCCTGCATTCGCTGCGCCGCGCCGAAAACATCCACTGGCAGTCGCTCGATGTCGGCAAGCGCGCGCGTGCCGATATGAAGAACCAGCGGCCGGCCGTGTTCTGGTTCACCGGGCTTTCGGGCTCGGGCAAGTCGACCATCGCCAATCTGTTTGAAAAGAAACTGTTCGCCACCGGCCGTCATACCTACATTCTGGATGGCGACAACGTCCGTCACGGACTCAACCGCGATCTCGGCTTCACGGACGCCGATCGTGTCGAGAACATTCGCCGCGTTGCCGAAGTCGCGCGCCTGATGGCCGACGCCGGGCTGATCGTCATCGTGTCATTCATTTCGCCGTTCAGCGCGGAGCGGCGCATGGCGCGCGAATTGATGGCCGATGGCGAATTCATCGAGGTGTTTGTCGACACACCTTTCGAGGAATGTGCCAGGCGCGATCCGAAGGGCCTCTATGCGCGGGCGTTGAACGGCGAGATCAAGAATTTCACCGGCGTCGATTCACCCTATGAGGTGCCGGAAAAGCCCGAAATCCATCTCAAGACACTCGGCAGATCGGCCGAGGAGATGGTGGACGCCCTGGAACACTGGCTGAACGAGCGGGACATTGCCGAAGACCAATATGACAGCGGCGGCGGTATCTGACGACGAAGCAATGCTCGCCGTCTTCGAGCACCTTGCCTTGGCGGCGGGACGCGAGGTGATGCGCGTCTTTCGTGCCGGCTGTGCGGTCGACAGCAAGTTGGACAGTTCGCCGGTGACGGAGGCTGACCGCGAGAGCGAGAAGATTATTCTTGCCGGGCTGCGCGCCGCATTTCCCGAGATTCCGTGCGTGGCCGAGGAAGAAGCTTCGGCCGGCATCATGGCACCGGATCTCGGTGACGCCTTCTTCCTGATCGATCCTCTCGACGGCACCAAGGAGTTCGTCAACCGCAGGACCGATTTCACTGTCAACATAGCGCTGGTTCGCGATGGCGTGCCGGAGATCGGCGTTGTCTTCGCGCCTTGCACCGGCCGCTTCTTTTCCGGCCGGCCGGGCAAAGCGGAAACGATCAAGATTGATGACAACTATGTGATCGTCGATCGCCAACCGATTTCGGCAAGGGCCGGTATGATGCCGCTGACCGTCGTTGCCAGCCGCTCCCACAACACGCCGGAGACCGACGCCTATATCCGCGCGCTTGGCGCGGCCGAGATCGTCTCGGTCGGCTCGTCGCTGAAATTCTGCCTTGTCGCCGGCGCCGAGGCGGACGTCTATCCGCGCTTCGGCCGCACTATGGAGTGGGATACGGCCGCGGGTGACGCGGTGCTACGCGCTGCCGGCGGAATGACGCGCACGCTGGATGGTGCGCCGCTCGCCTACGGCAAGCGTAACCAGAGCGACGACGAGGATTTCGCCAACCCGCATTTTATCGCCAGCGGCAAGGCGGCTGGATCTGGCTAGACGATGACTGCGCAACCAAAGGAACGCGTCAGACCTGTCAGCGTTCCTCTCGCACGACTTGTCGCGACGTAAGCGCAGTTCCAGCCCCATGTGTGAAAGCGAATGTGTTACAGTGACTTATGACCGCGATCTCAGGTGCTGACCGAGGCGTGTAAACACCACGATAACGCTCCCCATCCGGCCTGGGGGCGACGTCAGCGACCACATCAAGCTAAAGGCGTCTGCAGCATGGCACGACCAGTCATGATCAAGTCCTTGCGGGCCTCGTCGTATTTTTCGTGATACCAGCCGGGTGCGTCAATACCGGCGGCGCATGAGGGCGGCTTCGAACCCGACTTATGTGGCTGGCCACGGTCCCAGATTGGATCACGCTCAAGAACCTAAAATGCGGCGGGCTTGCTTCGGATGGATAAGGCCAGGAGCGCCTCCGAAAGTCGTTTCTTCGCCCGCTCGACCGCATTCTCGTCGATTGCCTCAACATCGAGGAACAAGTCGAGGCCAGTCGTGTGCTCGCTGATGACCTGAGGGCGCTGTGCGAGTTCACCCAGGAGGCCCTCGACCTCGTAGGGTACAACCTCCCGGCTGATCCCCTTCATGGCAATCGGTGCTAATGGACGCGCCCGGACAAGGTCGCGCACGAGCGCGTAAGTCTCATAGCTGAGGCAGATGCCGCCGGGCTCGGCAATCGACTGCAGACGGGCCGCCAAGTTCGCCTCGGCTCCAATGATCGTGTAGTCCATCCGATCATCGGAACCGAAGTTCCCGACATTGCAATAGCCTGTGTTGATGCCCATGCGAGCTCGGAAGGGCCGTTCAACTCCGCGGTCATGCCACACCCTGTTCAACTGCTCCAGCCGACGCTGCATGTCGACAGCCATGCGCAAGCAGGCCCTTGCGTCTTCCTCGATGCCTTGCGTCTCGGGGTCTCCGAAGAACACAAGAAGCGCGTCGCCGATGAACTTGTCGACGGTGCCGCCGTGTTTGAGCGCGATCGTCGACATCTCGGTGAAGTACTCGTTGAGGAGAAGCGTCAGGTCCTCGGGCTGGAGCCGTTCCACGATCGCGGTGAAATCCTTGACGTCGGAGAAAAAGATCGTGAGCTTCTTGCGCTCGGTCGCGATGGTGACGTCCTTCTGGCCGCTGAAGATGCTTTTGTAAATTTGAGGCGAAAGGTATTTGGCGATCTTCAATGAGATCGCGGCGAGGAAGTCGTTTGCCTCCGAAAGCTCCTTGTTGATGCCCTGAATCAACGCGGACTGCCGACGCTGCAGGAGAATGAACGTCAGGCCCGCCGCCGCCGCGAAGGCGAAATATACGAGCAGATACTTGAAAGTGAGGATGTTCGCAGCGATAGGCTGATTGACTGATATCTCCTGGATCCCTCGGACATCCCCTACCTTCCAGTCCGTCTTGGGGCTATCCGGGTGTGAGTTATGGCAGGTCACGCACACTTGTCCCATTATGACAGGGGCCGCGGCGCGGACCTGCCGGTCAAACAGTGAGCCCGAGACTTCGATGATCGGCTCCTTCGGGTTAGCGCGCAAAGCCAAGATTGCATTCCGCTCGAAAACATCGAGCTGGTGGGGCGCGCGACCTTTGAAAGGCAGATCCGAGACGAACCGATATTTGACCGACCCGTCATGAGCGCTGATGCGCTTGCCGAGTTCGATCGAGAGGGTTGCTGGAATAGGGATCGCACCTGGCACGTCCCGGTAGTTGTGCGTCGCAGTCACAGCGCCGTTAGCTTGCAGCACGCGTCCCACGACGTCGCTGCCGTAGAATCCGCGCATTTCGTCGATGATCCGGCTGATTTCGCTGGCTTGCCTGCGCAGCATCCGTTCCGACAGGTCTCGGAGGTCGAGCCAGGCTGCGACGGGCAGACCGATAAGGCCGATGACCACTGCCGCCACCAGGAGCGGTCCCATGGTGCGCTGCTGACGCGCAATCTGTTCGCCCAGTCCAGCCATTGTGCAAGCGCCCGGCCGTCTTAGTATGTGAACTATAGCTCATTCCCGGCACGGTACCAGAGTCAGTCTTGGCTCGATGAAAACACGTCAGCCCTGCAACGTCGGACCGACCTTGAGCGGTTGCTGCTGAGCCCCGACCCTCACAGCAGATTTCGCATTCTGGCGCAGACGGACAGTGAATCAGTGAAGGGATGTCGCAACGTCGGTTGTGGCCGGAATGCGCTCCGAGATAACCGCTCAGGGATCAAAAATTCACCTCTAGCAAGGTCGAGACTTCGGTCGGAGAGCACGTCGGAAAAGAAAGCGTCCCGCGAAACGTGTCCGCGCTTCGGTCGCATTATGGAATGGGACACCGCGGCGGGGTGACGCGGTACTGCGCGCTGCCGGCAGCATGACGCGCACGCTGGACGGTCAGCCGCTCGCCTGCAGCGCAACCAGAGCGACGGCGAGGATTTCGCCAATCCGCATTTCATTTGCCAGTGGCAAGGGCTGCCACGGCCGCTTAGTCACCATGATGAACTCGGATCTCATTCCGGCTCGTCCCCCCAAATGACACCGTCGCGCATGCGACGCCTCGGTGAAACATTTATTCTCGGTCGAACCGTTGCGCGAGGAATAACCCTACGGTGTGGATCGTGGCAGCGGCGCTTTCGCGTGTTAGACCGCTTGCATGGAGATCGACACCGACAAGATCGACGATGCCGTTATGGGCCTGCTTTGGCTGACGCTGCATGAAGAGAGGCGCGCCTGGAAGGGGTTGGATTGGAATGCTCTGGATCGCTTGCACCAGAAGGGGCTGATCGCGAATCCGGCAAACAAGGCGAAGTCAGTGATTCTGACAGATGAAGGACTGCGGCGTGCTGAGGAGCTATTCCGAACCCTGTTCACTCGCCCGGCGCCCTGAGCCAGAGCGCTGGACGGGCGCCTGCGAGCTGATAGCGCACATGGCTGAATTTCGACACCGGCGGTGCGCTGGCCGCAGGCTGGCGATGCTCTCGCCATGGCGGCCAAATTCGTCACCTACGCCAACGGGGGCATCCTGTCTGTCAAGGCAGTGGCAGAGAACACCGCAGCCGCGACCTCAAACGTCAACGGCATTGGCGCGAAGTCCAGCCGCGAGATGCTCTCCCGGCGAATCGGCGCCCAACGAGCTGAGTTGCAGCCAGCAGCGGGTCTGTGCCGCCGCTGGCACATGGGATGTTAGTGGGGCAGATTGCCACGGCGATGCGAAATCTCTATGGCTGCGGATTTCCGAAGGCAGGTTTCTCAAGCACGAGCACATGACTACCAAGGGGCGATGTGTGAGTGCTCTTGACCTGGAATCCCTCGTCAGAAAGCGTTTCGATGAATTCGCCATCCGTTCCAGGCGGAACGCGGGCAACGACGTTTGAGGTGCGCCTCACAATATTGGAAAGCACCCTTCGCGCCTTGCCTGGGCCGATGTTGCGCTGCATGTGCTGATAGACGGCCAGCAGCAGGACGATATCGTATTTCGGTAGAAGGATATTGCCGAGGCGCCGGCTGCCAAGATTCAGGCGATCGAACCGGGCATGCACCGGGGAGCCGCTCAATAACATTTTTGCAGTCTCGATGTGCGGCTTGGCAATGTCGATCCCGTGGATCGAGCTGGGTTTCAGCTTGGATATCTCATAGGCGACAACACCCATATTGCAGCCAACATCGAGAATGGATTTTCCGGCGTAGTCGACCTTTGCGGAGAATAGCCCGTCAAGTCTGTCGTCCCACGTTCCTGCAAAACCCCTTTTGAATCTTGACCACCACAAATCATCAGCTCCTTTGGGAAGAGCCCCCCTTGAGCGCCTCCTATCACGAGAGAATTAATGGTCGATACCCTTTCAACTGGAATTGATCACATTGACGAACCAAGGCAGGGACGTATGCGGCGGCGTCACAACCCCATCACCTTGAGTGCCGCGGGAACCGCGTAGCGGCTGCCGTCATAGCGCAGCCGGTAGGTCCGCTTCACAGGCTTGCCGGGATGGGACTGGCATTCGCCATTCTGGTCGGGGGAGGGATTGTCGGTATTCGACCGCTCGACCGCAATGATGTCTCGATAGCCGTGGTGGCGCGCCGGACTCATCGCCAGGCTGACCTGGCTGGAATGAAAGGATCCGGCGCAACTGGCATCGCTATCGCCGCCAGAGGCGGCCACCACGAGGCCGTCGAGCACCAAGCGCAGCGCATCGCTGGCGACGGCATAGAGCCGCAGGTCGGTTTCACTGAAGGGAGTAGCCTGCGAATGGTTTGCCATTTCGATGCGCAGGCCGAAGGCGGTGACCTCGGGGGCCAGTGCAAAGCGGCCGGTGTCGAATTCCACCTTACGGATCGCGATGGCATCATCGGTCATCAGTCCAGGCTGGAGCAGGCGCTGGCGCACCCGCAGGCTCTTTCTATCGACCACCAGCAGCTCGATGTCGCCGACATGCAGGTGGTCGCCGTTAGCACTGTCGATCAGCGGTACCGCGACCAAAAGCAGGTCGTCATGAGCCGGCCAGATCTTGCAGGCCAGGCCGAATGGCGCATCGCTCTCCGGGAGCGTTGAGGCGATGCTCGTATGGGGTACAAGCGTGAACGACGCGCCGTCGGCGCTCTTTTGGGCCTTGGGATAGGCCTGCTGCACCAGGGCGGCGGCATCGCCGCAATCGCCCGACGCGGCTCGGGCGGGCGACAGGCTGGTCAGGCAGAGGAAGAACACAGGCAACAGGATTCGCATGAGGTTCTCACGTCGCAGCGCCGGATGCCGGCAGGCATGTCTACGCGAGATTGGTGGCGGCGCACAGGGGTGCGCGGAAAGTGCGGCTAACGACGCCTCGATGGCCGCCAGAGGAACAGGCCCGCCGCTCCGACACTCCCATTGTGGCCTGCAGATGCACGATGGCTTCGCGCTTGGCGGCGGGCCCTACCATTTTTTTGAAAGAAGCTCGCGCAGTGCCGACGCTTCCAAACCTCGAACATGAGGCAGGGTGGGCTCTAACCGAACGCCGCGACGAAGGTGGTAGAGCGCACATCGACATTGCCGACGATCGCGTTGGCAACGGTTCCGTAAGACGCGGCCAGAAAGCCGCTGCATCCAGCCCAATAGAGCATGAAGCGCTCGCGTCGCGCATCATTGCAAATTACATGGCCGGAGTGATAGATGAGGCCGAACTGCTTTCGACTTCGAAGCTGCCGCTGGGCCGATAGAGCCCGCCGCTTCACCTCGGCTGACCGACCTTCAAGTGCGCAGCTGGCAAAACTGGACAGTCTCCTGGCAGCCATTCGATCAGGCCAGCACATCAGCCAGGCTGCTGGATCGCGGCGAGCTTCCACTCAGCGCCGTTCTGGCGCGCAAAGGTCCACAGTTCGATTGTCTCCGTCGGCTGATCGGCCTGGCCCTCAACGATCTTGCCGCTGATGCGATCGCGGGTTACGTCGCGAGACTCATAGCGCAAAGCAGCCGTCGCGTAGTCGAGGTCACCCTCCCGCCAACTTTCCGCAATATCGGCCTCCAATAGGTTGACGTCCGACACGTCGTTCCTGACGCCCTTTTTGGCATTGTCGGCAAGTTCCTCGGACAGATAGGACACCATCTCGGGCGTCGCCAACCGGCGCAAAGCAGCATGATCTTCGCGCGCGAATGCCTCCTGAACTTCCGTCAGCCGTTGCTGGAACGTGTCGAGGTCGGTTTGCGTGAATGTGATCTCATCGGAAGCGTTGGCTTGGCTCGTTCCGCCAAATCCTGACCCGATGCCTGGAATGGGGAAAGCTGTAGCGTTGCTCGGCTCGCGCCCAGCTGCTGCGTTTCGCCCAAGGGTCCCGGTGCCCCGCGAGGCACCGGCCGTAGCGGGCGCCGTGTTGTATGCCGATTGCGAGCGGAAAAAGCGGATCGCCAGCATGATCACGCCGCCGATCAGCAGTACTTGGAGCAAAAGGCCCAACATGCCGGCCAAGCCGCCGAACCCATGGCCCAGAAGAACGCCGATCAAACCGCCGAGGAGCAGCCCCCGCATCATCGATCCGCCGAGGCCGTTGAAGAAGCCTGGGCGCTGGAATGCCTGCGGCTGACGGGCCGCATTGTTCGTTGCCGCATTAGGCGTCATCGAGCGCTCGACCGGTGCGGCCGGTTGCGGCGCGACTCTGGTCGGCGGGACCGGCTGGAAAGTGCGCATGCCGCGACTGCCGAAGCTGCCGCCACGGCGCGCATCGGCGTGATCCACAGCGACCATGGAAAATGCCAGGAACAATCCGGCGAACAAAACTGCAAACCGTCCCCAACGCGAAATCAGCATAGGCAAATCCTCAAGTGACACTCTGTCCACCCATATGGGGTGCGTCGATCGAAATATCAGGGAATAGTCCGCTGAGATATTTTCCGACGGCATGGTCGGGCGCCCGCCGGGGTTCACGATGAGACTGTCCAGCCTGCCCAAGCGAGATGATTGCCTGTCCGATCATGCAGGCGCGCCGCACCCGGCCGACCGCCGTCTGTCGCATCAAGAGCAGCGGATATGCAAGCGTGGGGTCACCGCTCTCCGGGCGACGATGCCGACGGTCTCCCGGCAATGACTTGAGCTTGACATACAGCTTTTCAAGGTACTATCAACACATCTGCAAAACCTGCCATACAGGTTTGCCTTCTGAACTGGAGATCGCGTGAGCACGGTGGTAGCCGCAAAACATTCCGACGCAGCGAGCCTGGTCAGCAATACGATCGGCGAGATCACGCGCCACATCCGCACGCATGAACTCGGACCAGGCGACCGGCTGCCCAGCGAGGCCGCGCTTTCGAGGCAATTGAGCGTCTCGCGTACTGTGGTGCGCGAGGCCTTCAGCTCGCTCGCCGCGATGCGGCTTATCGACCTCAGGGCAGGCAGGCGGGCTACCGTCGCCGAGCTGGACTATGGCGCCATGTCGCTGGTGATCGAGCATGGCGTCCACACCGAGCAGATCACGGTGCAGCAAATCTACGACGTGCGCCGCACGATCGAGACCCGCACCGCCATGCTGGCGGCTTTGCGCAGAACCGCCGACGAAGTGGAAAGGATCAGGGCGCACGCGCTTGCCATGCGCGAGAATTTCCAGCGACCGGAACAGGTCATGGAGCACGATCTCGCCTTTCACCTCGAAATCGCCAAGGCGGCAAAGAATCCGGTTTTTAGCCTCATCGTAGGCGCGTTCGAGCGCGTATCGCGCCAGACCTGGCCGATCGGCTGGCGCAGCCGCCCTTCGGATGCCGAGCAGTTGGAGATGATCCAGATCCATATCGAGCTCGCCGAAGCTATCGAGACCGGTGATCCCCAGTCTGCTCGCGACCTGATGGCGAGGCATTTTGACGAGAGCGTCAAGGCCCTGCTGGCGGCCGGCATCGCCTGAGGACGGGGGCACAATGAAGATCGCGAAACTGGAAACGCTGCGGCTCAAGGAGCGGCCGAACCTTCTCTGGGTCCTGGTTCACACGGACGAAGACCTCGTGGGACTGGGCGAGACCTTCTTCATGGCCGAGACCGTCGAGACCTATTTGCACGAATATGTCGCGCCGCGCGTGATCGGTCGCGACCCCTTGCAGATCGACCTGCTCGCCGCCGATCTTGTCGGCTATCTCGGTTTCCGATCGACGGGCGCGGAAGTCAGGGGCAATTCCGCTTTCGACATCGCGCTTTGGGATCTGTTTGGAAAGGCCACGGGTCAGCCGATCGCACAGCTCCTCGGCGGGTTCACCAGGCACGAGATCAGGACCTACAACACCTGTGCCGGACCCGAATACATCAAGAAGGCCACGGGCCAGACGACGGCCAACTACGGGCTCGATAAGCCCGGCGACGCCTATGATGATCTGAACGGCTTCCTTCACCGCGCCGACGAACTGGCGCATTCGTTATTGGAGGAAGGCATCACGGCCATGAAGATCTGGCCGTTCGACATGGCCGCCGAGAAAACGCGCGGCCAGTATATATCGCAGCCCGACTTGAATTCCGCGCTGGCGCCATTCGAGAAAATCCGCAATGCGGTCGGCGACAAGATGGACATCATGGTTGAATTCCATTCAATGTGGCAGCTGCTGCCGGCCATGCAGATCGCTCGCGAGCTTGCCCCCTACAAGACCTTCTGGCACGAAGATCCGATCAGGATGGACAGCCTGTCCAGCCTGAAACGCTATGCCGAGGCTTCGCTGGCGCCGATATCGGCTTCGGAGACGCTCGGTTCCCGCTGGGCCTTCCGCGACCTTCTCGAAACTGGAGCCGCCGGTGTCATCATGCTCGATATCAGCTGGTGCGGCGGGCTCTCGGAGGCGCGCAAGATCGCTGCCATGGCTGAGGCATGGCACCTGCCGGTCGCGCCACACGACTGCACCGGTCCAGTGGTGCTCGGCGCATCGACCCACCTGTCGCTGAATGCGCCGAACGCGCTTGTCCAGGAAAGTGTCAGGGCCTTTTACAAGACCTGGTACCGCGACCTTGTGACCGCTTTGCCGCAGGTGAAGAACGGCATGATCATCGTGCCTCCCGGACCGGGCCTCGGCATGGAACTGAACCCGGAGATCGATCGCGCCTTCACGGCGCTTCGACGGGTGACTGACGCATCGACTCTCTGAAAATGAACCTGAAGCAGCTTTCTACGGAGGAGGAGAACCATGAAGAAGCTACTTATCTCGGCAGCCTTGGGAGCAGTACTGGCTGGAGGCTCGACAATCGGCTCGCGCGCACAGGAGCCGATGAACATCGTCTTCACGCATCATTCGTCGGCGTCGAACCCGTTCTGGCAGGCGGTGAAGAAGGGGTTTGACGACGCCTGCGCCAAGATCCAGGCCAATTGCCAGATGGTCTTCACGCAGACCGAAGGCTCGATCGAGCAACAATCGGCCAACATGCAGGCGGCGCTCGCGGCAAAACCGGACGCGCTGATCACCTCGATCGTCGACAACAATGCTTTCGACCAGATCATCGCCGACGCCCGCGCTGCCGGCGTCACGGTGATCGCGTCCAACGTCGACGACACCGAGGGTGCAGCCGGCAATGCCCGCCAGGCCTTCATCGGCCAGGGCTTCATTCCCGCCGGCTACGAACTCGGCAAGAAGATGTCCGAGTTCTTCCCCAAGGAAGGCAAGATCAGGGCGCTCGTCGGCGTCTCCGCGCCCGGTCAGAACTGGTCGGAACAGCGCGCTACCGGTGTCATGAAGTTCCTTGAGGAATACAAGGCCGCGAATGGCGGACGCGAAGTAGTCATCGAACGGCTCGACACCGGCACAGATGGCGCCGTCGTCGCCGATCGAGTTGGCGCCTATCTGTCTGCCCACCCGGACACCACGGTGTATTTCGACACCGGCCTTTGGCATGCCTACGTGGCCCAAGTGCTGATCGATCGCGGCGTCGAGCCGGGCAAGGTGCTGATGGGCGGCTTCGATATCGTCTCGGAAGTCCTGCAACAGATGAAAGCGGGTTATATCCAGGTCCAGGTCGACCAGCAGCCCTACATGCAGGGCTTCATGCCGGTGATGGAATCCTATCTCGCCAAGAACGTCGGTTTGCTGCCGGCAGACATCGACACCGGCAAGGGCATCATCGTCAAGGAAGACGTGCCGAAGCTCAAGGAACTGGCCGCAAAAGGCGTGCGGTAGGCGGCGAAGCCGGCGTCCTCTCCTCGTTCTTTACGGGAGGGGGCAAGGGTGGGGGGCAGGCCGCGTGGCCTTTGGGCGTTTTAGCTCCACCCCTCATCCTGCCACCGCATCTCCCGGTCAAGGGCGGTAGAAGACAGACTGCCGCCATCCCCTTGCCGATGCGGCAAGCCAGCGCAAACAATCCCAAGCCGGAGCGAATGATGAAGCGCTTGATGAAGATTTATCTGGAGAAGCCGGAGCTTGCCGCGGTCGTGTTCCTGCTCCTCCTCCTTCTCGTCTTTCAGATACGCTCGAACGGCGTATTTCTGAACACACAGAACGTGCGTGGAATGCTTGGGCTGCTGCCTGAAATGGGGCTGGTCGCGATCGGCGTGACCCTGCTGATGATATGCGGCGAGTTTGATCTTTCCGTGGGCTCGGTCTTTGCGCTGACCCCGATGACGATGGCGGTGATGCTGGCGGCCGGCGTGCCGTTCGCGCCGGCCTTTGCCGCCGGCCTCGCGATCGCCGCCCTGATCGGCTTCTTCAACGGGTTCATAACGATTCGTTTCGCGATACCAAGCTTCATCACCACGCTTGGCATGCTGTTCATCGCGCGTTCGCTGACGGTGGTAATCTCCGGTGGCTTCCCTCCTGTCATTCCGGCCAACGCTCTGCCCAAATGGCTGTTTACGATCTATGTGGGGCCAGGCGACCTCTTTCGGATGTCGTTCTTCTGGTTTGTCGCCGTGGCAATCCTGGCGACGGTCCTTCTGTCGCGCACGAATTTCGGCAACTGGGTGCGCGCCACCGGCGGCTTTCTGCCTGCCGCGCAATCGATGGGCATCCCGACGGCCCGGGTGAAGGTCGCCTGCTTCATGATCTGTTCTGTGCTCGCCGGCTTTGCCGGCACCATTCAGGTGATGCGGCTCGGCGCGCCGCTGCCCTCGATCGGCGAGGGGCTGGAGTTGCAAGCCGTGTCGGCTGCCGTCATCGGTGGCGCCTCGCTGGCTGGCGGCATCGGCACTATCTTCGGCGGCATCATAGGGGCTGCCCTTATTCGCGTCATCGACAACGGACTGGTGCTGAGCCAGGTTGACGCCAACTGGTTCAAGATGGCAATCGGCTTCCTGACTATCTTCGCGGTCGTCGTGAATGCCTGGCTGCGAAAGCGGGGCAGGGCAATGAAGGTGGAGACGTGATCATGGCGGCACCCATTATCGCGATCAAGGGACTCCAGAAATGGTATTCCGGCGTCCACGCCTTGAAGAACGTCACTCTGGACATTTATCCAGACGAGGCCCTGGGCCTTGTCGGCGACAATGGCGCCGGCAAATCGACGTTGATCAACATCCTGTCAGGCACCCAAAAGCCCGATGGCGGCGAGATCAGGATCGAAGGTGAACCGGTCCTATTCTCGAATCCGCGCGACGCCATGGATCGCGGCATCGAGACGATCTACCAGTACAATTCGATGGTGCCGACCATGACCATCGCCCGCAACGTTTTCATCGGACGCGAGCCGGTGAAGGGCTCGGTTTTCGGCATCGGCATCCTGGACCAGAAGCGCATGCGTGATGAAAGTGTCAAGGCGATCGCCGACGTCGATCTGCATCTGAGGTCGCCGGACGCGCTGGTCGGCGAACTGTCGGGCGGCCAGCGCCAAGGCGTGGCGATCGCCCGGGCCATGCACTTCAAGTCGAAAGTCATGATTCTCGACGAGCCGACCAATCATCTTTCGGTGAAGGAGACGCGAAAGGTGATTGGCTTCGTTCGCGCGCTCAAGGCCCAGAACATCACCAGCGTCTTCATCAGCCACAACATGCATCATGTTTTCGAATGCTGCGACCGGGTCGTGGCCATGGCGCGTGGAGAGATCGTTCTCGACAAGCGGATCGGCGAGACTTCGATCGAGGAAATCCACGAGGTTCTGTGACGCGAAGAAGCGATCAGTCGCGAGCCGCTCTGCTGGTAGAGATCAGTCTGCGCTACGGCTTTTGCGCAAGGATCGCCTCAGCGGTTTTCTCGTCGGTGATCAGCACATCGACGACTCCCAGACGCAACACGGCGCGCAGCACCGGAACCTTGTCGAGGCCACCGGAGGGGAGGATCACAGTGTCGATGTCGCGCAGATGTTCGGGCGCGAGACCGATTACGCGATTGTTTAGCGGGTGATCGACGAGTTGTCCGTCGGCGCCGATCCAGTGGCCGCAAATATCGCCGACGGCTCCCGCCTCGCGGAGCGATTTGAGATCATCGTCGCCTACCAGTCCGATCCGAAAAATGGTGGCGTCCTTGTGCACCGCGCCCACCGAAACGAAAGCGGCGTCAACGTCGCGGGCATGGGTGAAGGCGTCTTCCAGAATGGACTGGCGCATAAGCAGATCGCGCGTGGCCTCAGTGTCCGTGAACACCGGTGCTGCGATGTAGAAGCATTCCGCATCGAAAAGCGCCGCGAGCCGCGAAGCGATCTCATAGATGTTGATCGCCGATCCGCGCGTGAGCCCACCAAGCAGGGAAACGACCGACATTCCTTTGACCGGGCGTACGGTCACTGACCGCAGACTAAGCTGGAGCGTCCGTCCCCATCCCACGCCCACCGATATCCCGTCGCGGATTCTGAGCGACAGGGCCTCACCGGCGGCGGCTGCGATGACCTGTGGCACCAGCGCAGGATCGGGTGGTGTCGGAACCACGATTGGATCCGAGACACCATAGGCGTCCCGCAGCCGGTGCTCCAGCTCGATGCAGTTCGCCACCTTCGAATTGATGCGAATCTGAACGATCCCCCGCTGGCGCGCGTGCGCCAGCATCCGGTTGACGCGAAGGCGGGTCAGGCCAAGAGACTTGGCAATTTGCGCCTGCGTGAGGTCACCGACGTAAGCAAGCCAGGCGGCGCGCACGAGCAGCCCTTCCTCACGATCAGCCGTGACCGAACTCGTTACAGCTTGGCGGCCGTCGCGTTTCTTTCGTGCGGGTTTCTCCATCAGATCATCCTGTCCACTCCGCGGCAGCGGGTCCAGAGCGGGCTCGGCCGAGCCATGTGCTCATCGATATGAGGCATCAATCGAGTTTCCCCGGCTCCGCTAGCCTCGATGATAGCGGTCGAAGGACAAAACCAGCGGAGCATCGTGACAAACCGCGTCGATGATGGCGGTCGTCAGCGGCAGGCGATCATGGGGAAGTACACCCCGGGCCATCATATTCTTCAAAGTCGGACCAAGGTCCAGCGCCAGTTGCGCTCCCTCGACCGTGTCCGAACTCATATGTTCGCGCTTCGCCACGGAATAGGGCAGGCCGCGGCCAAGCAGGCGCCCCATGCGACCGTTACGGCCCGCCTGGCAGGTCACATAAAGATCGCCGGAGCCTGCCAGCCCCAGCACTGTTTCGATTTTTCCGCCCAGAGCATCGACCAGAATCGCCATCTCCGCGAGGGACTGCGAGAAAAGTGACGAGGCAAGATTGTGCATGAGCGCACCATTGGGCGCCTTGCCGTCGCGCTCCAGCAGTCCGACGGGAGCCCCAACTGCGAGTGTGTAGAAATTCTTGAAAGCAGCGCAGATCTCGACGCCGACGAGATCGGGTGACGATCGCGCATGATAGAAAGGCGCGCGCAGAATGCGGTACGCCGCGGCCACCTGGTCGGGATCGTGCCCGGCCACGATCACAGAGGTGTCGCGCTGTGCCGCCAGTTCGCCGGCAATGCACGGTCCGCCGACGGCCATCACCGGGACAGACAAGCCGGTGCGTTGCTCGATCTCGCGGGCAAGCAGATGTGGCAGGATTTCGATGCCTTCGTCGCTTGCTGCAAGTCCTTTCGTAATCATCAGTATCGGCACCGGCAACTTGATGCTTTCTGCAATGCGCTCGATCGCCCAAGGAATGCCGGCCGACGAGACGCCGAGTACAAGCAGATCGGGTCCATCGTTCATCGCTGCCCCGAATTCGGTCCAGGACCTGGCGGCTACCATATCAGGCAGTGTGATGTTGAGGCGCGGATGACGACCTGTGCCGGCCACCAAGCCGACGATCTCCTCGTCGAGATGGGTGCCGACAAGAGTGATGCGGTTACCCGCGTGAGCGGCCGGAAGCGTCATGGCAGAGCCCATGACGCCGGCGCCGAGGATAACGACCTGGGCCATTCAGCTTCTTCCCTTGTCCAGTCGCTCGCCGCTGCCTTGGTCGAACAGGTGGATTCGCTCAGGCGCCGGTTCCAGATGGATTAAAGCTCCAGGAGAGAGCTCCATCCGGTCATGCAGCACCGAGCAGATCGCGGTGTTGCCCATGCTGGCAAAGATGTGGATTTCGGGGCCGGTCGGCTCGACAACCGTAATCCTGGCCGGAATGCCGCGCCCGTTGGCCACGGGTCGAAGATGTTCGGGGCGAATGCCGTAGATCACCCTTTGGCCGGGCCGGACCGCAGCCCCTGGCGGCAGCGGGAGGGATAGCTCGTCGGTCCGCACCACCCAGGCGTCACGCTCGGATGCCACCTCGCCATGCAACATGTTCATTGCGGGCGAGCCGATGAAAGAAGCGACGAACAGGTTTGCCGGGTGATCGTAGACATCGAGCGGGCGCCCGATTTGCTCGATACGGCCGTCGCGCATGATGACGATGACATCGGCCATGGTCATGGCCTCGATCTGGTCATGCGTGACATAGACCGTGGTGGTCTTCAGTCGCTGGTGGAGTTCCTTGATTTCGGTGCGCATCTGCACCCGCAGCTTGGCATCGAGGTTGGACAGCGGCTCGTCGAACAGGAACACAGTTGGGTCCCGCACGATGGCGCGGCCCATGGCGACGCGCTGCCGCTGGCCGCCCGAAAGCTGGCGAGGGTACCGTTCCAGATAGGGAGTCAGGTTGAGGATCGATGCCGCCCACCCGACCTTCTGTTTGATTTCTTCGTTGGGGCGCTTCTTCAACTGCATGGAAAAGGCCATGTTGTCGAAGACGGTCATGTGCGCATAAAGCGCGTAATTCTGGAAGACCATCGCGATGTTGCGGTCTTTGGGGTGAAGCGTGTTGACGACCCTGTCGCCTATGGCGATCTCACCGGACGTGATGGGCTCGAGACCGGCTATCATGCGCAACAACGTGGACTTGCCGCAGCCGGACGGCCCCAACAGAACGACGAACTGGCCATCCTCGATCGAGAGATCTAGTCCATCGATAATCGAGAGGGCGCCATAGTCCTTCTTTATGTTGCTGATGGTGACAGACGCCATAAATTCCTACCCTTCGATTGCCCTTGCCGGTTGGATCTCATTTTCGCCATGCGAGCCATTGGCGATCGGATGCGCTCTCACCATTGGCTGTCCAGAAATTCTTCCAGGAGTCCTGCATCGGCGGCCAGATTGACAAAGGACCAGCGGCCGCGGATTTCTCGCGAATAGCGAATGGCATCGTGCCAAAGCGCGCGCGGCAGGCCTAGTTCCGCGCCGGTGACCGGCCCCCCCGCAGCCTTCAGGGCTGCCTCCATGCGGGCAACCGGCATTGCCATTGGCCGAACCTCCTGGCGCAGGGCCGGCCAGATTTCCGCGAGTTTCCGGTTGAAGATTTCCGTCTGGCTGGCGTCGAGTGCTGTCTTCCGCATCTCGGCAATGCAAAGTGGTCCAAGCTGCGCTCCATAGCGGGCCAGCATCGCCGCCTCGTCGATGACGGTTGGCTTTGCCTGCGGCGGCTCTTCCATGTCCAGCAGCCGCGCTTGCAGACGCGCCATGACCAGCGAGGCAACCCCAACCTGCTGGCCGTGCGTGGTGCCTGGATGATGTGCTTGCGCGAACATGTCGACCCAATGGGAGATCTGGTGCTCCCCCATGGACCCGGGATGGGAAACGCCGGCAAAGCACACGCCCATCGAGCACAGCGTCAGGACGCGCTGGAGATGTCCGACGGCGGTGATGTCGTGCCTGGCAAGGCCAGGCGCATGGGCCAGCATCGGTTCCTCATCGCCCGCCTGAAGCAGATAAGGCACCTCGGAATAGTAAGTGCCGAACAGCCGATGCGAAGCCCACCAGTCGGTCTGGGCGGTGGAGCGGCAGAGGCTGTCGCCAAGCCCGGCGGCGCTGAGCCAACTGGGTGCTGCAGCCGACACGCCAAGGTCCAGGAAGATGCCTCGCGGAGCATGCGAGGGCAGCGAGATCTTGAGCCCTGAAGCCAACGTCACCGACGCTGTCGAGGCGCCATAGCCATTCATCGAGGCCGCCGTGCCGAAGACGGCATAGGGCCGCTGGTCGAGGAAGGTTGCATGCTTGCAGCTGTCGTTGAGGACGCCGGACCCGACGGCCACGACGCCTTCGGCGTGACGCGTCTTCTCCCTGACCATCTGGATCGTTGCCTCATCGCAGTCGAGGCCGTCAGGCAGCACGATTTCGTCGATTTCGGCGATGGCACGCAGCGCCTTCGCGACGCGCCTGCCCATCACATCGACGGTGTTGATGTCGGAGACCACGGCGATGCGGCTGCCTAGCGCCAGGGGCGCAACGAGATCCCCCTCGCGGCCCTCCGTCGTCTCCAGCAATTCGATTGTTTGGAACGGCAGGACCGCGGCTGCGCCTGTCTTGGGATCTGTCCAGCGTCCTGCGACAACGTCCTCGATCAAGGCGTTCCAGTTGCTCGCTTCAGCCATGATCGGTCTCCATGAAGGCCGCGAGACGCTGGTTCCAGGTTGAAAGCGTTGGCCAAAGATCGGCATGGATCGCAAGAAGTTCGGCGTAGAGCGTGGCCCGTTTCGCGTCCGGTTCGAAGGTTTTGGCCGGCTCGCTGGCCATTGCGAGCGACGCTTCGGCGATGGAGGAAAACCAGCCCACGCCCTTTGCCGCCGCCATCGCCGCGCCAAGCGAGGAGGCTTCCACCGTCGTCGAACGCTTTATGGGATGATCGAGCGCATCCGCCAGAATCTGCATCCACAGGTCGGATTTCGCTCCTCCGCCGATGGCTATGAATTGGCCGATGGTCTGGGCGGCCGCTGCGGCGGCCCGCTGACTTGTCGCGGCCTGATGCAGCGCTATACCTTCCAGCACGGCACGATAGATGTCGCCGCGGCTGCTCGAGCCGGACAGCCCGGCAATCACACCACGGGCCCTACTGTCCCAGTGCGGGTCCATGACGCCCTGCCAGTAGGGAAGAAGCATTATGCCGCCTGCGCCGATCGGGCTGGCAGCGGCTTCGGCCTCGAGCGCTGCCAGGCCGCTTGCGCCATGCAGATCGACGCCAAGCATTTCGCGCGCCATCCAGTCGACGAGAAAAGTGCCGGCGCGAAGGCACGTCTCGTAGATATAGCCATCATCGGCGACCGCCGTCTCGGTGCGGAAGGCCTGGTCATGGACGTAGTCCGTGCCAAAGCTGCCGGAGACGACCGCCGTGCCGAGATTGATGTAAGCGCATCGCGGCTGCAACACGCCAGCGCCCGTTCCGGCGCATTGACCGTCGCCGCCGCCGGCGACGATCGGCGTGCCCTCCCGCAGGCCCGTCAGTATGGCGGCTTCCGAAGTCAGTTGGCCCAGAACGCTGCCGGGCCTCGCCAGGTCCGGCATCATTCCCCGCGCCACGCCCGCGGCGTCCAATATTTCGTTGGACCAGTCCATAGCTCGCATATCGAGTATGCCCATCGGGTCGGCGGATGCGGTGGACGTCACCCACCGGCCGCTCAAGCGAAAGACCAGATAGCCATGGACTTCGGCCATTCGCTCCACGCGGGCAAAAATCTCGGGCTCTTCCTCGCGAAACCAGATCATGCGGTAAAGGCAAGGAATGACGTCCAGAGGCTTGCCGGATATTGCGTGGACGCGTGCCGCGCCGAAACTCTCGCCGAAGCGCCGTGCTTTCCCACGGGCGCGCTCATCGAGCCAGAGCGTCGCCGGCCCGACCGCTTGGCCCTGCTCGTCGAAAAGGCCGAAGCTTTCGCGCTGGTTGGCAATCGCAAGGGCGGCAATGCGTGCCGGCGAAACTGTTGCCGCGACAGCACGAAGCGCCGCAACCGTCGAGGCCCACCACTCGGCCGGATCCTGCTCGAAATAGCCCGGCCGCGGGTTGGACATTGCAAGCGGTGCACGACCTTCAGCCACGGCCAGCCCATTGCGGTCCCAGGCGATCGCCTTGGTTGCCGAGGTCGAGGAATCGATGCCGATGACGAGATCCGGAACCATTGCCGCCACATTGCCAAAGGGCGAGGGCGGTGGAAGCCGCCTTCGCCCAAATCACGACGAGTCGCTAAAGACCGGCGTCCTTGACTTTGCCGTCGACAATGCCGGCGATGGCATCGAGGCACGCTTTGGCATTGCCGCCATAGTCTTGGCCCGTAAGCAATTTGCCGAGCTCAACCGGAATGTCGTTGTTCGACAGATCCGCCCAGATCGGCATGTCCGGCTCCGATCCCATCTGGTTGTCGATCGTGTATTTGATCGCGTCGAAGTGGCGTGTCGTTCCAGGCCCGACGACGGCCTTCGCCTTCACGCGAGGATCGGTGAAGGAAGAATTGCGCATCGGCGAGGCGCCGCCGCCGAGCGTCGATACCCGCGCCATCACATCCTTCGAGCAGACCCACTGCATGAACAGCCATGCCGCTTCCTTGTTCTTGGAATATTGCGACAGCGAAATCGTCGAACCGCCCTGGTGACCAACGGCCGGGATTTCGTTGAAGCCGCAATCGGCGGCGGCGCGACGACCGGGAACCTCCTTGGGCGCGGGCAGGGCCTCGAACAGGCCTTTGACCTTGGAATCGTTGGCGTCGAAGCCGGGGAAATCTTCGCCCCAGGTGATTGCCATCGCGGCCTGACCCTGTGTCAGTGCCTGTCCCTGACCGTCCCAAGTCCATGTCGTCGCAGAGGGCGGCGAGTTCTTGACCAGCTCCTGATAGAATTGCAGCCCGGCCACGCCGCGCTCGTCATTGCCGACAAACTTCTTGTCTTTGTTGAAGATCGAACCGCCATGGCCCCACAACGCGAAGGTCCAGTCGCATTCGAGCGAATAGTGGCCGGACTTCGCCTGGCACGCGGTGCCGAAGATGCCGTTGCTTTTTTCTGCCTCTGTGAGCGCCTGCACGGCCTTGAGGTAGGCGTCGAGGTCTGTCGGCAGCGCAATGTTGTGTTTGTCGAAAAGATCCTTGCGGTACATCAGGATGAAGATCGGAATATCGAACGGGATTCCGCACTGCTTGCCGTTGTACATGGCGATGCCGTCGACCAGCGGCTTGGAGAAATCGTCCCAGTCGAAGTTGGGCATCGCCAGGTTCTTGTTCTGGTCATAATACTCGCGCGGATCGACGACATCCTGTGCAAACGTCGCCATCCAGGACTGATCGAGATAGTAGACGTCATAGGTGCCAAGCTGGCCCTGCACATCTTGCGTCGCCTTGGCGAGAACCTGCTCCAGCGGCACGATCTCGACTTCCACCTCAATGCCGGTGGCCTTGGTGAATTCACCCGCGACAAGCTGGTTGGCGACGATCGTTGGCGGCGTCGCTTCCGAAGTGTAGCGGATTTTGGTGCCGGCATACGGTTTGCCGACATCGGCCAGCCACTTCAACATATCGGCGTCCTGGGCGCGGGCTTCTTCAACCCCGAGGCCCAGGATCCCCCGATTGGTGCGGCCGCCACCTAGCATGGCTGATCCAAAGGCAGAAAAGCCGACACCGGCGAGCGCCATCTTCCTCATGAAGTCGCGTTTGGTTATTCGGCGCGCCGTAAAGTCGTTGCAGGTATCGGCGACGAATGTCTTCTTGTCGTGTTCTCTGAAGCTCATGATCGTTCCTCCGTTGCGTTTTTTGTCGTCGTTCTTCTCGCCTGCGCCTCACTCCTTCAGGGACCCGAGGGTGAGGCCGCGGACCAGATGCCGTTGAACCAGCAGGATAAAGATGAAGCTGGGTATGATCGCGGACGTGCCGAGCGCTGTGATGTAGCCCCACTCGGTTGCGGTTGAGGTGACAAAGGTCGAGATCTTCACCGGCACGGTGCGGATCGACGTTGTCAGGAACAGTGAGAGCAGGAACTCGGTCCACGAAAAGATGAAACACAGCACAGCCGTCGCAGCGATGCCGCCCTTGACCATGGGAAGGACCACGCGCCGGAACGTCTGCCAGCGTGTTGCGCCGTCGATCAGCGCCGCCTCATCGACCTCGCGCGGAACATCGTCGAAGAACGACTTCAAAAGCAAAACCGCCAGCGGCAGATTGATCAAACTGTGAACGAGGATGAGCCCCGTATAGGTATCGCGCAAGCCGAGATCGCGGAACATGAAAACGATCGGAATGACGATCGCGATTGGCGGCATGAAGCGCTGCGAAAGAATCCAGAACAGAAAGGACTGCTGGCCGCTGAACTGCATTCGCGACAGGCAGTAGGCGGCCAGAGTTGCCAGCAGCAGCGTCAGCGCCGTCGATCCGACGGCTATGATGGCACTGTCGAGCAACGACTGGCGGGAATCATAGGAACTGGCGCCCCCCTTGATGACCCCGGCCGCTTCGCCGCCCTGTTCCATGCCGATGTCGACGCGCGAAACGCCAAGCAACGTCACGCGGTAGTTGTCCGGCGTTGGCGTGAAACCGGTGTAAACCGGTCCGCTGCGATCGAAGATCGCCGAATAGGGTTTGATGGACGACAGGGCCCACCACGCGATTGGAAACATGAAGATCGCCACCACCAGGACGGCGAGCACGTCACGGGCGATCGCTTGGGCGCGCGACGGCTCCATCAGAACCTCACCTTGAACAGCCTGACGAAGACGTTCGACACGACGATCAAGACGACGAGCACAATCAGCGACAGGGTCGCGGCATAGGGGAAGTCTCCCGTGAAGTAGATTCGACCCGCGTAGAATGAAAGCGTCTCGGTGGCCGTGCCTGGCCCGCCAGCGGTGATGATGTAAACGTAGTCGTATATGCGAAAGAGATCGACGCCGCGGATCAGCACCGCAACCGCTATCACCTTGCGCAGCATCGGCAATGTGAGCCGCCAGAACGTCTGGATGCCGGTGGCGCCGTCGATCGCCGCTGCCTCGAAAGGTTCCTTCGGCAGCGCCCTAAGCCCTGCCAGGATGATGAGCACCATGAACGGCGTCCATTGCCATATGTCAGCCAGCAGGATCGCCGCCAATGCGGTTCCGGGCTGCGTCAGGATCGGCTGTGCCGGCGAGATCAGGTCGAGGGCATACAGGTAGAACGACAGGACGCCGAAAGAGCCGTCCTGCATCAGCAGGAACATCATTCCGGTCACCGCAGGCGGCACCACCAGCGGCAGTGTCATTAGCGCCCGCAGCACCCCGTAACCTTTGCGATCGGTGTCAAGCAGAAGCGCGATGAGGATGCCGAGCGCAAGCTGAACCGCAAGCGCGACGAAGGTGTAGATCAGCGTGGTCTCCAACGAATGCCACATGCGCGGATCCGAGAAGGCACGCGTCCATTGGTGGAGCCCGGCGAAGTCAAGTTGCCGGGAGACGACATTGCGTTTGTGAAACGACAGCCAAACTGAATAGGCGAGGGGGTAGATGCCGAAAACGAGAAGCATCACCGTGATCGGCGCGAGCCAGGGGAAAGGATGCTCGGCCGTCATGAACCGGGGCAGGGCCCATCTGGGCGTTTCGCGGGTCACGGTCATCGTGCTCACGCGCAAATCTCCGCTCGGTCACAGAGATGCATCGGCCTTCTCCCTATCGGCCAGATTGTGCCAACTTGAACTTTTGTAAGTTTGTTGTGCCTTTTGTTAAGAGCGTGTCGGACGGCCGCCGATTTGTCAAGTGTCGGTTCCCTCAGCACTCAAGGGATTTGCTCGTGGTCCCAGAGGATCCCGTCATCGCCGGGTGTGGAGTTGTTTTTGGAGGGAGCGCCGCCGATAAATGCCGTGTGTCAGCACCAAAAGCGCTCAGGGCTGCCGTCAGCCAGCCTTGGCGGCCCAAGAAGCTACGCAACGCACAGGAGATCGGGAGGGCAGCCCGGGGGATTTGGAACTCGCCTTAATCCGGCAATTGGATCTGAAGCTTTACGTCCGCCGGCCGGGCTTCGACCGCGCGATCAAATGCGGTGATGGAGTCTTCGAAGGGGAAGGTCGCCGAAATCAATGGTTTGAGATCGACCCGACCCGATCCCATCAGTGCGATCGCCCGGTCATATTGGTGGGCATAGCGGAATACCGTCTCGATGCGAATTTCCTTGGTAGAGGCCGTAGCGATGTCGAACGCCACCGGCGCGACCGGCAGGCCGACCACCACCACGGTACCACCGGGCCGCGGCAGATCGAGCAGGGTCTCCCATGCCTTGGACGAGCCCGAGCATTCAAACACCACGTCGGCGCCCCAGCCATCGGTCAGGCGCTTGACCTCCGCCGCCAGGTTCTTGTCGCGGACGTTGATCGGGATCACACCCTGGTAGCCGGCGGCAATGTCGAGCTTGGGTTGGGCGAGATCTGCTACAACGGCGCGGGCGCAGCCGCCGGCGAGCGCGGCGATCGCCACCATCGTGCCGATCGGCCCGGCGCCAATCACCACCGCGGTGTCACCCGGCGCAATCTTCGCTTTGGCCGCCGCCTGCATGCCGACAGCGAAGGGCTCCACCATCGCGCCCTCGGCGAAGCTGACATTGTCGGGCAGTTTGAAAGTGTAGTTGGCGGGGTGGACGACATAGGGCGTCAGCACGCCGTGGATCGGCGGCGTTGCCCAGAACCTGACCGCTGGATCGATGTTGTAGAGGCCGAGCCGGCTCGCCCGCGAATTGGGATCGGGGATACCCGGCTCCATGCAGACGCGGTCGCCGACCTTCAGATGCTCGACGCCTTCACCCGTTCCGACGACGGTGCCGGCGGCTTCATGGCCCAAGACCATCGGCGCTTCGACCACGAACGGGCCGATGCGGCCATGTGTGTAGTCGTGCACGTCGGAGCCGCAGATGCCGACAGTGTGGATTTTGATGCGAACTTCGCCCGGGCCGACGGTCTGTGGTAGATCGATGTCACGCAGCTTGAGTTCGTGTTGGCGTTCGAGGACAAGGGCGCGCACGTTCGTCATCGACGTAGTCTCCTCTAAAGCCGATCGTAGGGGCCTTTAACCCTCTACGGGTATACACACCGTCCATCTATGCATCATTGTTCTCCGGGCTGGCGCTGTGGCCCCGATAGACGCGATCGAGCGCAGGCAGGTTCAGTTGGTGCTGGTTGTGGGGGTGAACCCGCACTGCTTCTGTTCCATATCGATCTGTTTCGTGATGCGGACGGCGTTCTGCGCGTAGGCCTCCGTCACTGAGCCACTATTCACGGTCTTGCCCTTCAGCGGACTCACGCCTGCGCAGAGGTGGAAAACATGCGGCTCGGCGGACTTCGCGGCTCCGGCTTCCGGCGCGATCCAGTAGACGACATCCTGACCGGCGGGGTGGCTCGCGTCCCGCGTCGCCGCCGTTACCGCGGCGGTGTCCGTCGCGATCGCCTGCGCCTGAGCGGCGACATCGGGCGAACAGGCGGTGGTGGGCTGCCCCGACTTGATCTGGGCTGCGCATGCGTTCATATCCTGGGTGTACTGTTCGACCGACGGGGGGTTGAAACTGATCCCCATGACCGTCGCGAGCACGGCCAGCGCAGCGCCGACGCCGCCGGCAACCTTCTTGGTCCGCGGATCCATGTTTTTGTCGGTGAGGATCAAGAAAACCAGCGGGAGGAAGGCAATCAGCGTGATGATTGCGCCGAGCTGGTTTTGGAAGAAGAACCTGGCCGCGTCGGATGCACGGGCCGGATCGTGCCTGTTGGCCGCCTTCCACAGCAAGTTGCCGGCGATTGCGAAAATCGCGATGCCGACCAGAAGGCCGATGACCAGCGGCAGGTGTGCCTGGTCGAACTTGTTCTGGCGAAGCAGCATGATTCCGTAGATCTCGCCGCCAATGGCGACGATCCACGAGAGTGCGGCGAAAAGGCGAAGACGCGTGGCGGAGGACTTCTGGCCCTGCGTCGCTTGCCAATCCTTGGTAACGTCTGGCTTGTTGTCGGTCATTGACCAGATCCCCTGATATCGACACTTCTGCGGGCAGCGTTAGACCAGAAGGCCAACCGCCCGGCGCAGCAGCATTGAACGAGCGCCACCTGCCTTAGCGACACCGCGAAAATGTGATCGCCACGGCAGGCCTCATCTCCATTGATAATTCATATTGCGCATGAGTGGGTCCGTCCAGACCCACGCAGGCACACGCTATGCGGCGATGGCTCCGTTCTTCTCAATCTCCGGCTCGACCTTGACGTAGCGGACTGACAACTTACGGCCAATAAATGCGACTTAGAGTATCTGCTCGGCAAAGAGGGCTCCTGTACAACTCCGACGTCGCAGGGGGCAGATCAACCGGTTCGGCCAACATCAGAATCAGTCGAACGAGGGGGCGAGCGCGAATCCACGATGCCTGACGGCTTTCTAAAAGGCATCAATGCCATTCAGTCGCCGCATGGACGCCAAGCTTTGGCCCCCCGACCATCTGCATTGATAATAATGCAGATTTGCATGATCTTATCGCGAGAACAGGAATGTTTAACATGGCAACGTTGACAGTGACGACAAGGGGACAGGTGACGTTCCGCAATGACGTGCTGCAACATCTGGGCATCAAACCGGGCGAGAAGATCGAGCTTGATCTGCTGCCCGACGGTCGGGCGGAATTGAGGGCTGCACGGGCGAACGGGTCGTTCCGGGACCTCCACGGCTTCCTCAGAGGCAAGACGAACGGCCGGGTGCTCAGCATCGAGGAGATCAACGAGGCGATAGCGGAAGCGGGCGCGGCGGCCGGGTCCGGCAAGAAATGAGGGTGACGGCCGACACGAATGTGCTGCTGCGCGCCTATGTCGCCGATGATGACGCGCAGGCCGCCATTGCCGTCGACCTGCTGGCCAAAGCGGACATCGTGGCCGTGAGCTTGCAGGCTTGTGCGAGTTCGCCCGGGTTCTGGCCCGGCAGTACCAGACAGAGCGCGAAAATATTGCCGCGGCGATCCGGGCGTTGCTGAACACCGCGAATGTTGTCGTCAACCGGCCGGCAGTTGAGTCAGGGCTGTCAGTCCTCGATGCCGGCGGCGATTTCGCGGACGGCGTGATCGCTTTTGACGGCGGCTGGCTTGGCGGGGAGACTTTCGTCTCGTTTGACCGGAAGGCCGTCAAACTGCTCTCGGCGCAGGGACAATCCGTACAGCTTCTTTTCTAAGTCTCTTTCCGCGGTGGTCTTTCGCCCTGTGCTGTCGCGTCTTTAGAGGCCGCTGCGAGCAATCGGATTCTGTCTGCGCTACGGATGTCAGATCAGAATGGCGGGGTGGGAGCCGACGATCGCCGATAGATGGTTGTGGAAATCGTTAGAATTCCCCAACTACCAGGCCGACTTGGTCGCGCAAATCGCGTAGCGATGCTGCGTCGAGCGTTCCAGCGCCCTGAGGAAGTTCATGTGCCGCGCCTGCGCACGATGAGTTGCGCCGAGCCGGGTGTCGACCACGGGCATCTCAAAGCCAGCCTCAACCAGAAGCGCGCAGACCTCGTCCGCTTTGGCGCCGCGCGAAAAGTGCAGCCGTGACAGGATGCTGCGATGGCGGTCCGCCATCACCTGATCCAGTTCGTGGACCGGCCCGACCGTCCGGCCAACCGCCCTTTCCAGGACTTGTCGCAGAGGGGTTAGCCAGGTCGTACTGACGAAATCACCATCAATAATCAGCAGCCGTCCGCCCGGCTTGAGCAGCGAGAACCATTCGGCGAATGCCGCTCGCGGATCCACCAACGTCCAGACGAGATGACGAGTGACGAGGACGTCGTAGCTTTCTGCTTTTTCAAGGGTTCGCTCGGCGTCACCGATCAGAAACCGGATGCCGCTTTCCCTCTGCGTCGCCTTTGCACGCGCGCGGGCAAGCATGGCCTCTGACCAATCGAGCCCGGTCACGGCATAACCCAGGTCGTGCATGAGATGGGATATGACCCCGGTGCCGCAAGCGAGGTCGAGAGCGCGACGCCCATCCCCGCGCCCCAAGTGCTTGAGTATCAGCCTGTGCCAGGCCAGGCGTTCCCGCTGTGAGAAGATTTCATGCCCCACCGAAAGGTCGAATGTTCCGGCGCGCGTCGACCAATAGTCGCGTATCTCGTCCCGCAGCGAATAATTGGGCTCGCCCGCCATTCCAGACCCCTTGTCGTCGTACCAGTCTGGAATGGCTCTAAAAGATATTTCTTGAGAATTGAAGTCATCTTTTATAAGCCACCTCCGGCTGATCCATTTCAAGAGAGGGCGCGATGAATTTCGGAAAGATCCCAGCAGCGACGATGGCGGCCGCTATCGTCGCTCTGTCGATGACGCTGGCCGCCAGGGCCGAAATGGTTGCAGTGACTGACATCACGGGCCGCCAGGTCAAGGTGAACGTGCCTGTCGAGAGGGTAATCCTGGGTGAGGGCCGGCAGGTCTATCTCGTCGCGGCGCTCGACACCGAGGATCCGTTCAAGCGCATCGCTGGCTGGCGCGAGGATTTCAGCCAAGCGGATCCGGACAACTACGCCGCCTATCTGGAACAATTCCCAAGGATGGCGAATATCCCCACATTCGGCGGTTTCAAGGACGGCACTTTCGACGTCGAGCAGGCGATATCGCTCAAGCCCGACGTCATCGTGATGAACATCGAGTCGAAGCAGGCCACGGAAGACGCCAAGTATATCGAGAAGCTCACCGCTGCCGGCATTCCGTTGGTTTATGTCGATTTCCGCGAGCGTCCCTTTACCAACACCGAACCCAGCATGCGCCTGTTTGGCAGGCTGTTCGGCAAGGAGGAGCGCGCCGAGGAATTCATCACCTGGCGCGCCGCCGAGATCGCGCGCGTTACCGACGTAATCGAGAAGGCCAAGCCGGAAAGGCCCAAGGTCTTCATCGAACGCGCCGGCGGCTATTCAGACGATTGCTGCATGAGCTTCGGCGACGACAATTTCGGCAAATTCGTTGAGATGGCAGGCGGTGACAACATCGCCAAGGACATCATCCCCGGCACCTTCGGCACACTCAATCCCGAACAGATCATCGCCTCCGACCCGGATCAGATCATCGTCACCGGCGGCTCGTGGGACGCCTATGTATCGGGCGGTGCCTGGGTGGGCGTCGGCCCCGGCCGTGATGAGGCGGAGGCGGTGCGCAAGCTGAAGGCGCTGACCGAGCGGCCGGCTCTGACCGGCGTGAAGGCCGTCGAGGACGGCGCGGTGCATGCCATCTGGCATCAGTTCTACAACAGTCCTTATCAGTTCGTGGCCGTCCAGCAGATGGCGAAGTGGCTGCATCCCGATCTTTTCGCCGACCTTGATCCTGAGGTGACCTTCAGCGAGTTGCACAAGAAATTCCTGCCCATCGCATACAGGCCCGGCCACTGGGTCTCGCTGACCGATGTCGATTGAATCGGCGGCCGTCAGCACCGCGCTCGACAGCACCGATGGACGAGGGCGTTACCGCGCTCTCGTCTGGCGGCGGCAGTTGATCCTTGCCGGCCTCGGCGCTGCTCTGCTCTTCAGCCTGTGCGTCGACCTTGCGGTCGGTCCCGCCCGCTACGACCTCGGTGAGGTCGTGCGGGCCCTTGTGTTCCCCGACACCGTGCCGCAGCAGGTGCGCGTGGTGCTCTGGGACATCCGCATGCCGGTGGCCCTGATGGCGATTGTCGTAGGGGCGGCGCTCGCCGTGGCCGGCGCGCAGATGCAGACCATCCTCAACAACCCGCTGGCGAGCCCCTTCACGCTCGGCATATCCGCCGCCGCGAGCTTCGGCGCCGCGCTTGCGCTTGCCTTCGCGGTGAGGCTTGTCCCCGCCGCAGTCGAGTATGTAGTGCCGATCAACGCCTTCGTGATGGCGATGCTGGCGGCCTTCCTAATTCACGTGCTGAGCGTCAAGCGCGGCGTCAGCGCGGAGACCATCGTGCTGCTCGGCATCGCGCTGGTTTTCACCTTCAACGCCCTGCTCGCGCTCGTCCAGTTTTTCGCGTCGGCGGAAGCGCTGGCGGCGGTCGTCTTCTGGACAATGGGCAGCCTCACCAAGGCCACCTGGCCTAAGCTTGCGGTCACCACATTCATTCTCCTCGCAGTCTTACCCATTTTCGCCCGGCGCGCCTGGGCGCTGACTGCGTTGAGGCTCGGTGAGGACAAGGCGGCCAGCTTCGGCGTCAAAGTCGGTCGCCTGCGGCTCGAGACGCTCATCCTGGTGAGCCTCCTCGCCGCCATTCCCGTCGCCTTCGTCGGCACCATAGGTTTTATCGGCCTCGTGGGCCCGCACATCGCGCGCATGGTCATCGGCGAGGACCAACGCTTCTTCCTGCCCGCATCGGCCCTCGCGGGCGCGCTCATCCTGTCGGCCAGCTCGGTCGTCAGCAAGTCGCTTATCCCGGGGACGGTCTTCCCGATCGGGATCGTCACCTCGCTGATCGGCATTCCCTTCTTCATCTCGCTCATCCTGTCCAGCACGAGGCGCTCATGGTGACGATCCGGCTTGAGGCGCTCGGCGCGCGCTACGGCACGAGCCTCCGGCTTCGGGATGTGACGACGCCAGCGTTCGAGGGCGGAGACATTGTGGCCGTGATCGGTCCGAATGCCGCCGGGAAGTCGACGCTCTTCAGGCGAATCGCCGGCCTCCTGCACGGACCGGGAGCAATGCATGTCGAGGGGGCCATTCGCGGGACGAGCGGCATCTGCTACATGCCACAGGAAACGTCCGCCAACGCGGTGCTCACCGTCTATGAGTCAGTGTTGCTCGCCCGCAAGCAGGGTATGGGCTGGTCCGTGGGCGACGATGATCTGGCTCGCATCGACGAGATCCTTGCGGCGCTCGGCATCGCCGACATCGCTTTCCGCAACATTGGCGAGCTTTCCGGCGGCCAGCGGCAACTCGCCAGCCTGGCACAGACGCTGGTGCGCGAGCCGGAGGTCCTGCTGATGGACGAACCGACATCAGCACTCGATCTGTCGCGGCAGGTGGAAGTGCTCGGTCTCATGCGCGAACTTGCCAGGGCGCGAGGCATGGTCGTGCTGATCGCCCTGCACGACCTCAATCAGGCCCTGCGCTTCAGCGATCAGACAATGGTCATCGCGGACAGCCGGCTGGTCGCATGCGGGCCAACGCGGGACATCATCACCTCACATCTGCTGCGGGACATTTATCATCTCAACGCGCGCATCGAGCCGTGCTCGCGCGGCATCGGCCATGTCATCGTGGATGGCGTGGCGGATGGGCGTCGGACGCTCACAATGCCGGCAGCGGAGACCGAATCCGGGCTTCGGAGCAGATTCGAGGCGGCAGCCGTTCCGGCCGCGTGACGGCAACGGCATTAAGCCGGTTGATCGACGCCCGCACTGATCGACCTGGTCCTCTAACCGCTGGTTGAAGGCGACAGCGTGCTGCATTCAACTCAAGGCGTGGCCGGCCAATCCATAGACCCAAGGCCCATTGTCTTCCCGGTTCAGAAAGCGGCGCCCCTTGGACATGGTCGTAACGGTCTCGGCAATGCCGAGGCCGCACTGCTGGAGAAACGCGGCAAACACGCCATCCTTCTCGCGGGTGTCGACACGGGCAAATCGTCCTGCCAGTCCGTTCAGATGCACGGCTGTAAGATGGACCGCGTCGAGATCGTTTCGCGCGACCATCGGGCCGATCACGTGACCACGCCCGAACTCGCGACACATGGAATAGCCGACGATCTCGCTGCCGCGGCTCAAAGTGCAGATTGAGGCATCGGCCGCGAGCAACGTGAGCAGCCTCTCGCGGTTTGTCCCAAACGCGCGGGTGTCCAGCGCCGTGATTTCCTTCAGCCTGTCGCTCGACAGCGCCTGCAATTGACCGTCCAGGGACGGCACTGTTGGGAGGATCGGTGGGACTTCACCCTGGCGCATGTATACAGTCGCCTCGGTCGTGAAACCGAGTGAGACATAAAGAGGATAGGCAGCATGGGTAGCATTGAGTGCCAAGTTGCGATCGCCGCACTGCTCGAGGACTAGGTCCATGAGCCACCGGCCGCCTCCTTGCGCTTGCGTGCGGGGCGTTGTGATCACTACGCCGATGGTGGCGAAATCGTTCCCGTGAGGAAACCACATCGCGCTGCCGAAAACGCGTCCAATACCATCAACGGCAACGATGCCCTGGCCGGCGCGACGCAGTAGGTTCCAATCCTTCGGCCGATGAGGCCAGCGGACTGAGATCGACAGCGCGTGCAGCAGCTCAACGTCGACATCATTGATGTCCCGCGCGACCAGTTCGAAGGATTTCAGGCGTACTGATCTCTGCATCTCAGTCGATCCTTCAACAAATGCGCAAGGCACGCGGTGTGACGTTGTGATCGATCGCCGTGTCGCGACATGCCTCTTTTGCCGTAGCATTATACGGGAAAGCCAGCAGGTTTCGCTGGTTCGAGGTGCTTTTTCGCAATCTTCGGCCAAAGCATGACGCAATTCGGCAGCGAACTCTGCTGCCTGCGGATACGCTGGTTGCACCCGGTGATAATGTGCGATTAGAGCGGACCGCCATGAACGTGGAAGAAATCCTCGCGACGCTGATTGGATTTCCCTCTGTTGTGGGCACGCCAAACCGCGCGATCGTCGATTGGATCCGCGACTACTGTCAGGCAGCCGGAGCCGAGGTGACGGTTCTGCCCGGTCCCGAGGGCGACCGGTCCAACCTCTTCGTGACGATCGGCCCGCGCCAGGGTCGGGGCTACATCATCTCCGGACATATGGATGTCGTGCCGGCCGGCGAGCCGGAATGGAGCTCGGATCCGTTCGTCCTGCGCCGCGAGGGCGGCAGGCTATACGGCCGCGGCACCACCGACATGAAGGGCTTCCTCGCCTGCGCATTGGCCGCGCTCCCAGGACTTGCGGCGATGAACCTGCGGCAGCCAGTTCATCTCGCATTCTCCTATGACGAAGAGGCGGGGTGCCGTGGTGTGCCGCATCTCCTGGCCGCGTTGCCGAGCTTATGCGAGAGGCCGCTTGGCGCCATTGTCGGCGAGCCGAGCAGGATGCAGCCTGTGCGCGCGCACAAGGGGAAGGCCGCCGCGCGGCTCGAGGTGATCGGGCGATCCGGCCATTCCTCACGCCCCGATCTCGGACTCAATGCTGTGCACGCCATGGCCAGCGTCATCACATACGCCGTGGTCTACGGCCAGTCCCTCGCCGACGGGCCGCTCGATGAAAATTTCGAGCCCCCATATTCTTCCTTGCAGGTGGGCGTCATCGCCGGTGGACAGGCGGTCAACATCATCCCTGGCCAATGCACAGCCGATATCGAGGTGCGCGCCGTGCCCGGCGTTTCTCCAGCCTCCCTGCTTGAGCCTGTCAAGACCCGGCTTTTCGCCCTGCGAGACAGTGGCTTCGATGTGGCGTGGCACGAGTTGAGCACCTATCCCGCCCTCGCGCCCGCGAACGGGAGCGCGCTAGCGGCCGTTCTGACCGAGCTGACGGGGCAGGAGCCGCTCACAGCCGTCAGCTTCGGCACGGAGGCCGGGCTTTACCAGCAGGCCGGCATCGACGCGATCATTTGCGGTCCTGGCGACATCGGCCGTGCCCATCGTCCCAATGAGTATATCGAGATCGGTGAACTCGCCGCTTGCCGGAAGATGATCGAGGGGCTTGGCGCGCGTCTTGCGGCCTGAAGGAAGGGCGGTCGCCATGGCGTTTCTTTTCAATTCCGATGCGGCGCGTGCTGCGGTCTTCCGCGAGATATTCGCGCGCGAGCTCCCGGATCTGGATTTCTTCCATTCCGGAGATGAGATGGAGCCGGAGAAGGTGCGCTATCTCATCACCTGGACGGTGCCGGACGAGATCTCGCGCTACCGCAATCTGGAAGTGCTGTTTTCCATCGGCGCGGGCGTCGACCAGTTCAAGCAGGACGTGGTGCCAAGCCATGTGAAGCTTGTGCGCATGGTCGAGGACGGCATCATACGCATGATGCAGGAATACGTTGCGCTCGGCGTGTTGGCGCTCCACCGCGAGATGCCCGCTTATCTTGAGCAGCAGAAAAGATGCCTCTGGAAACCGATTGCCGCTCGACAGGCGGCCGAACGCCGGGTTGGCTTTCTCGGCCTTGGCATGCTGGCCCGCGCGGCTATCGAGCGTTTGAAGCCGTTCCAGTTTCAGCTTGCCGGGTGGAGCCGCAGCGAAAAGCGGATCGAGGACGTCGCCTGCTTTCACGGCACGGACCAACTCGCGGGCTTTCTGAAGCAAACGGATATTCTCGTTTGCCTGCTCCCGCTCACGGAACAAACGCACGGCATGCTCGACGCGGAGTTCTTCCACTTACTGCCCGCCGGGGCTCAACTGCTGCATGTCGGCAGGGGTCAGCAACTGGACCAGACCGCGCTGATCGATGCGCTCGACACCGGTCACGTATCTGCGGCGATGCTTGATGTCACCGATCCAGAACCGCTTCCGGAAGACCATCCGCTGTGGTCGCATCCGAAGGTGATGATAACGCCGCACATCGCCTCGGTGACGCAACCGCATACGGCGGCACAATCCGTCGTCGACAACATCCGGCGCCACCGCGCCGGAGAAGAACTGATCGGCCTCGTCGATCGGACACTCGGCTACTAACCAGGAAACATCACATGTCACTTCTGATCACGATCGACACAGTTCCAGACTTCGCGCCGAAGGAGGCATTACCGGCTCCGGAGCGGCTCATTTCCGGCAATCCATCCTTCAAGACCTGGGCGCAGGATGCCTCGAAAGGTGAGAAGGTTCTGACCGGCGTCTGGGAGGCGACGCCCGGCGAGACGCATTCGATCAAGGGCACTATCTACGAGTTCTGCCATATCGTTTCGGGTCTCGTCGAAATCGAGGAGAAGGGCGGTGAGACCAAGACCTACCGCGCCGGTGACAGTTTCGTGATGAAACCGGGTTTCGTCGGCGTCTGGCGCACGATCGAGACCGTACGCAAGATCTACGTCTGCGTTTATGACTGAGTTCAGTGCTCAAGGTCCGGCCGAATAGCGCGCGGCGGTTCCAGAACAATCGGCTTTCCAGGTTCCGCCTGACGCGATTCGACGCCGTCGGAGGCATCAACCTCGACGGAAAATGCGGCGGGCGGTCGACTACTGTTGCGGCGACGCCAGTGCGAATGAGGACCTCCATCCATGAAGACCTACAAGATAGCGCTGATCCCCGGCGACGGCATCGGCCAGGACGTGACGCAGGCGGCATGGCAGGTGCTGCAGGCGGCGGCTAAGCAGGGCGGTTTCGCCCTTGATGACACAAGATTCCCGTGGTCGTGCGCCTACTACCTGGAGACCGGTGCAATGATGCCGTCAGACGGCATCGAGACACTCCGAAAATTCGATGCGATCTATCTCGGCGCTGTGGGCTGGTCCGCGGAAGTGCCCGACTCAGTATCGCTTCACGGACTGCTCCTGCCGATCCGGAAAGGCTTCACGCAGTATGCCAACATACGACCGCACCGGCTGTTGCCGGGCGTTCAGGGGCCTCTCCGCTCCGATGGTTTCGATATCCTGTGCATCCGCGAGAATACGGAAGGCGAATATTCCGGCGCCGGTGGGCGCGTTCATTCCGGCACGGCCGATGAGGTCGCGGTTGAGACTGCGATCTTTACGCGTACGGGTGTCGAACGGATCATCCGTTTCGGTTTCGAACAGGCGCGGGCGCGTCGCAAGAAGCTCGCATCTGTCACCAAATCCAACGCGCAGAAACACTCCATGGTTTTCTGGGATGAGGTCACGCGCGAGGTGGCGAAAGACTATGCCGACGTGGAGGTCTCGCACTACCACATCGACGCCATTGCCGCCCGCATGGTCCTGGTGCCGGAAAGCCTCGACGTGATCGTCGCATCGAACCTTTTCGGCGACATCCTCACCGATATTGGAGCGGCCATTCAGGGAGGGCTGGGTTACGCCGCCTCCGCCAATATCAATCCCGATCGCAGCGTGCCTTCCATGTTCGAGCCGGTCCATGGTTCGGCGCCCGACATCGCGCATCTCGGCGTCGCTAATCCGATCGCCGCGATCTGGTCCGGTGCCATGATGCTCGAGCATCTGGGCGAGGGGCACGCTGCGGCCGAAGTGATGTCGGCAATCAAGTCCGCAACCGCGCGGGGGATTGGCACGATCGCAGGCAAGGACAGGACTGAAACGATCATGCAGGCCGTGCTGGCAGGATTAAGCTGAAAGGGCAGAGGAAAGACCATGAATGCGATGACGAAGATTGGCATGTTCAACGACTCCGACCTTTTTCGCCAGCAGGCGCTGATTGGCGGTGTCTGGCGGGATGCGGAAACGAAGGGCGCGGTCGATGTCATTGACCCTGCCAGCCAAAGTGTTCTCGGCACCGTTTCCGCCATGGGGGAGAACGAGACGAGGGCGGCAATCGATGCCGCGGCCGAGGCATTCAAAGGCTGGAAGAAAAGGACGCATGCCGAGCGTGCAGGATTTCTGGAACGCTGGCACGACCTCATCCGCCAGCACGAACAGGATCTCGCGCTCCTGCTGACGCTGGAACAGGGCAAGCCGCTTGCCGAGGCGTTGGCGGAAATCCGCTACGGCGCATCTTTTGTGAAATGGTTTGCGGAGGAGGCGCGCCGGATCGGTGGCTCGACCATTCCGTCACCCACGGCCGATCGCCGCATTCTGGTGCTGAAAGAACCCGTCGGCGTCTGCGCCATCATCACGCCGTGGAATTTCCCCAACGCGATGATCGCACGCAAAGTAGCACCGGCGCTGGCCGCAGGTTGTACGGTTGTCATCAAGCCGTCGGAATTTACGCCATTCTCGGCGCTGGCGCTCGGCGTTCTGGCGGAACGGGCAGGTATCCCTGCAGGCGTGATCAACATTGTGACCGGCATGCCCGTCGAAATCGGCAACGAACTGATGGCCAATCAGACGGTGCGCAAGATCTCGTTCACCGGTTCGACCCGCGTCGGTGCGCTGCTCATGCGTGGCGCCTCCGATAGCATCAAGCGGCTGAGCCTGGAGCTTGGCGGCAACGCACCCTTTATCGTCTTTGACGACGCCGATCTGGATAAGGCAGTTGAAGGGGTGATCGCATCCAAGTTCCGCAATGGCGGTCAAACCTGCGTCTGCGCGAACCGGATTCTTGTGCAGGAAGGCGTTTACGACGCTTTCGCCGAAAAGCTGAGCCGGCGCGTCACGCGGATGAAGGTTGGCGCAGGGACCGATGAGGGCACTGAGATCGGCCCGATGATCAACGCAGCCGCGATCGACAAGATCGAGCGTCACATCGCCGATGCTCAGGCGAAAGGCGCGCAGATCATCGCCCAAAGCGAGACGATGCCGGAGGGTAAGCAATATGCACGGCCCGTCGTGCTGGGAGAAGCTACTGCGGGGATGCTCCTGGCATCGGAAGAGACGTTCGGTCCAGTGGCGCCGCTTTTTCGCTTCGAGACGGAGGAAGAGGCCATCGCCATCGCGAACGGTACGCCGTTCGGCCTTGCCGCCTACTTCTACACCGACAACCTCAAGCGCTCATGGCGTGTTGCCGAGGCACTGGAGTTCGGTATGGTCGGGCTCAACACAGGCATGATCTCGACCGAGGTTGCGCCTTTCGGCGGTGTCAAGCAGTCGGGAGTGGGGCGCGAAGGATCGCAGCTCGGCATCGAGGAATATCTCGAGGTCAAGGCGCTTCATGTTGGCGGGCTTAACTAGTTATCTTGCACGCACGTGGAAATACCTGCAGCCCTAAAGCGTTGGAACCACAAGAAAGGGGCGGTGAAAACCGCCCCTTTCTCTATCGCGACCAGTGATTATTAACGTCTGGGAGTGCCTCAGCCTGGTGCGACTGCGCCAGCAAACAAAGTTCAGGCGAATTCCCGAACAGGCTCCAGCCCGACGGCGCCGGCCAGACCGCCGATATCCTTGATTTCGGTATATTCGTAGAAGGGGTTCGCAGGTTCATGGCCGCGGTTCACCCAGACCTTGCTCTTGATGCCAAGATCATAGGCCGTCATGAGATCGTAGCGGAATGAAGACGACACATGTGTGATGTCCTCCGGGCCGCAGCCTAGCTTCTCGAGCATATATTCGAAGCCCTTCATCTGGGGCTTGTAGGCGCCGGTCTCCTCGGCCGTGATGACCATGTGAAAGGGTGCGCCGAGTTTCTCCACATTCGACATGATCAGGCTCTTCATGGAGTTCGACAGGATCACCAGCGGAATCTCCTTGGCGACCTTGGCCAGGCCCGCCGGGACATCCGGGTGCGGACCCCACGTCGGCACTTCCGCATAGATGCGTTGGGCATCTTCGGGCCGGAATGCGACGCCGTTGCGCTTGCAGGTCCGTTCCACGGAATTGTGCACGACCTCGCTGTACGGCTTCCAGGCGCCAAGAACCTCGTCGAGGCGATAGGCCGAGAAATCCTTGATGAACTGCGCCATCCCAGCTGGGGAGAGCCGTGCGCCGTATACGCGTCTCGCCGCACCGGCCATGTCGAAGTTGGTCAGCGTACCATAGCAGTCGAAGGTGATGTATTTCGGTCTGAACTGGGTCATGGGCGTCGATCCTTCCAATCCTGTCGGCACCGCGTGCCTTTAACAGCAAGGATCATAATGAGGACCGGAGAAGACTAGTGGCCGCATTCGATGCGCCCTGAAGCAGATTGTTTTGTATTGCGTGAGAGCTTTGGCAGAGAGTTGCGCCTGAGTTCGTTTCGAGCTTCGGCGGGAGCGCGATCCTTCAGCCGTGCGTCGGCATAAGATGCGGCGCCGGCGACAAAGGAAAGTCAAAACGCCCATCGCTCAGGTTCTGGTCGGGAGGAACTGCTGCCCACGGCGGGCTATCTTCGGCCTAGGCGAATTCAGGCCCGAAATGAACCGTGACCGCGCAGCAGATCACGCTGGAAAACGAGCTGAAGGACGAAACCGCACCACACCGGACTTACGCTCTCGTAAGTCAGGCACTACGCTGAATCGGAGGAAGCAAATGCTGGCAAACTCACTGATCGAACTCGATCGCGCACATCTGGTTCACCCGTTTTCATGCTATCGGAGCCACGAGGAGACGGGCGTGCGGGTGCTCAAATCCGCCAAGGGCGCTACCGTGACCGATGCAAGCGGGAAAACCCTGCTGGACGGATTCGCCGGTCTATGGTGTGTAAACATCGGATATGGCCAGGAAAGCGTCGTTGAAGCAGCGGCAAAGCAGCTAAGAGAGCTTCCCTATGCGACGGGATATTTCGGGCTCGGATCCGAGCCTGCCATTCGCCTTGCTGCCAGGCTTGCCGAGCTGGCGCCCGGCGATTTGAACCATGTCTATTTCACGCTTGGCGGCTCCGACGCAGTCGACAGTACGATCCGCTTCATTCGCTATTACTACCATGCCAAGGGTACGCCGCAAAAGGACCAGTTCATCTCGGTCGAGCACGGCTACCATGGATCCTCGACGGCAGGGTCAGGTCTGACCGCGATCCCGGCTTTCCATGCGGGTTTCGGCGTGCCTTACGACTGGCAGCACAAGATTCCCTCGCACTACGCCTATCGCAATCCAGTCGGTTCCGATCCGCAGGCGATCATCGGCGCATCGGTCGCGGCCCTGCGGGCCAAAATTGCAGAACTCGGCGCGGGACGCGTTGCGGCCTTCTACGCCGAACCAATCCAGGGTTCGGGCGGTGTCCTCGTTCCTCCGACAGGTTGGCTGAAGGCTCTGCATGCCGTGTGCAAGGAACACGACATTCTGTTCGTTGCCGACGAAGTCATCACTGCCTTTGGCCGCACAGGCCCTCTCTTCGCCTGTGAGGAAGACGAGGTCGTGCCGGATTTCATGACCACGGCGAAGGGACTGACCTCGGGCTACGTGCCGATGGGCGCCGTCTTCATGTCGGACCATGTGTACAATACGATCGCGGACGGAGCCGGCAAGGCGGCTGTCGGCCATGGCTATACCTATTCGGCCCATCCCGTGAGCGCGGCGGTCGGGCTCGAATGTCTGCGTCTCTATGAAGATGGCGTGCTCGAGAATGGGCGGAAGGTGGGGAAGCGGTTGATGGAAGGCCTTCGCTCGCTCGCCGACCACCCGCTGGTTGGCGACATTCGCGGTCGCGGCATGCTGGCAGCAGTCGAGTTGGTCACCGACAAGGCACGCAAGACACCGCTGCCGGCGGCGGCCGATCCGGGGCGCCGCATCTTCGAGCGCGCGTGGGCGAACGGCCTTGTCATCCGTGCCTTCAACAGCGGCATTCTCGGCTTTGCGCCGCCGCTCTGCTGCACCGAGGACGATATTGATGGAATCGTCGAACGCACGCGGATGACGCTGGACCAAACCCTCGAAGATAAGGATGTGCGGGCAGCGATGAAGGGGTGATCATTGCCATCACCGAACCGACCTGAGTCAATGCGGTAGACGCCTGGCGCCCCGAAGCAATCCTCAGGTGATGCCGCCGTCTGCCAAGTGCAAAGCAAGTTGCCGGTATGTGGAATCTCTTGCCGTTGCACAAGCGCAGCGAAAACAGCAAGAAGGAGCGCTGGCGCGCGGCTCTCCAGATCCGAGACTGCGGAGCTGCATTCTCATTTGTCGAAAATGATGTCGAGAGGCAAATGGGATTTCACGATCGGTGACTTCAGCACGACGAAGCTGAAATATTTGTCGATTCCGATATCCAATTCGATCATGCGCTCCATTATCGTCTGGTACTCGCTGATGCCCGCTGTGACGAACTTCACAAGATAGTCGTAACCGCCTGAAACCAGATGGCATTCGATGACCGAATCGACTTTCTGAATTGCGGTGAGAAATCTCGCGAAGTCGTTCTGTTGATGGTGCTTGAGCGTGACTTCGGTGAAGATCGTTAGAGTCTGTCCGAGCTTGGACACATCGATCTGGGCGGAATAGCCGGTGATGAAGCCTTCCGCCTGAAGCTTCTTCACCCGCATCAGGCAAGGGCTCGGCGAAAGGTTGACAAGGTCGGCAAGCTCGACATTCGTGACTCGCCCGTTCTTTTGCAGTTGGGATAAGATCTTGATGTCGATCTTGTCGAGCTTCATTGGAAACCTGTCACATGTTCGAACCGCGGATCGCTCGGCAGACGGCGTCCGTCACTTCCTGCGTGGTCGCTGTCCCTCCCACGTCCGGCGTCAGCACGCCTTCACTCGTCACCGTTTCCACAGCGCTCATCAACCGCACGGCCGCTGCGCTCTCGCCCAGATGTTCGAGCATCTGGGCAGCGGTCCAGAAGGTGGCGACCGGGTTGGCAATACCCTTGCCGGCGATGTCGAATGCCGAGCCGTGAATTGGCTCGAACATCGAGGGATAGCGACGCTCGGGATCAATGTTGGCGGTCGGTGCAACGCCGAGACTGCCCGCGAGCGCGCCTGCAAGGTCCGACAATATGTCGGCGTGAAGATTGGTGGCGACGATCGTATCGAGGCTCCGAGGTTTCAACGTCATACGCACTGTCATAGCATCGACTAGCATCTTGTCCCACGCGACGTCAGGGAACTCTTGCGCCACCTCGGCTGCGATTTCGTCCCACATTACCATCCCGTGACGCTGAGCGTTGGATTTCGTAACCACGGTCAGGAGCTTTCGCGGCCGTGACTGCGCCAGCCGGAATGCATAGCGCATGATGCGGGTGACGCCGACGCGCGTGAAGATCGCGACCTCGGTTCCGACCTCCTCGGGGAGGCCGCGATGGGCGCGGCCGCCGTGGCCCGAATACTCGCCCTCGGAATTCTCCCGCACGATCACCCAATCCAGATCGCCAGGGCCAACACCCGCCAGAGGCGAAACAATCCCGGGCAATATTCTTGTTGGCCGCACGTTCGCGTATTGATCAAAGCCTTGGCAAATCGGCAGCCGGAGGCCCCAGAGCGTGATATTGTCGGGCAAGTCGGGAGCGCCTACCGCGCCAAAGAAGATGGCGTCGAAGCGCTTCAGTTGCGCCACGCCATCTTCGGGCATCATCCGACCATGGGCCTTGTAGTAATCCGAGCCCCAGTCGAAGTGCTGGACGCGCAGCTTGAAGTCGCCGCAGCGTTGCTGCAGCGCCTCAAGCGCCTGGAGACCTGCGGCAATGACCTCTGGCCCGATCCCGTCGGCAGGAATGGCGGCAATCTCATATTCGCGCATCGTCAGTTCCCTGTTTTTGGTGCTGGCCGCATCGTGCCTCAATCTCGTGTGCGACCGATTGTACCTTGGCAAGACGGTCTTCTCAGAATTCAGCGACCTTGCCCCACGCAGCGGTCTTCAGACGCTCGGGCCTATAAGGACGCGGATCGACAATAGGCTCGCTGCCTGCGATGATGTCGGCGATCATATGCCCCGCACCGGGGCCAATCCCGAAGCCGTGACCGCTGAATCCCGCCGCCAGGATGAAGCCCGGAATCCCCTCCACTTCGCCGACTGCGGGAATGCCGTCGGGTGTACTGTCGATATAACCCGCCCACACATCGGAGATCGCCACCCGTTGGAGTTCGGGGATCAATTCGCAGGCTCTCCGATATGTCAGCCGAATCTGCCCCATGTCGGGCTTCGGGTCGAGAATCCGGTTCCGTTCCATTGGCGTGATGTCGTCGAGGGTCCATTTGCGCAGGCTTTCGTGGCCCTGACGCCAGCCCTCGAAGGCGCCCGGGGCGAGATTGCGCCAGCGGCGGGCGAACATAGGTACAAACTCGCGGCTGAACCTGAACTGTTGCGGCGTTGGATCGACACGCGCCCGCCCGCTGATCGCCAGCGTGTATCCACCGTTGCTGCGCCGCGTCAGAGAGATGCGAGCGGTATGCAGGGCATCTGGCAGACCGTTTGCGCCTGGCGCCACGGCCAGAATGGACTGACGCACGGCAGCTTGCGGAAAACGCACACCGAGCTGGTTGCAGAAGGAAGACGCCCACGCGCCCCCGGCCATGACCACGGTCTTTGTCCGGATGCTACCCGCTTCGGTCACGACAGCGCTCACCCGGCCGGCGCTCAATTCCAGCCCGCGCGCCGCGCAGTGCTGATGTACGGTGCCTCCCGCCGCCATGATGCCGCGCGCTGCAACCGGCACTGCCTTGGAAGGGTCCGCCGTTCCGTCGGTTGGCGAGAACACGCCACCTTTCCATTTGCGGCGCGTCGCTCTGCCCCGTTCGGTGGCTTCTTCCGCGCTCAGCATGTGCGTGGTGACGCCGACCGTTCTCGCAAAATCGCGCCACTTCGCCCAGCCTGCCAGCTCATTTTCGTCTTGTGAGAGATAGAGGAGCCCGCAGCGGCGAAAGCCGGTGTCTTGGCCGGTCTCCTGTGCTACCTTCTCCCAGAGGTCGAGGCTCTTGGTCGCCATCGGCAGCTCACGCGCATCGCGGTTCTGCTGGCGGCACCAACCCCAGTTGCGGCTGGACTGCTCGGCCGCGATACGCCCCTTCTCGACCAGGGCGACCTTGAGGCCGCGGCGCGCCAGATAGTAAGCGCTGAACACGCCCACCACCCCGCCGCCGATGACGACGACGTCCGCCTCGCGAGGGAGGGAAGGGCTGCAGTCGATGTGCATGAGCGGCGCGGGCATGGATGGGACTCCGGTAATTTGAACCATCCTAACCTGCCGCCCGCAGAGGCAGACTGCGGAGTTTGTGCCTGGACGGAATTTCCTGCGTTTAGCAGCCCCCAGGACAGGCAATTATTGCGCTAAGAGCTCGCTGCGTGGGCAAGCTGGAGTACATTTCATGCAGTCGCGTCATCTGCGGCATGGGCGGCATACGGCGCAGTCGTCGACCTTGATCGGCAGCGCCTTGGCCGACATTGCGATGGGCCGCACGGTCACCAATCCGTTTGGGCGCCATGGCCCGCAAATGGTGTCGATGTACACCGGAAATCTTTGGTCCTATCCCTCATGGCCACGTATTGCCGAATAAAGGATATGGTTGCCTGATCCCGGTTTCCGCGCCGAAACGGGAACAGAGTGAAATGCCGAACTGGATGTTCTTTTCAGAAGTTCCTGCCGCGCGAGGGCCAAGTTTCGAAGACTCTGCGGAAACAGAACAGTCAGACTGGCTGCAAGAACGGAGCAACCCTTCCTTTTGGCAGGCAGGCTCCAGAGGACATTCGACAGGCAAGGCTTGCTCCTTCGGAGAGTTCTCCAAGAAAAAGGGAACAGAGTCCGGTACACGGATCGGATTTCATAAGGGAGCCGCTAGGATGAGCAGAACCCGTCTCTCGCAGCCTCAGCGCGCGAAGCGCCGAGAACGCCGGACTACGGCCGCTAGGGTGAGGCGCTTCTGCTCAAAGGGCGATGAAGCGGTCCGCAACAGGGTGGACGCGCTCGGTTGAAAGGGGAGGTGATCTCGATGATCGCAAGCATCCAGGCTGTAGCCCCCCACGATGTGGCGCTTTCCGTGCGCGACCTCACAGTGAATTTGCCGCAAGGCATGGAACGGACCCATGCTGTCAAGGACATTTCCTTCGATCTGAAACGCGGCCAGATCCTCTGCATCATAGGCGAGTCCGGATCGGGTAAGTCGGTCACGGCGAACGCGATCATGGGGCTTCTGCCAAAAGTGATCCGCCTCTCATCGGGTGTCATCCAGCTGGAGGGGATGAACATCGTTGGCATGTCGCCAGACAAGCTGCGCAACCTGCGTGGACGGGTCGTGTCGATGATCTTTCAGGACCCGCTCTCGGCGCTCAATCCCCTGATGACGGTGGGCGCGCAGATTGACGAGGTCATGGCCGCGCACGGCTTCGGCACGCCACAAACCTGTCGAAGCCGCGCAATCGAACTGCTCACTGAAGTAGGCCTGCCAGATCCCGAACTCATGTATTACCAGTACCCGTTCCGGCTTTCGGGCGGGCAGCGGCAGCGCGTCATGATCGCCATGGCCTTGGCGCTCGAGCCGACGGTGCTGATTGCGGATGAGCCGACCACCGCGCTCGACGTCACCACCCAGGCTCAGATCCTGCAACTGATCCGTGACATTCAGCGGCGCAAGGGCATGAGCGTGATGTTCATCACCCACGATTTCGGCGTGGTGGCCGAGATCGCCGACAGCGTCGTGGTGATGGAAAAGGGTCATGTCGTCGAACAAGGCAGCGCCGAGCAGGTGTTGAAGTCGCCCAAGCACCCTTATACCCAGCGCCTGATTGCAGCCGTACCGCATTTGACCGGCGAAGATCGCCCCCGTCCGGACGCTGCCAGCAAGGAGCCGATCCTGAAGGTTGAGGGTCTGGTGAAGACCTATCGCGGTGGCAGCGCGCTGTTCGGCGCGCAACGGACTGTGACAGCGGTCAACGAGGTTTCGTTCGAACTGGCGCCCGGCCGCACGCTTGGGGTCGTAGGCGAGAGCGGTTCGGGGAAATCGTCGCTGGGCCGGCTGCTGATCAAGCTGCTGGACAGTGACGGCGGCGGGATCTTGTTTGAGGGCTGTGACATAGCCAAGCTTTCCGAAGCGAAGTTCCGCCCGCTTCGACCGCGGATCCAGATGATCTTCCAGGATCCCTTCGCTTCTCTGAACCCACGCTCGACGGTCGGTCACATCATGACGGTAGGCCCGCTGGCGCACGGGATGCCTTATGTCCAAGCGCGCGATGAAGCGCGTGCGCTTCTGGCCCATGTCGGTCTCGATGCCGGCGCTTTTGGCCGCTACCCGCACGAGTTCTCGGGTGGGCAACGCCAGCGCATCGGCATCGCTCGTGCGCTGATGTTCAAGCCGAAGCTGTTGATTGCCGACGAGGCGGTCTCCGCACTCGACGTGTCGATCCAGGCGCAGATCCTGCAGCTTCTGGACAAGATCCAGCGCGAGACGGGCGTGTCGATGGTCTTCATCACGCACGACCTGCGCGTCGCCAGCCAGATCTGCGACGAAATCGCAGTGATGCAGACGGGCCGGATCGTCGAGCGCGGACCGCCCTCACAAATATTCCTGAACCCGCAAGCAGCCTACACGCGCCAACTGGTAGCGGCGATTCCAGGAGAGCGGCCGGGCAATGCCGGTCCAGTAGCAGCAAACGCATAAGAAATAACAAGAGAGGAACTACCATGACCAAAAATTCATCGACTACGTCCAACTACTCGAGGCGCGAAGCGCTGCGACTGATGGCGATAGGTGGGGCTGCAGGCCTCATCGCGCCCAATCTGTTGGGCAAGCCCGCCTTCGCCAAGACCCCTCCTGCAGGGCCGGCCGGGCGCGTCGTCGTCGGCCTCTCCCAAGAGCCGACCGTGTTCAATCCGCTGATGGCGCATATCGAAGTCGATGACGCGATCCATTTCTCGGTTTTCGACGCGCTGGTCCGCATGGATCCCCAAGGCGGCCTACATCCAAACCTCGCGGCCGAGGTGCCAAGCCAAAAGAACGGCGGCATTTCGGAGGACGGTCTCAACTGGCGCGTCCGGTTGCGTGACAATGCCCGCTGGCACGACGGTGAGCCCTTCACGGCCGAAGACGTGAAATTCACCCTTGAGCTCATCACGAACCCGAAGTTTCGGGCTTGGCGCACGAGCGGCCATTCGCTCGTGCAGGACATCACAGTGGTTTCGCCCACCGAGATCACATGGCGGATGAAGGAGGCCTTCGCGCCCTATCTTTCGTTCTTGGCCGAAACCTTCATCGTGCCGAAGCACATTCTGGGGAAAGAAGCCGATCCGAACACAGCCGCGTTCAATCAGGCGCCGGTCGGCACCGGAGCATTCAAATGGGGCCAGCGTGTTGCGGGCGATCATATCGAGCTCGTCGCCAATCCTGAGTACGCCGGCGAAGGTCCCTATGTCGAGCAGCTCATCTTCAAATACATCCCCGACATGACCGTGCTCTACACTCAGTTCAAGAGCGGCGACGTGGACCTGGTCGATCAGTCGTTCATCACCGCCGACCATTATACTGAAGCCCGCGAACTACCGGACCGCGTGGTGACACTGGAGACAGGGGCATCCCTGGAGTCGATCTACCTCAATTTGGGCCGCCCGCAGTTCAAGGACCTGGCAGTGCGCCAGGCGCTCTACGCCGCGTTGGACAGGAAGGCGATTGTCGACACGATCTATTACGGCGTGGGTACCCTCACCGAGACCTTCATGCCGAAGGAGTCCTACTACTATGACCCGAACCTGCCGGTTCAGGAGTTCAATCTGGACCGGGCGCGCCAAATCCTCGATGAGGCCGGGTGGGTGCCGGGACCGGATGGAATCCGCGCCAAGGATGGGGTGCGACTGTCCTTCTCCAACTCGACAACTTCCGGCAACAACCTGCGGGAGCAGACGCAGCAGTTCCTGCAGCAGACGTTTGCCGAGATCGGCGTCGAGATGACGATCTCGAATTTGCCGGCTGCAGTCATGTGGGGCGAGTTCTGGCTGAAATCGCAATTCGACACCGCCATGGTGGGCGTCACCTATCTGATTGCCGCGGACCCCGACGCCACAAACCGGCTCCATACGAAGGCAATCGCCGCTCAAGGCGGACACGGTTCGAACACCGGGCAATATTCCAATCCTGAGGTCGATGCCCTGCTCGAAAAGGGTGCTCGCAGCTTCGATCCGGAAGAACGGCGCGCGATCTATAATCGTGTGCAGGAAGTCGTGCGCCACGATCTGCCCTTCCTGCCGCTGTTCGCGTACACAATCGTCCTCGGGCGCAAGAAGGGGCTGGACGGCTTCGAGCCCAACGCCAACACCCGCACCGCGTCGTGGAATGCCGCCGCCTGGAAGTGGAAGGCCTAGACGCAGTTGCCGCCGCCCAGCCCGATTCCGCCGCGGCGGCGGCAACAGACTAAAATCATCAACCCACAATGGAGGGACTCGAATGCGCGGCTTCCTGCTCAATCGCCTCTTGCAGAGCCTGGTGCTGCTTGTGATCGTTTCGATCATCGGCTTCGGCATTCTGAACCTCCTTCCCGGCGGCCCGCTGGCCCAATTCGGGCTTGATCCCGGAATGACCCAGCAGGATATCGAGCGTCTCAAGGGGCTGCTGGGCCTCGATCGCCCTATATGGATCCAATATCTGGACTGGGCATGGCGGCTGCTGCGGGGCGACTGGGGTCACTCCTTCCGCGACGGAGCGCCGGTCTTGGAGGTCATCGGCAGCCATCTCTTTGCCACGCTGCTGCTGATGGGTTCCTCAACCGTGATTGCAATCTCCATTGGCGCCTGGATTGGAATCCGAGGCGCCACGCGCCGCTACTCGCTGTTCGACTATGTCGCAACCGTCGGGGCCATGGTCGCATTGTCGGTCCCCACCTTCTGGTTCGGACTCGTCGGCATCTACGTCTTTTCCCTGAAGCTGGGCTGGCTGCCCGCGGGCAATATGTCCGAGATCGGCGATGCCTCGATCCTGGGCTATCTCCACCATCTGATCCTGCCAAGTATCGTGCTGTCGCTGGTCCATGTCGCGATCTGGAGCCGCTACATGCGGACGGCGACTCTCGACGCCATTAGCCAGGACTTCGTCAAGACGGCCCGGGCCAAAGGGTTGAGTGAACGCCGGATTCTGATGAAGCATGTCGTCGGCAACGCACTTTTGCCGATGATTACCTTGGCCGGGATGCAGCTTCCCAGCGTCCTCACCGGCGCGCTCGTGACCGAAACCGTCTTTACCTGGCCAGGAATGGGACGGTTGTTCCTCGATAGCCTTGGTTACAGCGACTATCCGGTTGTGATGGGGCTGCTGATGTTCTCCGCCATCCTCGTTCTGCTTGGAAACCTGATCGCCGACATTGTCGTCGCTATTGTCGATCCGCGCATTCGCCTGGCGTGAGCGCGCAACTTCCCGACAGGAGACAGCCGATATGACCGCTCTCACCGCAAATGCAGCTCCAAGCCGATGGAGTAACAAGCGCGCGGCACGTCGTTTCATGCGTCATCGCTTGGCCCTGCTTGGGTTGGCGATGATCATCTTCCTGAGCCTCGCTTGCGTCCTCGGCCCCCATCTCCTGCCTTATGACTCACTGTATATCGATCTGCGGGCCCGCTTTGCCCCTCCGCTGACGGGCTACCACTTTCTAGGTACCGATCCGCTTGGCCGCGACGTGGCGGCAAGGCTTTTGATGGCGGGACGAATCTCGCTGCTGGTGGGTTTCTTTGCCATGGTTTTGTCGACGCTCATCGGCACGCTGGTCGGCGTAATTGCCGGCTATCGCGGCGGCTGGGTCGGGGCCACGCTGATGCGCACGGTCGATGGTTTCCTGTCATTCCCATCGATCTTTCTGCTGCTGGCGCTGGCTGCCGCACTGAAGCCCAGTCCTGTGATGATCACCGTCATTATCGCCCTCACCAGTTGGATGGAGGTTGCCCGCATAGTCGAAGCGGAAGTCCGCTCGTTACGAGAACGCGAGTTCGTCCTGGCCGGGCGAATGGTGGGATTGAGTGGCACCCACATCATGTTCCGCGAGATACTGCCCAACGCCATGGGGCCGATTATCGTTGCTTCCACCTTGACGGTCGCGCGCGCCATTCTCATGGAAGCCTACATCAGTTTCCTCGGCTACGGGATCCAGCCGCCACTGCCCAGCTGGGGCAACATGCTCAATGGCGCCCAGCAATATCTGGGCAGCGCACCCTGGCTGGCAATCATTCCCGGAGCTGCAATCACGATCGCGGTAACCAGTTTCAACTTCATCGGTGACGGGCTGCGTGATGCGCTCGACGTCCGAGACGACCACATCTGAAGTTTCACCGACCGTAGATCACCCCAGCGAGAAGTCAGCCCCGTGCAAGAGCCTCATATCGCCGACAAGAACACACCCTACTGGTGGGAAGCAGCGCCCGTCATGCCGCTGCCGCGGCAGCCCCTCGCAAAGAAGCTTGACGTGGCAATCGTCGGCGCCGGTTATGCCGGTCTTTCGGCGGGGCTTGTGCTGGCGCGCGAAGGACGCTCGGTCGCAGCTTTTGACGCAATGAATCCGGGCGAGGGTGCTTCCACCCGCAACGGCGGGATTACGAGCGCGAGCATCCGGCCCGACTATGCCACGATCACCCGGCGCTTCGGGGAAGAGAAAGCCATGGCGATCGAGGCCGAGGGAAAGGTCGCACGCGAATTCCTCTACGACTTCATCAAGACCGAAGGGCTCGACTGCGACTTCCGACTGGTTGGCCAATTCAAGGGCGCTTTCGGATATGAACAGTATGAGAAGATGGCGCGCGGCGCCGAGACGCTGGCGAAGAAACTGGGGATCGAGTCCTACGCGGTTCCGCATGCCGAGCAGCGAAATTATATCGGCACTGATTTCTACCGCGGCGGAACCGTTCGGATGGACATTGGCGGGCTGCACCCCGCAAAATTCCATGCTGAGCTCCTGCGGGTGGCGCTCGCATCCGGGTTGACGGTCCATTCGCATACAGTGGTCAAGTCGATCGAGAGGAACGGTTCGGGGTTCCGCGTCGCGACTTCGGCGGGGACGGTGGACGCACGGCAGGTTCTGGTCTGTACCAACGGCTATACCGACGGCGCTGCTCCCTTCCTGCGCCGCCGCCTGGTTCCGGTCCGCAGCCGGATCATCGTCACCGAGGAACTTGCGCCCGATGTCATGGCGCAACTGATGCCGAAGCTGATGACGATCACCGAGAACCGGCAACTCGGTTTCTATTATCGTCCCTCGCCCGACGGAAAACGTATCCTGCTGGGGGGCCGTGACAGTTCCCGCGTCGGCGATCCGGCAGCGCCGAAACTTCTCCTTCGCAAGGGCCTGGTGAACCTTTTCCCGGAGTTGGAGAACGTGCGCCTTTCGCATTGCTGGTTCGGCAATGTGGCGATGAACCGAGACATGCTGCCGCGCATCTTCGAGACGGACGGCGTGGTCTATGCAACTGGCTTCTGCGGTTCGGGCGTGGTCTGGGCGCCATGGATTGGCATGCGTGCGGCCCACAAGTTGATGGGGCATGGCGAGCAGTCGCGCACTGCGTTCGACTTTCGACCGCCTTCGGCCGTCCCGCTCTATCGTGGCAATCCGTGGTTCATGCCGGCGATTATCCAGGGCTATCGGTTGCAGGACCGTCTCGCCTTCTGGCGCGCCAGACGCTAGTCGCCGACATCGGGGGCGATCCGTGGTTCATGCGGGGCACCCCTTTGGCGCGCCTGCCGCTGATACGACTGCAGGATCGCGCGCGGCCACCTTGTTGCCGTGTCGAAAAATCTGTCGGGACTGGGGCGTTGGTGCGAAAACTGATCACCGGTGGGACGCCTTTGCGCGGATCAGCGCGTCGGCCATGTAGAGGTCTTGCAGGGAGATGCCGGAACTGTCGAAGACGGTGATCTCATTGTCGAAGCGGCGTCCGAGCGCACGCCTTTCAATAACGTCGCCGATTGGTGTTACCGCAAGCACGCCGGCATCGATTTCGTCGCGCACGTGTTGGAACTCGCCGATCTGGACGGACTGGGAAAGCAGATCACAAAACAGACGTGCCTTGGGAAATAATTCGCTCGGCAATTCGCGTTTGCCCGGAGCATCCGACCCGATGCTGACGATATGGGTTCCGGGTCCCACCCAAGCGGCATCGAACAGCGGTTCGCGTGCGGGTGTCGCCGTCACCACGATGTCGGCCGTGCGCACGGCTTCTTCCGGCAAGGCAGCGCGCGCCTTCAGTCCCCTTTCGCCGATCTGATCGACAAAAGCGTCGCGCCGCGGCGAAGGCCGGGCCACGACCAGCAATGTTTCGATTGGGCGGATGCGTGCCAGCGCCATCACTTCGAAACTCGCCTGGTTGCCGGCCCCGAAGATCGCCAGAACCTTGGCTTGCTTGCGCGCAAGAAGATCGGCCGCAACCGCGTCGGCGGCGGCCGTCCTGTAGGCGTTGACCTTCCCGGCCTCGACTACGGCACCGAGCCGACCTGTATGCTGATCGAGCAGCACGATGGTCGAGTTGTGGCGGGGAAGGCCACGTGCCGGGTTGCCCGACCAGAAGGAGCCAATTTTCACGCCGGTCAGCTCGCCCGACGAACCGGATTTGATTGAGAAGGTATTGGTCACCTCCTGTGTGCGCCCGAGAACAGCCGGAAAGACCCAGCTCTGCCGCGATGCTGCCGCCACGAGAGCCTCGCGCGCCGCCTCGAAAGCAAGTTCATGCGTGACGAGGGCGGCTGACTCTCTTCGCTGATGTAGATCATCCAAAATTCCTCCTAGGCATCGCCGATCGGGCAACCACGAAGCGGCGATTCAAGGTGCCAGGTATTCCTCGCCCGATTTGCACGATTTGGCATGCCGAGGAACTGCATAAAACGAATAATACCGCTGATTTGAAGGGGCAAAACAGCAGCGAAATCTGTCCGCCGGGCGCGACCCTCAGATCCGGCGTCAATCCGACTCTGGATCAACTGACAGCGTTGCACCTTATGGCCTTTGAGCATGACAGAGATATCGTCAGCGCCCCGATCGAGCTGATGAAATTGGAAACCCGCCATGTGCCGGGCGCACTGAAGCTGTCGCAGGAGATGGCCTGGCCCTACCGTCAGGAGGATTGGGAATTTGCCCTGATGGTCGGCAATGGCCTGGTCCTTGAGCGGGCAGGAGAGGTGATTGGCACGGCCATGTCCTGGAATTACGGACAGTCCTATGCCTCGGTCGGGATGATCATAGTTACTGGCTCCGCACAAGGCGGTGGCAACGGGGCCCGGCTCTTTGATGGGTTGCTCGAGGCGACACACGGTCGCAACCTGCTGCTCAACTCAACCGAAGAGGGGCTGGCGCTCTACAAGCGACGCGGCTTCACTGCCTGGGGCACGGTGCTCCAGCACCAGGGCTCGCTGGCTGTCGCCGTGACGCGGAGTACCAGCGACGACATCCGTCAAGCGACAGCCTCTGACCTAGCGGCGATCCAGGCCTTCGACGAACGGGCCACGGGCATGCCCCGGCTGGCGATGGTGGCTGCGCTCGCCGATGTGGGCAACGCATTGGTCATCGAGCGCAGGGGACGGATTGCAGGCTACGCTGTCGCCAGGAGGTTTGGCCGCGGCTATGTCGTCGGCCCTTGTGCAGCCGAGAGCGACCACGACGCGCGGCTTCTGATCCTGGCCCAGCTTTCGAAGCTTCACAATCAATTCGTTCGCATCGACGTCTATGCCGAGGATGGATTGGGCGGCTGGCTTGCGAGCCTTGGCCTGCAGCGGTCCGGCACTGCGACCGCCATGGTCAAAGGACAACGACCCGTCGCAGAGGGGCCGGCCCATATGTATGCGTTGGCAAACCAGTCGTTCACTTAGGAAACGAGACTATGAATAAGATGGCGGCAAGCCTGGCGGTGAGCGAGACGGCTAGGACGATCGGCGCCTTGGTCACGCCGGCGCTGCTTCTCGACCGTGGCCGGCTCGGACGCAACATTCAGCGCTTGGCTGAGCGCGCCAGGAAGCTTGGCGTGGTGCTGCGCCCGCATATGAAGACGGCCAAGAGCATCGATGTCGCCCGATACGCGTTTCACCGCGAACCCGGACCGATCACGGTCTCGACCATCGCAGAGGCGGAGTATTTCGCGGGCCATGGCTTTCGAGACATGACCTACGCGGTCGGCATCTCGCCGGCCTCGGCCAAGCGCGCCATGGAGCTTTGTCGACGCACCGGCGCTGATGTGAAGCTGTTGCTCGATTCGGTCGAGCAGGCCGATGCCCTGGCCAGCGTCCGCGTAGCCACCGGTATGACCCCATCCGTTTTCATCGAACTGGACTGCGATGACCATCGCGGTGGCTTGAGGCCGGACGACCCGAAGTTGCTCGACGTGGCCGCCAGTGTCGTCGCGGCCAGTGCCAAACTCGTCGGCGTTCTCGCCCATGCAGGCGAATCCTATGGCTTGAACACGCCGGATGCGCTGGTCAAGGCAGGCGAGAACGAGCGTTCAGCCACGGTGCGCGCCGCTGAAATCCTGCGCGCCCATGGCCATGCCTGCCCGATCGTCAGCGTCGGCTCGACGCCGACAGCGCATTTCGCCAGCAATCTTGAGGGGGTCACGGAGCTGCGCGCCGGCGTTTACATGTTCTTCGACCTGGTCCAGCACGGCGTTGGGGTGTGCGAACTCGACGACATCGCGATTTCCGTATTGGCCACGGTGATCGGGTCCAAGCCGGAAAAGGGATGGGTGCTGGTTGACGCTGGATGGATGGCGCTTTCGCGCGACCGGGGAACCGCAAACCAGCAGATCGACCAGGATTACGGCGTGGTCTGCGACGAAAAGGGGCGGGTGCTTGAAGATGTGATCGTGGCCCAGGCCAGCCAGGAACACGGTATCCTCGCCATTCGTGCCGGTTCTGGAAAGTCCATGCCCGAGCTGCCGCTCGGGACTCGGGTCCGGATTCTGCCCAACCATGCGTGTGCGACGGCCGCCCAGCATGATTTCTACAGCGTCGTCAACGGGGCCAGCCCCAAGATTGAAGCACGTTGGGAGCGGATGCGCGGCTGGTAGGCGCGCGACTAGGCTCGGATGTCGCCCCACTCAAATCAACACCGGTGGTCAAGAAAATGAAGTTTACCTCTTACTGGCTGGATACGTCTCAGCCGTTCAATGAAGGGTCGTCCAAACCGCTCGAAGGCCACTACGACGTGGCGATTGTGGGCGGCGGCTTGACCGGCTCCTCCGCCGCGCTGGCCCTTGCCAAAAAGGGCGCCCGGGTTGCCCTGTTGGAGGCCGAAACGATCGGCAATGCCGCGTCCGGCCGCAATGGCGGCATGTGCAACAACGGCTTTGCCCAGAACTATGCAATGATGGCTGGCAAGCACGGCAAGCCTGCCGCAAATGCGCTCTACAAGGCTTTCGACGCCGGCGTCGATATGGTCGAGCGGTTGGTGCAGGAAGAGAAGATCGACTGCAGCTTCTCCCGCGTGGGCAAGCTCAAGCTTGCCGCCAAGCCCGAGCACTACGACATGCTGGCGCGCAGCCAGGAACTACTGGCTGCCAATGTCGATCCCGACACCAGGATGATCGCGCGCGAGGACCTGCGAACCGAAGTCGGTACCAACCGCTACCATGGCGGGCTGCTCTTTCCCAAGAGCGCGGCCATGCATGTCGGCCGGTTCGTCCGGGGCCTCGCGACCGCCGCTGCCCGGCGTGGCGCAGAGGTCCATGAACGCTCGCCCGTCACTGCGATGCGAAAGGTTTCAGGCGGGCATGAGGTAACGACGCCAAAGGGCAAGATCGTCGCGCGGCAGGTCCTGTTGGCAAGCGGCATTTCCCAGGTTGGCCCACTCGGCTGGATCCGCCGGCGCATGATCCCGGTCGGCGCATTTCTGATCGTGACCGAGCCGCTGTCGCCTTCGCAACTCGAGCGCCTCATGCCGACCCGTCGCAATGTCGTCGACACGCGCAATCTCGTTGTCTACTGGCGGCTCACGCCGGACAATCGCCTTCTGTTCGGCGGGAGGGCGCGCTTTGCCGTGTCCAACCCTCAATCCGACGAAAAAAGCGGCCGGATACTCAAGGCGGCGATGGTCGAGGTCTTTCCGGAACTGGCCGGCACCCGCATCGACTACTGCTGGGGCGGCATGGTTGATATGACCCGCGATCGCCTGCCGCGCGCCGGAGAGCGCGATGGCGTCTATTACTCGATGGGCTATAGCGGACACGGGACCCAGATGTCGACGTTGATGGGCACCATCATGGGCGACGTCATGGACGGGCGCCCCGAGCTCAATCCCTGGAAGGATTTCGACTGGCCAGCGATCCCCGGTTATTTCGGGCGCCCCTGGTTCCTGCCGATTGTCGGCGCCTATTACCGCATGAAGGACCTTGTAGGGTGATGACGCCTCTCGAACACCTGGCCCGCAACGGCCACCTGGACAAGTTCTTCATCGACGGTCAATGGGTTGAGCCGAGCGGCACCGCGACGGGCGTCGTCGTCGATCCCGCCACAGAAGAGGTTGTGAGCCAGTTTCCGCTTGGAAATGGCAAGGACGTTGACGCGGCCGTTGCAGCGGCCCGCCGGGCATTCGCCACCTGGAGTCGGACCACGCCAGAAGACCGCGCGGGTCTGCTCGATCGCCTGCAAGCGCTGCTCGAGGCGCGCGGCGAACTGCTGGCTCAATGCCTGAGCCTCGAAATGGGCGCGGCGATCGGCTATGCGCGCAGCGCCCAAGTGCCGCTGGCGATCACGCATGTTAAGGTCGCTCGCGATGTGCTGACAGACTTTCGCTTCGTCAAGCAACGGGGGCAAACCGCCGTCACCCACGAACCGATCGGTGTCTGCGCCCTGATCACGCCGTGGAACTGGCCACTTTACCAGATCACCGCCAAGGTTTCGCCGGCGCTCGCTGCAGGCTGCACGATCGTGCTGAAGCCGAGTGAGCTTTCTCCCTTGGACGCCCTGCTATTCACCGAGGCAATCGAGGAAGCCGGCTTCCCTGCCGGGGTTTTCAACCTCCTGCAAGGTGATGGTCCAGGCGTGGGTATGGGTCTCGCCTCCCATGCGGATGTCGACATGATCTCCATTACCGGGTCCACCCGCGCGGGCATTGCGGTGGCCCAGGCGGCAGCGACGACTGTCAAGCGTGTCGCGCAGGAGCTGGGCGGCAAGTCGCCGAACGTGATCCTTCCGGACGCAGATCTCGATCGCGCCGTTTCTCTGGGCGTAGCCGCCGCCTTCCGCAATCTCGGCCAGTCATGCAGTGCCCCGACGCGCATGATCGTGCCACGCCCGCGGCTCTCCGAGATCGAGGCAATCGCCAAAAGGGCCGCAGCCCAGATTGTCATTGGCGATCCTCTTTGCGAAGCCACTACTCATGGTGCAATCGCAAACCGTGCCCAATTCGACCGCATCCAAACCATGATCGGCGTCGGCATTTCTGAGGGCGCCAGGCTCCTCACCGGCGGACCGGGCCGTGCGCACGATCTGAGCGTCGGGTTCTATGTGAGGCCGACCATCTTTTCCGACGTGCGCACGACCATGCGCATTGCCCAGGACGAGGTCTTCGGGCCAGTTCTCTGCATCATCCCCTACGACACAGTCGAGGAGGCCGTCACCATCGCCAATGATACGGTCTACGGTCTGGGGGCTCATGTGCAGGGCCAGGATGTGGACGCCGTCAGGGACGTGGCCTCGCGGATCCGCTCCGGTCAGGTGCATCTCAACTACCCGGCCTGGGATCCGCACGCCCCGTTTGGCGGTTTCAAGCAGTCTGGAAACGGACGCGAATATGGGATCGAGGGCATGTTGGAGTATCTCGAGGTAAAATCCATCCTCGGCTATTTCTAGGCGACATCTTCGCCCAGCGCAGGGGGCGCCCGTGGGCCGAGCCGAGCTCCTGGACCGGGCTCGCGTACGTACCTGGCAATTTGACATGGCTCTGCAGCGCGCTAGCCATCTGCTGAGAAACCGGTCGAGGCCGCTAGCCAGGCTTGGTCGATCCCGAATGCCGTCGAAATTAGAGATGTCTGGCCGTAGCGGTCCAGCCGATCGAGTGTGTACGTTTTCGTACATCGATTTGGAACACAACCACGGATAGAGTACCATCACTATGGGCAGCTATGGGGAGGGTTGGATGAGTAAGGTGCAGAGGGTCAGTCCGGTAGTAGAGCAGGCAATCGCCGCAGTCCTCAATAGGGAGGATCGTGGTGACACTATCTCGATCACAGCGACATTAAACGCAGCACGGCAAGCCGCCCCTTATCTGGTCGCATCCGACGAAGAGCTGACCGAGGCGATCGTCGAGGCAGCGACTGCCCTGGGCCTGTCCGTGGCTTTCGACGGTCGGAAATAGCCGTCGGCTCACAGGGTGGCTAAGAGTCGGAAAGTTGGTGTCGTGCTTAGGAGCCCTCCTATTAGGAGGTAACTATCACCCGCAACACTTTCTTGCTCGGTCCCTGGTCACGCATGCTGCGAACCCACGCGATGACGCGTGCGTGCTCGTCCGCCATAGCCGCGTCGAACCTGCTGTCGCCGCTGAAAGCCACGGTGCATTTGCGCAGAGCTCGTCCTCCCGGAATCATTGCTGAGGTACTGGGCAGTGTTGGCCATCCCGGCTCCGATCAAGAGCCCTGCGCGCCAGCCAGCCCACCAAGGTTGCCGCGATCGCCCACGATGTCGTAGAGGCTACGGTCGGCGGTCAAAAAAATTGGCGGAGAAGCATATATGCCAGAGCACCTGAAACTCGTCTCGACTGCCAAGTCGCATGGCGGTGCCCAGCACGTTTACTCTCATCTCTCGACGAGCTGCTCGTGCGAAATGACGTTTGCCATTTTCGTGCCTCCGCAGGCGCGGGAAAGGCGTTGCCCCGTGGTGTGGTACCTCTCCGGACTCACCTGCACGCATGCGAATGTAATGGAAAAAGGCGAATACAGACGTATTGCCGCCGAACTTGGCTTGATCGTTGTCTGTCCCGACACCAGCCCGCGTGGTGCCGACATTCCGGATGAAAGGGACAATTGGCAGTTCGGCAGCGGCGCCGGTTTCTACCTCGACGCGACGCAAGAGCCCTATGCCAAGAACTATCGCATGTATTCCTATATCGTCGAGGAGCTGCCAGCCGTAATCGGGCGCGAATTTCCCGCCGATATGGCGCGCCAGTCGATCTTCGGCCATTCGATGGGCGGGCATGGCGCGCTGACGATCGCACTGAACAATCCCGCGCGTTTCAGAAGTTGCTCGGCCTTTGCGCCGATCGTGCAGCCAAGCACAGCCGGCTGGTCGAAGCCGGCTTTCGAAAAATATCTCGGCCTGGATGAGGCCTCGTGGCGGCGCTACGATGCCACTTCGCTCATCGAGGATGGACACCGTTTCCCGGAATTCCTGGTCGATCAGGGAACGTCAGACGGTTTCCTCCAGGAGGGCCTCAGGCCTTGGCTGCTCGAAGACGCCTGCTCCAAGGCAGGCATTCCGTTGAAATTGCGGATGCAGGACGAATACGATCACTCCTATTTTTTCATTTCGACATTCATGCATGACCATATGACGTGGCATGCCGAACGGCTTTCACGAGGGTAGGCCGTAGGAATAGGTCGGCAGTCAGGCGGGCTCGGTGACGACGCCGATGCGCCGGTAGACGAATGGTTCGTCCTTCGAAGGAACCGTCGCAGCGCGCTGGGCCTCGTCGATCAGCATTGCCATGCGCGCATGGATCGGTGATTTCGCGCAAGCCGGGTCCGTCGCGGAGGCATCGCCGGCGATTGCCATCGCCTGGCAGCGGCAGCCGCCCCAGTCGATCTCGCGCCGCTCACAGTTGCGGCAGGGCTCCTGCATCCAGTCCGTGCCTCGAAAGGCATTAAATGCCGGGGAATCGGTCCAGATCGCGGCCAGGCTGCGTGTTCCAAAACGCTCGAAACTGAGCGACGGGATGGTCTGGGCGGCATGGCATGGCAGTACGGTGCCGTCGGGCGTCACCATGAAGGCGTCGCGCGCCCAGCCGCCCATGCACGGCTTGGGATAGATGGCGAAATAATCCGGCGTGACGAAATCTATGTTCATGATGCCGGTGAGCCGTTCGCGCGCCGCCGCGACGATCTCCGCCTGGCGGTCGACGGCAGCACGCTCGGGCATCAGTTGATCGCGATTGGTCAGCGCCCAGCCGGCGTACTGCACGTTGGCGATCTCGAGACGCTCCGCACCCAGCGAAAGGGCCAGATCGATGAATTCCGGTACCTCCTCGATATTGTGGCGATGGATCGGCGCGTTGATGGTAAGCGGCAAGCCGGCCGCGCGAGCGCGGCGTGCCGTTTCCAGCTTCTTTTCGTGGCTGCCCCTGTGATTGCCGATGCGCTCGGTGGTCGCCGGCCGCGCACCTTGAAAGCTCAGTTGCAGATGGTCGAGCCCGGCTTCGGCAAATGCCTCGATGCGGCCATCCGCAATGCCGACACCGGCGGTGATCAGGTTGGTGTAGACGCCGCGCGCCGAAAGCCCGGCGATCAATTGCTCGAGATCGCGACGCAGCGTCGGTTCACCGCCGGACAGATGCACCTGGAGAACGCCAAGGTCGGCCGCCTGCGAGAACAAGTCGAGCCAGCTCTGCGTGTCGAGTTCGCGATTGGCCTTCAGCAATTCGAGCGGATTGGAGCAATAGGGGCATTGCAGCGGGCAGCGATGCGTCAGTTCCGCCAGCATGCCGATCGGGGGGAGAGGGGGCTCGCTCATAGCTTCACCAGCAGCTTGTCCGACCATTCCTGCAGGAAGGCGACGACATCGGCCGCCACAGCCTCCTGTTCGGCATCATAATCTGCGGCAAGGCCGGCAATGATGTCGCCGACCGTGGACCGCCCATCGCAGCGGCGCAATATGTCGAGGCTGATGTCGTTTGGCCAGAACACCTTTTCGGGCGAAAGCACGGCGAACGCCTGGCGCACGGGGTCATACTGTATGCGCACGTGCTTCGGCAGCGATGGAACCGACTGCAGCGACACCATGGCTCTTTCGCGCAGTGCCATCATTGGGCTGCCTCCGGACGGAAGGCGCCGGGCGGGATATTGCCCGGCTCGCCATAGGCGTGTTGAAGCGCGTCGAGCATGGCCCAGAGTATATCGCATTTGAACACCAGTGCATCGATCGCCTGCTGCTGGCGCTCCGCCGTGGCGGCATGTTCGAGCACATAGGCGAGGGCGAAGTCGGCGTCGCGCGAGGCCTGTTCGGGCCGTCGGGTGAAATAGGCCAGCGTGTCCTCGGTGATGTAATCGTATCTGGCCAGCATCGCGGATACCCGCTCGCCGATGATGAGCGGCGAGAACATCTCGGTCAGCGACGACGCGACCGCCTCCAGCAGGGTCCGGTTCGTGCAAAAGGAGAGGTAAGCGCCAACCGCAAAACGTGTCGCCGGCAGGGCCAGCCTCTCGCTCTTCACCGCGTCGGCATCGAGACCGAGCGAGGTCGCCAGGTGCAACCAGCGCGCAATACCGCCGCTCCAGCCGTCCTCGCCGTCATGATCCTCGATGCGTTTGCGCCAGGCGGCGCGAAACGCCGCATCCTCGGCATGAGCGAGGATCATGGCGTCCTTGCGCGGAATGACAGCCTGATAGCAATAGCGGTTCAGCGCCCAAGCCTGCATCTCGGTCCTCGACAGCGCACCGCTGGTCATCCTGTAATGGAAAGGATGGCGGTTGTGATAGCGCTCGGCACCGACCTGCCGCAGCACGGCTTCGAGCTCGCTTGAGGACAGGCCGTTGCTGGCTGCGTCGTGGAAATCACTCAAAGGTCCATCTCCATCCCGTCGCAGGCCACTTCCCAGCCAGCCGCTTCGACTGCTGCATGCTCGGCAGAATTCTCGTCCAGAACAGGATTGGTGTTGTTGATGTGGACGAAGACACGGCGGCCAATCCTCACATCGGCCAAGCCGGCGATCGACCCTGCGTCTCCCGACATTGCCAGATGCCCCATGCGCGCACCGGTCTTTTGGCCGACGCCGGCAGCAATCATCTCGTCGTCGGTGAAGACCGTGCCGTCGAACAGAAGGCATGCGGCATCGGCTAGACGCGTGCGCAGGGTCGCATCGATGCGGGCGCAGCCGGGGATGTAGAAGACGGAGCCGCGACTGCCGGCACCGGCGATACGGACGCCGATCGTGTCGCCGGCATCGGAGCTGAAATTGGCATCCGGCTGGCCTCTTTCTTCGAGATAGAGGGCTATCTTCCCGGGCACGGGAAAACTCTCGACAGCCACCCCGGTGTCGTGGCCGTCTGCGTCGCAGATCGACAGTTCTTGCGCCGGCGGCAAGATGCGTCGCGGCACGAGCGCCGGATCGAGGACATTGAAAATCGAATTCGCCTTCAGCGTCGCCAGAACCTGTGTCGTTGCATAGATAGCGAAAGGCTGCCGCTCACGCAGGCTGAGCAGGCCGGCCACATGATCGACATCGGCATTGGTCAGCACCACCGCGCGAATAGGTGTCGAGCGCAGCGGCGCATCGTGCGCGGGCTGCAATTCAGGCGTTGCCGCGATCTGCTGGCGAATGTCGGGCGAGGCGTTGAACAGAACCCAGCCGAGTCCATCCGCCGACGCGGCGACACTCGATTGGGTTCGTGAATGCACGCCAGCCACCCCGGTGCGAGCCGCACGGCTCAGACGATAATTGCAGTTCCATTGCGGAAAGCCGCCGCCGGCCGCCGATCCGATGATTCTCAAGCGCATGAAAACGCCCGCCCCGCGGCTTCTCTGACCAGCAGCCAATTTGCAGCCGCAAAAAACGGCCCGCCCGCTTTGCGCGCCTCAAACTCTTTCACGAAAATCCCATGCGGCAAGGGGATGCGTGCCCCTGTTGCCAGGGACACGCACCTCTGCGGCCTACTTCTTGGGAGTAATTTCAGCAGGCAGATACCGCGAAATTTCAAAGCCCGCAGCAACCTGACACATCGTCGGTTTTGTCCAGCTCTTCTTCATAACATTTCTCCTCTTCTACCAGCCCGAAGGGGCCGATCCGGTGGTTAGCCAACCATTGCAGCGCACCGAAGCAATGGCTCGTCCATCACGTCTCAAATGGACAAATGAAACACAAGGTTTTGAAAGGCCGAAAAACAAAACTACCGAAAATAGCCGTAGCCTTCTCTTCAATTGTTCATCGCGTTGGTTTGTACTCCTCCTCCCCCATCCCGACTATTGCGTAATCGGATTATCGTGCTCGTCGATCAGCGGCACATTGTAACCTAGCAGGAGCTTGGTGATCTCCGCCTGGTTCTCCCTGATCACCCGGTTGAGCGTCCGCTTCCATTCCTGGTCGGACGGACGTACGCCCATGGTGATGCGGTAGGACATGCGCGAGCCTTTCTTTTCCTTCAGCAGCGGAACAATGGTGATATCGGCTCCGAGTTCCCTGGCATAGTAACCTGCCATCGGCCCCCACAAGACTGCCGCGTCAATCTTGCCGGCGAGCAGGTCCTTGATCATGACCTCCCCCATGGAAGGAGTGACGCGCGTATCCACCGCCAGCGGGTAGATCTTGGCGGTCCGCAGAAGCTTGGTGGCGGCCATGTTGGCGGTTGGCGGCGTGCTTTCGACGACGCCGATTCTCTTGCCGGAAAGTTTCGGATCTTCGATCGTCTCGATGCCTTCCATGCCGTTGCCTTTCGGGTAGACGAGCACATAGGCGGAGCGGTAGTAGGCATTGGTGTTCTGCACCAGTTCATCACCTTGGGCGTAGCCCATGATGATGTCGCATCGGTTGGCCGCAAGCGTGTTGCGCACAAAGCCGGTGACAGTGGGAAACCACGTGTAAGCGACTGATTTCCGTCCCGTCTTCTTGGCAACCAGTTCAGCCAGCTTGTTTTCGAAGCCTTGGCCGTTCTTGTCGGTAAAGGGCATGTTCGAGGGATCGGCGCAGACGCGCAGAATGTCGGGATCGACCAGTTCGCCCGCAGCGCCAAGCCCGGCATTTTGTGCCAGAACATTCGACGGCAGCAAGGCGAGCGGGCCGAGGATCGGCAGAACGACGCGCAGCTTCGATGCAGTGCAGCCGGTCATATCATCCACCCATGCAGGATGCTTCGGCATCCTTGGCTGCCTGAGCCTTGTTTTCGTGCTTGGGCGGCCTGCCGCGGGGTGCCGCGCCATCGGCGCGCGCGCGCAGATAGACGTAGAGATCGTCCAGGTAACAATAGACGTTCTTGTTGTCGCCAAAGGCAGGCATGACGTTTTCCTTGCCGCCGCCGACATTCTTGCGGCCCTCGGCGACGATCGACAGGAACGTGGCGTAATCCATGGTTTTCAGACTATTGACCAAGGCAGGCGCATAGCTCGAACCTGTGGCGTCCTGTCCGTGACAGACATGGCAATCTGAATGATACCGGCGGTACCCGCTGAAGGTGTACCAATCGACGGTTCCGTTTTCGATCTTGTAGGTCGGATTTCCGTCCGCATCTAAATATTTGCCTCCTTCTTGCTTCACCGCCTTGGCTTTCTCCATGCTGTCTTCGGCCCGTACCAGACTTGAGCTGGCCAGAGGCAGCAGGACCAGGGCGAGAGCGGAAACTGCAATGCGAACGATCATTCAGGCTCTTCCTTCGTTTGCCAGAAACCCTGGCTGCCGTCGTGCAGCGGCATTGATCGGAGTTGGGTGCGCGGCACAATCGAGAGCCCGGTTCCCGGCTTCGGGGTGACCCGGGCTCTCGTTTTCGAACCTAGCCGTAAGGCTCTTCCCGGTTATCAGTCCGGGAGGCCGAAGACGGTGAGCTGGCCGCCCAGCGTCGTATAGTCGGCAAGTGCCGCGTAACCGCCGACGGCACCCAGACCAGCGGTTCCAATGACCGCGGTCTGGTCGCCCTGCGCACGGCCCTGATCAACGGCGCCATGCCAGGCAGCGGCGTTGTCGGGCGAAAGCAGCCCCCCTGCCAGACCGATACCGGCCCATCCACCGACGCCGGACAGAACGGCGACGTACTGCTTGCCGTCATGCTCGTAGGTCGTGATGTTGCCGATGATGCCGGACGGGGTCTTGAACTTGTAGAGTTCCTTGCCGTCCTTATCGACCGCCTTGATGTAGCCTTCGAGGGTACCGTAGAAGACGACGTCGCCATCTGTCGCCAATGCGCCCGACCACACCGAGAACTGCTCGGGCTTCGACCAGACGATCTCACCCTTGGCTGCATCCCAGGCAATGAAGTTGCCCATGTTACCGTCACCGCCAGGCGCCGCATACATCGACACGGTGGCGCCCACATAGGGCTGACCGGCGGTGTAGCTCACTTTGTAAGGCTCATAGTCCATGCAGACATGGTTGGTCGGCACGTAGAACAACCCGGTCTTCGGCGAGTAGGCGGCCGGCTGCTGGTCCTTGGTTCCAAGCGCGGCCGGGCAGATACCGGTCGAGTTGGTGTCTTCGCCGTTCTGCTGGGTCGAATACTTGGCGACGACCTGCGGGCGGCCATACTGGTCGCTCTTGGGATCCATGTTGACTTCCGTCGCCCAGTTCACTGCCGGATCGTATTTCTTGGCGACGAGAAGTTCGCCGGTGGCTCGATCCATTGTGTAGGCAAAGCCGTTGCGGTCGAAATGCACCAGCACGTCGTGCTTGGCGCCGTTGACCTCCATGCCATCGACGAGAATCATCTCGTTGATGCCGTCATAGTCCCACTCATCATGCGGGGTCATTTGGTAGAGCCATTTGGCAACACCGGTATCCGCATCGCGAGCCATGATTGTCATGGACCAGCGATTGTCGCCTGGGCGCTGGACCGGGTTCCACGTCGAGGGATTGCCGGTGCCGTAATAGACCAGGTTCAGCTTGGGATCATAGGAATACCATCCCCATGTCGTGCCGCCGCCCGTCTTCCACTGTTCGCCTTCCCAGGTGTTCGTGCCGGAATCCTTTCCGACAGGCTTGCCGAGATGGGTCGTCTTCTCGGGATCGAGAAGGGTGTCTGCATCAGGACCTTCCGAATAGGCTTTCCAGGCGAGCTTGCCGTCTTTCAGATTGTAGGCGGCCAGCCAGCCGCGAACACCGAATTCAGCACCGGAGACGCCCACGAGCACCTTGTCCTTGATGACTACGGGTGCCGACGTGCCGGATTCGCCCTTTCCGCCGTCGGTCTGGTCTCCGTTCTTGACAGACCAGACGACCTTGCCGGTCTTGGCATCGAGCGCGACGACGGTGGTGTCGGCCTGGTTGAGAATGATCTTGCCGTCGCCATAGGCAACACCGCGATTGACCGTGTCGCAGCACATGATCGGAATGACGTTCGTGTCCTGCTTGGGCTCGTATTTCCACAGGATCTTGCCGTCATTCTTGAGGTCCAGAGCATAGACGTTGTTTGGGAAAGGCGTGTGGACATACATCACGTCGCCGATGACCAGCGGCCCGCCTTCGTGACCGCGCAGCACGCCGGTGGAAAAGCTCCATTTGACCTGCAGGTTCTTCACATTGTCGGCAGTGATCTGGTTGAGTTTGGAATAGCGGGTGTTGGCGTAGTCACCCGTCTGCATCGCCCAGTTCTTCGCATCCGATGCGAGCTTTGCAAGGTCTTCATTGGCCGAAGCCGTATAGGCAGCGCCGAGCGATAAAAAAGCCGCGGTCGTCAGTATGTAGGTAGTTTTCGCAAGTACACGCATCCGACATCCTCCCGAGGTTCACAGTGACGAATCGACCGTCAAGCCCACAAGGGGCCTGCCCAAGCGATTCATGTGGGGAAGTAATTTCCGGCAGCTGTCACGACCTACCCCGACAAGCAGAGGGCACGTTATTGCCCGCCCCACTTGGCCTTCGAAAGACTGCCACCGCTCCCTGACAATGGCGCTCTTGAAGCCGGAAACAGGGAAAAAGCTATGTCATCGCTAAAGGCCAAGCAAGGAAAAACCCTGAGGTGATATTGCGGTGCAATATCTATTATGGTGCGTCGCAGTATAAAGACACAAACAAGAGAAGTATCCTGCGCGGAACTATTGAGAGAATGGCTGGAAGCGACGACATATATAATATCCATATCGTTGTTGTATTGTTGATGTAATTCGTTTTGGAATTTATTTCCATGTAATTTACAAGATCGCTTCGAGGTAAGTATGCGTGCGTCTGGTTGGTTGCCGATAGTGGGCGAGGCATGAAATGACCGCTGGAAGCGGGGTGCGCAGCGGGCCGTGAATCCAACTTTTGCCGGTCGACAGGGCATTCCTCCTTTGGTCCTATAAGCAGGCCATGGGAGCTTGACTGGCTTTGCGGTACGTCACCAATTGGGGCGATAATCCTGTCCGGATACATCGTGTCCAGGCCAACTGGAGGTTCCCTCATGATCAGATCTGTTGGGTCTTTTATCCTACCGCTGGTCTTTTCGGCGACACTGGCCTTTGCGAACCCGGCCAGCGCCGCGGGAGACTACCCGACGGCAACGATTGCCGATTACGTGCTCGGCTGCATGCAAACAAATGGCCAGACACGTCAGGCGCTTGAAAGCTGTTCCTGCTCGATCGATGTTATCGCCTCGATCCTTCCCTACGATCACTATGAGAGGGCGGAGACCTTCAAAAGCATGTCACTGACGACAGGGGAGGCGGCAGGGTTGTTTCGCGAAAGCGCGCCAGCGAAGGCGGCGCGCACGGAACTGAAACGCGCGCAGGCTGAAGCCGACGTACGTTGCTTTTAGTCAGGCGGAACAGGCACGCGTGGCGGTGCCTCACAGTCTCGCCGTTTCTATTGGCCATTGGCTGCGAAATAACTTGCAATCCGCATTCGAGCCGTAAAGCGATCAGGTCACGCCCGGAAGGTTTTGGTGGAACGACAGCAAAAGGTCGCTCTCACAACCGGCTTTGAGGCGAGGATGGCGGCTGCCCCCACAGCCGCCAAGCGCAGTGTCGCGCGCCGCGAAATCATCATGGCGTCTCCCCTTTCAGGGCCGTCGACGAACCAGGAATGCCTATCAAATCGCTCGTTCCTTGCTCGGAAAGGCACATTTCCAGCGCACGACCCTGAGCCTCGGATTTTCCTGCGACCATTTTGCGATCTCGGCGGGCGCCAGGAACATGCATTGGAACAGAGAGCCGCGGCTCTCGAAATAGAGATGCTCATCTCGGCAATTGCCCGGATTGGCGCTAAGGCACACCGTTAATATGAGATCGACCATGTCCATTTGGCACTTATCGTCGCCTGCGCGGCGAACTCTCCAGAGTTCGTGCTTTGGAGTTGCGCGGATTCCTGAAGGTGCCCAAACAGCAAACCGGTTGGAGTGAGGCTACGCGTTCGGCCAATAGGCGTCAATGATGTGGACCGCCTGTCGCTACACCCTTCGCGCAGTCGGGAAACGAAGCAGGACCTTTGTACGATTGACTTCCTTCATCGGCAGTCTAGCTTTTCGAGGCGTGTAGGTGCTGCCGGTCCCGGGGGAAAGGACGAATAGTTCGCTCTCCCGCACAAAAACGGATGCCGGCGGTCTAGGCATCGACACGCGTAAATTATCTAGGGCACTCACACGATCAATGAGGAAATGCCATGCGCGCAGTCGCATTTTTCGCCGCCGTGTCCGTCGCTACCTTTGTCACCACCCAGTCCCAGGCCCAGGATGCGGCGGCGGGTGAGAAGGTGTTTGCCAAATGCAAGGTCTGCCACGTCGCAGACAAGGACCAGAACAAGGTCGGTCCGTCGTTGAACGGCGTCATCGGCCGAACGGCCGGGACGCATCCGGGGTTCAGCTATTCCAAGGCCATGACCGAGGCCGGCAAGTCGGGTGTCAAATGGGACGAAGCCACGCTGACGAACTATCTTCGCGATCCCAAGGCGATGGTCAAAGGAACGAAGATGGCGTTTCCCGGCCTCAAGAAGGACGAGGACATCGCCAATGTCATTGCCTATCTGAAGCAATTCTCCAAATAACGCGGTACCGCCGGCCATTTGGAGTGCGCCCGGCCGGCGTTGGCTTGGACTTTGCGCTTGGGGGTCACGCAGCGTCTTGCAGCGTCTGCATCGCGGACGGCAGATCGAACAGGCTGTCGCAAACGAGGTCGGCGCCAAGCTCTTCAACGGGAATTTGGCTGTATCCGCCACGCAGCAGAACGACTGCCATGCTGGCCGCGCGGGCGGCGGCCACGTCGGCGCTGCTATCTCCGACCATCAGCGTATCACGAGGTTCGACCTGAAGCTGGTCGAGCGCCAGCAATAGCGCGTCTGGCGCGGGCTTCAAGTATGTCACCGCGTCTCCGCCGACGATCGCGCCGAGATAGTCCGTCAGCCCAAAATGCAGCAGGATTTCGCGTGCCGCCAACTGCGGCTTGTTGGTTACCACGCCCATGGCTATTCCGCTCAAATGCAAGTGCGTGAGAACCTCCCTGACGCCAGGCATCAGCCTTGTGCGGCCGGTCAGATGCCTGCGATAGATCGGCGCCATGACGCGGTTGGCCTCATCGAGCGCGCTGCCGAGGAGCGGCGTGCCTGAAGCCGCGAAAGCTCGCTCGACCAGTTTCCTGATGCCGCCGCCGATCATGGCCTTGACCTGATCCAGGCGCAGCGGCGGCAGATCGCGGCCGGCCAGCAATTCGTTGACGGCCGCCGTTATATCAGGCGCCGAATCGACCAGCGTACCGTCGAGATCGAACAGGATCGCCCTAGGCGATCGAAACGGCCTGCCTGCGCCGACGTTCATGCAGCATCCTTCCATTTGATCGAACAGCCGATCGAAGCGATCTGGTCCAGCGGTCCGTCGCCGGTTCGGGCAACCTGCTTCATCGCCTCGAACAGATCGCGCCTGAGGCCGGGCAATTCGGCGTCGCGTCGCGACGCGTCAAGCCGGCCGCGATATTGCAGCGTCAACTCGTTGTTGAGCCCGAAAAAATCCGGAGTGCAAACGGCGCCGTAGGCACGCGCCACCGTCTGGTGCTCGTCGTGGAGGTAGGGGAAAGTGAAGCCGTTCGTCCTGGCGAAAAGTTTCATGTTGTCGAAGGAATCATCAGGGTAGGCGTTGGCATCGTTTGGGTTGATGGCGACAAAGCCGACGCCTTCTGCCTTGAGGTCGTTGGCATCGCGCACCATGCGCGGAATCACCGCCTTCACATAGGGGCAGTGGTTGCAGATGAAAGCCACCACCAAGCCGTTCGGGCCGGCGTGGCTGAAGATCGAATGCGATTTGCCGTCGACGCCGGGCAAAACGAAATCGACGGCTTGCCAGCCGAAATCACAGACAGGTGGGATTGCCCCCATGTTGCCCTCCGATGAGATGGTTTTACGCGGCTTTCTGGAGCGCCCCGTCGGCCGCCTGCCTGATGGCGCCGATATTGGCCCGATAGGCAGCCTCGGTGCCACCCTTGAAAATGGCCGAGCCGGCGACCAGCACATTGGCGCCGGCCGCGGTGACCAGCGGAGCGGTCTCGGGCGTGACGCCGCCGTCGATCTCGATGTCGATCGGACGTTGGCCAACCAGCGCCTTGACCCGCCTGACCTTGTCGACGACAGCCGAAATGAATGCCTGGCCGCCGAAGCCCGGATTGACCGTCATCAGAAGCACAAGATCGAGCCGGTCAAGCACATATTCGATCACGCTTTCCGGCGTTGACGGGTTCAGCGACACGCCGGCCTTCCTGCCGAGATTCCTGATTGCCTGCAGCGAACGGTCGAGATGCGGCCCGGCCTCGGCGTGCACCGTGATGACGTCGCAGCCGGCATCGGCGAAGGCGGCGAGATAGGCGTCGGCCGGCGCGATCATCAGATGGCAATCGAAGACCTTGTCCGTCCGATCACGGATCGCCTTGACCACCGCCGGACCGAAGGTGATGTTGGGCACGAAATGGCCGTCCATCACGTCGAGATGGATCCAGTCGGCACCCGCCCGGACGACTGCTTCGACCTGGTCGCCGAGCCGCGAGAAGTCCGCAGAAAGCACCGAGGGCGCGATGATTGTCTTGGTATCCATGATCGTCGACTCCCATTCTGTCGTCCGTTTCCGGTCGCTGCGCACCAACCGCCGTCATCTTGTCAGCGCGCCTTCGTCTCTGGTTCGCCTTCGAGCTTACCTTCCGCGAACACGCGGCTGCCGCGAATATCGGATTCCTCGATGGTGATAAGATCGGTTTTCGTCAACGCCCGGTCGCGCGACGTGAAAAGCCGGTTGGCCTGGCGAAGCCGCGCACGGTCGAGCCCATTGCGGACCGAGCGGGCGTTGGAGAAATGCGGCAGCCGCATGCGGATCGGGAGATACTCTTCGAGCGCCTTGGCCGCTGCTTCGCTGAGACGGTAATTCTGTTCCGCCAGCATGATCTCGGCGATCGATTTAAGTTCGCTGACGCCGTAGTCGGGAAAGTCGAGGTGGTGGGCGATGCGCGAGCGCATGCCGGGATTGCTGTCGAAGAAGCGGTCCATTTTGTCCTTATAGCCGGCAAGAATCACAACCAGATCGTCACGGTTGTTTTCCATGCACTGCAGCAGGATTTCGATCGATTCCTGACCGTAGTCGCGTTCGTTCTCGGGCTTGTAGAGATAATAAGCCTCGTCGATGAAAAGCACCCCGCCCATGGCGCGCTTGATCACTTCGCGGGTTTTGGGCGCGGTGTGGCCCACATATTGGCCGACGAGATCGTCGCGCGTCACCGCGACCATGTGCCCTTCGCGGACATAGCCGAGACGATGCAGGATTTCTGCCATTCTGAGCGCCAAGGTGGTCTTTCCGGTCCCGGGATTGCCCGTAAAGTTCATGTGCAGCGTCGGCGCGCCCGAGGTCAGGCCGAACTTGCGGCGAAGCCGGTCGACCAGAAGCAGCGCCGCGATCTCGCGGATACGGGTCTTGATGGGTTTTAGACCAACGAGTTCGCGGTCGAGCTTATCCATCACCTCGTCGATGTTGGATGCCTCGAACTCGGCCTGCAGATCAACCGATTCGCCCTGCGCGGCAGCGCGCTCTGCTATCGCGTCCAGCATGGTTTCGCCTAGCTCCGCTCGCCTTCGGGCCTGTCGGTCGCATAAGGGACGATCGAATAGCCCTGGCTGCGGCCATCGCGCTCCTGGCGCAGCAGCCGGAAGCCGGGTTCATTGGGTGGCCGGTTGACGATGAATGACATGCGCGGCGCTTCCCAGCCCTTGGTCGAATCGAAGGCAGTGACCCTGACATACATGTTGGGCATGGCTTTCCGGCAATTGTTGACTTCAAGCAGGATGCCCGCCGGGTCCCTCAGGTCGAACATCGGGTTGCCGTACATTTCCCAATAGGTGTTTCGCGGATGCGGATCGTCCGTGTATTCGACGCTGACCGCCCAGTGGTTTTTCAGCGCGTATTTGATCTGCGCCGAAATCTGCTCATCGGTTAGCTCGGGCAGGAACGAAAACTGTCCCTGCGTGACCTTGTTTCCCGGATTGGTCATCATGGCGACGGTTCCTTTCGTCTAGAAGCTCGGCGTTGCGGTTGGCACAAAATCGGCCGTGTCGGTCGATTCGTAGTTGAAGGTGACGTCCTTCCACGTCTCCAGGGCCGCCTTGAGCGGCGTGCACCATCTGGCCGCCTGTTCGAGGATCTTGGTGCCTTCGCGCAGATAGTCGCGGCCCTCGTTGCGGGCGAGGATCATCGCCTCCAGCGCGACGCGATTGGCCGTCGCGCCGGCCTGGATGCCGTCCGGATGGCCGATCGTGCCGCCGCCGAACTGCAGGATGACGTCCTCGCCGAGATAGTGGATCAACTGGTGCATCTGGCCGGCATGGATGCCGCCCGAGGCGACGGGCATCACCTTGTTGAGCGAGGCCCAGTCCTGATCGAAGAACAGCCCGGTTTCGAGGTTCTGCGGCGTGCGCTCCTCGCGCAGCGTGTCATAAAACCCCTTGATCATCAGCGGGTCGCCTTCCAGCTTGCCGACTACCGTGCCGGCATGGATGTGATCGACGCCGGCCATGCGCATCCATTTGCAGATGACGCGAAAATTCATGCCGTGGTTCTTCTGGCGCGAATAGGTCGAGTTGCCGGCCCGGTGCAGGTGCAGGATCATGTCGTTGCGGCGTGCCCACTTGGCCATCGACTGGATCGCCGTGTAGCCAATGACGAGGTCGATCATGACGATGCAGGAGCCAAGCTGTTTTGCGAATTCGGCGCGCTCGTACATCTCCTCCATCGTGCCGGCGGTGACGTTGAGATAATGGCCCTTGACTTCGCCGGTGGCGGCCGACGCCTTGTTCACAGCCTCGATGCAGTAGAGGAAACGGTCGCGCCAATGCATGAAGGGCTGCGAGTTGATGTTCTCGTCGTCCTTGACGAAGTCGAGGCCACCCTTCAGCGCCTCGTAGACGACGCGGCCGTAGTTGCGGCCTGACAGGCCAAGCTTCGGCTTCGTCGTCGCGCCGAGCAGCGGCCGGCCGAACTTGTCGAGCCGCTCGCGTTCCACCACGATGCCGGTCGCCGGGCCCTGGAAGGTCTTGAGGTAAGCCACCGGAATGCGCATGTCTTCGAGCCGCAGGGCCTTGACGGCCTTGAAGCCGAACACGTTGCCGATGATCGATGCAGTCAGGTTGGCGATGGAGCCGGGCTCGAACAGGTCGAGGTCGTAAGCGATATAGGCGAAGTACTGTTGCTCGATCCTGGTGCCTGGACCTGTGTTCGGCACCGGCTCGGATTTGAATGCCTTGGCGCGGTAGAGCTCGCAGGCGGTCAGCCTGTCGGTCCACACCACGGTCCATGTCGCGGTAGAGGATTCACCGGCGATAGCGGCGGCCGCCTCCTCGTGGTCGACGCCGGGCTGCGGCGTGATCCGAAACATGGCAATCAGGTCGGTCTCCTTGGGTCGGTAGTCGGCCTCCCAGTAGCCCATCTTCTTGTAGGGGATGACGCCCGACCTGTAGCGTTCCTTGCCTTCCTTGAGCGTGCCTGCTGAAGGCATGTCGATCTTGTTCATGGCAGGTCTCCTGTTTGCCGCTCAGGCGGCTTTCGCGGTTGCGATATGCGGGTCGAGCTTTCCTGCGGCGTAACGTTTCGCCATCTCATCCATGGCGATCACCCTGATCTTCGACGCGTGGCCTGCGGTGCCGAAGCGTTCGAAGCGATCGCGGCAAAGGTCGCGCAGCGCGTCCATGGCGGGTTTCAGGAATTTACGCGGATCGAATTCGCGCGGGTCCTGCGTCGCGACGCGGCGGAACTGCCCGGCCATGGCCATTCGGCAATCGGTGTCGATGTTGACCTTGCGCACGCCGGAGCGGATGCCGCGCTCGATTTCCTCGACCGGGACGCCAAAGGTCTGGGGCATCTCGCCGCCATAGTTGTTGATGATGTCCTGCAGTTCCTGCGGCACGGAGGAAGACCCATGCATGACCAGATGCGTGTTGGGCAGCTTTTCGTGGATCGCCTCGATCACCTGCATGGCCAGGATGCCGCCGTCAGGCTTGCGGCTGAATTTATAGGCACCGTGCGAGGTACCGCAGGCGATCGCCAGCGCGTCGACCCGGGTGGCGGTCACGAAGTCGACCGCCTGATCGGGATCGGTCAAAAGCTGGTCATGGGAAAGCGCACCTTCGGCGCCGTGCCCGTCCTCGGCCTCGCCCTGGCCGGTTTCCAGCGAGCCGAGCACGCCGAGCTCGCCTTCGACTGAAGCGCCGACCCAATGCGCCATGCGTGCGACACGTTCGGTGATGGCGACGTTGTACTCGTAGCTCGCCGGCGTCTTGGCGTCCGCCATCAATGACCCGTCCATCATCACCGAGGTGAAGCCGTGGCGGATCGCCGACAGGCAGGTGGCTTCGTTGTTGCCGTGATCCTGATGGATGCAGAGCGGAATGGCCGGATGGATTTCGGTCAAAGCCTCCATCATCTTGGCCAGCATGATGTCATTGGCATAGGAGCGGGCGCCGCGCGAGGCCTGGATGATGACCGGCGCGTCGCAGGCCCTGGCCGCCTCCATGATGGCGAGGCCCTGTTCCATGTTGTTGATATTGAATGCCGGCACCCCGTAGCCGTGCTCGGCGGCATGGTCGAGAAGCTGGCGAAGGGTGATGCGGGCCATGGGTCGTCCTCCTAGATGATGAGCTTCAGCGCCGCTGCCGCGACGGCTTCGGGCGTGATGTCGAAATGCCGGTAGAGATCCGGGGCAGGGGCGCTGGCGCCGAAACCAGCCATGCCGACGAAAGCGCCGGTGTCGCCGATCCAGCGGTCCCAGCCGAGCCGTGCTGCGGCTTCGATGGCGATGCGCGGCGCCGAGCCGAGGACGGCCTTGCGGTAGTCCGCGTCCTGTTCCTCAAAGAGCTCCCAGCACGGCATCGAGACGACCGCGGCGGCGATGCCGTGCTCGGTCTCCAGCCGTTCGGCGGCGGCAATAGCAATCTCGACCTCCGAGCCGGTGGCGATCAGCGTCACGGCGCGGTGCCGGGCTGGCTCGCGCAGGATGTAGCCGCCACGGCTCGACCGGTTCTCGTCGCCGTGCCCCTGGCGCAGCATCGGCAGGTTCTGGCGCGAGAGCACCAGCACGCTTGGCCGGTTCTCGCTTCTCAGTGCCAGTTCCCAGCATTCCGCCGTTTCGATGATGTCGGCCGGACGGAAGACGTTGAGGTTTGGCGTCGCCCGCAGCATCGCCAGGTGCTCGACCGGCTGGTGGGTCGGGCCGTCCTCGCCGAGACCAATGGAATCGTGCGTCATCACATAGATGACGCGCTGGCCCATGAGCGCCGAGAGCCGCATCGCGCCGCGCGCATAGTCGGCAAAGCACAGGAACGTGCCGCCATAAGGCACGAAGCCGCCATGCAGCGCGATGCCGTTCATGGCCGCGGCCATGCCGTGCTCACGGATGCCGTAGTGAATGTAGCGGCCGGCATAGTCATTAGGCGCTATGCGATCCATCCCCTTGGTGATCGTCAGGTTCGAATGCGTCAGATCGGCGGAGCCGCCGACGGTCAGTTCCGTTGCGGAGTTGATTGCAGCGAGCGCCATTTCCGAGGCTTTTCGCGTCGCAACCTTGGTCGCCTTTTCGACATGCTCCTTGCGGAAAACACCGAGCGCTTCGAAGACCGCCTCGGGCAGGGCGCCGGCGACCGCGATCTCGAAGGCCCCACGCTGCGGCGAGGCGGCAAGCCGCTGCTCCCAGGCGCGCCGCACCGCTTGACCGCGGCTGGCGATCTCGCGCCAGGCGAAAAGGATATCGTCCGGCACCTCGAACGGCGCGTAGGCCCAGCCGATGTTCTCGCGCGTCGCGGCGATCTCCGCATCGCCAAGCGGCGCGCCATGCGTCTTTTCCGAACCGCCCAGGTGGGGCGCCCCCTTGCCGATCACCGTGCGGCAGGCGATCAGAGACGGTTGGTCCGATTGCTGCGCCGCTTCGATTGCCGCCGCAACGGTTTCGATGTCGTGGCCGTTCACCGACTGGACATGCCATCCAGCGGCTTTGAACCGTACCGGCTGGTCCATCGATGTCGACAGCGAAGTCGGTCCGTCGATCGAGATCGCATTGTCGTCCCAGAAGACGATCAGCCGCGAAAGCTTCAGGTGACCGGCAAGATCGATCGCCTCGTGGCTGATGCCTTCCTGCAGGCAGCCGTCGCCGGCGATCACGTAGGTGAAATGGTCGACGAGATCGGCGCCGTGGCGGGCAGCAAGCATGCGCTCCGCCAGCGCCATGCCGACCGCGGTCGAAATGCCTTGTCCAAGCGGACCGGTCGTCGTCTCGATGCCGAGCGCATGGCCATATTCCGGATGTCCGGCGGTGCGGCTGCCCAGCTGGCGAAACCGCTGCAGCTCCTCGATCGGCATGTCCTCGTAGCCGAGCAGGTAATGCAGCGCATATTGCAGCATCGAGCCGTGCCCGGCCGACAGCACGAAGCGGTCGCGATCGGGCCAGTTGGGCGCCGACGGATCGATGTTGATGAAGCGGCTGAACAGCACCGTTGCGACATCGGCCATGCCCATCGGCATGCCCGGATGACCGGAATTGGCCTTTTGGACGCTGTCCATCGCCAATGCGCGAATGGCGTTCGCCATGTTGCGCTCCGAGACGGCGGCGACGGGCTTCAATGCTGCTGCCTGGCTGTTCATGGCGTGCTCCTCACGACACACGGTTCTTGCGTTCGATCAATTGCAGGATGAGCGGCGTCAGGATCAGCTGCATGGCAAGGTCGAGCTTGTTGCCGGGCACCACTATGGAATTCGGCCGCGACATGAACGAGTCGTGGATCATCGAAAGCAGGTAGGGGAAATCGATGCCGCGGGGATTGGCGAAGCGGATGACCAGCATCGATTCGTCGGGCGTCGGAATCCAGCGTGCGATGAACGGATTGGACGTGTCGACGATCGGCACGCGCTGGAAGTTGATGGCGGTCTGCGAAAACTGCGGGACGATGTAGCGGACATAGTCCGGCATGCGCCGCAAGATCACGTCCATCACCGCCTCTGTGGAATAGCCGCGCGTTGCGCGGTCGCGGTGGATCTTCTGGATCCATTCCAGATTTATGACTGGCACCACGCCGATCCTAAGGTCAGCGTGCCTGGCCAGGTTGATCTTGTCGGTGACGACGCAGCCATGCAGGCCCTCGTAGAAGAGCAGGTCGCTCGGCGGAAATTCGCGCCATTCGGTGAAATGTCCCGGCGGCGTGCCGTACTGCTTCTCCTCATCCTCGTCATGGATGTAGGTGCGGGTCTTTCCGGTTCCCCGGCGGCCATATTCCTCGAATACCTCTTCTAGGATTGCCAATTCATTGGCCTCGGCATGGAAGTGGGTGAAGTTCGGATTGCCCGCCTTTTCCTCCTCGGCCACCTTCGCCTTCATCGTGGCGCGGTCGTAGCGATGGAAAGCATCGCCTTCGATGAAGGCGGCCCCGATGTTCTCGCGCCGGAAGATCAGTTCGAAGATGCGCTTGACAGAGGTGGTGCCTGCGCCCGACGACCCGGTGATGGTAATGATGGGGTGCTTTGCCGACATGGTGTTCAGGCCCTGAAAAGGCCGCGGCGGCTGAACAGCGGCGCGCGTTCGCCGATGGCGCTCGGTTCGGTGTGGTAGCGGGTGACGCGCGCGACTTCGCGCGCCGATCCGAAAACCATGGGCACGCGCTGGTGAAGGTTCTCTGGTTCGATTTCGAGGATGCGGGTGATCGTATCGGTGGCGGCACCGCCCGCCTGTTCGACGAGATAGGCGATCGGGTTTGCCTCATAGACGAGGCGCAGTCGCCCCTGGCGGTAAGTCTTGCGCTTGTCGCCCGGATACAGGAATACGCCGCCGCGCATCAATATGCGGTAGCAGTCCGCGACCAGGGAGGCGATCCAGCGCATGTTGAAGTCCTTCTCGCGTGGGCCTTCGGTGCCTTCAAGGCAGTCGTCGATGTAGAGCCGCACCGCCTCGTCCCAATGCCGGTAGTTGGCGGCATTGATGGCGAACTCCTGGGTTCGCTGTGGGATGATCCGGCTCTCGTAGGCCTGGACGAAGGTGCCGAGCCGGGTCGAGAGAACGAAGACATGGGTGCCGCTGCCGAGCGACAGAACCAGCGCCAACTGCGGCCCGTAGATGAAGAAACCGGCGCCCAGCTGGTTCACGCCTGCCTGCAAAAACGAGGCGGCCGGATTCCTATCCGGCGCACCAATTGCAGGGAGGAGCGAGAAGACCGTTCCGATCGACACGTTGGTGTCGATGTTGGATGAGCCATCGAGCGGGTCGATGGCGATGGCAAGAGCCGCTTGCCTGTCGAGCAGCACCGGCTGCTCCAGTTCCTCGGAAGCGTAGAGCGCGACCGGAGCGTGGCGCATGGCGTCGAGGAAGATGTCATCGGCAAAGACATCGAGATCCTTCTGGATGTCGCCGTCAGCATTGGCGCCGCGGGTTCCGGCAAAGGCCGTGCCGAGCACCCCTTGATTGATGGTGTTGCGGATCGTGGTGGCCGCCTGCGTCAGCTGACGGATGGTCGCTACGACCGCGGAGCGCGGTTCGTCCGGCTCGCCAAGATAGGAGTTCAGAAAAGCGTCGAGCGTTGCCGCTGGCATCGTAACCTCCCGATCCAGCCGCCTCTCCTGGGGTCGGCCGGATTGGGAAAGGAGAACAAACGACGCTGGATAAGTAAAATTCAATAACTTTACTCCGGCAGTAAAAAAATTTTAGTATGCCATATGAGAAACCTCACGCTTAAGCAATTCAAGACCGTTCAGGCAATCATCAGCCACGGAAAAATCGTCAGCGCGGCCAAGGCGTTAGGCCTGTCTCCTCCAGCGGTGACGATCCAGTTGCGGCAGGTGGAGGAGGAGTTCCAACTGGCCTTGTTCGACCGGACGTCGGATGGCATGCGTCCCACTGCCGCAGGTCTGGCCTTCGTCGAGACGGCACAGGCCATCGAGGAGCGGCTTCGTCTGCTCGAAGACAAGATGGATGCGATCAAGGGCGTGCGCGCCGGCAGCTTGCGGCTCGGCGTCGTTTCCACGGCCAAATATTTCGCGCCGCGGCTGATGGCCGCCTTCATGAAGGAACATCCCGATATCGACATGCACCTTGCCATCGGCAACCGCGCCGAGACGATTGACAATCTGAAGAACCACGACATCGATATCGCGCTGATGGGACGCCCGGCCAAGGAAGTCCCGGTGCGTGCTTCGGTCTTCGGCGATCACCCGCTGGTCATCATCGCACCACCCGACCACCCGCTGGCGTCGGCACGCGACATTTCCAAGGAGCGGATCGCCGAGGAGCATTTCCTCATTCGCGAGCCCGGCTCCGGAACGCGCATCTCACTGGAAATATTCCTGAGCGACGTGCCCGGCCGCATCGACGATCTCGGCGTCGAGATGGACTCGAACGAGACCATCAAGCAGGCGGTGATGGCCGGGCTCGGCATCGCGTTCATCTCTGCCCACACCATCGCTGCCGAAACCGAAGCCGGCCGGCTGGTTATCCTCGACGTTGTCGGCATGCCGATCCGCCGGCAATGGTTTTCGGTGATGCGCAGCGATCACGCGATCTCGCCGGCGATGGCGACCTTCCACGATTTTCTGATGCGCAAGGGCGCGATGTACCTGCCCCTGTTCGGCAAGCTCTATCCGCACGAGGAACCGAACACTGGAGGTCGCGCGAGTTAGGGCGCGCGGTGCAGGCAAAACGCTTGCCCCAAACTTATTAGATGGCGTGATCGAGGCACCGTGTGGCGACTCGCGCGGACGCGAGAGCCAACGGCCAGCAGCACGCAGGTTGCGGTCTGAACTTCGGCTCAGCGCATTGTCGCGTCGGCTCGCAGATGCATGTCGGTCCCGGTCGAGACCGTCACCTCATCCCCGGACCTTGAGAACGTGTAGAGCGAGCCCTGGTGACCCGGCATGGAAAAGGCCACGGAGTCGTCGTCGGCGAGACCCATTACGACGCGCAGCGGATCGCCCTCGGTCTTCGGCGCGAAGGTGGCGGTGACCTCCAAGAGGTCGCCGTCGGCCGGGACGTAGTAGACCACCATGTCAAGGTGTCCCTCGTGCAGGCTGCCGCCCTCGATCGGGCGTCCGATGGTGGCCTCCTCGGCAAAAGCCGGGGTCGCGAGAAACAGCGCGGCCAGGAGCGATGCGCTCAGGGTATTGCGGATCATCTCATATCTCCTTTTTTAGATTGCGTTCGACCTCTATATGATTTATAGATTACGAATGCAATCCAAAAAGGAAGCTAACGATGCGCGTAAGTCGTACCCAGGCCGCGGAAAACCGCGAAACCGTAATCAACGTGGCAAGCCGCCTTTTTCGGGAGCGCGGGTTTGATGGTATCGGCCTTAAGGATCTGATGAAGGGTGCCGGACTGACCCAAGGCGCGTTTTATAAGCAGTTCGCATCCAAGGACGACCTGGCGGCGCAGGCGTCCAGGCGGGCGATGGAGAGCGCCTCGCATCGATGGTCGGCCGCGACTGCGGCAAACCCTGATGATCCGCTTGGCGCGGTGATCGCGTTCTACCTCAGCATGGACCATCGCGGAGAAAAGATGGACGGCTGCCCGATCGTAGCGCTGGGTTCGGATGCCGGCAGACAGGGCAAGGACGTGAAAGCGCCGTTCGAAGCCGGGATCAAGGAGCATCTCAAGATCCTCGGCGGTTTCATAGCTGGGACCGGTGGCGGGGATTCCGATGGCAAGGCCATGGCCATTCTCTCGACGATGGTCGGTGCGTTGATGTTATCGCGCGTCGTCAACGATCCCGACCTCGCGCAGGCCTTTCTGGATGCGGCGACCGATCAGGTTCGCGAAGCAGCCGGCGCTTGAACGGCGTGGTAGCGCCGGCGGCGCACCCAAACTGATAGGAAAATAGATGCGACGGATTGTTGTAACAGGCATGGGCGCGGTCACGCCTCTTGCTGCCGATGTCGAAGCGTCCTGGTCGCGTCTCCTGGCCGGCCGCTCGGGCCTCCGGAGGCTTCCGGATGATGTGGTGGGAGACCTGCCGGCGAAGATCGGAGGGGTGGTTCCCTCGCTGGACGAGGATTCGGATGCTGGTTTCGATCCGGGTGCCGTCTTTCCGCCGAAGGATCAGCGCAAGGTAGATCGGTTCATTCTCTTTGCGCTGGCGGCTGCACAAGAGGCACTCGCCCAAGCAAGATGGGCACCCGTCTCGGAAGCAGGTCGCTTGCGCACGGCCACGATCATCGCCTCGGGCGTCGGCGGATTCCCGGCCATAACCGAGGCGGTGCGCACGGTCGACCGACGCGGCGTCCGCCGTCTATCACCTTTTACGGTGCCGTCGTTCCTGGTGAACCTCGCGGCAGGCCACATCTCGATCCGCTATGGCTTCAAAGGTCCGCTCGGTGCACCGGTGACGGCGTGCGCGGCCGCCATTCAGGCGATCGGCGATGCGGCTCGCCTAATTCGCGCCAACGAAGCCGATATTGCCGTGTGCGGCGGGACGGAAGCATGCATGAATATCGTGAGCCTCGGTGGGTTTGCCGCGGCACGCTCTCTTTCGACCTCCTTTAATCACCGTCCGGATGAGGCCTCCCGACCGTTCGACAAGTCGCGGGACGGCTTCGTCATGGGCGAAGGAGCCGGCATGCTGGTCATCGAAGAATTGAGCCACGCCCTGGCGCGCGGCGCAAGACCGCTGGCCGAGCTTGTCGGCTACGGCACGACGGCCGATGCTCATCACGTCACCTCCGGTCCCGAGGACGGCGACGGTGCGCGCCGGGCCATGGAGATCGCAATCGCCCAAGCAGGGATTTCGCCCCGCGAGGTTCGTCATCTCAATGCCCATGCGACCTCCACGCCGGTGGGCGACCTGGGTGAGATCGAAGCGATCAAGAGCGTGTTCGGGCGCGATTTCGCGATAGCTGTCAGTGCAACGAAATCGGCGACCGGACACCTGCTCGGAGCCGCTGGCGGGCTCGGAGCTATCTTCGCAATTCTGGCGCTCAGGGATCAGATGGCACCGCCGAGCCTCAATCTGAGCGCTCCCGATCCGGCCGGCGACGGGATCGACTTCGTCGCAAACCAGGCCCGGCCGATGGCGATGGACTACGCAATCTCCAATGGCTTCGGCTTCGGAGGCGTTAATGCCAGTGCGCTGTTCCGGCGCTGGACGGATGATCTGGCCGGCGCGAGCACCGGAGGCGCTCATGATTGACGCCTTCCGCTCCGACCTTTCGCGCTTCTCCCCCGCCGGTCCAAACACGAAGAAGGATGTGACCTCCATGAACAAGACCAATCTAGGCGTCGCCCTGGTGACCGGGGCATCCAGCGGCATCGGGCACACAACGGCCAAAGCCCTGAAGAACGCGGGTTTTCGCGTGTTCGGAACCAGCCGTCGCGCAGTCGCCGAACGATCCGACGGCATTACCATGCTGACCGGCGACGTGACCGATGACGCGTCCGTGGCGAAACTTGTACAGGACGTGCTGGCCGAGACCGGGCGCATCGACCTGCTCGTCAACAATGCCGGCGTTGGCCTGCTTGGTGGCGCGGAGGAGTCTTCGATGGCCCAGGCCAAGTCGCTGTTTGACGTGAACGTCTTTGGCATTATGCGAGTAACCAAAGCGGTCCTGCCGACAATGCGCCGTCAAGGCAAGGGCAGAATCGTCAATTTGAGCTCGGTGCAGGGGTTCATCCCAGCTCCCTATTTCGCGCTTTATTCGTCGACCAAGCATGCCGTTGAAGGCTATTCCGAATCGCTCGACCACGAACTGCGTCCTTTCGGTATTCGCGTCGTCTTGGTGGAGCCCGCCTATACCCGCACCTCATTTGAAGAAAATCTCGCCAGGCCGGATCAGTTGCTTGATATCTATGACTCTGCGCGCGCCGGCATGAATGCAGCTGTGCGCAAAGCGATGGAAAAAGGCGATGCGCCGGAAGTGGTGGCCAGGACCGTTTTGGCGGCTGCGACCGATCCCGCTCCGAAGAGGCGCTATGCGGCTGGAACAATGGCGCGCCAGGTCAGTTTCCTGCGCCGTTTCGTCCCCGCATCCGCATTCGACAACAGCCTGCGAAAGCAACTCGGGCTGCCGGTTTGATGACCTCGACGAAATCCCGTGAAGCTCGGAATCATCGACGTTGGACCATCGTCACCACATTGGCGCGGCGCAACCTGACGCGATTGCTCTGGAGAACGCCCTGCGGTCGTTGGCGTTAGATTAGCGGTATGTTATGTTGCGGCGCGAAAGAGCGGGGGCCACGTCCTTTCACACCCGTAAGCGATCTGTATGTGCGACCTCTGCAGACGGGTCGGTATCACGGAAACCTCCCGGCATGGAGTTCGGGATTCGATGGGGACAAGGGGCAATGCTTTACACGCTCGTTATGATGGTCTGCCTGACGGCTGTGCCGCAGACCTGTGAACAACGCGAACAGATGGTGGACGGCCTGGCGATGAATCCCGGGACCGCGTTCATGCAGGCGCAGCCGCTGGTCGCTCAGTGGATCGAGACGCATCCCGGTTATTTCGTGCAGCGCTGGCGCGTGCTGCCCGGCCGGGGTTCGTGATATCCGCCGCGACGATCGAATGGGGTTCTATTTCTTCGCGCCGAGCGCTTCCGAGACGACCTTGGACAATTGATAAAGCCGCTGCTCGATTATCGTCGGCACTTCACAGACGTAAGTCAGTGATTGGACGCGTTCATTGAAAATTCGCGTTGCGAATTTCAGCTCTTCGGTTCGCCGATCGATCTCTTCGGGATCTGCATCCGGCTTGGCCCGCAACGCATCGACATCGGACCCTTCCTTGCGCAACGCGGCGGCCATTTCGAGCTGCTTGTGGGCGTAGCGGGAAATGCCCGAAATCACCTGCGAGCGCTCGGCGTCCAGGTGATCGAACATGCCTTGCACCAGCATCGCCATTTTGGGTGCAAGCTGTTCTGCCGGCAAGGAAGCCGCGAAATCCCTGATCTTCTTTTGAGCTTCCGCAATCGGCATCCGGCGAGCTGCCACTTCCTCGATCAGGGCGGAGATGGTGGGGTCCTTCGACCAGTCCTTCGCCGCTGAAGGAAGGTCCCGTCCGTTCCAGATCTGGCCGAGCGAGAGTTGCGGCACCTTGCGCTGCATGCAGGGCCAGTCCGGATCGGGGTTCGCCGCCATGGCGTTGATGCCCGGCGCGAGCATGGCAACCAGAGCCAGGCCGCGAACAAGGCTCATTCGTGCCATCAGGTATTTCCTCCCGTGTCCTGTTTGCGGGTCATCAGGCCGCGCGAAGGGTCGTAGGCGATGATGGCGGCGGCAAGGAACAGCAGCGTGCAGCTGGCAACGACGGCTAGCGACAGCCACTCAACCTGGCCGTAGAAGGCGAAGCGGATCAGTTCGACGGCGTAAGTAAAAGGATTGGCGAGGCAGATCTTGTAGAGCAGGGGGCTAGCCTCCTGGATACGCCACAAGGGATAGAGTGCCGGAGAAGCGAAATAGCCGGGAAAGATGACGAAGTTCATGATGCCAGCGAAGTTTTCGAGCTGCTTGATCATCGAGGACAAAAGCATGCCGAGCGCGCACAGCATCATGCCTGACAGGAACAGCGCAGGCAGTACGGTGAGATAGCCAAGCGGCGGCGCCTTGACGCCCCAGAACCAGGCAACGATAAGGAACGCGTAAACCTGCGCGATCGACACGGCGACACCGGCGAGCATCTTCGAGATCAGTAGAAACCAACGCGGGAAGGGGCTGACCAGCAGGGTGCGCATGTTGCCCATTTCGCGGTCATAGACCATCGACAGCGAAGACTGCATGCCCGAAAACAGCAGAATCATGCCGCACAGGCCCGGCGTGATGTAGACCTCGTAGAGCACGTAGGTCTTGTAGGGCGGGATGATCGATACGCCGAGCACCTGCCGGAATCCGGCGGCAAAGATGAACAGCCAGACGAGCGGCCGAACCAGCGAGGAAATGAAGCGCTCGCGCTGATGCAGGAAGCGCAGGCACTCCCGCACGACGATCCCTTTGAGGCAAATGAGGTAGTGACGGAGCCCAAATTGTTCGAAACTCACCGGCGTGAGGGTCGCGACTTTTGCGGGCATTGCGGGAGCGCTCACGGCGACATCTCCGCGATGCCGCTTGTTTCGATGCGGTTGAGCTTGGAAAAGGCGTCGCGGATCGAACTGGCACCGCTCGTCGCAACGACGTCGGCCACCTTACCCTTGGCCACCAGGTCGCCCTGCCGCAGCACGACGACATGGTCGCCGTCGTCGACCTCATCGATCAGATGCGTCGCCCACAGCACGCCGATGCCCTCGGTTTCGACGAGCTTGCGGATGGTGCCCAGAATGCCCGCACGCGACTGGATGTCGAGACCGACCGTCGCCTCGTCGAGCAGCAGCAGGGAAGGGCGGTGGAGCAGCGCCCGCGCGATCTCGATGCGCCGCATTTGGCCGCCGGAAAGACTGCGTGCCTTGTCATGCTGACGGCCCTGCATGTTGACTGTATCCAGCAGCGCGGCAATGCGCTGCCGGGCATGGTGTCCGCCGATGCCATGCAATGAGGCGTGGTAGGAGAGGTTCTGGTGGACGCTGAGGTCGAGGTCGAGCGTGCGTGCCTGGAACACGATGCCGACACGCCTGAGCGCTTCGCCCGAAGCGCGGCTGACGTCATGGCCGAAGATGCGGATCGATCCGCGGCGGGTGCCGTAAAGATGGCTGATCAGTGAAAACAAAGTTGTCTTGCCGGCGCCGTTGAGGCCGAGCAGAACGGTGAAAGTTCCCGGCGCGATCGAGAATGAGACATCGTTGAGCGCCCGCTTCGGACCATAGGAATGGCTGACGCCGGCAACATCGAGCGCCGCCACCTCGTCTCCAGCTCCGCTTGTCCTCACATGCTGCATGCCGCTGGCTCCTTCGGGGCGCGCTGGTTATCTAGTGCACGTGCAACATCCCCGCGGCAAATATTCATCACGTCGGCCTCCCTGATCATTGCTGCGGTCTAGTGGGGCGATATGGCCACGCCCCAAGGCTGCTGGCCCACCGTAACCGATTGAACCGGCTCGTCCGTCGCCGTGTCGATGAAGGTGATGTCATTGGAATTGCCGTTGGTGGTGATCAGCGTCTTCTGATCGGGGGTGAAGTCGAGATGCCAGACGCGCTGGCCGACCAGGATGTATTTTTCCACCTCGTAGGTTTCGGTATTGATGACGGCGACATGATTCGCCGGGCCGAGCGCGACATAGGCTTTCTTGCCGTCGGCGCTGATCGCGATGCCCACCGGCTGGATGGTTTCGGGCCGCAGTCCCGCAATCGCGAACTGGATCTTCTTCACCACCTCGCGCTTGAGACTATCGATGACGCTGACGGTGCCGCCGATTTCGGCGCTGACCCAGATCTGTGATCCGTCGGGCTTGAATTGCGCAAAGCGCGGACGCGTGTCGACCAGGACATTGTCGGTCACCTCATGGCTGTCGGTGTCGATAAAATGCGCCATGCTGGTGGTTTCGGAGGTGTTGACCATGGTTTTGCCATCGGGACTGATAGCCATGCCTTCAGGCTCCACCCCAACGGGAATCTCGGTCATGACCTGCTTGCTCTCGATGTTGATCGCGGTGACGAGATTGTCGTCCTCGTTGGCGACGTAGAGCGTGGTCCCGTCGGGCGAAAGCACGAACAGTTCGGGATCCGGGCCGGATGGCAGCGTGCCCACAATTTGCAGCGTCTCGCTATCGATGAATTCGATCGTATCGTCATCGCTGGCGCACAAATAGATGAACTTGCCGTCATGCGAGATGGTGATACCGCGCGGCCTCTGGCCGACTTCGACGGTCTTCACCACTTGCATCGTCGCCGTGTCGACGACCGTTATCGTATTGTCTTTCTCGTTGGAGACATAAACGGTGTAAGCCCACGCCGGATTGGCCATGACGCCGGTTGCGAGAATGGCGAGTGCGCAAGCTCGTCTCTGCACGAAGATTCCTCCCGATTGGTTCTACTTAAGTACGCATTTCGTTTCCGGCTGATCGATACCGAGCGTATCGAGCTCGGAGATTTGGTGGAGATAACCCTCCTGTGGCGATGTCGAGATGACGGATTTGGTGTCGCCGAGCAGGATTGGCTGGCGAAGCTGATGGTTCCACTTGCGGAAGGTCAGCTTCTGTCCCTTGAAGGCGGCGACCGAGAAATCGTCCGAGCGGATGTAGTCGCCGATCTTCTTCGGATCGTCGCCATTGGTCCGCGTGCTGGCTTCGCCCACCACCCGCACCGCCGTCCAGGCCGACATGTCCTTGGACAGCATTCGCCGACCGGTCGTCCTCAGGAAACGGCTCTGCATCTGGATGCCGCCCCATTGCTCGCTCGCGGGATGCCAGGACGACGCGACAAGGCCCGCCGTGCCGGCGACCAGCCGCGGTGTCCAGGTGCGGTAGGGCACATAAGTTCCGAACACCTCGCTCTCATCGGCGACAAGCACCACGTCATGCTCCGGCAGATCCTGCGTGAACACGGAAATCTGCTGCTGTATCTGCGTGGCGCCGGTGTCGGTGCGGCGCGCCGTGCCGGTGTCTTTGAACTCCTTCTCGGCGACGATCTGACCGCCGAAGCGGGCCGCCGCGCGGCGCAACGCGTCCGCGTAGAGATGATCCTGCTCATGCGAACCGTAGAGCAGCACCCAATTCGGCCATTTCTTTACCACGAGATACTGGGCCAGCGCGTCAGCCAGCATGCTTCGCGTCGGCGCGATATGGAAAATATTTATGCGGCAGTCTTCCTCGCGCAGGCTGTCGTCGGTGGCACCGACATTGAAGACCAGAACGCCCTTGTCGCGGGCGATGTCTGCGATCGACAGCAATTGCCTAGCCGAGAGGTCCGCGACAACATAGCGGTCACCTTTGGCAATCAGATCGTTGAAGGCTTGTACCGCGTCGGCGTCCGGCTTGATCTCGGTTATGTCGAGGCTGAATTTCTGGCTGAGGAACTTTCCTGTCGTATTGTTGTCGCCGATCGCCACATTGGCGCCGGCAACACCTTGGTCGCGTGGCGGCAGGTCCAGCAGGGAAAGCGCCAGTTGCGGCGCGTAGGCCCGCAAATAACCTATTCTGATTTCGGTTATCTTTCTTTCCGGCCTGTCGGTTGCGACCGGTTGCTTGCCCATCACTTCCTGGGCCATCACGTCCGCAATGTCGGCGGTCTGGAAAAATAGGTACAAAAAGGCCGCGAGTGTGCCTGGCACCGCGCTCGTCATCGATAAAACTGCCTGTTCTTGCACTAAAGTCCGATTGTTCCCGGACCAGCGCGAATTCAAGGTGCCCGCAATGAGCTTAGCGGACCCCACAAGATTTATCAAAGCCCTGCAAGTGGACTTGCGTGTCTGCTTTAGTCCTATGCCTTTTCGTGGGAATACGGCGGTGAATGAGCGTGTTGCGGTCTTCGACTCCGAGATGATCCGCAGCAATGCCGGAATGTGAAACTCTATGGGTTCTCTTGGGAGGATTGCCTGATGAAAACGCGCGCCGCTGTTGCCGTCGCCGCCGGAAAGCCGCTGGAGATCATGGAGGTCGACCTCGAGGGTCCTCGCGATGGCGAGGTGCTGGTCGAGATCAAGGCAACCGGCATCTGCCACACCGACGAGTTCACGCTGTCGGGCGCCGACCCCGAAGGCCTGTTTCCGGCGATCCTCGGCCATGAGGGCGCCGGCATCGTCGTCGATATCGGCAAGGGCGTCACCTCGGTCAGGAAGGGCGACCATGTCATCCCGCTCTATACGCCGGAATGCCGGCAGTGCCCGTCCTGCCT